>WRAO01000001.1 GCA_009780175.1 Oscillospiraceae bacterium
ACCCCATTCGGGGTGCTTTCGGGGTGCTTTCGGGGTGCTTTCGGGGTGCTTTCGGGGTGCTTTCGGGGTGCTTTCGGGGTGCTTTCGGGGTGCTTTCGGGGTGCTTTCGGGGTGCTTTAAAGGCGTTCTGGGGCGTTTTGGGCTGTTATACGGGACATGTTTTAACGCGTTTGTTCCGGGTTACTCACACGGGTAACTTCTCCCGCTTTGTCGAACTGCCCAACGACGACCCGCTCGATGCCCAAAGTGTCCCTACAGCGAATGATACGGTTCATACCGTTCTGGATAAGGACATCCGCCACGTCTGCCGCTTGATCTATGCCGACCTCGAAGAGGAACGCGCCTTCGGGTTTTAGAATCTTCTTCCACTCGGCTACGATGACGCGGTAGAAGTCTAGCCCGTCTGCGCCGCCGTCTAGGGCGAGGATGGGCTCGTGGTTGCGCACGGTGTCGTCCAACCAGGAGATGTCGTCTGTGGGTATGTAGGGCGGGTTTGAGACGATGAGGTCAAACTCACCGAGGAGCGAGTAAGGCGGGGAGCGCCTTGCGTCTACAATGGCGCAGGTGACACGGCCGGTGAGTTTGTTCAGAACCACGTTGGCCCGGCTGACTTTCATCGCCTCGGGAGAGATGTCTGCCAGAACCACTTTGACTTGCGGTACGTTTTTCGCGATCGCAAGGCCGACACAGCCGCTGCCGCAACATAGGTCGAGTACGCGGCTGCCAGCCGGGAGCCATTTTGCCATGGCGATGGCTTGGCTGACTAGGATTTCCGTGTCAATCCGAGGGATAAGCACGTCTCTTGTAACTTCGATGGGGATGCCGTAGAACTCCCAACTGCCGATGATGTAGGCCAGCGGTTCGCCCGCCAGCCTCCGGGAGAGGAGGGCGTCTACCTTTTCTTCGAAGCCCTTGTTGACATAGAGCTTCATGTCTCTGGCGAACTCTTCTCTTGTCTTGTCTGCCGCAGAGGAAACCAGAAGCCGCGCCTCTAAGCCATAGCCTTCGATCTCTGCGGCTTTTAGCTCACGGCGGACTTTTATGAAGATGTCATTATAGGTTTTCGGCATGATCGTATACCTCTTCCCTTGTGTCTTCTTCTGCGACTATCTATCAACGGGCGAACACAGTTCGCCCTTGCTTGACGCATACGTTTTCTTCGAAAAACGTATGCGTCAAGAGCAAAATATCTCTCTACATCAGATCGGGAGGCGGACGGTGACGGATAGGCCGCGGTCTTCGGCGTTTTTGATTTCTAACTGTCCGTCGTGGTAGCGGACGATTTCTTCGCAGACGGCGAGGCCGATACCGCTCCCTTGCGCTCTTGCGCTCTTGCCTTTGAAGAATTTCATCTTGACATAGTCCAGTTCGTCGGCAGGGATGCCGGGGCCGAAGTCGCGGATTTCTACGGCTACGTGTTCGTCTTCGAGGGCCATGCGTACGGCGATTTTGCCGCCGTCTCTGCCGTGTTTTGCGGCGTTATCTAGGATGTTGTAAAACACCTGGCGGAGCCGCTCGGGGTCTCCGGGGATGAGGGGGAGGTCGGCCTCCAAGGGAGTGTAGCTGAGTTCGATTCCGTCTCGGCGGAGGTGTTCGCGGTAAGTAAAGATGGTTTCTCCTAGTTCGCCGGCTAAGTCGATTTGTTGGACATTTAGGGTGAAGCGTCCATCTTCCATGCGGGTGAATTCTAGGAGTTCTTCGACGAGTTTGCTGAGCCGTCTGGCTTCGCCTAGGATGATTTCGATGCCGCGGCGGTTGTCTGCAGAGAGGGTTTCGTCGTAGAGCAAAGTCTCGCCCCAGCCGCTGATGGCGGTGAGGGGGGTGCGCAGTTCGTGGGAGATGGAGGAAATGAACTCTGTTTTCAGCGTTTCGGATTGGCTGATGCGCGTGGACATGTTGTTGACCGCGTCGGTCAGGTCGCCGATTTCGTCGTTGTACTGCTTGGGGATCTGGATTCCGTAGCTGCCTTCACTGATGCGGTGCGCCGCTTTTGTGATTTGGTCCAGCGGGCCGGTAATGGAGCGGATGAAGGTGATGTTTGTAATCAGCATGGCGATGAGGATCGCGAGGCCTAGGCCGAGGGCAATGATGAATGCGGTTTGGACGAGACTGTCTTCCGGTGCGAGGAAGGCAAGTCCACCTAGGGCGACTGCCGTGAAGGCGAGCACCACGAAGAAACTGGATGTGAGCCAGCGGCGGCGAATGCCGTATAAGTAGCCTCGTTTTGTTTTTTTATCTAGAAGCCCCATTTATATCCAAAGCCCCAAACTGTTGTAATATAGGTCGGATTTGTCGCGTCGTCTTCGATTTTGATCCGCAGGCGGCGGATGTTGACGTCTACGATTTTAAGTTCGCCGTTGTAGTCTTTGCCCCAGACGGTGGAAAGAATCTCTTCCCGAGACAGCGCCTTGCCGGGGTTGTCCATGAACATGTGCATGATGGAGTATTCCACTTGCGTGAGACGAATGCGTTCGCCGTTTTTCTCTAGGGATCGGTTTTTGGTGTTGAGCAAAAACGGACCGTGTTGCAATTCGCCTTGGTCTTCCGCTTCGCCGCCGGTGCGGCGGAAAATGGCGTCTACGCGGGCGGTGAGTTCGACTGGGGAGAAGGGTTTGGTGACATAGTCGTCCGCGCCGGTCATGAGGCCGGTGACTTTATCCATCTCTTGGCTTTTGGCGGAGAGCATGATGATGCCCAGTTTGGGGTTCGCGGCTCTGAGTTTGCGGCAGACTTCGAATCCGTCTGTGTCAGGCAGCATGATATCGAGCAGGGCGACTTTGATGTCTGGGTGGGCTTTCATCTGCTCGAAGGCTTCCGCTCCGTTGACGGCTTCAATCGGCTCATAGCCGCTGCGGCGCAGGTTGATGACGACAAAACTGCGAATACCGGCTTCGTCTTCCAGTACTAATACTTTTTTCAATGTGGGTTTACCTCCGTATCTCGGCGGGTTTCTTGGCATACTCCGCGCTAGGATACCATAACTGTTTTAGTTTATCACAGGATCGCAGGAATTGGTAGTCTTTTTCTTTCTCTTTTTCCCCCGGTGTGTTATGCTGGTTTTATGATGATTTACTGTGTCCCTTATGCACCTATTCCGAATCGGGCGGCGTTCGAGGCCCTCTTACCCCCTGCTCGTCTGGCGCGGTTGCAGGGAGAGGGCTCTGGTGCGCTGTTTGCCTATGCGCTTTTGGCTTTTGCTTTGGAGCAGCACGCTGGGGTTTGCGCGCGGAATGCGGTTGCGTATACAGAGGCGGGGAAGCCTTATTTGGTGGGGCATCCGGAACACTTCTCACTCAGCCACAGTAAGACGCATGCGCTTTGTGTGGTGGCAGAGTTCCCTATCGGGTGTGATATTGAGACGCATCGGGTTGTTTCGGAGCGGGTGCGGCGGCGGGTGTTGGGGGAAGCTGAATCTTCTGGGGATTTTTTTGCGCAGTGGGTTTTGAAGGAGAGTTGTGTGAAGCTCAGCGAGGATGCGGTTGTGGGGACGGATGTATGGGGGTGGTTGTATCACGAGGTTCCGGGGTGCACGGCTGCGGTGGTGGCGCACAAGGCGTTTAAGCGGCCTCCGATCATGATTTTGTCGGCGGAGACACTTTTTTCCTTCGCCGATGAAAAATGGGCTTGAACTCTCCCCTTTTATCGGTTATAATGAACCAGCACCGTGCCGGTGTGATGGAATTGGTAGACGTAGTGGACTCAAAATCCACCGATGGCGACATCGTGCCGGTTCGAGTCCGGCCACCGGCACCAAGCCCTCACGAGGTAAAGTCTCGTGAGGGCTTGTTTCTTTGATATCTACAACATGCGGAGGCAAAGGGTTATGGCGAAATTGTATTTTCGGTATGGGGCGATGAATAGTGCGAAGTCGGCGAATTTGTTGATGGTGGCGCATAATTATCATTCGCAGGATAAGCCTGTTTTGCTGATGAAGCCTGCGGCGGATACGCGGTGGGACGCGATTACGTCGCGGGCGATTGCGACGCCGGGTGAGGCGATGACGTTTACGAGCGCGGATAATGTGTTTGACATGGTCGCGGCTTACATCGCTGACCACACGATCTATGCGGTGCTTTTGGACGAGGCGCAGTTTGTGACGGAGGAGCAGGCAGAGCAGTTGGCGGCGATTGTGGATCGGTTTCATATTCCGGTGCTTTGCTATGGGCTGAAGAATCGGGCCGCGAAGGGCAAGTTGTTTTCGGGGTCTTATGGCTTGCTTTATTGGGCGGATACGATTGAAGAGATTAAGAATACGTGCAGTTATTGCAACAAGAAGGCAACGCAGAATCTGATGCTGATTAATGGCGTGCCTGAATATCATCCGGAAGAGATTGTGATGGCGGATGTGGATGGGGAACTTCGAATTATCCCAGTGTGCCGGGCGCATTATTTGAACCCACAATAGGCAGCATTTTATATTCTAATCTATTTCTAATCTTTCACACATGGTGGTCTAAGACTTGCCCAGTATGATGTGAAACGATAGAGGTGGGTCGAGTCATTCCGCTCAAGTAATGACAAATGTCACTACCGCAAAGCGGCCTCCTCTGTTATGCTCAAGAAAACATTGGAGAATGAGGAAAGTGAAAAATCTATGCGAAAACTACTAGCGTCTGTATTACTGTTGGCTCTACTGCTCACAATGGTTCCGCCCGCTTTTGCGGCGGAGCCTGCTACCCCGACTGGCATCCCGTTTTCGGAACTGGAACGGCGCATTGATGAATTGGTTGCGACTTATCTGCACGAATATGCGCCGGGCGCGGCGATTGCTGTCGTGCACGAGGGGGAGATTATCTTTTCTCGGGGCTATGGGTCTGCGGAGTTTGGGCGGCAGATTTCGATTGATCCTGCCGCGACGGTGTTTGAGTATGGGTCGATCGCGAAATTGTTTGTGTATGTCGCGACGATGCAGTTGGTCGAGCAAGGGCTTTTGGATTTGGATGCGGATGTCCACACCTATCTGCCAGCGGATTTTGCGCGAGAGCTCAATTTCCAAAGAACCTTTACCGTGCGCGATCTGTTGAACCATTCCGCTGGGTTTGGGGAGTTCTTCTTTAATACGTTTTATGATGCGGAATTGCGCGAAACACCGATCCCTCTGCGCGGTGGTCTGCTCATGAGCCAGCCGAGACAGATTTTTGAGCCGGGGACCGCCAGTTCTTATTCGAACTTTGGGAGCGCGCTGCTCGGGTATATTGTCGCCACTGTCAGCGGACAAGAGTTTACCGATTTTGAGCGGGAGTCGATTTTAGTCCCCGTCGGGATGGTAAATACGAGGGGGCAGGGGGATTGGTTTGGAGACACCGCATATATGAGCACGCAGGCGCGGGGGCATGCGCCGGATGGCAGCGGCGGGTTCTATCAGATGCTTTGGGTTTATATTCCCATCTATCCCGCGGGGTCGCTCCGGGGGACGGCGGAGGATTTGGCGCGGTTTGCGATTGCTTTGACGCCGCCTACTGGTGAAGCTGGCCCCTTGTTTCAGAGCCGGGAGACTTTGGATTTGATGCTGAGTCCGAGTTATACGAATCCGGATGTTATGCGTGGGATGCTCCATGGGTTTATGAGCTACGACGGTGTTTATCCCGCAATCGGTCACGGCGGCGGAACTGTCGGGTTTAATACGGAGTTTGCCATTGTGCCGTCTGAGCGGTTTGGCGTTGTGGTGTTGACCAATGCTGTCGGCGGGGCGATGTTTAATGAGAGATTGCTGGATTTGCTGATTGGGAACAGCGTAGATACAATCGGGCCGCCGGTCAATGGACTGCCGGATGCCAGAAGCGTGGCGGGCGATTTTGTGATGCTGCGCCGACATGAGGGTAATTTGCTCCAGCCGCTTAATTTTTTGTTTGGCACAAACATGCGAGTAGATGCGATTGACGCGCATACCATCGAAGTGAACGCGATGGGTATGACGGTGCAGTATCAGCAGGTGGAGCCCTATGTGTTTCGGATCCTATCGCCCAGTCCGATGATTGGGCGGGTGGGGTATGATATTCGTTTTCAGATGGAAAATGGGAGCCCCGTTGGAATCTCTATTCGCGGGCCGTTTGATGCGACAGTGCAGACGTTTGGGCAGAGTGTGACCGCTTTGCTCATTAGCGCGGTGGTTGCGGCGATTAGTATTCTGTTTTTCCTCATTGCGCCCATTGTCGTTTTCATCGGGTTTTTGCGGAAGCGCGAGAAAGGGACTTCGCTGTTCCACCACCTTAGCAATGGGTTCTTGCTCAGCGGTACAGCCCTTGCGTTGAACAACCTGATTTTGTTCCTCCGCATGGGTGCGAGTATACCTTTTGTCCCAACGTCGATGGTTACTCCGCATACTTGGATGAACTATATTCTACTGGCTCTGACGGGCGCGTTCTTCTTGGCTTCTCTTTTGGTTTGGAAGAGAGATGTCATCACAACTAAGCGCAGGGTACTTTATGTGTTGACGGTCATTTTTACAGCGCTCTTTGCTGTCTTCTTATGGCATTGGAATCTGTTTGTGTTTATGTAGGATTGGCAGAAGGCGGGCGACCGAGGACGGTCGCCCCTACAGGGCAGCTGAAGGGCGCGCTTTTCGAAAAGCGCGCCCTTTTTGTATCGACGCCTCCCCTTTCTGTGGCAAACATTCGTTTTGGCCATATACTGGGCAAAAAGGAGTTGATATTGATGCACCATCTTCTACCGTCCTCTTGCTCGAAGCAGATTATGCTTATCAATGACATGCGGCTCGCTTGGGAGCAGCATGTCTATTGGACGCGGATGCTGCTGATTAGTATTGCGGCGCGGATGCCGGACGAGCCGCATGTGACGGAGCGTCTGCTCCAAAATCCGCATGACATTGCGCGGATTTTTCGGCGGTATTATTCGGCGGAGATTGAGAAGACCATCGCGGATTTACTCACGGAACATCTGATACTGGGAGCGAAGATTATCACCGCATTGCGGGATAAGCAGACGGATCAGGCGGCGGAACTGAACTGCCGATGGTATGCAAACGCGAACCAGATGGCGAATGCGTTTTGCGGGTTTAACTCGCACTACGACTGCATGGCTCTGCGGGATATGCTTTACATGCATTTGGATCTCACCACGAAGGAGATCGCGGCGCGTCTTGCGGGGGATTGGGCGGCGGATATTGCGGCGTTTGACAAGGTGGAGCAGGAGGCGCTGCGTATGGCGGATTATTTTATGGCGGGGATTATGAAGGCGTTTCCGGAGGCGTTTGTGTAGGTATAAAAAAGCTCTGCGCGACATCGCGCAGAGCTTTTTGCTTTCCATCTAGTTTTACGATGTCTTTGCCCCAATTCCTCTCCTCCGGAGAGAAATTTGCGCGGGGCGATGTGGGCTGCGTCTCTACCATCTACGCATCTACCATGCGGATTGTGTTTTGGGGACATTTGGCGATGCAGGCTTCGCAGCCGGTGCATTTTGCGTAGTCGATCACGGCGCGGTTGTCTTCCATGCGGATGGCTTCTTCCGGGCAGGCTTTGACGCAGAGGGTACAGGCGATACAGCCGACGGAGCAGAGTTTACGCACGATTGCGCCTTTGTCTTGGCTGGAGCAGATCACAACCGCTACGCCTTCCGCCGGGGCCATTGCGACGACGCCTTTGGGGCAGACGGCTACGCAAAGCTTACAGCCGACACAGAGGGTGGGGTCTACCACGGCGACACCGTTGACCATGCGGATTGCGTTGTAGGCGCAGGCCTCGATGCAGGTGCCAAAGCCGATGCAGGCGTAGGTACAGGCCGTCTGTCCGCCGTAGAGTTGGTTGGCCAGAGTGCAAGATTGGGCGCCGATGTAGTTCATTTTTTCTGAGGTATTGTCGGCACAGCCATTGCAGTGGATCACTGCTGTCTGCCGGACTGTGGCTTCCGCCGCGATGCCCATGATGGCGCTCAATGCTTTTACGACTTCTGATCCGCCTGGAGGACAGGCTGTGATAGGGGCCTTGCCTGCCGCCACGGCGTTAGCGAAGCCGTCGCAACCGGGGAAGCCGCAGGCGCCGCAGTTAGCGCCGGGTAGGGCGGCTTTGATCGCTTCTACCTTTTCGTCCACAGGGACAGCCATCAGGACTGAGGCGACGCCGAGGAGCAGACCGCAGATTGCGCCGATGCCGCCGAGGATTAGAACGGGGGTCAATACTGTCATCATCATAATTGTCCCCTCCTTAGCTAAACAGGCCGTCTGCCAAGCCCACGAAGCCGAGGAAGCTCATGGACATAATGGCGGCGGCGATGAGGGTGATGGGCATACCCTCGAGGCTTTTCGGGATATCGTTCCCCTCGAGGCGGCTACGGACACCGGCGAAGAGGACCATTGCGAGCAGGAAGCCGACACCGCCAGCGAAGGCGTTAATCATAGCTTCGAAATAGGTGAGCCCGGTGGTGAAGTGGAGGATGGTCACACCCATGATGGCGCAGTTGGTGGTCATCAAGGGCAGAAAGACGCCGAGGGCATTGTAGAGCGGTGGGATATAGCGTTTGAGGAAAATCTCGATGAGCTGGACTGTGGAGGCGATGACGATGATGAAGAGAATCGTCTGTAGATAGCCGAGGCCCAGCGGGAGCAGAAGCCAGGCGTGGAGCGGGTAGGTGATCGCCGTGGCGACTACCATGACGAAGGCAACCGCCGCGCCCATGCCTACCGCTGTGTCGAGTCGTTTGGATACGCCAAGGAAGGGGCAGACACCGAGGAACTTCGAGAGGACAAAGTTATCGGTGAAGAGACCGGCAATGAGAATCGTGATTATCGCTTGCATTATGCCTTTACCTCCTCTGCCGCTGTTTCTTTTGCTGTCTCAAAGTTTTTACAGGTCACACGTGAGGGGCATCCGGCACAACCGCTGGACCGCTCTGATTGGGGCCGTTTATCCAGCTTGTTCGACAGGGCGACGAGGAGGCCGAAGATGAAGAATCCGCCGGGAGGGAGGATCATGATGAGCATGGGGTCGATGAGGTGGGCGGTCAACGGAATATCGAACAGGGAGCCCGCGCCAAGGAATTCTCGGATGCTGCCGAGCATGGTGAGTGCGGCGGTAAAGCCGATGCCCATGCCGAGCGCGTCTAGGATTGTGGGGAACACTTTGTTTTTTACTGCGAACATCTCCGCTCGCGCGAAGAGGACGCAGTTGACGGCGATGAGGGGCAGGAAGATGCCGAGCGCGGCATTGAGCGCGGGGGCGAAGGCTTGGATCAGGAACTGGACGACCGTTGTAAAGCCGGCGATTGTGACAATGAAGACTGGGATACGCACACGGTCTGGGATGGCATTGCGCATGAGCGAAATCGCGATGGTGCTACCCATGAGGACGAGCGTTGTTGCGACGCCCATACCCAGGCCGTTCATCGCGCTGGTGGTGACAGCGAGGGCTGGACAGATGCCGAGGATAAGACGCAGAACGGGGTTTTCTTTGACGATACCCCTTGTAAAGATAGACCATAGACCATTCTTCTTTTCCATACTTCTCCCCTCCTAGCTCAACTCGGCGTAGACAACCAGAGCGTCTCGTACGGCCAGTACAACAGCGTAGACCGAGACGGTGGCGCCGGCGAGTGATTGAATCTGGTTGTGCCCTGCAACACCGCTCCGGATAAGCTCGGGTGAACCGTCTACTCCAGCGAATTGCGCTCTGAAACTTGCGTCTTGGATATTGAGCCCGAGGCCGGGGGTCTCGCCTGCGGCATTGATGATCTCGACGCCGACGACTACGCCGTCTGTGATGCCGGTCATGACGTAGACGGTGCCGCCGTAGCCTCTGCCGCCGGTGAGAATCAGGTGGCCGCGCACGGTTCCGTCGTCCATGGTCGCCCGGTATACTTTAGGGGCACCCATTGCGTCGTATAAGACTACATCATATTGGTCCGCCTCGATGAGGCGGCCCATAGAGGCGGCGAGCATGATTCGCTCTTGCTCGGCAATTCGATCCGCGGTGCCGACGTAGGTCCCCGCTACGGCAAGGGTCACCACGGCGCAGACGGCGAGGAGGAAGGCTGTTGTGCCGAGGATGGATTTCCACTGTTGTTTTAGGTTTTCCATCAGTCCTTCCCTCCCTTCTGGCCGAAGGCTTTCGGCTGTGTCAATGTCTCAATGTGGGGCGTGAGAATATTCATAAGTATGACGGCGAAGGAGACGCCTTCCGGTAAGGCTGCGAAGAGGCGGATTAGGGCGGTGATGATGCCGCACCCGACGCCGAAGACAACCCGGCCTTTGAAGTTCATGGGGGCTGTGACATAATCGGTCGCCATGAAGAAGGCTACGATTACGAGGGCGCCGGTCATGAGGTGGACCAGGGGGTCTTCGCCGGCGAGGGTGACGATGAGGAGGGTTGTACCGATGAAGGTGACAGGGATCACCGGGGAGATGACGCGCCGCCAAAGGAGATAGGCCGCGCCGATGAGGAGGGCTAGGATTGAGGTTTCCCCCATGCTACCGGCGTGGGCGCCGATGAAGAGCTCCCAGTAGCTTGGCAGGGGCGCGCCTTCGGCGAGGAGCGCCAGCGGTGTGGCTGTTGTCACGACGTCTGACGTCGCTGTTGTGATCGCGTCTGCCGCGCTCCCGAAGAGGGGCGGGGTCCAGACTGCGCTCAGCGCGACGGGGAAGCTGAACATAAGCACTAGGCGTCCGGCAATGGCGGGGTTGACGAAGTTTTGACCGAGGCCGCCGAACATTTGTTTGATGACCACAATGGCAATCGCCGCGCCGAGGGCCGCTTGCCAGACCGGCAAAGAAACCGGGAAGCTGAGGGCGAGGAGCAGGCCTGTGATGACGGCGGAGAAATCGTAGATCGTATCTGTGTCCCGCTTCATAACCATCCGGGAGGCCATTTCGGCGAGGATGGCTGCTGAGACTGTCGCTGCGGTGAGCAGGAGAACGCGAGTGCCGAAGAAGAAGGTAGCGGCGATAAGAGCCGGAATGAGGGCGATGACCACATCGAGCATAATTCTTCTGGTGCTGGCTCCGCTGTGGATATGGGGTGAGGCGGTTACCGTCAGTTTATTCATTTTGCCACCGCCTTTCGTTCTACTTGTTTGCCTTGTCGGAGATATTGGACCAGCGGTCTTCTTGCGGGGCATTCAAACGCGCAACTTCCGCATTCCATGCAGGCAGAGGCATTGAGTTTTTTCAGCATCTCCGGATTGTCCAGTCTGGCGTAGCGTTCGATCATCGTGGGCATGAGGCTCATGGGGCAGGCGTCTACACAGCGTCCGCAGCGGATGCAGGGTTCGTCAATAGGGGCGAATGTCTCGTCTGATGTCATACAAAGGATGCTGTTGTCTTGCTTTTTGATGGGGGCTGCGCCGTCGTATTTGGCGGCGCCCATCATCGGGCCCCCGGCGACAATCTTGTCCGGCTCTACATTGTAGCCGCCGCAGAAATCGACCACGTCTTGGATAGAGGTACCGATGGGTACGATTAGGTTGCTTGGACGGGCGATGGCTTTTCCGGCTACGGTGACACGTTTGCGGATGAGGGGAATGCCGGTGTCTAGGTAGTCATCCAGAATGGCGATGCCGGAGATGTTGACCATAACCACACCAACATCGTGCGGGAGGCCGCCGAGCGGAACTGTGCGGCCGGTTGTGGCGTAGACGAGCATTTTTTCCGCACCGTATGGGTAGTGCGAAGGGAGTTCTACGACTTGGATACGGTCTTCCAGGCCGCCTGCGACGATTTTCTCTGCCAAGAGCGCGATGGCTTTGGGTTTGTTGTTCTCAATGCCGATCAGGGCATTGGGAATACCTGTGTATTCCATGACGCGGCGGATGCCATTGATGATATGGTCCGCGTTTTCCATGACTTCGCGGTAGTCGCTCGTGATGTAAGGCTCACACTCCGCGCCGTTGATGACGAGAGTGTCTACGGTTACGCCTTCTCTGATGTTCAACTTGACGTGGGTCGGGAATCCGGCGCCGCCGATACCGACTAGGCCGCTGGCACGGACAGCTTTTAAGAAGTCCGCTTTATTGTTGATTTCCGGTTTTGTGATTCCCTCCCAGAGGGTTTCTTGACCATCGCTTTCAATATGTATGGCTTCTACCGAAACGCCCCGCGATAAGAGGAAGGGGCCGATAGCCTTTACCGTGCCTGAAATGGGCGCGTGGATGGGGGCTGACACGAAGGCGTCTGAATCACCGATTACTTGGCCGACGAAGACTTGATCCCCTACTTTAACAGTTGGTGTGCAGGGTGCGCCGATATGTTGTTGCATGGGCAGCACTACAGTAGCGGGCGCGGGCATTCTCACGCTTTCGAGCTCCGCCGTGTCCTTATGGTGCGGCACATGCGCTCCGCCCCGGAATTTGTGGATTGCTTTTCTCATACCTCGCATGAGCATCCCAGCCTTTCTTGCATTTTCATTCGCCCTATAATAGCAGAAGATAAGCTATTTCGTCAATAGAAGTTATAGAATTAACATACTTTATAACGAAACCTGTGAGTTTTATGGATAAAAGTACAATGACTCGGGAATATTTCCCAGAAAAATCTGCGAGACCTTTGCGAACACGCGCTTTGCCCGGAAAGTTCCTGTGTTTCTGTAGAATCATTAGTTTTCGCGGTCTTATGTCTTTAAAAAGTTTGCAAAAATTTTCACGATCTTTTTAAAAGCACTTGACAATTCGGCGCAGATTCTATAAGATAAACAGCAATCTTGCAAGTTGTGGGCTTCGTTCTTGCAAGTCGGAGTTTATCCTCTTGCATTTGGGGGGATCGTTATGAACCATCATGACCTGATTAAGGGACTCGCTCTTCTCTCTCAAATTGGACTTACTTTTGTTGTATGTATTGCCCTTGGCTTTTTTGGAGGCCGGTGGTTGGATGGATTCCTCGATACCTCCCCGTGGTTTTTGATGCTGGGTATCATTCTCGGTATTGCATCCGCATTCAAAGCGGTTTTTGATTTGCTCCCAAAGTAAGATACTAAAGGGACTTGGAAAGTATGTATAAACTGAGCGGTACGGCGAAAAACATGATATTGGTCGTCTGCATTCTGGTGGTCGTATTCATCATTGCTTCCGCCATTTTTTATCGTTCTTTCGCATTCTTGCCTTTTGCTGTTGGAGCGGCGATGGGCGGCGCGCTCAATGTGCTTAAAATCTTTTTGCTCAACCGTGCTGTGGAGCGAGCCGCTTCCGGCGATCCGACGGTGACATCCAGTGGATTTTTGGGCGCATATTTCCTTCGTTTTCTTCTCACCGCGGCAGTGCTTTTCCTTGCGGTGATCGTGCCTTTTATCAGTTTATGGGGCGCAGTGGCCGGTGTCCTCACTCTGCCTCTCTCCGCCTATTCCATGCATTTCTTTCCGCATCAGGACTGAGATTCTTATGCCGTCTCTAGCTGGAGCATTAAGATAACATATGTAAACCGAGATTTCAGGAGGTGTTCTGTCCTTGGATTTTAACATTAGTAACATTTGGCTTGTCGAACTATTTGGTGTGGAGTTTTGGATCACCCAGACGATTGTAAACACATGGATCATCATGGTGTTTTTGATCGGTTTTGCTGTCTTTGTCCGCTTCAAACTGCGAAAGATGGACGATGTTCCCACCGGGTTTCAAAATGTGATTGAGGCTATGATCGAAGCTTTTGAAGGCTTCGTGAAGAGTATGAGCGGCGAACATGGGAAGTATTTCGCTGGCTGGTTTTTTACAGTTTTTCTTTTCATTTTGGTTTCTAACCTCAGCGCGCTCGTTGGATTCCGTCCTCCGACCGCAGACTGGGTTACAACAGCCGCACTCGGCTTTGCGACCTTTTTCCTCACGCTGTATGCGGGCATGCGCTTCCGAGGGATCGGCAGATACTTAAAGAGTTTCTTTGAGCCGGTCTGGGTATTCTTCCCACTGAATGTCATGGGAGAGCTCTCTCGTCCGATCTCGCTGAGTTTTCGTCTGTTTGGCAATATTCTCTCAGGTCTCGTACTGATCGCGATGGTCTACACCCTGTTGCCTTTCGCCCTGCGTTTTCTCCTCCCTATCCCTTTGCATATCTTCTTTGACTTGTTTGTCGGCGCACTGCAAACGATTATCTTTTGTGCATTGAGCCTCTCCTATATCGGGGCGGCCTGTGCTGAAGAATAAAAAATTCACACGTTGGAGGAATAAATCATGGATCCATTGTCATTCGTATTTGGTGCTGCACAGCTCAGCGCCGCAATCGCGCTCTTGAACGGTATTGCCACCACTGTTGGTCAAGGTAAGATCGGTGCGGCCGCGATCGAAGCAATCGCACGGCAGCCGGAGTCGGCAGGTTCTGTTCGCAGCACCATGCTGATCACACTTGGTGTAGCGGAAACGTCCGGTATTTACGGTCTGGTTATCGCGCTCCTCTTGCTCTTCCAAAACCCGCTGATCGCGCTCTACCTGCAACTGGCGGGCTAAGTCTTTGCACGACGCGTTCCTTCATAGGGACGTGAACTTGTAACCGTAACCGCAGGAAGGAGGGGTGCTCTTGCATTCGTTTTTGCCTTTGCAAATTCTAACATCCGCACCCGATGAGCGCGTATTCGGGCTCGATATGCAAACGTTGATTCACATCATCGCCCAGTCAGTGAACATACTGTTGTTGACGGCCTTGTTGGCGTATCTTTTGTATAAGCCCGTTCAGAATTTTCTGAAGAAGCGTTCGGAGAAGATCAAGACCCAAATCGATCAAGCCGCGCTCGACATGGCCACGGCAGATACCTTGCGCACACAGTATAAGGAGAATCTGGACCAGATCGAGCAGGAGCGCGTAGAAATCCTAGACGCTGCGCATAAGTCCGCCGCTGATAAGAGCAGAAAGCTCGTACAGGCTGGGCAAACGCAAGCGGAAGGACTGTATACGCAAGCGCTGGTCGATATTGAGAAGGAAAAAGAAAAGGCCCAAGATGCTGTGAAGACGCAAATCATCATGCTTTCGTCTTTGATGGCGGGTAAAATTGTCGCACATACGGTGGATCAGGAGACCCAGGATCGCCTATTTTCGGAGGCGCTCACGGAATTGGAGGCGACCTCATGGCCCACGTAAGCACCCGCTATGGGACCGCGCTCTATAATCTGGCCCTGAAAAACGGCGTTTTAGACGCTTGTTTAGATCAAGCTGTCCTCGTACGGGATGCGTTTGAGGTGCCAGAATGTCGGCAAATTCTCCAGCATCCGCACATTTCCAGAGCGGAAAAGCGCGCGTTTATTGATCGCGCGTTCTCTGGTGCGCTGAATGAGACTTTGTATGACTTCTTGCTACTCCTCATCTCGAAAAACCGCATGGCTATCGCTGTTGACGCGCTCACGGTTTTCATCCAACTCGGCAGAAGTTGGCGCGGCGAGGTGGAGGCTTGTGTCACATCGGCAACCGCATTACGGGAAGAGCAGGTATCTGCTCTCCAAACTGTTCTAACAGAGAAACTCGGCAAACGGGTGGATATGATTCTCCATGTCGATCCTTCTGTCATCGGCGGGTTCTGCGTCGCGGTGGACGGCCACTGCATTGACCGCACAGTGAAGAAGCGGATTGAAGATATGCGGGACTCTATCATCTCCAATTACCATTAAGATTGTTCTCAACTAATTACTGAACGGGGTGGTTCAATGGTCCTCAAACCTGATGAAATCAGTTCTGTGATAAAACAACAGATCGAGGCCTTTTCCTCCAAATTGGAGATTGAAGAGGCTGGGAGCGTCATGCAGGTCGGCGATGGGATCGCCCGGGTGTATGGGCTTAAAAACGCAATGAACGGCGAGTTGTTGGAGTTTCCGAATGGGATCCAGGGCATTGCCCTCAACCTCGACCAGGACAGTATCGGCGCCGTTATCATGGGTTCCGATCGGCAGATCAAAGAGGGCGACCCTGTCCGGCTCACCGGACAAGTGGCGGAAGTGCCCGTCGGAGATGCCTTGCTTGGTCGTGTCGTTAACGCGCTTGGACAGCCAATAGACCAGGGAGGTCCGCTCAATACCACGACGACACGCAAAATCGAGCGCATCGCGCCGGGTGTTATCACGCGTGAAGAAGTGAACGTGCCGTTGCAGACCGGTATCAAGGCGATCGACGCTATGGTGCCGATCGGACGCGGACAAAGACAGCTTATCATCGGTGATCGTCAGACTGGTAAAACCACGATCTGTATCGATACGATTATCAACCAAAAGGGCAAGGGTGTCTATTGTATCTATGTAGCGATCGGCCAGAAGGCCTCTACCATCGCGCGGATTGAAAAGACCCTGCGCGACGCGGGCGCGATGGAGTATTCTACCATTGTTGCCGCGACGGCCAGTGAGCCGGCTCCGATGCAATATATCGCGCCTTACGCCGGTTGCGCGATCGGCGAAGAGTGGATGGAAGCCGGTAAGGACGTACTCGTGATTTACGACGACTTGTCTAAACATGCGGTTGCTTATCGTGCGCTCAGTTTGCTACTCCGCCGTCCTCCCGGTCGTGAGGCTTATCCGGGCGACGTGTTCTATCTCCACTCGAAATTGCTGGAGCGCGCGGCGCGTCTCAACAAAGATTACGGCGGCGGTTCTTTGACGGCTCTGCCCATCATTGAGACGCAGGAAGGCGATATTTCCGCCTATATTCCCACCAACGTTATCTCCATCACGGACGGACAGATTTATCTGGAGACGGAGTTGTTTAACAACGGTATCCGTCCGGCGATTAACGCTGGTTTCTCCGTATCCCGTGTTGGTGGCGCGGCGCAGATTAAGGCTATGAAGAAATTGGCAGGTCCTGTGCGGATTGAGCTTGCGCAATATCGTGAGTTGGCCGCTTTCTCCCAGTTTGGATCGGATCTCAGCCAGGATACTTTGGACCGTCTGCGGCAGGGTGAGCGGATTGTGGAGATTTTGAAACAGCCGCAGTATAAACCCATCCCGGTTGAGCGTCAGGCACTTACTTTGTATGTGCTCACCAAGCGCTATCTCTGCGATATCCCGCTGGAACGCGTTTTGGAGTTTGAGCGCGAGTTCCTCGACTATATTGACGAGCATCATCCTCAAATCTTCCAAACTATCCGAGACACAAAAGACATCTCGTCGGAGTTGGAAGAGCAGATCAAATCCGCGATTGACACGTTCCGGGCAAAACACCCGTATGACAAGTAAGGAGAACGCTTATGCCGTCCAAGAAGGCCATTAAGCTCAGGAAAGCAAGCGTTGGCACGATCAAGCAGATCGTGAAAGCCATGAACATGGTCGCGGCGACGAAGTTGCAGCGGTCCAAAGCGCGGCTTGCCTCTGCCAGACCATTGTTTACTGAGGCGAAACGCATGATGGATGCGATCAGCCAATGCAATGATACCAGAGGACACCTCTTCTTCCGGGAACCGACGGGAACCCGTGTTGCCTATGCCCTCATCACGAGCGACAGGGGTCTCTGCGGAAGCTATAATACCAACGTTTCGGCAGAGGCGCTCAAGCACATCGAAGAGGGTGGCCGCGAAGAATATATCTATGCCATTGGCACGCGGGGCCGTCTTTATTTTCAACGGCGCGGGAAGAACATTGTTGAGACTTATCCCGGCATGTCTGAAACCGCGTTTTACGAGGATGCCAGAGCGGTTGCGCATACGCTGCTTGATCTCTATGTCACCGGGCAAGTCGATGAAGTCTATGTGGCTTATACGCGGTTTGAGTCTGTTTTGTCTCATGTGCCGCGGCTTGTGCGCCTCCTCCCTATCGGTCCGCTCGATGCGGATACGCCGGAGGCGACCGGCGATCAGGCGGTTCGATTTGAGCCGGAGATTGATACGGTGTTGGAATATGCAGTTCCCGCCTATCTGAGTGCGGTGCTCTACGGTGCCTTACAGGAGTCTGGCTGCTCCGAGCAAGCCGCCCGCATGCTCAGCATGGATGCCGCCACGAAGAGCGCCGGAAACATCATTGAAGACCTCAAGCGGGCTTATAACAGAAAACGTCAAGCGGGTATTACACAGGAAATCGCCGAGATCGTCGGCGGTGCGAATGTAACGAATTAGACAGAGCGAGGAGTTGGTCTAGTTGGCAAATACGGGCAAGGTACTACAAATTATCGGCGCGGTTTTAGATATCCGCTTTGAGCAGGAACTTCCTTCCCTCTACAACGCCATCACCATCGAACATGGTGAGGACACTGTGGTGCTTGAGGTCACACAGCATTTGGGCGACAATGTCGTCCGCTGTATCTCAATGAACGCGACAGATGGGCTTGTGCGCGGAATGGACGCCATCGACACCGGAGCGCCAATTTCTGTGCCGGTCGGCAATATGACCTTGGGTCGTATGCTGAACGTTGTCGGGAAACCGATTGATAACAAACCAGATGTCGAGGCGGAGCAGCATTGGCCGATCCACCGCGACCCGCCGGGCTTCTCCGATCAAGCTTCGACGACGGAGATTTTGGAGACAGGCATCAAGGCAATTGATCTGCTCTGCCCTTACGCAAAAGGCGGCAAAGTTGGCCTCTTCGGCGGCGCGGGTGTCGGTAAGACAGTTTTGATCATGGAGCTTATCCGAAATATCGCGACTGAGCACGGCGGCTACTCTGTGTTCGCTGGTGTCGGTGAGCGTACCAGAGAGGGCAACGACCTTTACTGGGATATGAAAAACTCTGGCGTTATCGACAAGGCTTCTCTGGTCTTCGGGCAAATGAACGAGCCGCCGGGCGCGAGAATGCGCGTTGGTCTTACGGGCCTCACCATCGCGGAATACTTCCGCGACGTGGCGCGTCAGGACGTGCTTCTGTTTATCGACAACATCTTCCGTTTCGTGCAGGCCGGTTCTGAGGTTTCGGCGCTCCTTGGCCGCGTCCCCAGCGCCGTGGGTTACCAACCGACGCTTTCTACCGAGATCGGGGCCTTGCAAGAGCGGATCACTTCGACCAAATCTGGGTCGATTACCTCTGTGCAGGCGATCTATGTTCCCGCCGATGACTTTACGGATCCGTCTGCGGCGACGACCTTTGCCCACTTGGACGCGACTACGGTTCTGTCGCGCTCTATCGTTGAGCTTGGCATCTACCCTGCTATCTCTCCGCTGGAGTCTACCTCCAGAATTTTGGAGCGGAGCATCGTTGGGCACGACCATTACCACACTGCCCGCGCTGTGCAGAGTATTCTGCAGCGCTATAAGGATCTGCAGGACATCATCGCGATTTTGGGTATTGACGAGCTTTCGGAGTCGGATAAGCTGATTGTTTACCGCGCTAGAAAGATCCAGAGATTCCTCTCTCAGCCCTTCTTCGTGGCGGAGAAATTCACCTCTATCCCCGGCAGATATGTGCCGGTCGCTGAGACGGTCCGTGGCTTCCAGGAAATCATCGACGGTAAGCATGATGATATTCCTGAGGGTATGTTCCTCTCCGCCGGAACGATTGATGACGTGCTTGAACGTTATCATGCGTCGAAACAATAGGTGAGCACCGTGGAAGAGAACAAGCTGGAGACGAAAAAGAAGGTCCTTTTGCGGGTCATCACACCTGCAGAGGTCAAGGTCGACCAAGAGGTTGATATGGTCATCATGCGCGCCACCACTGGCGACATGGGCGTTTTGCCAGGCCATGAACGTCAACTCTGCGTCCTGGCCGACGGGATTGTGCGCCTCTTGAACGGACGCCGGGAACGTCAAATTATCGTGTTTGGCGGGCTTGCAGAGGTCACGGGTAGTTCGGTCACTATTCTCACAGACGAGGCCCACTGGCCCGGAGATATCGACAAAGACCGGACAGCAGAAGCGAAGGAGCATCTGGCGCGGAAGGTCCAAGAGCAAACGGATGACCGCGAATTGCTCCGCGATCAACTCCTGCTCAGCCGGATGATGATGAAACTAGATTTCAGTGCATCGCCGGTGGCGGATGACTTCGATGACGAATAGGAAGAAAGAGAGGGCTGGCAGCCCTCTCTTTTTGTTTCCTTGTATGTTATTTACTGTTATTTTATGAGAACGGCACAATTTCCTTCCAGACCACAGCGCCAGCGACACCGCGACCTAGACGGTGATTATTAGCTGCGGCCAGAGTGGAGGGAAAATACCAGCCGGGCTCCGACACGTCGGGGAAGTCCCGGATGACCTGTGGATTGCGCAGGTAGAGCTCCGCAAGAGCGATCCGGCTGTCAATGCGGTCCAGTGTGCGGTTGACCGTTGTCGCGACCTCTGCTCGACTGATGTTGGCCAGGGGACGGAAATTGCCTTGATTGTCTCCTACCATCCAGCCGGTCCGAAAGGCGGTGTACACGTATTGCCGCGCCCAATCGTGGGTTTGATCCCAATCGGAAAATTGCGCAAAATTGCCGCTGAGCTGGTAAATAGCGTTGATCCGGGCTGTCATTGCGGCAAATTCTTGTCTGGTGATGGGGGCGTCGGGACGGAATGCGCGGACACCGTTCGCGTCCGGCGGATCTCCGGTGATAAGCCCAGCGTGATAGGCCCAGGCGACGTAGTAAAAGTACCAGTATCCGAGCTGTACATCGGCGAAGGTGTCAAATGTGCTCATCCCGGCGGGGAGCGCTTCGGGTGAGGTAAAGTCGGCAAGCTGGGTCCGTACCAGCACCGCCGCGACCTCGGCCCTTGTGATGGCGGCATGCGGCCGGAAGTTGCCATGGTTGTCGCCGAACATGTAGGCGAGGTGGATTTCATATGTCTCCTGCACCAGCGGGGACCCAGCATCGGACGAGAAATCGTCTGCCGGAGGAGGTGGTGGTGGCGGAAGAGGCGGGGGCGAAGTGGACACATAAAAACGCACCTCAAACGATTCTGAAATACCGTTTGCAACGTTAGACACCGTCACCTCGGCAATATGGAACCCCGGCGAGAGGTCGATATCCGGCACCACAGTGAAACTGGCGGTTTGACCTGAATCTACGCTGGTGAGGGACGTCGCGCTCAGCAGAAAGGATGTTCCCGTCACTGTGATGGTCAGGTCCCCGGTCGACTCGGTGCCTGTGCTGGTCACGGTCACTTCGTGGGGCGACTGTGTGCCATAGCCCACTGGGGCTGGCGGGAATACATGGTCTGCCAAGGGGGCGATACTCCGCCGACTCTGCCACACCCAGGTGTCGGCCATTGTGGAGCCGTCAAAAGTTGCTATCAGTTGGGCGGACGTGAGGAGATGCGGTCCCGCGGGCGCATAAACGGTTCCGGATCCTACGTTTATCCAGAAACCTGTGTGTGTCGTGTTTGGCACCGGGGGTAAGGCGGCGTTGCCCATAAAGCTAAACTCTTCTCCCAGCGTAAGTTGGCGCAGATTGGTTGCACCGACAAACATGTTGAACATGTTCGTTACCGCACTGGTATCCCAGCCGGATAGGTCAAGACGCGCAAGGTTGGTATTTTGAAACATCCTGTCCATGGTGGTCACATTGCTGGTATCCCAACCGGACAGGTCGAGTTCTTCCAGGCTGCTTGTGCCGCTGAACATAAAGGCCATGTTGGTCACACTGCTGGTATCCCAGCTGGACAGAGCAAGCTCTTCTAGGCTGCTTGCGTTGAGAAACATGTTACCCATAGTCGTCACATTGCTGGTATCCCAACCGGACAGGTCGCCAATGCTTGCCAGGCTGTTTGTACCACGGAACATGTTTCCCATAGATGTCACATTGCCGGTATTCCAGCCAGACAGGTCAAGTTTCTCTAGGCTGCTTGCGTCCCGGAACATCGAATACATCGTTTCCACGTTGCTGACATCCCAGCCGGACAAATCCTCGATGCTCACCAAGCTGCTTGCGCCATTGAACGTGGCGTTCATATGGGTTACGCCGCTCGTATCGAGAAGCTCCAATCCTGTTATGGTTTGTACATTTGATAGCCCGTTGAATAGGCTCCGTAGTCGTTCGGCAGTAAACCCTGATCCATTAAACACAATCTCTTCGATGTCATTGTTGTGATCGTCCCATGGGCTAATCAGAGCCCAATTCCAGTCAATATGTCCTGGGCTCACCACGAGCCGGCCATCGTCGTATAAACGCCATGGCGCGCCGCTTGTGCCGATTGTACCGTCAATCGGAAAGGCCGCCGCTTGCAGCGGTAGGAGTATGAGCAATAGGCAGCATGCCCAGAACAAACTAAATCTCTTCTTCATTGCCCTTCCCTTTCTTTTGTCGCTCGCTTCACTTATTACTGCGCAATTTATATTTACACTCATAATGTAAATTATATCAGTAATATGTTAACCAGTCAATAGAATCGCGCCTATAAATTGCCTTGTAGTGAAATTCGTGGTATACTAAAGGGATCGTACTTCCGGCCACAAGGAGACATCTTATGTCAAAGGCTTCTATCGAATATATTAATAGCTTCTCTTGGCTTGGCAGCCGTTTGGGACTTGACCGGATTCGGGAGCTTATGCGGCGTCTTGGGGATCCGCAGGAGAAGCTTTCGTTTGTCCACTTGGCGGGGACAAACGGGAAAGGGTCTACCGCTTGCTTTTTGGCCTCTGTGTTACAGGCGGCGGGATATCGGACGGGGCTGGATACCTCGCCCTATATTCACACCTTCCATGAGCGGATGCAGATCAATGGTGTGCCGATTTCGGACGAGGCGTTGGATCGAATTGTGGACCGCGTTCGGGTTGAGGCGGATGCTATGGAGGACCACCCTACTACGTTTGAGCTCGTCACCGCGGTGGCGTTTTGTTGGTTTTTGGAGATGGAATGCGATATCGTCGTGCTGGAGACTGGCATGGGCGGGGGGCTTGATGCGACGAACGTGATCTCCTCCCCTGCTCTGACGGTGATTACGCCGATCGACATGGATCATATGGAATATCTGGGCGATACGATTGCGAAGATTGCGAGCGCGAAGGCGGGGATTATTAAGCCGCGCTGTCCAGTGGTTTCGGCTTGTCAACAGCCGGAAGCGGCTGCGGTTTTGGCTGAGGTTGCGGCTGAGAAAGAGTCTCCGCTGACGGTGGTGGATTTGAGCCAGCTCTCCCCTGGGCCATTTTCGCTCCATGGGCAGCGATTTGCTTTTAGTGGGCTCTCTGACCTTTCCATCCGGCTCCTGGGGCGGTATCAGATGGAGAATGCGGCGCTGGTCATCACCGCGTTGGACGTGCTTGCTGGCCGGGGCTTTCCGGTGTCGGAGGATGCGATTCGCACGGGGCTCGCGCAGGCGCTTTGGCCGGGGCGGTTTGAGCTGGTTGCTACGGAGCCGGCCGTCATTGTAGATGGCGGGCATAATGCACAGGGTGCGCGGGCGTTGGCGGATAATCTCGTTCGTTATTTTCCCGGTCAGCGGCTTATATTTGTTATGGGGCTTTTGGCGGATAAGGATTTGGAGGCCATTGCTGTGCCTATTTTGCCATTGGCGGAGCGGTTTTTCACCTTTGCGCCTAATTCTCCGCGGGCGATGGAGGCTGGGGATTTGGCGGCTTATCTTGCTGAGCGAGGGGCGTTGGCTGAGGCTGTTGATGGTGGGGCGGCCCCCGCTTTGGAGCGTGCCAGAGAGGCCGCGGGGCCGGATGGGGTGGTTTGTTATTTTGGGTCGCTTTATAGTGTGAGTGAGGCGCGGGGGGCGTTTGGGTTGGGGCATGGCGTGGCGCTGGGAGGGTGATGGGTTTGGATTGGAGTGCGGTTGGGCAGATTGTGTTGACTTCTATCGTGAGTTCTGGTGTTGTTGGGGCGATATTGGTTTTTGCTGGGAATCGAAAGCTTGAACGTTTGAAGAGCCAACTAGAGAGAAAAAATTATGTTAGTAAGGCTCGATTTGATTTGGAGATTGAAGTGTACCGGGAATTGTCGGAAGCAATGCTTCAAATGGTGTTTGAAAATAGCAATCTGTTCCCTCCCGACCTTACTTTTCCCCCGGCGGACGAAGCGGAGCGACGTGAATATTACACAATACAGTATCAAGAAGCAACCAGCAGGTTTAACCAAGCAAATCAAACACTTTTGCGCAATGCCCCTTTTATGCCAGAGGATATTTATCAGATGTTTCGTAATATAAAGAATTTATGCGGACAACAACTATCGAACTATCGATTGTATGGCCCTCTAGCAATGGAGAACAGACGTTATTCTGAAATAAAAGCAAATGAATGTTTTGACAAAACACGTCAAATAGATCAAGATATGACCGCGCTAATGAATCATTTAAGAACACATATCGCAAGCCTCGATACCCTCGATCAAACATAAAAAGGACGGGCCATTATATGAATTGGGATACACTTTACGATGCCTGCATGTCTTGCAAACAATGTCGCCTATCCGAGACGCGGACGAATGTTGTGTTTGGCGTAGGCCGGCGGGATGCGGAGGTTGTGTTTATTGGCGAGGGGCCGGGGCAGCAGGAGGATTTGCAGGGCGAGCCTTTTGTGGGGCGGTCTGGGCAATTGCTGGACGATATGATGGCGATGATTGATCTCAATCGGGAAAATACCTTTATTGCCAATATCGTTAAGTGCCGTCCGCCGGGCAATCGGGATCCGCTGCCGGCGGAGCAGACGGCTTGCAGTCCTTGGCTGGATCAGCAGTTGAAGTTGATTAAGCCGAAGATCATTGTCTGCCTTGGGCGGGTTTCGGCGATGTATATGATACGACCGGATTTTAAGATTACGAAGGATCATGGGCAGTGGTTTATGCATGAGGGGGTTCACATGATGGCTCTATATCACCCTGCGGCCCTGTTGCGGGATCCGGCGCGGCGTCCGGAGACATTTGTGGATTTGAAGACGCTTCAGGCGAAAATCCGGGAAATTTGCACTTCTACTTACTAAGGTGCGCACACTGTGCGCCTCTACCATGATGAAAGAGGCTACATCTTTATGCAATTTCTCTGTTGCTGCAGAACACAGCAAATCGAAACCATCCACTTCCATCCTGTCACTTTAGAGGACAAGCGCTGGGTCGATCGCATTCTTCGGCTGGAAGATTCCAGGAGCACGGACTTTTGTTTTACCAGCATTCTCGTCTGGAACGATACCTATCACCAGCAACTCGCCGCGTTTGGAGACAGGCTCCTGTATAAGCTCTTCTATCATGGCGCGCCTTTTTATGGCTTCCCGGTCGGTCGGGGGCCGCTTCGGCCTGTTATTTGCGCGCTTTATTGCGACGCGGAGACGGATGGCGTCCCGCTCAAGATTTCGGGGATCACGGCGCAGAACTATCAGGCGCTGGAAGAGGAGTTTCCTGGGCAGTTTGAGTTCACGGCGGATACCTTTGCTTTTGACTATGTGTACGAGGCGGAGAGCCTCGCCACTCTCGCGGGGAAAAAGCTCTCGGCCAAGCGGAACCATATCAACCGTTTTATTGAAAATAACCCCGACTGGGCTTTTGAGCCGATTCGTATGGAGACTTTGCTCGAATGCGTTTTTATGACAAGGGAGTGGGCGCGGCACCATCAGAAGGACGAGACTTTCGCCGCTGAACTCCTCGCGCTGGACATCGCCTTTGCCAATTACGATGCACTCAGGTTGGAGGGCGGCCTGATTCGGTCTGGGGGTAAGGTTGTCGCCTTTGCCATCGGAGAGCCGATTAATTCAGACACTTATATCGTCCATTTTGAAAAGGCTTTTTCTGATATTCAGGGGGCCTATCCTATGATTAACCGGGAATTTGCCCGGTGGATTTGCGCGACGCATCCGCATATTCGCTACATCAATCGGGAAGATGATCTGGGGATCGAGAGTTTGCAGAGGGCGAAGCGCAGCTATTATCCGGTGTTTATGGTGGAGAAATATTCCGCCGTTTGGAAAGGTGCGGAGCCCCTATGATCCGTTTGTCTCTTCCCGGCGACGAGGCCGCTTTGCAGCTTCTTTGGCAGGTGGCTTTTGGCGACCCTCCTGCGGTCACGGATGCATTTTTCTCTGAACTCTATCGTCCTGGAGACGCCGTTGTATGGGTGGAGGGTGCGCATATTGCCTCGGCGATTTATCTCCTCGATGCGGGTACACTGCCGCACGGCGCGGGCAACCGGAAACGATCTCCCTTCCGGGTATCGTATTCTTATGCGCTTGCCACCCTGCCGGACCATCGCGGCCGGGGGCTGGGCGCGTTGGTGACGCAGGCCGCCATAGCACGCAGTGCGGAACTGGGGTTTGATTGTAATTTGATCTGTCCGGCAGAGGTGGGGCTCTTTTCTTATTATACGCGTCTCGGTTATCGAGCGGCGTTTTCCATTGTCGAGGGAGAAGTTTTCCGTCCGGAACGTGATTATTGTGCAGACATTTTCAATATTATGTTAACCAATGTTTCTGATTATATCCGCCTCCGCAAGTCCCTCCTGCCTGATTCTGCCACAGTCTACTCGGAACTCTTCATGCAATATGTCGCGCAGAACTGCGTGGCGTCCGGCGGTGGGCTGTATCGCTTGGAATTAGAGGGTCAAGTCGGATGCGCCGCTGTGATGCAGCGGGAGAATCAGCTTTTCATCGCAGAACTCTTACCTGCCGCTCTGGCTGAGGCTTTTGCGCCGCCTTTGCTCTCTCGTCTGGATGCGGAAACCGCCATATTCCGCACCACTCCAAGCGACAGGCCGCTCTCCCCTTCTCTCCGCTGCCGTCCTTTCGTTTTGGCGGCCGGATCATTGCTCGCGCAAGAGGGGTATTTTCCTTTTGTATTAGACTGACTCTTGTTATGTTAACTAAATAACTTCAAAACTTAATACTTTTGAAATATTTTTACTCTTCTTTCGTAATATTCTCCTGGTAAGATATGTAGCATAGGTAGATTCTCTTATCATTTTCATTTTTTCATTTTTCCTCTCATCATAGTCAATCGGCGGGAACCTTGAGGTTCCCGCCGATTGACTGTTTTGTTTAGAAAATGATGCCGAATGAGATCAGTGCTAGATTCACAGAGAAGTGTATGATGGTTGGCGCTAAAAATCCTTTGCTCTTTATAGCAATCCCACCCATGTAGAATCCCCCGATGGCGAACAGCAAGCAGACCCAAATGGAAAATCCCAATGATAGGTGGTATAGTCCGAATGCAATCGAAGAGACGATCAGCCCTTGTTTCTCGCCGATGTAGTCGACCATCCGTCCGAGGAGGAACCCCCGCCATATTAGCCCTTCCAGAATGGGGTTAATGATAGCAAAGACAAGGGCATAGGGCATGAATGCAAAGAAATTGCCAAACAAGAATGCTGGGACAATCCACAAAGCACAGGTGATTAATACAAAACGCCAGACGCGCTCCTCCGCTCCCCACCAAATCAAAGGAGCTTTCAGCGTTTCTTTCATGCTTCCTGCTTGCAAATACCTTGTGCCCGGTTGAATACGCGCCCAAGTTGCGAATAGAGCGATGTATCCGATCAGACCGAAGCGATTCAGCACGATCGCTAAGGGCTCATTTGATATCGTTGCGCTTATATATTGCGCTGTCATAAACCAAAGCAAATAACCAAATATCGTGAGCCCAAACAGAAGCAATACTCGGAATCGTTCCGTTAAGCCGAACGCAAAGAAGATGGCTCCGAGCGTTAGTGCATACTCCACGGACAGTAATTGCGCAGCAATTACCACCAGTGGAAAACCCCACAAGACTATTTTCACGCTATACCTTCTCCATATGCTGGGCGGCGGCTTTTAGCATGAGGCGTTTTGTGCCTGTCGATTCGAAGGCGATCTCTACTAGGGCGTCACCGCCCATGGGGGTGAGATTGGTGATGATCCCTTCGCCGAAGGCTTTGTGGCGCACGGTGTCGCCTTTTTGGAAGGTGGGCAGGGTGGTTTTTACGGGCGGGGTGTAACACGGCTTTGACGGGGATGGACGCCCGGGGATGGACGCCACGGAGGTCGGTCGATTGCTCCAGGGGGCTTCGTCTTCGAATTGGATATCTATCCTGTTGTCTCGCGTTGCTCTACGGGTTTCTCCGGCGCGTTCCAGATAGTCTTCGGGGATTTCTTCCAGGAAGCGGGAGGGCATGTTGGCTGTGGTGCGGCCGAAGAGCATACGCTGGGCGGTGCTGACTAAGTGGAGTTTTTGCTTGGCACGGGTTAGGGCTACGTAGCAGAGGCGGCGTTCTTCTTCCATCTCATCCCTATCTCCAATCGAGCGGTGGCCGGGGAAGATGCCTTCTTCTAGTCCGACGAGATATACATGGTCGAATTCGAGCCCTTTTGCGCTGTGCATGGTCATCAAAACCGTCCCGTTTTCGCTCTGTTCCCCACTGTCAAGGTCCGTATAAAGGGCGATTTCGTCGAGAAAACCTCCCAAATCCTTCCCCTCACTGCGCTCTATATAGCCCGCAATGGTACTTTTAAGCTCCTGAATGTGCTCTATACGGGCGAGATTTTCGTCTGGTTTCTCTTTGAGCATGGCGAGATAGCCTGTGGCGGTTAGGAGATAGTCGTAAAACTCATCCAGTGGCATGGAGTTGACTTTTTCGCTCAGATCTTTTAGCAAAGCGCGAAACGCGGTCAGCTTCGTGGCTGAGCGACCTAAATCTGGGATTTCTTCGGCGGTTTGGAGTGTCTCATACACAGACAGTCCTGATGCGAGGCTCGCTTCTCGGACACGTTCAATTGTGGTTGCGCCGATGCCCCGGGCGGGGGTATTGATGATGCGCAGGAGCCGGAGATCGTCGGCGGGGTTGACCAGGACGGCGAGGTAGGCCAGCACGTCTTTGATCTCGGCATAGTCGAAAAAGCGCATGCCGCCTACGACTTTATAGGGGATGCCGTTGCGTTTGAAGGCGAATTCGAGTTGGTTGGAGAGGGCGCTCATGCGGTAGAGGACGGCGTGGTCGCTCCAATTGCCGCCTTGCCCAAAGCTGGTGAGGATGCACTGGGCGACGTAGTTGGCTTCCTCTTCTTGGCTGCGGGCGGCGTAGTGGGTGAGCTTTTCGCCCGATCCTTGATCGGTCCAGAGGTGTTTGCCTTTGCGGCCTTGGTTGTTTTTGATTACCGCGTTCGCCGCTTCCAGGATGTGGCCCGTCGAGCGGTAGTTTTGTTCTAGGCGGATGGTTCGGGCGCCGGGGTGTTGTTGTTCGAAGTTGAGGATGTTTTGGATGGTCGCGCCGCGGAATTTGTAGATACTTTGGTCATCGTCTCCCACGACGCAGATGTTGCCGTATCCTCCTGCCAAGAGGTTGGCGAAGAGGTATTGGAGGTTGTTGGTATCTTGATACTCGTCGATGAGGACGTAGCGGAATTGGCGTTGGTAGTGCCGCCGGACTTCTTCGTCGGTTTGGAGGAGTTTGACGGTGAGAAACAGCAGATCGTCGAAATCGACCGCGTCGGCTTTGCGGAGGCGCTTTGCGTATTCGACGTAGACTTCGGCGGTTCTGCGGCGGTAGTGGTCGCCCTCTTTTTCCGCGAGGGCTTGATAGGCCGCCGGATCTTGTTGGGCGTCTTTGGCTCTGCCGATATCGGCTAGGATTTGGCGGGGTTGGTAGGTTTTGTCGTCTAGATTAAAGTCGGCCAGGATGCGTTTGACGAGGCTTTGACTGTCTGCCGAGTCGTAGATGGTGAAGCCGTTGTCGTAGCCTAGGCGGTCGATGTAGCGGCGGAGGATGCGTACGCAGGCCGAGTGGAAGGTCATGGCCCAGATGTCCCGGGCTTCGTCGCCAAGGCGTTTTTCTAGGCGGTGTTTGAGTTCGTCGGCAGCTTTGTTGGTGAAGGTGATGGCTAGAATCTCCCAGGGACGCACGGGGGCTAGCGCACAGATGGCTCTGGCTTTTGCGGCGCCGGCTTCGCGGAGGGCTTGGTCATCTAGGTTATCTCTATAGAGGCGCAGGAAGGCTAGATCTGTCTCCCTGAGGTCTTCCGGGATTTCTTCTGTGTCGGAGGCGCGACCATAAAGCATCAGATTCGCGATGCGGCTGATGAGAACTGTGGTCTTGCCGCTGCCGGCTCCGGCGAGGAGGAGGAGGGGGCCTTCTGTGGCTAGGACGGCTTGGCGTTGTTTTTCGTTTAGGTGTTGGAAGGTGTTTTCTATGATGGTTTTGCGGAGGGATAGGAAGTCTTTTTTTGTTTCTACTGTCATGGGTTTTTGTCCTTGCTCTTTATTTTTTCTCTACCATTTTACTTTTTGGGCCTGCGGCTCGCTTTGCTCGTTGCGCTGAGGCGCCTTACTTTTTGCATCGCGCAAAAAGTAAGCAAAAAAGCGAGTCAAGGGCTGCGCCCCTGACAACCCCTGTTTGACTTTTGGTTTGTGGGCGTTTCGGGTTTGGGGTTCCGCCTGCCGGCGGAAGTGGGGCCGCTTTAGGGCGTGTGAATTGTAATGCGGCAGGTGCGATTGAATGTGCGGTGGTTTTCGCACCGCATTCCCTTCCGCCGGGCGAGGCGGAAGCTGTGACGTGCGATCCGCTGTGCAGTAAGGTTAAAAGGAGGAGATTTTCAAGAGAAACCATTCGGTTTCTCTTGAATTGTTTTTTGCCTACTTTTTGCCAACGCAAAAAGTAGGTCGCCTTCGGCGACACGGAGCGTTAGGCCTGCTTGGCCAAAGAGAAACATTTCTATAGAAAAGAAAAAATGGGGCGACCCCTTCGAGATCGCCCCTGTTGGGGACTACTTTGTGCCAAAAATCCGATCGCCTGCGTCGCCGAGGCCGGGGAGGATGTAGCCGTGGTCGTTGAGGCATTCGTCTACTGCGGTGGTGTAAATATCTACATCTGGGTGGTCTTTCTGCACACGCTCGATTCCCTCTGGTGCGGCTAGGATGCACATCAATTTGACACGCTTACAGCCATAGCCTTTCAATACGTCGATTGCCGCGGAGGCGCTGCCGCCGGTGGCGAGCATGGGGTCGAGGAGGATGGCTTCCCGCTCCGCGATGTCGCGAGGCATTTTGCAATAGTATTCTACAGGCTCCAGCGTCTCTGGGTCCCGATAGAGGCCGAGGTGTCCGATTTTTACGGAGGGAATGAGGTTCTGGATGCCATCTACCATGCCGAGCCCGGCGCGCAGGATGGGGACGACGGCAAGTTTTTTACCCGCGAGCTGTTTCACTTTGGCGGGAGCGAGCGGTGTCTCAATCTCTACCTCTTCGAGGGCGAGATCGCGGGTGGCTTCATAGCACATGAGCGTCGCCATTTCAGTTACGACTTCCCGAAATTCTTTGACGCCGGTGTGTTTGTCTCGCAGCATTGCTAATTTGTGTTGGAGGAGCGGATGGTCTAGTACGTGTAGGTTTGACATGATATGTTCTCTCCTTTATTTCCCACGTTCCATCCGCTCCCGCTCCGCTTGGGAGGGGCGGATGTACTCTGGATTTACTTCGTACGCGCTTTCGCCGGGCAAGTGTTCCGCTACAATCGCCACGCCCCATGCGGTCTGTTGGACGAGGTGTTCTGGTAGTATTTGTGCGGGGATGCCTTTGTCTTGCAGCCATGCATAACAGAGCGCCGCGCCGTCTCCGACGAGGAGGTAGGGGCCTTCGTGGTCGGCCTGGGCAAAGAGGTCTTCTATGGCGATGGCTCTGTCTTCCGTGAGCCGGATGAGCCTAGCACCATCGGCGCGGAACAGGGCGTTATAGACTTGACTTCGCCGGGCGTCCATAACGGGTGTGATGAGGCCGGGACCCAGATGTTTCGCCTGATGGGCCATTGCCTCTAGGCTGGATACGCCGACGAGAGGTATATCTGCCGCGAAGGCGAGGCCTTTCGCTGTCGCTACGCCGATGCGGATGCCGGTGAAGGAACCGGGACCTCTGGCTATGGCGATTTTGTCTAGGTCTGCCACTTTGATGTCCAGGCCGTTTAGCAGGGCGTGGATCATGGGCAGGAGGGTTTTCGAGTGGGTTAGGCCGGCGTGTTGCGTGGTTTGGGCAATGAGACTCCCATTTTCTACAATCGCTACAGAGGCCGCTTGGGCGGAGGATTCGATGGCTAGTATTTTCATAGGTCACCCTCACAGTCTAGGCCGGTGATGGTGATTTTTCGGCTCGTCTCCCCTACTTGTTCTATCCGGATATATACTGTGTCCGGCGGGAGGGCAGCGGCTATGTTTTCGCTCCACTCTATGGCGAGGATCGCGTTTTGCTGGAGATAGTCTTCCCAGCCGATCTCGAAGAGTTCGTCTGGAGAACTGAGGCGGTACATATCGAAGTGGATGAGGGGCGGGGTCCCTTCGTGATATTCGTTGACGATGGTATAGGTCGGGCTTGTGACGGGTACGGTGATGCCGAGGCCCGCTGCAATGCCACGGGTCAGAGTGGTCTTTCCGGCACCCAGATCGCCTGTAAACGCTAGGACAGTTCTCGGCCGAAGCTGCTTCGCCAAAGTCTTACCTAGCTCTTCTGTCTCCCTTGCGCTATGGGTCACCACCGTCATGGATTTTTCCTCACTTTTGCTGTCATAGCATCTCTGTTTTTCTCATCTACTGCGGAGGACATAGAATGTTTACATTATATCAGAACAGAGGCATTTGCGTAAAGGGCGAGTTTGTGTTAAAATGATTGCAAGCAATCATTTTTCTCATTGAAACGCATTTAACATTACGATGTAAACGACGATGTTAAAACAAATGGATATACCACGCGGCAAAGGAGCCTCTTGCAGTGAAACGCGCACTTTCGGCATCTTTCGGTTATATGAAAAAAGCAGATATGTTTCTGCTCATCCTTAGTATTATCTGCTCTGTCTTCGGCCTTGTTCTCATCTGGAGTTCTACCCGGAATTTCGCCGGCGGAGCGGGGCCTTTTTTGACAGTGCAGATCCTCGCGCTTATCCTAGGGCTGATTTGTTTTGTCCTTTTCTCCCTGGTCGATCTTGACAGCATCGCCACACGCTGGAAGGCGCTTTTGATCTTTAGCATTCTGATCTTGCTCAGCCTACGTGTCTTCGGCTACGGCATTGATGGCGGATATCGCATCTGGCTGCGCTTTTTTGGGATCGGGATTCAGCCCAGTGAGATCGTGAAAATTACCTTTATCATCATGTTCGCCTATCACATTCACTATCTGAAGGAGTATAAGAACCTCAACTCCTTTTTCGCCCTTTGTCAATTGGCAATCCACTTTGCCATCATTTTAGTGCTCTTGCCGGATATGGGTAACTCTTTGATTTTCATCTTCATGTTCCTCACCATGCTTTTTCTGGCAGGGGTGAAGCTGCGCTGGTTTGCCTTGGGCAGCGCAATCGCCGCACCCATTGGGTTTATTCTCTGGCACAGCGAAACCTTTTTTCACTACTATCAACGCCAGCGGATTCTCGCCCCGTTTGTTCCCTCCATTGATCCCACCAATACTTGGTGGAATTTCCAGCCCCATCGGAGCCGGATCGCGATTGCTTCGGGGCAAGTCACGGGGCAGGGCATTGGGCAGGGTACGCAGACCCAATCAGGCGGCGTTCCGGCCCAGTGGACGGATTTCATCTTCTCCGCCGCTGGGGAGGAACTGGGCATCATTGGGACGAGCTTGGTGATTCTTTTGCTTGCCTTGATTATCATCCGCTGTTTCTATGTCGCCGCGCAGGCCCGAGATACACTGTCCGCGCTGACTTGTTCCGGGATTGGGGCTTTTATGCTGTTTCAGACCCTCCTGAACATCGGCATGACGCTGGGGCTCGCTCCTGTCATCGGGATCGCGCTTCCCTTCTTTGGATATGGGGGTTCATCGCTGGTGACCACCTTCATTGCGATGGGGCTGGTCTGCGGGGTGAAGATGCGGACTGTTTCGCCTTGGAAGAGGCCGTTGTAGGGGTGTGTATTGCAGCTAATTGATATAGCCCTACCGATTGCATACCCTAAACATAAACACTTTTCACGCAAATTAAAACCGGGCCTGCGATGCAGGCCCGGTTCTTTGTTTGTTTCTATGCCTTACGATGGCTCTTCCAATTCGAGTCTCTCTCCGCAGTTGGGGCAGGTCAAGGTGCCGCGCCTGAGCACCTCGTCGTCTATCTGCATTTCGTTCTGGCAGCTTGGACATTGGACCGCGTAAAGCTGGGGTTTCTTTTGGTGCTTCCCATTGGTGAAATTCAACGCTGGGCCGCTGGTATAGGCAGGGGGTTGAGGGGCAGGAATATCGCTCTGGGCGGATTCGTTGCCACAGCCACAGCGGTCACAGCCGCACGCACAGGGCTCTTTCTCATCTTCAAAGAGCACATCTTCGATATCTTGCACATCTTCAATGATTGCGCTCATATCGTCGTCTAGGGATAGGACATCTTCTGTGAGGTCTTCCAGTTCGACAGATATGTCTTCTAAAATCTCGATGATGACCTGGAGGATTTTCTCCTCCTTGGTGTCTTTGCCTAGGTTCAGGCCTTCTGCCATACCTTTCAAATAGGTAACGCGTTTTGCAATCGACATAGCCTGTCCTCCCTTTTGTCTCAGTTTAGCCCTTTGCCCGCTCCATATATTCGCCGGTGCGGGTGTCTACTTTGATCCGATCGCCGGGGTTGATGAACAGGGGCACTCTTACTTCCGCGCCGGACTCAAGCGTTGCCGGTTTGGTCACGTTGGACGATGCCGTATCACCTTTGAGGCCGGGGTCGGATTCGGTGACTTCCAGTTCTACAAAATTCGGAGGGTCTACCGAGAAAACCTTGCCTTTGTAGCTCGACACGGTGCAGGGCATGTTTTCCATGACGAAGCGGAAGCTCGGGCCGAGGATACTTCCGTCGATTGGTTCGAGTTCGTAGGTTTCGTTGTTCATGAAGTAGTATAACCCGCCGTCTTCGTAGCTATATTCCATCTCGCGGCGCTCTACGAAGGCATTCTCGAACTTTTCCGAGGGGTTGAAGCTTGTCTCGATTACGCCGCCTGTGATGACGTTTCTAATTTTTGCACGTACAAAGGCCGCACCTTTACCTGGCTTGACATGCTGGAACTCAACGACCTGCATGACCTTGCCGTCGTATTCAAAGGTGACTCCATTTCTAAAATCGCTGGCTGATATCATCGTTTCTCTTCTCCTCTTAAATGGCTGTTTCTTTGTTACGATTTTACTCTACTTTTCCTACATTTGCAACCTTTTTCCGAAATTTTCCGGGGAACTCACAAGATGATGTACGGCGCACCTATCCTCCGGCGGGGTTAAGGTCAAGGACATCATAACACGATAAGCTTTTTTGGCGTCTGAGTCAAGATTTCGCAACCGGTTTCGGTGAGATAGAGCGTGTCCTCGATTCGGACGCCGAATTTCCCTGGGAGGTAGATACCCGGCTCCGCGGAGATGACAGCACATTTGGGCAGGGGTTTCTCTTCCGTCGGGCCGACTTTGAGGGATTCGTGGACTTCGAGGCCCAGGCTGTGTCCGAAGCTGTGGTTGAAATAGTCGCCGTACCCCGCCGCTTCGATTACGTCGCGGGCAACACGGTCGAGGTCTTTGCCGATGATTCCGGCTTTGGCGGCGGCGATACCGGCGCGTTGTGCCTGTAAGACCGTCTCATATACTGTGCGCATCTCCTCGTTTGGTGTGCCGAGGCAGAGGGTGCGGGTCATGTCGGATGTGTAGCCTTGGTAGACGGCGCCGAAATCTAGGGTGATGAAGCCCTCTAGTTTTTGATCGCTTGGTGTGCCGTGGGGCATACTGGAGCGGGAACCGGAGACGACAATGGGGTCGAAGGCGGGGCGTTCCGCGCCGTTTTTCAGGAGACGATAGATGATCTCCGCCGCGAGGGATCGTTCGGTGAGGTCCTTGGTGATTAGCGGCAGAATCTCTGCGAAGGTTTTGTCTGTGATCGCTTGGGAGGCGCGCATGAGGGCGTATTCTTCCGGGGTTTTCATGGCACGCAGATCGTCTAGAAGCGTTTGGGCCGGAATGAGTTCGACGTCTAGTTTCTCCTGATAAACGGTGTAGGTTCCTTGGGTCATCACGTTTTCTTCGAAGCCGAGACGCTTTACGTTGTTTCGGCCCAGTACTTCGTTGATAAGCGCGGCGTAGGATTGACCGGTCTTGATCTCCACGACGGAGAGCGACCGATCAATCGTTTTTGCGGCCTCGATATAGCGACTGTCGGTGATGAAGACGCTTTCGCGCTCTGTCACCACTAGCGCACCGGCGGAGGAAGGAAACCCTATCGCCCAGCGGCGGTTGATTGGTCCGGTGAGCAATAGACCGTCGAGATTACGAGTCGGCAAGGCCGCCTGCATGTCGCGGATGCGGTTCATTGTAGTTTCTCCTTGCTCAGGGCACGCAGCGGCTTCTCTAGACCGTAGCGCAGGCGGAAGAAGAGATTTTTCATCTCGATCGGCCGGACGACGATGGAGAGTATCCCGGCGCGGTTTGCCGCTAGGCTGTCGGTAAAGATTTGGTCGCCCATGAGCGCGGATTCCTCCGGACGTTTGCCAAACTGCTCCATCGCCGCGTGTAGTGCGCGTGGATTTGGTTTGCCGGCGCGCTTGATGAAGAGCATATCGCAGGCTGCTGCATAGTCGTCCGCACGGCGGCTTTTACGGCTATTGGAGATCATAAACACCTCTATGCCGCTGGCCCGCAGTTCGGCAACCCAGGCGAGAACCTGCTCCGAGGGCATATCTTCGGAATAAGGCGCGAGAGTGTTGTCTAGATCGAGAAGTAAAAAGGTGATCCCCTTTTGCCGGAGGAGCTCCGGCGTCACATAGAAGATATCGGGGACTACCAGTTTGGGGATGAGGGAAAAGCTCATAATCGGTTCCATCCGTTCATAGAGTTAATTGGGGCGCTAAGTGGGACGATATAAACATCGTCCCTGTAGAATAGTATAGCAAAACAGCGCCTCCCTGTCTACTGAACACACAAGGAGGCGTTGCCTTTGGAAACGAAAGTGATACTCGCCACCCCGCCGGAGGATCTCGGCAGAGCTAGGTCCTTTGACCTGCCCATCGCGCATATGGCCTATCAAATCGGCCAGGGATTTCATCTGTTCCGCGCCAATATCCCCCTGTCTCTCCGGGGCGGGCTCATGGTATTGGGCGACGGCGGATCCGATCTCGACCTTGGCACCGGTAGTCCTGATCTGCTCGCCGCCGAGGTCATCCGCGAATGCATCCAGCGCGGCTTCGATGGTGTAATGCTCGCGTTCCAGCGGACTTCCCCAGAACTTCATACGGTAGCGGCAGTCCTAGCGGGGCGGTTACGCCGCCAAGGCGGGGAGTTCTATCTGCCGGAGGCCTTCGCGAACGACAGCGACTGGGCGCGGGTACTGATCCCTACGGCCATCTCCGGTGGGAGCCTCCCGGCGCGGCTTGAGGAGATGGTCGGTTATTATGGCAAAGAGCGGATTTGCCTCGACATTGAGCGCCTCCGCATGGACTACTGTCTCGCCACCGAGGGCGAGGCAGGGCAGAAACTCACCGCCAAGGAACTCTATGATCTCACCCGAGAGCAAGATCCGCAGGCCTACTTTTCGCAAGATCTCTCCGCCTATTATTTCACCTACCAAGATGCAAGGGGCTCCCACTTTGTGCTCTACGACGATGCCGGAAGCATCCGTAAGAAGCTCTTTCAAGCGGAGAAACTAGGGATTGACCATGCGATGCTCTTTTTTCCAGAGGTCGAAGATATTTTAAGCGCACTCAATTTGTAATCCTGCGTTTTCTGAGTGCGCTCTTATTTTTGCATTTATTTGTCTTAAAATCCGTCCGGATGGGTTCTATGCCACTGCCAAGCGGTTTCTACGATCGTCGTGAGGCTGTCATAGCATGGCTTCCAGCCGAGGACTGTGCGCGCCTTCTCCGAGGATGCTACCAGTTGGGCCGGGTCTCCGGCGCGGCGGGGCGCTGTGGTCACGGGAATCTCGTGCGCTGTGACGTCTTTCGCCACCTCTATGACCTCTTTTACGGTGAAGCCGACGCCGTTGCCGAGATTGAACACATCGCTCGTCCCGCCGTTGCGCAGATATTTCAGAGCTAGGATGTGGGCGTCCGCCAAGTCTGTGACGTGGATATAATCTCTCACACAGGTACCGTCTTTGGTGGGGTAGTCTTCTCCGAAGACGGAGACTCCGGGCCGCTTTCCGTTCGGCACCTGAAGTACAACAGGGACCAGATGTGTCTCTGGATTGTGGACTTCGCCGATTTCTCCCGAGATGTGCGCGCCCGCGGCGTTGAAGTAGCGCAGGGCGACGTAGTTCAGGTCATGTGCGCCTTTGGCCCAGGCTAACATGCGCTCTACGGCTAGTTTTGTCTCCCCGTAGCAGTTGGTTGGGATTGTGGGATCGTCCTCTCGAATCGGGATGTTTTGCGGTTCACCATAGACCGCGGCGGTGGAAGAGAACACGATGTGCCGGACGTCTGCCGCTGCCATCGCTTGGAGCAATGTGGTGGTGCCGCCGAGGTTGTTGGCGTAGTATTCCAGAGGCTTCTCCATGCTCTCCCCTACCTGACTACTGGCGGCGAAGTGGATAACCCCTTCGACCTGCTCCTGCGCAAACAGTTCGTCCAGGGCGGCTCTGTTGTGGATGTCGAGTTCATAAAATTTCGCCTTTGGATGGACCGCCCTCCGATGTCCGGTAGACAGGTTGTCCGCCACGATAACGGTGCAGTTTGGGTCCTGTTCCAAGAGCGCATAGACCGTATGGGAGCCGATATACCCGGCTCCACCAACAACTAGGATTGCCATGTGTCCTCCTCCAGCAAAAGCTGATAGGCGAGGCGCTTTCCGTCTGTGAAAGGCAGTTCTAAAACGCCCACCTCAATAAACCCATTCCGCGCGATTACTTTCTGCATGATTTCATTTTTCGGGTGCGTGTCAATGCGGATGTCCGGGTAGCCGAGCTCCCCCGCGATCTGGACCATGCCCGCTATAAAGGCCCCGGCAAAACCCGAGCCTCGCGCGGAGGCGTCTATGGCGACACGGTGGATGGTGGTGTATTGTTCGCAAGACCCGTTCCATGCGCCTTCTGCGAGTTCCGGTGAACCTTCCGGCCCGGGAATCAGCGTAGCATAGCCTTTCGCGTCGCCTTCGACCTCTAGCACATAACCGTATCCGCGCGCAACATCTACCTTCGCTTCCTCCGGACCCGGCCCGGTACCGTTTTGCCATTGGGGGACGCCCTGTGCCTTTAAGTATGCCCTACCGCTTTCGATGATCTCGATTACTTTATCTAGTTCATCGGGTTGGGCACGTCTTACCTCGTGTTCCATGGAATGCCTCCTGCTTGGGAAAAACAGCCCCTAGATTCTAGGGGCTGTTTGTTTGGATTTTAGTCTATTGATCCTCGTCCGCTTCGTCGTCGACGACGGATTCGATGATATCTTCGATCGTCTCGTCTACTTTTTCTGCCGCCGCGTCGTATTTGTCTGCCAGGTCTTTCTTGAGGAGTTCAATCTCCGCCTGCTTTGCCGCTACGGCCTCCAGAGACGCACTGGACTCCAAAATAGCCTGTGCCATATCTGGATCTGGGTTATCCTTGTGCTTTTCATAGTACATTTTGCCGATCTCGGCAAAATTCTTGCGGACGGTATCTTTCTCCATTGCGATTTCGGTCTTGAGCTTTGTGATCTTGCCCAGCACCTTCGCTTTTTCACCGGCGGTCTTTGCGAGGGCTACGGATTTGTCTGCCACTTTTCCCGCTGTGGCTAGGGCTTTTTCCTTGAAGGATTCAAAATCGAAGCTTACCATGTTGTATTGCCTCCTTTATGTAGTGCTTAGTCTTTATAGTTTACCAGACTTTTATTCTTTTTGCAAGCCCACAGCCGCTTTTGCCGCCGTCAGCGTATTTTCGAGGAGCATTGCGCGGGTCATGGGGCCTACACCGCCGGGGACGGGGGTGATGTAAGAGGCGATGGGCTCTACATTTGCGAAGTCTACGTCGCCGCAAAGCTTGCCGTTTTCATCGCGATTCATGGCGACATCTACTACGACTGCACCGGGTTTTACCATGTCGGCCGTAATGAGGTTCACTTTGCCCACTGCGGCTACCAAAATATCCGCTTGGCGGGTGATCGCGCTGAGATCGGGGGTGCGAGAATGACAGATCGTCACGGTGGCGTGGCGGTGGAGCATCATCATAGCCTGCGGCTTTCCGACGATATCAGACCGACCCACGACAACGCAGTGTTTGCCTTTCGGGTCGATGCCGTAGTGGTCTAATAATTCCATGACGCCCGCTGGGGTGCAGGGCAGGAAGGCATAGTTGCCGACCATGATGCGACCCACATTGATGAGGTGGAAGGCGTCTACGTCTTTCTCCGGCGCGATGGCTTGGATCACCTTCTGCTCACTGTATCCCTCCGGCAAGGGGAGTTGGACTAGGATACCATGGATATCGGGGCGCTGGTTCAGTTCGGCGATTACGGCGAGCAACTTCTCCTCCCCCGCATCCGCCGGAAGGGCGATTTCTTCGCTTTTGATGCCGCAGACGGCGCAGTCTTTCTTCTTGCTATCTACGTATATGCGAGACGCGGGATTATCGCCAACGACAACAACCGCAAGACCGGGGTGCAATCCGCTTTGCGCTACCTCTACCCGCAGTTTTTCTTTGATCTCTTCGGCTAGGGCTTTGCCGTCTAGGATGATTGCCATATTACGCCCGTCCTTCTCGTCTCTTTTTCCACAGGTGTCTCACGATCAAGATGCCTGCAATGCCGAGCAATATGGGAAGTAGATTGATCTCAATGGCTGTCTCTTCCTCCACTTCGCCCTCTAGGCAGCAGCATGCATCGTCTTGGCATTCGCACTCCAGAATATCGTCCTCTTGAATTGTTTCGTCTTTGATGTTTTCCATGTTAGATTGCCTCCTTTTTATTCGCTTTTTTGCGGTTCAGTATGATCCAATTGGCCGCGCCCGCTCCGATGACGCAGGCGAAGGCGATTGCCATGTTGATTGGGATCGTACCCAGAAACATATTTTGGGACGGATCTCGCAGCGCCTCGACCCAGATTCGGCCTAGTCCGTACCAGAATAGGTAAAACAGGAAGAGCTGGCCCTTATACTTCCGGCCTACCCGCTTCGAGTAGGTGTAGATCAAACACAGGCCTAGCAGGTTCCAGAGCGACTCATAGAGGAAGGTCGGGTGGACATAGATCGTCTGCCCGTCTGCTGTTAGACCCATACGCCAGGGCACGTCCGTAGGCAAACCGAAGAGTTCGCGGTTCACAAAGTTCCCCCAGCGGCCGATAATTTGCCCAATGAGCAAGCCCATGCCGCCGAGGTCGATGAAGGACAGAAAATCAATTTTTCGCACGCGGCTACAGATGAACGCTCCGAGGAATGCGCCGAGAATGACGCCGAAAATCGTGATCCCTCCTGAACGGATTCCGGTGATGATCGTGATCGGGTTATCCGCGTAGAGGTGCCAGTTGAAGGCTACAAAATAGAGCCGGGAGAAAATGATGGAGGTGGGCACCGCGGCGATTAACATGTCGAGAATATTGTCCTGTGTGAGCCCGAAGCTGGGCGCCTCTCGCATTGCCCAAATCGCCGCCACCACAAGGCCTGTGCCGAGAATGATGCCATAGATGTGAATGTGAAAGCCGAAAATGGCAATCGAGCGGGGCGGGTCTAAAATGAGGCCGAATAAGGGGAAGCTGATGATTGCATTGTCCACAGGGTCACCTCGTTATGTAGGGGCGGCCATTGGCCGCCCGTTGTTTGGTATGCGATGCTGTATGGGAATAGCGGGCGACTGAGGGCTGGCCCTATGGGGTTACTACGGACAGAGCAAACTGCTCTGCCTGTAAGTGTTGCGCAATAAACTCCTGCACATCTTGGCTCGTGACATCTGCCAGAATTCCCAGGCTATCTAAGGCATTCGCGCCGCGGAAGTGGCTGGCGATTTGATCGCAGCAGAGATTTTCCATGCTGTCCAGAGCTCTGATGCGTTGCCCGAGGGTTGCCTTTTTCAGGCGAATAAATCTGGCTTCGTCTATACCTCCCGTCAGAATCGCCGCGACCTCGGCGCGAATCTCTGCCAGCACACAATCCGGGTCACGGCTCTCACCGGAAAATTCGGTGAATGCAAAGCTGCCTCCGCTCATAAAGCCACAGGAAAAGTCGTTCGAGATGAGCCCTTCGTCGTAGAGCCGCAGATAGAGTGGCGCCGATTTTCCCGCAAGATATTGGATGGCGAGGCTACCCGTCAACTCCTGTTGCAGATAGGCCATCCCCTTCTCTCCCGGCGGCACGCGGGTACCGCAGAGGAACATGGGCTGAGAGACGGCCATGGAGATCTCCGTCTTCGCCTTTATCACCGGAACAGTATCCGACGGGCCGTGGTCTTTGACGGGCGGTTCGTGGAAGTCTTTCGGCAGGAGTTCGCGGGCCAACTCTAGTACCCGCTCCGGGTCTACATCTCCAGCGACACAGAGTACCATATTGCTGGGCCGATAGAAGGCGCGGTGGAGGTTGTAGAGCGTTTGGGCCGTGATTTGTTCGATGCTTTCTATTGTTCCTGCGATAGAATCCCTCACCGGATGTGTGCCATAAAGCCCCTTGAGCAGATTGAAAAAGGCCACATAACCCGGGCTGTCTTCGATCATGTTGATCTCTTGCCCGATGATGCCCTGCTCTTTGGCCACGCTCTCCTCCGTGAAATAGGGTATGGAAACAAAATCAAGCAAAGTTTTGAGATTTTCTTCGAACCCTTCGGTACACTCGAAATGATAGGCCGTCATCTCGAAGCTGGTGAAGGCGTTGGGACTGGCACCGTTTGCGGCAAGGTCCGCCAACGCGTTTCCCGTCTCAGTGTCAAAGAGTTTGTGTTCCAGAAAATGGGCGATGCCCGCTGGGGTGTCTTGCCACGTGCCGTCTAGTTGGAACCGTCGGTCCGCGCCGCCGTAGCTGGTGGCGAAGAAGGCGTACTTTTTCTCATAGCCGACTTTCGGGATCACATAGACCGTGAGGCCGTTTTCTAGGGTGCCGCTGTAGAGCGTTTCGCCCAGATTTTCGTAGTATTTCTTGTCCATTACTCGGCCTCCTCCCCTGTGAGGAAATACACTGCGTCTAGTTGGAGCTCTTTGGCGATTTCTATAATCTCTGCCTTTTCTACCCGCTCCACCGCGGCGATCAGTGCGTCGATGTCACTGTCTTCGCCGAGGAGGGTTTGGTTCAGATAAAAATCCTCTAGTTGCGCCTGTTCATCGCAGAGCATGCGGAGATCTGACATGAGGGTTTTCTTGCCCCAGCCAAATTCCTGGTCCGTGATCTCGCCCTTCTGCATGGCTTCTAGCTGGGCTAAAATCTCGGCCTTTGCCTCGTCATACTTCTCGAACTCAATTCCTGAGGCCACGAGGAGCAGACCTTTGTGCTCCTCTAGGATGGAAGTGGCATAGTAACAGAGCGAGAGCCGTTCGCGGACGTTGAGGAACAACTTGGAGTTCACCGACCCACCATAGATATAATGAAACAGCCGGAGCGCGACATAGTCTGGCTCTTCCATAGCGGCGCCCAGACGGAATCCGAGGCTCAGCTTGCCCTGGGTTACGTCGAGTTCTTCCGTGAAATAGCGGGGGTTTTCCTCCAGGCTGTTCATACGCACATCTGTGCCGAGATCGAGGTCTGGTTCTGTGCGCGGCAGGGTCTTAAAGGCTGTCTCCAGAGCTTGTTCCACTTGCTCTAAGGGCACGGCACCGCTATAGAAAATCTCGATCGGCGAGGTTGCTAGCAATTCTTCATAGTGCGCGGTCAGGGCCTCAGCATCAATCTCCTCTGCCTCCTGCTCACTGCCGAGCCGGAACACCGAGAAAGCCTCTCCGTCGCACATCTGTTCGACCAGACGGCCAATGGCGTAGAGATCCTTGTTGTTGATACGTCCGCGAATCTCGTCGAGTAGTTTTTCTCGTTCGCTCTCTACATAGACAGCCTTCAACTTACCGCCCTCTCGGGCAGGCCGCAGCAAAATCTCGCCCAGCAATGCCGTGACCTCGGGTAAAATCCCGTCTTCTCCTGGCAAGCAGCTGTCGTCTACAAAGCTCGCACTGAGATTTAGACACTGAATCTCGCCTTTTTTGACGATCTTCTGCTCGATCTCCGCGCCGTAGAGCTCGTCCAGAGCCCGGGCGATGGATTCCATGTCTGGGTGGCTTTCGGTACCTCTGAGCAAGACTCTCGGCAGGAGCGCCGTTTTCGCCGCTGTGTCGCGGTCTAGCTGGGTGAGAAGGCTCAGACGCAGGGTGGCGGTTTTGAATTTATTTGTCTGCAAATGTGTCAGGAATACAAAGGGGGCTATTTCTTTTCTGCTTGGTGCTTGCATGGCGATTCTCCGTTTGTGGATTTTTTCTTATTATACAAGATTTTCCTGGTTTTTGCTATAGGGATATTTCTATTGGCCCGACGGGCCGTAGGCTGTTTGCCCTGCCGGGCGGGCCTTCTTTTTGCTTCGCCAAAAAGAAGCAAAAACGCGATTCATAGAGAAACTGTGTTTCTCTTGAAAATCTCTTTCTTTTGACTTTGCACTCGTGGTCGTTCAAGGCGTGTGGTTCCGCCTCGGCCGGCGGAGGGGGATGTCGCTTTAGGGCGTGGGGGTTGTTGTGCTGTGGGTGCGATTGCATGTGCGGTGCGTGTCTGTGGGGTGGATTTCGAGGCCTTCACCCTTATAGGGTTTTCCGTTTACGGTGATATTGCCGTCTTTTACTTCGATGTTCCAAGTTTCCGTTTGCGTTTTCCACGTCACGGTGTAGCTTGAGAGCGCTTTCGGGAGGTTTGGGGCAATATAGAGTTTGCCGTCTCGCAGGTTTAGGCCTAACAGATTTTCCATCGCGATACGCCAGAACCAGCCGGAGGCGCCGGTGTACCAGGTCCAGCCGGCGCGACCTACGTGTTGGGGATTGCTGTAGACATCGGCGGCTAATACATAGGGTTCGCCGCGATAGATCGCCTGGTCGTGGTGGGCGGGGATGATGGCGTTTAGCATGGCGTAACCTTCGTCCACAAGGCCCGCGCGGAATGCGCCCAGGATGAGCCATAGGATACCGTGGGTGTATTGGCCGCCGTTTTCGCGCAGACCGGGGGCGTAGCCGCGGATATAGCCGGGATTTTCTGCGCCGTCTGCAAAGGAGGGGGTGAAGAGGCGGATGATACCTGCCTCTTGGTCATACAGGCGGCTGATGGCGGAGTGGATGGCGGTTTTTACCTTTTGCGGGTCCGCGTAACGGGTCATGGTGGAGAAGCCTTGGGCGATGGCGTCGATTTGGCACTCCTTGTCCGCTTTGCTGCCAAGCGTCTTGCCATTGTCGTAGGTGCCGCGCAAATACCAGGCGCCGTCCCAGGCTTCGTCCGCCGCTTTACCCCAGCGGCGGGCTTCGTCTCGGTAGTAGACGGCGAGTTCGGTTTGGCCTTGGCGGTCACAGAGATCAGAGAATCGCTCTAGGACGTGGGCGAGGAACCAAGTGAGCCAGACGCTCTCTCCTTTTCCGTCCGCGCCGACCAGATTCATACCGTCGTTCCAATCACCGGTGCCCATGAGGGCAAGGCCATTGCGGCCCGCCCCACGATAAAGGACGAGGTCTATGGCTCGCTTCGCATGGCCGAAGAGTGGTTCTGTGCGTTCGCTAATCGCGGGGGATTCGTACCGTTCGTGCTCTCGCTCTTCTAAGATGGGCGAACGGATATAGGGGGCTGTGATTTCGCAAATCGTCGCGTCGCCTGTCTTTTCCACGTATTCGCAGAGGACGTAGGGCAAAAATAGCAGATCGTCACTGCACCGGGTGCGGACGCCTTTGTCCGCTACGCTCGCAAGGCCGGAGGGGTGCCACCAGTGTTGGACATCACCCTCCTCGAATTGATGTGCCGCCGCCAGGAGTAGGATGTTCTTCGTCACCTCCGGGCTTGTAGCGATTAAGGCCGTGCTGTCTTGAAGCTGGTCGCGAAACCCGTACGCCCCGCCGCATTGATAGACGGAACTGCGCCCCATCACACGGCAGGCCAGAGCCTGATAGAGCGCCCAGCCAGAGAGGAGATGATCCAGCGCCTCTACCCCGGTTTGGACAGTTATTCCGCCGATCTGTTCCTGCCACCATGCTTTGGTCCGCTCTAGAGCGGCATTTGCAGCGTTAGAATGTGCGAGGGTTAAGAGGTCGTGGACACCGCTCGTACCAGTCACGAGGACAAATGGCGCATCACCTGGATAGACGGCATAGAAACAGGGATCTAGTCCCGCGCCGGAGCGACGGTTCAACTCTCGCCGTGCCCAAGACTGGCGATCACAGGTATAGCCCTCCGGCACCTGACTTGCCGCCAGGGTAAACGTCTGTCCTGGAAATTCGGCGTTGGAGCCGTTTTCCGCGCTAAGGATAGCACCATCGACAGTGGTAACAACATAGGCTCGGTTTTTATCATCCACGCCTAGAACCAGTTCTGCAAAATAGGCGATTTTATCGCCGGGGCGCAGGTCGCCCTCTACATGGAGCACGCGGGCATCGACATCTGTTGGGACGAAGGCCGTGACAGTGATGACGTCATCCCCTATCGTTTTCTCCCAGCGGGCGTAGCCGAAGCCGTAGGTGATCTTGCAGTCTCTGCCGTCTGTATCGGCGAAGAGGGAGATTTCCTCGCCATCGCGGAGCAGGGTGAGGCGCTCGGGCCCTTCAGTCGCCAACGTATCGTTGCGCCAAGGAGTGAGTTTATTCTCGCGCGCGTTCTTCTGCCACATATGGCCTGTTCCGCTTTCGGTAGCGATGTAGCCATAGCGGTCATTGGCCAGCATATGACTCCACGTGTTCGGCGGCAGACCGCCGCGGGTTTCGATGACGGCAGAGCCGTCTGGGGCGCGGGAGAAGGCGACGGTGGTCGGCGTAGGGGACGGTGCCCTTGATCGCCCGTGTTGATGCGCGGTGTACAGATGAACCAGTGGGCGATCAGGGGCGGTCGCCCCTATAGGGGTATCCGAACCGTCATAGATTCTTGCCGACGCGGCAAGAATTGCGCCGACGTCTCCGCTGCCATCCACCAGATGAATCCCGCCGCGTGCACCTTTGAAATTCTCTAGCCCGAGGTCTGCGAGCAGATCGCGGAGGCCGGAATGGAGCGGACGGCGGTAATCTCCGCTGTCTTTGACGAGGAGAACCAAGTCATAGTTTAGGCCGCATTGATGGAACAGACTGTGCCAACGAATGAGCCGCCCCGCGAGGGTCAGATCATCCTCCTCCCCAATACGCGCGGTGATGATGGGTAAATCGCCGGAGATGCCGTGCGGCCATAAATCGCGTTGCCCAGCGGATTGCGGTGTGATGAATCTGCTCCGCTCTCCGGAGTGAGCAAAGGGATAGAGGAGGTCAGATACGGACGCCATTGCCTCGGTGAGTTCCTCCGGTGGGATACCGAGCCGCTCCGCGCAACGTTCTACAAACCGCTCCTCTTGCCCATTCCCTCCCGAAACGATTCTGCGCGCCGCTTCAGCGGCGTCTCCCCGCTTTTCCCCTACAGCCAGCGCGAACCTTACCTCACGCGCTTCCCCTGGCGAGAGTTCCAGCGGAATACGGGTCAGGATACAGGGGTCTAGCACTGTCCCGCACGTGCCGCCTGCATCTCGTGATAAGGCTGCGTAGAGGCCGCTACGACCTAGTGCCTTCTCGCGGGAGGTATCAAACGCAAAGTCTGCGGTAACCGCAAAGGCCAGATAGGATTCTGGCCGCACACCGTTGGAGCGACGGCGGATCATGAGCGTGTTTTCTTCGCGCTCTGTCTCGATCGAGAGTTTTACAAAGGCCGGGTGCGCGAAATAGTCAGCAGGGCTGGCGAGGACTGGCTCTGCATAACAGATTAGTTCGCCCTCTATCGGCGTGTCACTCTGATTTTGCAACCGGACCACCCGCCGCTCCCCCAATTCGCCGCCGGGGACGGAGATTGTGACACTGCTCTCCAACCCCGGACGCTGTGCGGTGAGCTCCGCCGCGCCGCCAGTAAAGCGGGCAATGTGCCGCACGCCGGGATCAAAGTCCGGCGCGGCTTGAAGGGGGCAGATACCATCCTTCGTGCGCCAATAGAACCCGATCCCCTGCACAGGCCCATCCTGTCTCGGAGCAAAGCGGACGGTCATTGTCTCCCCCGCCATACTGCGGCTGTGCCCCGTTGCCGTGACGGCAACATGATAGGCTCCGTTGGAGAGTACCGTCGCCGCTGGACGAAACACGTCCGTCTCCGTATGCTCTATTAGCCACCCTGCCGCGGCGAGCCGTCTTGGTTTGTCCGGCACTTCACGCGGAGGCTGGCGAAGCACAATCTGCCCGACCGGTACCTTCTCTTGCAAGAGTTCTCGATAGGCGGACATGGCGCAGTCTCGCATGAATCGCTTCTGCATGGCATTGTCTGTGAGCACGTTGCCAATGGTGAGCAGGCTCATACCAAGATGATGCGCCATATAGGTTTTGACAAGCTGACAATCTCCCGACACACGGCGACTCGGTGTAAAATCGAGGGCTTCGTAGAACCCGTATTTCCCCTTGGCTCCATATTGCTCCAGCCGCCGCAGATTGTTTACCGAAGCACGGATGTCCACCGGGAGCGCGAGGAAGGTGGAGTAAGGGCTAATCACCAGTTCTTTGTTCATCCCGCGCCGGAGCGCTAGCCGTTGTACGCCGTGGGCCTTGTAGCTGTAATTCAGCGCCGGATCAAAGGCATAGAACGCGCTCTCGGAGATACCCCAGGGCGTGTGGTGTTTTTTCTGCACATAGACGCAGAATTTCTGACTTTCATAGAGCAGGCTATCCTTGTAACAGGGCATAATGAGGGTTGGCATGAGGTATTCAAACATGGTGCCTGTCCAGGAGGCCATGCCGCTGTAGCGATCTTGGCTAACGAGGGCTCTGCCCAGTCTGCGCCAGTGCCGGGCTTCGATGTCGCCTCTCGCTATGGCGATATAGCTTGTTTGCCGCGCCTCGGAGGCAAGGAGGTCGTACCAGCCCTCGGTGGGGGCGTCTTTTTCTAGATCCCAGCCAATGCGGAATAGCTTGCGGCGGGGGTCGTAGAGGGAGGCGAAACCCATGTCCTGGAAGAGTTTGTCGGCTCTTTGGCCGAGGTCGCGTTGGCCCATTTCATAGAGGCCTTCGCGGAGCGTGAGCAGACAGCCGGAGAGGTTGCCGCTGTCTACGGCGGAGACGTAGACGGGGCGGAGGGGGCGGAGGGTGCGGGTGTCGTACCAATTATAGAGGTGGCCGTTCCACTTCTCCATGCGCTCCATGGTGGCGAGCATGTTTTCGATATAGCCAAGAGCTTTATGCTTTGGGCAAAGGCCGAGGTCCATGGCGGCGAGGGCGCTGAGAAGGGCGAGGCCGATGTTGGTCGGGCTGGTGCGGTGGGCGATGCCGACGGCGGGTTGTTCTTGCCAGTTGTCTGGAGGGAGGAAGTGGTCTTCGGGGGTAAGGAAGTCTTCGAAGTAACGCCAGATGTCTGCGGCCTGTTCGGTCAGGTATTTGCGGTGTTCGTCTGTGACCCTTTGTTCTTCCCTGCGCTCTCGGCTGAGTCCGAGGGCGAAGAGGGGGCTGATGAGCCAGACAATGCCGACGGCTACTTTGAAGGGCGTATTCGAAAGAAAAATCGCTGCGAGCGCTATGATGACGGCGGGGAGCATTTTGTAGTAGTGGTAGAGGACGCCTGTCCCCGTTTTCTGTTCGGCGTCGGCGGAGGTGACCCAGGAGAGCATGTTGCGTTTGGTGATGAGCATGCGGCCCAGCGCTGTCAACGCGCCGGAGAGGCAGATGAAGGCGTGGTATGGGAGGAGGATGAGTTGGCTCATGGTTTCAAGGAATCCGCCGGTGAATCCGGAGAGGATGGCGGAGTGGTAGCGGGCTTTTGCGCCGCTGTCTCGCCGAAACATGAGGTCCGCGGAGGAAATGAGGAGGCTCGATAGTGGGGACAAAATGGCGACTATACCGGCCCAAAATAGGCTGTTTACGGAGATGAACATGGCGGCTAACAGGGCCGCCATCGTAAATACGGGGACCATACTGCGGCGGAGGTTGTCGAAGATCTTCCAGCGGCTGATTGCGCTGAGCGGGTTTTGCACTTTTGTACCGTCGGCCCTTGGGACGCGTGAGAACATCCAGGGGGCAGACTGCCAATCGCCTCTCGTCCAGCGGTGCATGCGGGTGAAGTAGCTGAGGACTTTGTGAGGGTAGCCGTCGGTCAGCTCTACGTCCCCCAGATAGGCGGCGCGAAGGTAGGCGCCTTCCAGGAGGTCGTGGGAGAGGATGCGGTTTTCGGGGAAGGCCTGGTCGAGGCAGATGGAATAGGCGGCGACGTCGAAGATGCCTTTGCCGGTGAAGCTGCCTTCGGCGAAGAGGTCTTGGTAGACGTCTGACGCGGCGGAGCCGTAGGGGTCGATGCCGCCTTGGCCGGCGAAGATGCGGGTGAAGTCGGATCGGCCGGCGGATTTGAGGTCTACGCCGATGCGGGGCTGCATGAGAGCCGCGCCTTCGCGGACGACGCCTTGTGCGCGGTCTATGACGGGGGTGTTTAGAGGGTGGAGCATGGCGCCGATCATCTCGCGAGCGGCGCCGACGTTGAGGCGGGTGTCACTGTCGAGGGTGATGACGTATTTGACGCCCGCGAGCGTGAGCTTTGTTCCGGCGCGAATTTGGAGGGAGTTCGGCGCATCCATAAGGAGGCGGGTGAGTTCTAGGATAGCGCCGCGTTTGCGTTCCCAGCCCATGTAGCGGCGGCTTTGGGGGTTATAGGTGCGCTCCCTGAAGAGGAGGAGGAAGGTGGCGTCGTATTTTTTATTGAGGCCTTCGAGGGCGGCGGTGGTGACGTCGATCCAGATTTTGGCGTCGGGGAGGGTTTGGTGTTCAGATTCGGGGAGGTCGGCTAGGATGCCGAAGAGAAGATTGGGACCAGCGTCTCGGTTGGCGAGGTAGTATTCTTCGAGTTTTGCGGCATAGTCTATCCCGGCCGCTTCGCTGTTTAGGAGGGCGGAGATGACGCAGAGGGTTCTGCCGTCTGCGAGGACGCCTGCGTCCAAGCCCATCCGGGGGACGTGCTGGGGGCGGGTGAATTTGATGATGAAGAAATCGACGAGGTTTTTCATGATCTCGGAGATGGGGATTACGAGGAGCAGGGTCACAATGACGCTGCAGAGCGCTATGCCCATGAGGAGCGCGAAAGCGAGGCTTGTACACAGGATACCGCCAATATAGAGGCCGCTTGGGGTCTGCTTCTTCCCCTTGCCCAGCGGTTCAGTGAAGAGGTAGTGGCCGACGTGTTTGGCTCTCCCCTCTCCTTTTTGGGACAGCTCCAGCACACGCTTTGCGACTTGGTGTTCTTCCATCCGGTGCAGTTTGGCGAGGATGGAGACTTCGCGGCGGTAGCGGCCGCGGGTGCATTCGTCCATCAAACGGTAGGCTTTGGCGGGGTCTTGCCGGAGGGTTTGTTCGGTGAGGCTGAGTTCATCTAATAGGCCCTGCATATCGAGGCCTTGGAGGAGGCGGAGGGCGGTGAAGACGCGGTCCATTTGGTCGGCGAGGCCTTCGGTTTCGGTGCTTTTGAGTTTGGCGGCCAGGGTTTTGAGGCGGAGGAGGAGGGCGGCAGTGATCGCGGGGATGAGGAGGCTGATTTCTTGCTCGTCTAGCGGGCGCGCGGTTTGCACGCCCTCGAAGAAGGCGCGGATGTGTGCGGGTGTCACTGCGCCGTCCGCGGATTCTACGAGGGCTTTGGTCAGGACGAGCAAGAGCACGCCGCCATTGACGCGGCGGAGATGTCTGGCGCTTTGGAAATGGATGGCGGCGACTTTGCCTTCGCGTTCGGCGATATACCAGTTGTCTAGGAACCACTCGACTTCACCAGGGAGATTGCCGCTTTCGGCGGCGTAGGCCGCGGCTTTTTTATGTTGGTTTTTTAGGCTACGCAGGCAGGATAATAGCTCTCCCGCCAGTTTTCGGCCGCGGATATGACCTATTCCAGTGAGGCCCTTTGCGGTGTGTTGTCCGTGGTTGGCTAGGGCTTCTAGTGGTAGCATAGTGTGGGTTCCTTTCGTGGGGTGGACGCGCGTAATGCCGCCCCTGTTTTGGGGTTTTGCTCAGTTTCCCCGGGTGGGGGTGGAAATATTCGCCTGTTGTTGGGTGGAGGTAGGTGGAAATTGGGGCTTGGGTGTGGTAGGATGAAGAGCATAGCAAATTGATAGGAGATATTCATGGAAAAAGGGATACCCATTTATTTTAAGACTGTCAGTGCTCTATGCATTCTTTTCAACCTATTGCTCATGAGCCCATTTTTCGGTCTGCTTTTCTATATTATCATTGTAGGGGGGCTGTCAGACCTCTTCAGAATTTTGTCTCCCCTATCGACCCCTATTGTTGCGGTCTTCTACGTTCACATGTTTCAGCTTTTCTTGGGAATCAGAGGCGTGAAATGTGGCAACCATGCAGAAAAAGCAAAGGGTTTATATTTTCTCGCTGCGATTAATTTACTTCTTTCTATTCTTCTCTTTCTTCTTTTCTACATCAACAGCCCCGCATTAGCCATACCTTTTTGGCGCGTATCACGGTTTGCGCCTCGTTTTCTTTGGCCTCTTTTCGATCTGGCTAGTTATGAGGTTATATCGCTATTTTGCACCCTCACCTTGGCGGTTTTATATTTCATTGGCGCACGGGCAAATTTTAAAAGGAGATGATCTAAATGTCCGAACTAACATCCCTCCGAAACATCGGAAAAGAGCTCGACAGAAAACTCAAGGCAGTGGAGATCACAACGGCGGAAGACCTCCGGAAAGTCGGAAGCGAAGAAGCCTTCGTCCGCCTGAAACTGCGGGACCCGCAAGTATGCCTCGTCCATCTCTACGCGCTGGAGGGGGCGGTTTCGGATCGGGAATATAATGAGTTGCCGGAGGATGTGAAGCTGCGGCTCAAAGGGGTTAGCGACAGATTGAAATAGATTGCCCAAAAGGCTTGACAAATGGAGGCGGGGGCGTTAGAATAGCACTCTAAAGCTTTTCCCCTTTACACGGAGGGTCGCTCCATGGAAAAACAGACCGTGCATATGGCATTGCTGCTCGATTTCTACGGCGAACTGCTGACGGAAAAACAGCGAGAGGCGATGGAGCTCTACTACAATGAAGATTATTCCCTCGCGGAAATCGCAAAACTCTCCGGGATTACGCCGCAGGGTGTGCGGGATGCAATCCAGCGTGGGGAGGCCACTTTGCTCCTGACTGAGGAGAAAACCGGGCTGATGGCCAGGGTCACGGAGGCCAGAGAGGCCGTGGCACGGGCGCGGGAATCGCTTCGGGTTCTTGAGGCGCAGTGTGATCCGGGGTTTGCGCCTCTGTTTGCGGAGGTGGATCGGGAGTTGGAACATATCGAAGGAGGTGGGCCGCATGGCGTTTGAGAATTTAGCTGACAAACTGAATGCCGCGTTTAAGAAACTGCGCGGGAAGGGCCGCCTCTCTGAGGCGGATATCAAAGAGGCGATGCGGGAAGTCCGGCTTGCGCTTTTGGAGGCGGACGTTAACTTCCTGGTGGTTAAGGACTTTGTAAAGGCTGTGAGCGAGCGGGCGAGCGGGGCGGATGTGTTGGAAAGCCTGACGCCGGCGCAGATGGTCATTAAGATTGTCAATGATGAACTCACGGCGCTGATGGGCAGTGAGAACGCCAAGATCAATATGGGTTCTCGGTCGCCGACGGTGGTGATGATGGTCGGTCTGCAGGGTGCAGGTAAGACGACGAATACGGCAAAATTGGCGGCGCTCATGCGGAGCCAGAATGGGAAACGGCCATTATTGGTCGCTTGTGACATTTATCGTCCGGCAGCGATTCAGCAGCTTGAGACCGTCGGGGCGCAGCTCAATTTGCCGGTGTTTCAGATGGGGCAGGCGGATCCGGTCGAGATCGCGAAGGCGGCGATTGCGCATGCCAGGAAGCATGGGAATGATATTGTGTTTCTCGACACGGCGGGTCGGCTTCACATCGACGAGGCCTTGATGACGGAACTAAAGAACGTCAAAGCCGCTGTCCAGCCGGATGAGATTTTGCTGGTGGTGGACGCGATGACGGGGCAGGATGCCGTCAGCGCGGCTTCTACCTTTGACCAGGCGCTGGGGATCAACGGGGTTGTGCTCACCAAGACGGACGGCGATGCGCGTGGTGGTGCCGCGCTCTCAGTCAAGGCGGTTACGGGGAAGCCGATTAAGTTCATCGGTACGGGTGAGAAACTCGATCAGATTGAACTGTTCCACCCGGATCGGATGGCGTCTCGGATTCTGGGGATGGGCGATGTGCTCACCCTCATCGAGAAGGCCGAGCAGGCGTTTGATGAGAAGAAGTCTATCGAGATGGCGGAACGGTTGCGCCAGAACAAGTTTACGCTTACGGATTACTATGAGCAGATGACGCAACTGCGTGGGATGGGCGGGTTGGATGAGATCGCGGGGATGATTCCGGGTCTCAATACCAAGGCCCTCAAAGGCGCGATGATGGATGAGAAGCAGCTCGACCGGACGGAGGCGATCATCCTCTCGATGACGCCGCATGAGCGGGAAAATCCCTCTTGCCTCGGGTCCAGCCGGAAGAAGCGGATCGCGCGGGGGTCCGGTACGGAGGTTGTGGAAATCAATCGGCTGCTCAAGCAGTTTGAGATGATGCAGGCGATGGCGAAGAAGATGAACGGCAAGGATATGGCGAAGGCCATGAAACGCGGCGGCAAAAAGGGTGGCATGTTCGGCGGACTAGGCGACCTTTTTGGATAAATGACACGGCGTGTTGCCTAAGAAGAGCTAAGCTTGTGTACTCCCCTGCCTATGGCGGAGGGATGTGCAGAAAGTGATCTCTTTTTAGGCAATAGGTCAAACTAACATGGAGGTGAATGAGAATGGTAAAGATCAGACTGCGTAGAATGGGTGCGAAGAAGCGTCCGTTCTATCGGATTGTGGTGGCGGATTCCCGCAGCCCAAGAGACGGACGTTCGATCGAGGAAGTGGGTACCTACAACCCGCTGACTGAGCCGGCGGAGATTACCGTCAAGGCAGACCGCGTTCAAGAGTGGATCAAAAACGGCGCACAACCCACAGACACTGTGCGAGCACTGCTCAAAAGAGTCGGCGCACTGTAATGTAAGGAGATCCCAATGAAAGATTTGCTGCTATATATCGCACAAAATCTGGTGGACAACCCCGATGAAGTCACGGTGACTGAGGTCGAACGGGACGGCGAGACGGTGCTGGAGCTCCGCGTCGCCGCGGGCGACATGGGTAAGGTCATTGGTCGCCAGGGCAGGATTGCTAAGGAGATTCGGGCTGTGATGAAGTCTGTCGCCCAGCGGCAGGGGAAGCGTATTTCTGTTGATATTGTAGATTAGGTGTAGGGCGGATTCTGTATCCGCCCTCCTTTTCTCTATATTGTTTTATTAGCCTGCGGCTCGCTTTGCTCGTTGCGCTGAGGCGCCTTACTTTTTGTCTTAACAAAAAGTAAGCAAAAAACAATTCAAGAGAAACTGCGTTTCTCTTGAAAATCTCTTCCTTTTTTGATTTTTGGCTTGTGCGCGTTTCAGTTTTGTGGTTCCGTCTGCCGGCGGAGGTTTATGTCGCTTTAGGGCGTACACGTTCTTGTGCGGTACATGAGACGAATGTGCGGTGGATTTCGCATTGCACTCCCCTCCGCCGGGCGAGGCGGAACCACACGACTTTTGTGCGCACAAGATAAACGTCAAAAGGAAGAGATCTTTAAGAGAAACCAATCGGTTTCTCTTAAATCTCCTTTTTTGCCTACTTTTTTGACGAAGCAATAGGCCACATGGCCTAAGAGAAATATCCCTATGGAGAAGAAACACCATGAAAAAAGAGTTTTTAGAGACTGGGAAGATTGTGAATACGCATGGGATCCGGGGTGAGGTGAAGATTCAGCCCTGGGCGGATTCGGCTGAATTTTTGCAGGGGTTTGAGGTCTTATATATTGACAATAAACCCGTGAGACTTCTCGGCGGCCGGGTACATAAGCAGTGTCTCATCGCGCAGTTGGAGGGGGTGGCGGATATCAATGCCGCTGTCGCTATGAAAAATAAGATTGTGTATATTCGCCGGGCGGATGTGAAGCTGCCGCCGGGGCATTTTTTCATTCAGGATATTTTGGGTCTCCCAGCGGTGGACGAGGCGGGGGTGCGGTTTGGCGTACTCAAAGAAATTCTGCCCCAGCCCGGCGGGGATGTGTATGTGATCGCAGGGGACGGCGGCGCGGAGCATTTGGTGCCGGATGTTGAGGCGTTTATTTTGGAGAAGAATCTGGACGAGGGCTTTATTCGGGTTCGGTTGATTGAGGGGATGTAGGGTATGAAACTTGTTGTCATTCATGGCAGTATGCGGCGGGGCAATACGTATGCGTTGACACAGGAGATCATTCGTCGTCTTGCGGCGAAACCTGATGTGGAAATCACTGAGTTTAGTGTCGCCGACCTTGATTTGCCTTTTTGCGTCTCTTGCCATGTTTGCTTTTCTGAGGGTGAAGAGGCCTGCCCGCATTATGGGCAGTTGCAGGATGTGACCGCCGCGATTCAGGGGTGCGACGGCCTCATTCTGAGCGGGGTATCCTACCTGCTGGCGCTGAACGCTGCGATGAAGAATTTTTTGGATCATTTCGCGTATTGGTTCCATCGTCCGGCGCTGTTTGAGAAGTACGGGATGGTGATTGCCACGTCAGCGGGACGTGGGGAGAAGGCGGTTGCCCGATATCTGCAGCATATCATCGGGCAATGGGGAATCAATGGGGCGATGATTGTGACGCAAAATGCGAGACAGCAGCAGCTGCAATCCACATCGAAGGCCGTGAGACGCTTGGACGAGGCCGCTGAGCGGTTTTATCAGCGGATTAAGACGAAACAGCGGATTTCGCCCAGTGCGCAGAATATTGTGGTACACAATGCGTTTCGGGCGATGTCGCTTAGTGAGATTACGGATGCTCCAGTCGACACGCAGTATTGGCAACAACCCGGATTTGTTGACCTGGCGTATCCGGTGAAGACAAGTCCTTTCAAATATTTCATCGGGGCGCTCACTTATCGCGCGGCGAACGCGGGGATCCGCTTGGCTGGGCGGTCTTATAAGAAAAAGCAAGCGCAAAAGGATTAGTTGCCATGACAATCGACATTCTCACCCTCTTCCCCACTATGTTTGACGCGCCGCTGGGGGAGAGTATTATTGGGCGGGCGCAGGCGGCGGGGCATATTACCATCCGTTGCCATCAAATCCGGGATTTTACGGAAAATCGGCAGAACCAGGTGGACGACTATCCTTATGGCGGCGGGCAGGGCTGTGTGATGCAGGCCCAGCCGCTCTATAGCGCTTGGCAGCATGCCATGGGTCTGGGCGGAGACGGCTCGGCGCGAACGATTTACTTTTCGCCGCGCGGCAAAGTCTTCACCCAAGCGGACGCACGGCGGCTCGCGGCGGATTATGATCGACTGATCTTCGTCTGCGGGCATTACGAAGGCGTGGATCAGCGGTTTCTGGACGCTGCGGTGGATGAGGAACTCTCTCTTGGCGATTTCGTCCTCACCGGAGGCGAGATCCCAGCTATGGCGGTGGCGGACGCTGTGTGCCGCCTGATCCCGGGCGTACTTTCGGATGCGATCTCCTTTACAGACGAGAGTCATTGGGACGGGCTGTTGGAGTATCCGCATTACTCTCGTCCGGACATCTGGGAAGGGCGGACGGTGCCGGAGGTGCTGACTTCCGGGGGCCATAGGGCTATTGCGAATTGGCGGCGGAAACAGGCGTTTTTGGCAACGCTGTTGCGGCGGCCGGATATGTTTGAGACTCTGCTCTTCTCTCGGGGCGATTTGAAGCTCCTTGGGGAACTGCGGGACGAGACGGACGACGCCCTGGTTGCCACTTCGCTTGGGACCTTGCATACGGGGCGGATTACGGTGCGGAGGACTGGTTTTCCGGACCTCAAAGCCCTCTCCCCTGCCGACGCGGAACAGCACATGGCGGACCTTGCAAGGCAGGGGATCACAGACTATTCTATCTACGCAGACGGACACGGTTTTTGCGGTCACTGCTTTTATACCGCAGACGGGCCGCTGGCAGAGCTTAGAATCAAACTCCTCCCGCACGCCAAGGGCATGGGGATTGACACCTTCGCTGCGGCTTTCGCGCTGGATGAGTTGTTTGCTGATCCCGCGGTCAAAATTTGCATTGTTTCCGACCCGCTCCCTGCCGATCTTGTGCGGCGGATTGGGTTTTTGCGGGATGAGTTGGGGCAGTATATTTTGGCTCGGACAGACTGGCTTAGTAGGCGGAATAAGGCATAGAAAAAGAACCGTTCGCTCATCTAAAGAGCGAACGGTTCTTTTTTGGTTTTTGTGATCTTATTCGCAGTATGCTCCTGTCAGCAAATCCTTTCTGCGCTGTGTCTTGTGCCAGATGATATAGCCGATGGCCGCAAGCACATACAATACCGTGCATATGGTATAGACAGGAATAGAAACATCGACCAGTCGCGCTAATGTAAAGTTCATCAAGAAATGAATCCATATGGGTATAAAAAGGTTTCTGCATCGGTTGTGACAGACGCCAATGATGATTGCCGCAAAGACGGTCGTTGTTGTATACATGGCGATAAAGAGCACAAGGTTCACGCCCGGCGGCGGTGAAGGGTGCGTGCCAAAAGGTCCATACCAGGCCGACAATGACAGACACCTTGACTACGCTATATTTCTTCTCCAGCGATGGCCGTAAAAAACCATTCCAGCCGGACTACTCCCCTGTCGCGCCTGTGATAAAAGCCATGACCGCGCCCATAGCGATTGCCTGTGCGGATACATCAAACAGGCGCAGAAAGCTAGTCTCATCCGTGAACGCTACAAAGCCAGCCGCGCCAGCAACAGCAGCTATCTGCACTACGGTAACACACAGCATCATTTTCACATTTAGACGTTCCCGAAAGGCATTTTTATAGAATTCCTTGATTGTGCTTTCCGGATCTAGTTTTTTGAACAGTACAACGAGCGCAGGGGTAGGCGTCCAGGCGGATAGGGTCATCATCACTCGGATATGACCGCCCTCGCCTACCAGCAGCATAGCCGCGCTTATCAGAAAAATCGAAAACCAAAAAATCCGTAGGCACATACTACATATGTAATATGCTTCTTTCTATCGGTCATCGCGTCCTCCAATGAAATCTTCTGCTTCAAGAATAACATCGGGGGATAAAGCTGAAGTAGTGACAAATGTCACTACTTCGCATGGAACTTATAAATGTTCCGCGGCTGTCCTCACGGTTGGTAAAACACACCGACTACTAGCAAAATCGTTGTGAAAAAGGCGCCGATGGAGAAGACCATGGTCCGAAAACCCATCTCGACGTTTTTGATCCGCTTGAGGAACGCGCTTTCTTTCACGTAATACTTGTAAATCAAGACGCCGACGGCGAGGCTGGCGAAGAAGATGAGGGTTTTTTCGATGTAGCCCCAGAGATCAATGTAGACGGTGATGTCGAACAGGAATTGAATGGTCTGCACGCCGAAAATGCCGGAGAGGAAACAGAGGACACCCATCAAGAGCACCATGGTCTGTTGCAGAATGGGTAGTTTCCGGGGCGCATCTTCCGGCAGTTCTGGTTTGCCGAAGAGTATATTAGAGTATTTGACGAAGGAGACGATGGTGCCGAGGCTCATGAAGATGAGCACACCGTTGAGGAGCGTATCCGCGTCGGACACCATGAAGTATTTCGAGATGCTACCGTTGAAGAAGGGCGCGCCGATGATGCCGAAGATGGCCATCGCTGTCGCGGCGCCGATGACGGGGTAGGCGCGGAACACACCGCGAATTTTATACACATTCCGGGTGCCGTAGGCCGCGGCGAGTACGCCGGCGCTGAGGAAGAGGCCGCCTTTGAAGAGGGCGTGGTTGAAGATGTGATAAAGTCCGCCGACAAAGGAGTAGGTGAATCCGCCCAGGTAGGTCGCGTCGGCTATGCTGAGGGCGGTGAAAATGAGGCCGACTTGTGAAATCGTATGGTAGGCGAGAATGAGCTTGATGTCTGTCTGGGCGATGGCCATGACGAAGCCGAATACGCCTGTGATGATGCCCAGAATCAGGAAGAACTGGGTGGAGGCGACGAGCTCGAACAGGTCTTGGAAGCGGATAAAGAGATAGATCGTGCTCTTGATATGGAGGCCGGAAAGAATCGCGGAAACCGCGGGCGGGGCCGCGGCGGAACCGTGGGCTTTGGGCAGCCAGGCGAAGAGCGGGACAAGGGCGCATTTGAGCGCGATAAAGGTCATAATCGCCGCGTAGGGCAGCATGAGGTAGTTGTAGTGGTAGGCGTGGATGCGCTCGGACATGAGGTACATGTCTACCGTGCCGGTGAGACGGTAGATGTAGCCGAGGCCGAAGAGGTAGAACTGCATGAGAATGATGTTGACGGCGAAGTAAATGATGCCGTCGTACATCGAGCGTTTTAGGCGGTTGTACATGATGAGTACAGCGACGATGACGGCGGAGACTTCCATCAGGACGAAGATGTTGAACAAATCCGCCGCGAGGAAGATGCCGATCAAAGCGGCTTGCCAGATGAACATGAGGAACCAGAACAGGCGGCCGAAATCTTCGTGGAAGCTATAGATGGTTGCGACCAGGAAGAAGATCGCGGTGAGGAAAATGAACATCGCCGAGAGCAAATCTGCCCGGAGATAGATGCCTAGGACGCTATGGTAGCTGCCTATGCTGAGGAAGATTTCGCCCTGCCTGGTCTCTAGGAAGAGCCAAAAGGCCGCCGCAGTCAACCCGAGTTGGGCCAGGAGCGCTAGGAAGCGGGCGGATTTGTTGAGGGGGAACAGGTATAGAAAAACAGCCACTAGGATGGGAATGATGACAAAATTCGTAAGCATATGTATGTCCCCTATCGGCCCTTACTTCTCCAGGCTTCGGATCTTGATGGTGTCCCAATCGGTCGTTTTATACTCGCGGGTGATGGTGATGGTCATGATGAGCAGTATCGTCGTGACGGAGAGGCCGATGACGATGGCTGTAATCATCAGCGCTTGGGGGAAGGGGTCGGCGATATAGGCCCAGGATTCCACTTCCGCCAGGTTCGGGCCGATGGGCGCGAGGATGCCGCTCCGGTAGCCAATGCTCAGGAAGAACATGATGGCCGCCGCCTCCATAATGATGATGAAGATGACGGATTTAATGATATTCCGCGTGACAATCAGACCGTAGAAGCTGATGAAGAACATGATTACCGCGAACAGTTCAGCTAATTCAACTCTCATCTCGTGCCCCCCGTTCTATGGCGACAAATCGGTAGAACAATAACATAAACCCACAAGCCACTTTTGCCCCGATCAGAGCGTTCATGATGATTAGGTAAATTTCCCGATAGCCCGGGCGGTGGGTGAAGTCCGCAAACTCAAGGAATACAACCACAGAGGCCAAAAGCGCGATGGCGATGAATACCGCCTCTTCTATCTTGGCAATCCGTGAGACTTTCAGGTCGTAGATGTTGAAGATCATATATCGGGCGATGAAAAATGTCGCGATGACAAGGCCGCCTTGGAAGCCGCCGCCAGCCGAGATATGGCCGTTGAGGATAAGAAAAATGCCAAATACTAACAAAATCGGCGTGATGAGGCGAATAGTGAAGACAGACATATTGGACGTCTCTAGTTCACTGCGGAGCCCGTCTTTAATTGTGGCTTCGCCGAATTTGGACATGTGGATGACCGCGACAACGGCTAGAACCAGCATCAGGGCCTCGAACAGGGTGTCATACACGCGGTAGCGGAGATAGATGGCGGTGACGGGGTTATAACCGCCTACTTCGTCCATGAAACGGGTTAGGTAGAGTTCTTTTAGGTAGGGGTTTACGACATTATCCGGGATGAAATAGATGAATAATCCCGCCGCGAAAATGGTAAAGAGGAGGGGGAGGATATAGCGGATCACGAAGGTAGATTTTGGTTTCTTCTCCGCCTGGGTGTCTTCTACTTCAATGAAATCACCCTCGAACTTGTAATACTTTTCTAGGCAGACGATGAAGAAGATCGTCGTGAAGGTGCTGATTGCGGCTTCTGCCATGGCGACGTCTGGAGAACCCAGCAGAAAAAAAGCTATAGACGCAAGCAGACCGAAAATGCCCAGATAGAGGGTGACGCGTACATTCTTTTTCTCAAACAAAATCATCAATGCGCTGAAAATCCATAGGCCGAGCACGACATATAACATCTGTCACACCACCTTCCATTGATCTGAGGCCACTTTTTTCCATTATGGCAAATTCCGCATGTGTTTGCAAGCGTTAAAATAGACACAAACCCGCCCTCCGATTTGTTTGGTGACGGGGCTGGATTTCTAGCTGTTTTCACGCCTTCTACCAATACCGAAACTGTGCCAATTCCGGAAACCACAGGAGCATGGATAGGCCGACTGCCAGCATAAATACTCCTGCGAACATCCAGAAGTAGAGCCATTTTTTTGGCTGCGGTTCTCCGATTTTTTCCATCCATAGGTGATCCCAGATCAGCATACCCATCAGTGCGGATAGCAGCAGGCTTTGTACGGCAATGAGCATGGTGCCGGTGACTACGAAATAGAAAATCGTGGCTACGATGCCGAAGCCGAATATGAGTGTGCCGAATTGGAGGACTCTTTTCATTGCGGTCTTCTCCTCTTCCCTTTTCTAATACAGTTCTTTGCGCATGAGCCATTCTTCGTCTTTGTCTTTGACGATCTCGTAGCCCAGCCGCTGATAAAATCGGCAGGCGGGGTTTGCTTTTTGGACGGCGAGCGAAGTGTGCGTATACCCTTTCGCGCGCAGCTGGGCAAAGAGATGCGCCATTAAGTCCGCGCCGACGCCTTGGTTTCTGTATTCGGGGAGGACGGAGATGGCGAGTTCCGGGGTTTCGGCGTCTATGTGGCCGAAGGCGGGGATGACGCGGGTCCAGGCTATGCCGATTATGACGCCGTCTTGTTCGGCGACGGAGGCGAGGTCGCCGGGGGTGTTTTGGGGGTCGAAGCGGTCGATGTAGAGGTGGACTTCCGGCTGGAAGATCACTTCGTAGGGGATGGGCTCCGTGCCGGGTGGTTGGAAGACGGCTCCGTAGAGGAATTGCTCCAACAGCGGGTGGTCGGCTTCGGTGAGGGGTCTTATGGTTCTGCTCATTGCGGGGGCTCCTTTAGGCCAGCTAGGTATCGCCGCACCATGTCTAGGGCGTGGTGGGCGGCCAGGGTACGGATGCGGGTTCTGTCTGTGCCGAGGTTGAGGCGGCGGACAAGTGTCTTGTCTGGCGTTGCCAGCGCGACGAAGACCGTGCCGACCGGCTTCTCCTCCGTGCCGCCGCCCGGTCCGGCGATGCCGGTGATGCCGATGCCGAAATCGGCCCCCAGGCGTGTGCGGACGCCTTCCGCCATCGCTCTGGCTACGGGGTCGCTGACGGCACCGTTTGCGGCGATCAGATGGGCTTCGACGCCGAGGAGGTCGGTTTTGACTTCGTTGGCATAGGCGACTACGCCGCCCAGAAACGCGGCGGACGCGCCAGGGAGGTCTGTGAGGCGTTTGGAGAGGAGGCCGCCGGTGCAGGACTCGGCGGTGGCGATGGTCTTTTGGTGGTCGAGCAGGCGTTTTAGCACGCAGGCTTCTAGGCTGTCGATGTCGATGCCGTAGATTACTTCGCCGAGGGTTTCTTGTACTTGGCGGAGCACCGGGGCCATCAGGCGTTCGGCCTCTTCCCTGTTTTCCGCTTTGGCGGTGAGGCGCAGCATGACTTCGCCGAGTTTGGTGTAGGGAGCCAGAGTGGGATTCTGGAGCCCTTGCATCAGGCCTTGCAATCGCTCTTCCACTGCGCTTTCGCCGAGGCCGAAGATGTGGATGTTGTGGGAGATGATTTCCGCGTCACTCAAAGCGCTCAGATAGGGTTCGGCACCGCTTTGGAACATGCCTCTGCATTCTCTGGGCGGGCCGGGGAGCATAATCACGTGTTTTCCATCCGCAAAGAAGGCGCAGCCGGGGGCTGTGCCGAAGTTGTTTCGCAGGATGGTGCAGCCCTCCGGGAAATGGGCTTGGCGCAGATTATTTTCTGTCATTTTGACGCCGGGCAGACGTTTTTCGAAATAGGCTCTGATCTCGGCGCCGATGTCTTCGTGGTAGACCAGTTCTTTGCCGAAGCAGGCGGCTAGGATTTCTTTGGTGAGGTCGTCGTAGGTGGGGCCGAGGCCGCCGGTGGTGATGATGATATCGGCCCGACCGCAGGCGATCTCTACGGCTTGGCGGAGGCGGTCTGGGTTATCGCCCACCACGGTGTGGTAGTAGACGCCGATACCGAGGCCGGAGAGGCGTTCGGAGATGTCTCTCGCGTTGGTGTTGACCACGTTGCCGAGCAGGAGTTCGGTGCCGATTGCGATGATTTCTGTGCTGTGGGACATAGATGGATCGCTCCTTTTTGAGTGTGCTCATGATTTCCGTTGCTCAATTGTTTGAGTTTGCTTAAAATGAAAAATCGCACTGACTCTCGATGTCAAAATGGGAAAAGTACTGTTTTTCCAAGGGGATCCACTCGGTTTTGAATCGTTCTAATAGGATCTCCCCGTCTCGCTCTGCTATGCGTCTCAGTTGTTCGGCTTTGGGGGTGGTGAGGAAGAGTTTGAGGTGGTAGGCGTCCGCGAGTGCGGGGTGTAGGCTGTAGGTGCCTTCTATGATGTTAAGCTGTTTTGGGGGCACGGTAATTGCGGAGTCGAAGTCGGAGATTTGGCAGTTGTAGGGGCGGTAGGTGACGGGGTTTCCTGCTGTTAGAGGTGTCAGGACTTCCGCTTGGAAGCGTTCGTAATCTATGTTGCCGCCCGGTTCTGTGAGGCGCGCTTCGGTTCGGAGGGTCGGGGGCAAAAAGAAGTGATCCATGGGGAAGATGTTGCAGTCGTAAGTCTGCTGGAGGGCTCTGGTGAGGGTGGTTTTGCCGCTGGCGCAGGGGCCGTCGATGGCGAGTAGGACTTTGGGGTGGGTGTGGAGTAGTTCTTGGATTCTGACGTGCAGGGGCGAACTGTGTTCGCCCGCCGTTACCCAATGCACATCAGCGGGCGCACACTGTGCGCCCCTACGTGTGTTTTCCATCAGACCCGCACCTGTTCAATGCCGGCCAGGGCATTTTCTACGAGGGCTTCGATGTCTAGTTCGGCTTCGGCCGCCGCTACTTCGTGCAGTTTGGGGCGGGTTTTGGGGCGGCGGGGGGTGAATACGGTGCAGCAGTCTTCGAAGGGCAGAATGGAGGTTTCGAAGGTGCCGATTTTTCGGGCAATGCGGACGATTTCTTCTTTGTCCATACCGACGACGGGTCTGAGGACGGGGATCTTGATACAGGCCTCTGTCGCGGCCATGGCTTCCATCGTCTGGCTTGCGACTTGACCGAGGCTTTCGCCGGTGACGATGGCTTTGCAGTCGTATTTATCTGCGATTCGTTCGGCGATGCGCATCATGAAGCGGCGCATGACGATCGTAAAGTATTCCTCGGGGCAGACTTTGCGCATTTCTTGTTGGATTTCAGTGAAGGGGACGATTACTACGGCCAGATCGCCGCAGTAAGGGGTGAGTTCTTTGGCTAGGGTCAGCACCTTTTCTTTGGCTTGCTCGGAGGTATAGGGGAAGGAGAAGAAGTGGACGGGGATGATGGAGATGCCGCGCTTCGCGATCATATAAGTCGCGACGGGGCTGTCGATGCCGCCGGAGAGGAGTGAGATTGCCCGACCGTTTGAGCCGACGGGCATCCCCCCCGCTCCCTGCACTGGGGCGGCGTGGACGTAGGCACCGTAGTCTCTGACTTCGAGGGTGACTGTGAGTTCGGGCGTGTGGACGTCTACGGCGACGTCGGGGAAGGCCTCGTTGAGGAGGCCGCCGACGTATTGGCTTAGCTCTATGGAGGTCATGGGGAAGCGCTTGTCGGCGCGTTTGGATTCGACTTTGAAGGATTTCGCTTTGGCAAATTCGTCTTTGAGGTAGGTTTTGGCGAGCTCGAACATGGCGTCCGCGTCTTTTTCGCAGGCGGCGGCGCGGGAGATGGAGGTTATGCCGAATACGCACCGCAAGGCCTCGAAGGCGGCGGCTGTGTCGCTGGATTCGGTTTTTGGCTCTACGTAGACGGTGGATTGGGCGGTGTAGATTTTGAAGTCTCCGAGTTGCTTGAGGCGGCGGCTAATGTTGGATTCCAGCCTTTGCTCGAAGTGGCGGCGGTTGAGGCCTTTTAGGGCGAGTTCGCCGTGTTTTAGGAGGATGATGTCTTGCACGTAGAGGCTCCTTTTTGAGTGTACTCATTTATTTTATTTTCGTTTTATTGCTCGTTTGTTGAGTTTGCTCTTTCTTTGTTATGCGTGCGCTATAGGGTTATTTTTATGAGCCTGCGGGCTCTTCGCTTCGTTTCGCCGAAGGCGACCTACTTTTTGTCTCGACAAAAAGTAGGCAAAAACGATTCAAGAGAAACTGCGTTTCTCTTAAAGATCTCTTCCTTTTGACTTTGCGCTCGTGATCGTTCAAGTCGTGTGGTTCCGCCTGCCGGCGGAGGGGGTATCGCTTTCGGGCGTGGGGATTGTTGTGCTGTGTGTTGATTGAATGTACGATGCTTTTTGTAGGGGCGCACATTGTGCGCCGATTTCATTACAGCACCTTCATCATAAACATCTCCTGCGGTTGCTCCATTGGGGTGTGGTCTAGGAAGAGGGCGCCTTTTTCGATATAGCCGAGGGCTCTGTAGAAGTGTTGGGCGGGTTCGTTGACTTGTGTGGAGGTCAGGACCAGTTTATATCCTAGTGCGCGCATTTCGGCTTCCCATTGCAGCATCGCTTGTTTGCCGAAGCCTTTTCTTTGGTGGGCTTCTTCTAGGTGGATGAGGGTTAGGAAAGGGGTGTTGTCCCAGAAGAGGTTGTATCTCAGGATACCGATAGGTTTGTGGTCGGCGGTGATGATGTAGGCGCGGTTATCTCGGATTTTTCGGTCGAACTCGTTTTCGTGCATATAGGCGTCTAGTGTGAACCAGAAGGAGCGGTCTTGTTCGGAGGCATGGCGAAGTTTTAACATGGTTTCACCTCACGAAACTATAGTTTCTCTCTTTGCGGAAACTGTGGTCCGGAAACTGATATAGCGGATTCCCTGTGCTGTAAGAACGCCGGTATCCCCCACAGCAAGCTGCTTATGCCTTTCGCGTGGGACAAAGAACTTTTTTCTGCCGCTGTTTGGGAGCAATTCGAATGTAATATACCGTTCTCGACTGAGGTTTAAAAGCACTTTCTGGTGGCTGCGAACAATCTTACCGCTATTTCTATCATCTATCGCTATAATCTGCGCCTCCGTAGAGACTTGGGGTTTGGATCTGCTGCATATCCATTGTACGGTGGGCCAGAGGATGGCAATGCCGATAAACAGTATCCATATGTAGAAGAAACTATCCATGAGTCAGCCCCTGCCTTTCCTGTTTAGCCGCCTCTGAAATCGTAGGTCCGGTATTGGATCGCTTCGGCTAGGTGGGCGGCGGTGAGTTTTTCGCTGCCGTCTAGGTCGGCGATGGTTCGGGCTACGCGGAGGATGCGGTCGTGGCTTCTCGCGGTTAGGCCGAGACGGTCGAAGGCGCCGCGCATGATTTTGTCAGCGTCTTGGTCCAGTTCGCAGTGGGCTTTGAGCTCAGATTGGCCCATCTGGGCGTTGCAGGCGAGGCCGGATGTTTTGTAGCGCGTCCGCTGGATGGCGCGGGCCTCGTTGACGCGTGCGCGGATGGTCGCGGAGGATTCGGCGGGGGTGTAGACGCGGAGTTCGTCGTATTCGAGTGCGGGGACTTCTAGCTCGAGGTCCAGCCTGTCCAGCAGGGGGCCGGAGAGGCGACTGTGGTAGGTGGTGACGCTCGGCTCCGTGCATTGGCAGCGGCCCGAGCTGTGACCGTACCAGCCGCATTTGCAGGGGTTCATGGCGCAGACCAGCATGAAACGGCTCGGATAGACCACGGTTCCGGATACGCGGGAGATGGTGACTTGACCGTCTTCCAAAGGCTGACGCAAGGTTTCTAGCACTTGCTTGCCGAACTCGGGGAACTCGTCTAGGAATAGGATACCGTTGTGGGCGAGGGATATCTCTCCCGGCTTCGGGCTGGACGTCCCCCCTGTCATAGCTGGAGCGGAAACGGTATGGTGTGGAGAGCGGAAGGGGCGGTCGGAGACGAGGGGTTGATTGCGGCCGGTGAGACCGGCGACGGAGTGGACCTCGGTGGTCGCTAAAACCTCTTCCCTGCTCATCTCGGGCAGGATGGACGGCAGGCGTTTTGCCAGCATACTCTTCCCCGCACCCGGCGGCCCGACGAGGAGGATATTGTGTCCTCCCGCGGCGGCGACTTCTAGAGCGCGCTTGACGTGTTCTTGCCCTTTGACTTCGGCAAAGTCCAGCCCAACCACAGTCTGGGGCGGGATTTCCGGTGCGCTTACTGGCTCGATCTGCTCTTCGCCATTGAGATGGCGGAGCAGTTGGTCGATGTGCTCCACCGGATAGACCTTGAGCCCTTCTACAAACGCGGCTTCACCGGCATTCGCGGCGGGCAGGAAAAGGTCCTCTATCCCCAGACGCTTCGCGCCCATTGCCATGGGCAAAGCCCCCGGAACGGGCCGGAGTTCGCCGCCGAGGCTGAGTTCCCCTAAAAATGCCGCATCGTCCGGGAGATTTCGAATCTCCCCCGCCGCAGCTAATATCCCCAGGAAGACTGGCAGATCATAGAGCGTGCCGATCTTTTTCTTATCCGCTGGGGCCAGGTTCACTGTGATCCGGCTGACGGGGAATCGCAGGTTGCAGTTCTTGATCGCCGCGCGGACGCGTTCGCGGGATTCCTTTACCGCGGCGTCCGGCAAACCCACGATATCAAAGGTGGGGAGTCCGCCGGAGAGATAGCATTCGATGGAGACCTCATAAGCCGAGAGACCGGTCAGGCCCATGGAGCGTACGTGTTTCACCATATCATATCCCATCCAGTCACCGTCTTTGGACGGCCGTTTTGAGCTTACTCACGAATATGAAAAGCTAAATTCCGCCTTATTTGTCGAGTTCACTCTTGTTTATTTTATCAGCTTCGAAATCGCCTTGAATTGGTCTGTACCCGCTTCCACGCAGAGTTCGAACAGAATGGCCTCAGCAGTGGTGAGCAACACGCTCTCTTGAACCGCGCGGTGGATACCAATCTCTTTGTCCAAGGAAGTGCGGGAGCCGATACAGTCGGTGACCAGCACAGGCTGGAAGCCAGCGGCCACCAAATCAATACAGCTTTGGAGGACACAGATATGCGCTTCCACACCGGTGACGATGACGTTTTTCACGCCGCCGACGCGCAACCGTTCAAATTCGGCTGCGATGGCATCATCTCCCATGGCGCTGAAGGAGCTTTTGTCAAAAGGCACGCAGTCTCCCGCGGTTTCTTTGATTTCCGGTGCAATCTCGCCCAACCCTTTCGGATACTGGTGCAGGAACACACGGGAGACACCTAATATCTTCAGACCTTCCGATAGCATTACATTGCGTTTTACAATTTCCTCTCTCTGATCTATGACGGGGAGTAACCGCTCTTGCAGATCTACAAACAGGGCGACGGTTTCTTCTTTTTTAATTCGCATACTTTTTCCTCCCATTGGTATATTTCCCTCAGTATACAGGAGTTCGGAGCGAATTACAATGGGCAGAGGCACCCTGAGGGGTCCCTTTGAATACAATGCCTTGAGCACTTGTTTTCAGTAGGAGGCGCACCCATGAATCCACTTACATTTGCAGTTATCGGCGGAGATATGCGGCAGGCGAAGTTGGCAAGCCTGTTGGCGGCAGACGGGCATGCAGTTTCTGTGTTTGCTTTAGAGCAAGCTCAGCCCGAACGGGCAATGATTGCCGATTCTTTGAACGCCGCGGGCAAGGGCGCGGATTGCGTTGTCTTACCTCTTCCGCTTCTACGGGATGGCACCGCTTTACATACGCCGCTGTCCGACATGGTCCTCACTCTAGATGCGGTATTCACCGCACTCAAACCACACCAAATTCTCTGCGGGGGACGGATTCCTGAGATCGCGCAAAAGCAAGCCGTGGAACGGGGACTGTTGCTCGTTGACTACTTCAATCGCGAAGAACTGGTCATCGCAAACGCCGTGGCAACCGCCGAGGGCGCGATCCAGGTGGCGATGCAGTCTACCTCTACCATCCTGCTCGGAACACGGGTGTTGATTCTCGGATTTGGGCGCATCGGCAAGGTGCTGGCACATCGGCTCAGAGCTTTGGGTGTCTCTGTGACCGTCTCGGGCTGGTCCTTGGAAGATCTCGCTTGGATTCAGGCCTATGGGTACAAGGGCATCCGCTCCGATCGTTTGGACGGTGCGCTCGGGGGCTATGACATTCTCTTTAATACGATCCCCCACCTTATGTTAAACGCGGAACGGCTGCGGACCATAGATCGCGATACCCTCTGCATCGACCTCAGCTCTCAACCCGGCGGAATAGACTTCGCGGCGGCGGCTGATCTCGGTCTAAAGACAATCCATGCGCTCGGCCTACCCGGTGAGGCGGCGCCGCTCACCGCGGCGGCGATTATTCGCGACACTATTTATAATATACTCTCTGAACAGGGGATACCCTTATGCTAAAACGCAAGATGGGGTTTTGCGTGTGCGGCTCCTTCTGCACGTTTTCCAGGATTCTCACCGAGCTTCAAACGCTCTGTGATACATACGACATCACCCCCATATTATCCGAGGCCTCCAGCACGACCGATACGCGGTTCGGCCCCGCAAGCGCCTTTCGAGAACAAATAGAAAAGCTGACCGGGCGGTCAGCCATTACCACGATCCCCGCCGCCGAACCCATCGGCCCGGGGGCATTGTTCGATGTGCTCGTCGTAGCTCCTTGCACAGGGAACACGTTGGCCAAACTGGCCTGCGGCGTAACGGACACCAGCGTCACGATGGCCTGTAAGGCGCATTTGCGCAATGAGCGGCCCGTCGTTCTCGCGCTCTCTACGAATGACGGCTTGTCCGGCAATGGGGCCAACATCGGCCTCTTGCTCAATCGGCGGTTCTACTATTTCGTGCCCTTTCGGCAGGATGATCCCGCGAAGAAACCAAACTCCTTGGTAGCGGATTTCTCGCGCATCGGCGAAACCGCAGAAGCGGCGTTGGAGGGGCGGCAGATACAGCCGGTTTTGTGGTGATCTTCCTCTCAAATCACAAATTTTGAGCACACTCGTAAAACGAGTTTCTCGTTTTTTCGAGTGTGCTCTTTATTTTTCTTAATCTTCTAAACTGTGGAGATATCGCATCAAAATGGCAGCTGAGGCGGCACGGCTTGTGGTTTCTTCCGGAGCCAGGGTCGTTGGCGTCAAGCCTGTCATCAGGTTATTTACTACGCTCCAGGCGAGGGCTTCGTAGGCCCAGCCACTGATTTCGGCACGGTCTGTGAATCGGTCCAGTGTAAATCCAGGTGGAGGCGGTTCTGTGCCGATCTCCCATTCCGCATAGCGGTGCAGCATGACGGCAAATTGTTCTCGGGTGATCGGCTCCAATGGAGCAAATCGGTCCGATCGGCCAAGGCCTTGCACGACACCCACCTCATAGGCCCAGACGGCGGCTTCAGCATACCACGCTCCGCTCCGAACATCTTCGAAGATCGCGCGGTACCGCACCTCCGGGGCACCCGCCATGCGGTGGAGCATTGTGACCCCCATGGCGCGGGTCAGGTCGGCCTCGGGGGAGAATGTCGTGGCGGTGGTGCCGCTCATCAGATTTTGCCGGAAGACAAAGGCTATGGGGACATAGAACCAGTCGCCGCGTCTTACATCTGTGAAGGGTGTAGCGGCCAGCGGCTGGGTGACAGTGCCGTAGAAGTATTCTGTCACCGCACCCACGGTTGCGTAGTGGCTGAACCTGTAGCTCACCCGCTCCACTTCCTCTGTGAGCCCTGTCCAGCGGAGGAGGGCGTCTGTGTATACGCCTTCGTTGCTGATAGCCTCCGGCGAAATAGATATACCATCGACATCCACCACCACGTTTGGCTGCTCAAAGGGGTCGGTGCGCATAACTTGAGGCAGGCGAATATCCTGTCTGCCCAGCCAGAGCAGCTGCATGCGCGTCATCCCGACAAGCGGGCTAAGGTCGCCGATCTGGTTGTTGGCTAGACTGAGCGTTTCGAGACGTCTGAGGTCGCGCAGAGGCTCTATGCCGCGGATCTGGTTCTCGGCCAGCCAAAGGGCGTTTAGGGCCGCCATATAACGAAGCGGGGTAATATCTTCTATGCGGTTGCCCCAAAGCGTGAGCCATTCCAGTCCTATCAGATTGGCGAGGGGGCTGAGGTCGCGGATTTGATTGTGATCGAGCCAGAGCCAGTTTAGGTTTGTGAGGCTGCGGAGCGGGGCGAGGTCGCGGATTTGATTGTTGTCCAGAAGGAGCCGCTCCAGTGTTTCCAGGCCTCTGAGCGGACTGAGGTCGCTGATCCGGTTATTGTTGAGACTCACTTCTCGCAGGGCGTGCAGATATTGCATTCCCGACAAGCTTTGAATACCCTTGCCGTCCGCCGGAAAGGCGAGGATGCGATTTAGGTCTGACTGGGTGACGAAGTTCTGCACGGTCACACCGAACACATCGGCGATCACGGCGGCAAGGGCGGGGTCCTCGAAAATCTGATAAATACGGCCGGGGCGGACACTTTGGACAGTGACCATCTCTCCTTCCACCAGTTCGGACTGGAGCAGAAGCAATTCGACCGGGTTCTCCTTTTGGTAAAACTCTGCCGAAAGCGCCGTCCGGGCCACTGCGTATACAGGCAGCAGACCAAACAAAAGCGCGCAAATGACCAGTAAACCGGTCGCTCTTTTCCATGACATGGGTTCTTACCTCCTTATTCTAACGCGTCGTCTCCCCATTATGCTTGATCGCCTCCGCAGAAGCGCAAGAAGCCCGGTGAAATTTGCTGGGGGATTGAAGGTACTTTTGTCTGGTTTTAGTAAGAGCAGGACAGTTCTATTTCGAACAAGACATACCGCTGTCGCGTTTGATGTGATACAATCATATAAAATCAGAAAGGCCGTGCGTGTATGAGTCAAGATGTGATTGCGTGAGCAGAAAAATTGATCCAATCCAAACAGGCTTTATCGGGGACGGTATAGAGAGTTGCTGTGTCCTCGCTCTGATCGACGAAAATGGCTATCCCTCCGCCTCCACGGTCACCATCTCAAAAGCGGACGGCATCCGGTGGCTTACTTTTCTGGACGGCACCGGATCCAGCAAAACAGCGCGTATCGCGAACTGCACCCGCGGCAGTGTATGCCTGAGCACACCGGAATACAATATCTCGCTCGTCGGCACACTGGATATTCTGACCGATCCGGAAACCAAAGCCGAGATGTGGCAAGAGCCGATCCGCGCCTATTTTTCCGGCCCGGATGATCCGGATTATTGGGTTTTGCGCTTCAACACAGAGCGCTACAGCATTTACTTTGCTGATGATGAGTCCGAGGCAAGAGGTACTCTATCCGAATAACAAAGGAACGGGCGACCTTTTCGGGTCGCCCGTTCCTTTGCCTACATGCCCAACATATCTGTGACATTGCCTACCACATCGCCCACGGCTTTGATCGTGTGGTTTCTACACTTCTTGCGTCTGCGCCTGCCGGAGTTCAGTGCCATGCTGATCGCGCCTCCGGCAACGAGGCCAATGCCAATGCCTCGCATTAAGTCCATGTGCTTCATCATCCTGCTATCCACTTGATTCTCCTCCTTGGGTGGGTTCGATTTCTTCCCTCCCAGTATTTCCAAATCGGCCCGGAATTTTCCTTGAAATAGTTTCCTGTTTGCGGTACTATAGGGGAATATTATGGACATATCTGTGCCGCAAGGAGTGCGCGTATGATTATCAAGCAAATCCGCATCATTGACCCAACGCAAAATCTGGACACTATAGCCGACCTATACATCGACGGTGACAAGCTCGTCTCTACCCCAACCGGAATAGATGGCCGCTGTATCGACGGCCGGGGTCTGGTCGCCTTTCCGGGTCTGGTGGACATGCACGTCCACCTGAGAGACCCTGGATTCCTTTATAAAGAAGATATCCTAACCGGCACAAAAGCGGCCGCCGCTGGCGGATTCACGACAGTCGCCTGTATGCCCAACACGAAGCCCTGTCTGGATACGCCGGAACAACTCGCCTATGTCGCAGAAAAAGCCAAGGGAGCCTCCGCGCGCGTCTTCCCTATCCCCGCTGTAACCATCGGACAAGCGGGTCAGACTTTGACGGATTTCGCCACGCTGAAAGCTGCCGGCGCCGTCGCCTTATCCGAAGATGGAATGCCCATCGACAGCGCCACACTCCTCCGCGCCGCCATGCAGCAGGCAAAGGAACTGGACCTCGTCATCATTAGCCATTGCGAAGACAGAGAGATGGTGCAGCACTTCGCCGTCAACGAAGGCGCTATCTCCGAACATCTCGGCATCCCTGGACGTCCCGCTGTGGCGGAGGCGATCCAGGTGGGACGGGACCTTCTGCTGGCAGAAGACACAGGGGCACATGTCCATATCGCTCATGTGAGTACAGCGCAATCGGTGGAACTCATCCGCCGCGCAAAAGCGGACGGCGTCCGCGTCACCGCTGAAGTCGCTCCCCAACATTTTTCCTTGACTGAGGAGGCTATTCTGACCTCCGGCAGTCTTGCCCGTATGAACCCGCCTCTGCGCGCCGAGGTGGATCGCCTGGCGATCATCGCAGGCCTCATCGACGGCACGATCGACACCATCGCCACCGATCACGCGCCCCACAGTCCGGAGGAAAAAGCGCTCCCCCTCACAGAGGCCCCCAGCGGCATGATCGGCCTCGAGACGGCGCTCGGCCTCACTTTGACAAAGCTCTACCACAGCGGAAAACTCAGCCTACTCGGCATCGCCCGCTTGATGAGTACAGCCCCCGCCGAAATCCTGCACCTTCCCTACGGAAGCCTCAAAGCCGGGAGTCCGGCAGATATCACCATCTTCGATCCGGACACGTTATGGACAGTATACCCAGAGCAATTCCACTCCAAATCCCGCAACATGCCCTTCGGCGGCATGGAACTCAAAGGCCGCGTCCGCTATACCATTTGTGGCGGCACGATACAATACGAATACCAAGTATAAGGAGGACAAGAAGATGTCTATGGATCGCCTGCAAAAACTAATCATCGAAAAGAAAAACCCCACCGTGGTGGGCCTGGACCCGCGACCGGAATACGTTCCGCCTCAAATCTTAGCAGAACAAATCGCCACCCACGGCGAAACCTTGGAGGCCGCCGCGGAGGCGTTCTACCTTTTCAACCGCGGCTTGATCGACGCGCTTTGCGACATCGTACCCGCCGTAAAACCGCAATCGGCGTATTACGAAATGCTAGGCCCTGCTGGGGTGCTCGCGCTTTATAAAACGGTGAACTACGCCAAGTCCAAAGGCATGTACGTCATCCTCGACGGCAAACGAAACGACATCGGCTCCACAGCCGAGGCCTATGCCGAGGCTTACCTCGGCCGCGTCACCGTTGGCAATGCAAAGCTCCCAGCCTTTGACGCGGACAGCCTTACTGTCAACGCCTATCTCGGCTCGGATGGGATCCTGCCTTTCCTTGAGATGTGCAAGCAGTTCGACAAATCCATCTTTGCCCTCGTTAAGACCTCCAACCCCTCCTCCGGCGAGTTGCAAGACCTCCTCTGCGGCGACCGCAACCTTTCCACCGCCGTGGGCGACCTCATGGCCCGCATCGCACGGGACACCATCGGCGAATACGGCTACAGCGCCATCGGCGCCGTCGTCGGCGCGACCTATCCGTCTGACGCGCAAGTCCTCCGCCGTCGTCTGGAGAACACCTTCTTCCTCGTCCCCGGCTATGGCGCGCAAGGCGGCGGCGCGGCAGATGTCGCCCCCTGTTTCGACCGTTACGGGCGCGGTGCCATCATCAATTCCTCCCGCGCCATCCTCTGCGCATGGAAAAAAACAGAAGCAGGAGACGGCTCCGACTATCAAGAAGCCGCCCGCCAGGAAGCGCTCCGCATGCAGAAAGATATCGCCCAAGTTGTGGCGATTTGTTAACTGCAACCCCTGGTTGCCAAAACGCAATCGCTGGTTGGTAGTGCCTTTCCAGGTTTTTCGGTATTCTGGCAACGATCACGAATACATTCCAACGTAAAGGATGGTTGCTATGAAATTTCATGACAAACTACAGTTGCTCCGCAGGGAGCGGAACCTCTCTCAAGAGGCCTTGGCGGAAATGCTCGGCGTTTCCCGGCAAGCGGTTTCCAAATGGGAGAGCGGGCAGGCTTACCCCGAGATCGAGAACCTCGTCACCCTCAGCCACATCTTTAATGTCACCATGGACAGCCTGGTGAAGGACGGCCCGATCCAGTATAACCCCGGCAGTGAGGGCACCAACGCAGGCTTCCACGACAGACGCGTCGGCAGAGTGCATTACGAATACAAAAGCGAGCGCACGCTCTTCGGTCTGCCGCTCGTACACGTCAATGTAGGCCTCGGCTTCTATAGTGCGAAGGGCATCTTGGCCGTCGGTATGATCTCGCGGGGCCTTCTCTCCTTCGGTCTGCTCTCTATCGGCCTTTTGGCTGTCGGCCCTCTTGCACTTGGACTCATCGGCCTCGGTGCGATCTCCCTGGGACTTCTCCTCGCAATCGGCGCGATTGCGATCGGCATCTTTGCAGTCGGTTCCATTGCAATCGGTATCTTCGCCCTTGGCGCGCTTTCGCTCGGTATGTTTTCTACCGGCGCTCTGGCAGTAGCATCTCACGTCGCGGTCGGTAGCCATGCCTATGGCCATATCGCCGCTGGCAGCGAAGTGGCCGAAGGCGCCAGGGTCTTCCTCTCCACTACCGATAACCTATCTGGAATCAAGGCCGTCGAGGTCCAAGATGCAATCCGGCAGGAGTTCCCATGGGTGTGGGAGTGGGCCGTGCGATTGGCTACTTTTTCTCTGCGATAGATTGTATTATGTAAACTTACAAAAAAAGAGTCGCCCCTGTGTGGGGCGGCTCTTTTTGCTTATTTAATGAGCCTACTGGCTTAAGTCTTTGTTTCGCCGAAGGCGACATACTTTTGGGTCTTGCCCAAAAGGTATGCAAAAATGCGCGTCAAGAGCTTCGCCCCCAAGACCCCCCATGTGTTTTAGGCGGGGCGTGCAGTGGGACACAGGATTTGCACAGCGAGGCGGTGTTCGGCTAGGCAGCTATCTTGGCCTCCTTTTCAAGCAAAGACTATATATAGCAAAGCCCCGACTCATCTGCGATAGTGTCGCGAATGGGCCGGGGGTTTTGTGCATATGCAGTGCTATTTCTGTTCGTCTGATTTAGATGCCTCGGTTTCGGCGTATGAGACGTATGGCTCGTTGTTCAGGTAGCCGTTTAGGAGTTTTTTAACGACACCGCTCAAGAGCACAACGGCGATGATGTTTGGCAAGACCATGAAGGCGTTTAAGGTGTCCGCGATTGCCCAAATGGCGGCAACACCGCCCACCGCGCCGAATACGCAAATCGGCAGCATGATGAATCTATAGAGCATGATTGGTTTCAGTCCGAAGAGATATTCGAAGCACTTTTCTCCGTAATACGTCCAGCCGATGATGGTGGTAAACCCGAACGCGCCGATCATGAGCGCCATCATCCATCGACCGAATTCTCCGAAGAAGGAATTGCCAAACGCCGTAACAATCAACGCGGAACCGGTCAAAGCGGCGTCCGGCCCGGAATTGATCGCGGCGATGGGCACCGTTGTCAGAATAGCGAGGGCGACCAGCGTACACATAATATGGGTATCGAGGAACACCTCAAACGCCGCCCAGAATCCCTGTTTGGTGGGGTGGGTGGTCTTCGCGGCGGCATAGGCAATCGGTCCGGATCCGAGGCCGGCTTCGTTCGAGAAGATACCGCGCATGAGTCCAAACCGGATTGCGTACATGACCGCGGCACCGGCCGCGCCGCCTACAAATCCTTCACCGGTGAACGCGCCCATGATGATGAGCCGAAACGCCTCCGGCACATTGCCAATGTTCGACAATATAATCATAAGGCAGGTTGTGATGGACAGCGCGGCGAGGAACGGGATAACCCGCTCCACAACAATCGCGATCCGCTTCAGTCCGCCGAGGACGACAAGGCCAATCAGAACGGCGGCCACAATGCCAATCCAGAGGCGGCTCCAGCCAAAGACGGAATACATCGCCGATGCCGCCGAGTTCGCCTGCACCATGTTCCCTATCCCAAATGAGGCCATGGTACCCGCTATGGCAAAGAAGATCGCCAGCGCTTTCGCTGACTTTTTCCATTTCCGGCCCAAACCCTTTTCGATATAAGCAAAGGGCCCGGAAAGGATCTCTCCCTTTTTGTTCTTCGAGCGGAAGTGCACCGCCAAGGTAACTTCGGCAAACTTGGTCGTAATCCCGAAGAAGGCCACAACCCACATCCAGAATACAGCGCCGGGGCCGCCGAAACCGATCGCCGTAGCGGTACCTGCCAGCGTACCTACACCCATCGTGGCGCAAAAGGCTGTGTTGACCGCCTGCCAAGGCGTAATATCGCCCTCGCCTTTTGCCGAAACGCCGTATTTCTTCTTGTCTGGGCTGCGGAACAGGTCTATGATGGTTTCATCGACATAGCGGCCGAACTTAGTGATCTGCATGAAGTTGAGCCGGATGGAAAGTACTAATCCGACAAAGAGCAATAATCCCCAAGTGGCCGGTCCCCAGACATATGGCTGGATCATTCTGAAAAAGTTCTCTACTGCTGTTTGAAAGGTTTCCATTGCTGCTTGAAAGTTCTCTAAAAACGTACTTATGGCTTGCACCTATCTATTCCCCCTTATTTCTTACAATCCTTCTTTAGCATATATACCATCTTTTTGCGCGAAAATCTATAGTTTTTTCTAGTTTTTCGTTTTTTCCGGCCCAAGACTTATGATAGGCGAGGATTTTTTGTCTCATTATGGACCAAAGATTTCCCTATAGAGGAACTGTTACTCCCCCGGAATCGGAACCAAACGGACGGTTGATTGTACATCTTCCATCCGATAATCACTGTCCATATATTGCGACGTTAGCAAAAAATCCGCCGTCGCCCGGTTTGTGGCAATCGGGATGTCATATACCACGGCAATCCGGAGCAGGGCCTTGATATCCGGATCATGGCCCTGGTTTGCGAAAGGATCCCAGAAGAAAACCACCATATTGATATCTCCATCTACAATACGGGAGCCAATCTGCTGGTCTCCCCCCAAAGGGCCGCTCTGATAGGCTGTGATCGGCAGCGAGGTCTGTTTTGCGATCAATCTGGCCGTAGTTCCCGTACCGCACAGGAAATGTCTTTGAAGCAATTCTTTGTTTTGCTTTGCCCAAGCAACGATTTCATCTTTTTGGTTGTCATGGGCGATCAAAGCAATCGTCTTCTGTTTGCCGATATGTTTGCTCACCATAGAATACGTATATTTCATTTGCTCCATAGGTGGTGTTTCCTCTCCAAAATCAAATCAGGTAAAGTTCCAGTAAACTCTATAGGCGGATCGCCCGCTGAGCGCGGGTGCATATCTGTGCCAGCACTGCCTCATCCAGTTCGCCGATCGGCTTGACAGGGGCGGGGTTTGTGTCGTGGAGGGCGAGGCTTTTTTGGTAATAGGCGAGGTCGCGCCAGCGGTCTTGTTTGTAGATGGCTTCCCTGAGCCGTCCGGCTTCGGTGAAGGCGCGGGCGAGGTGGAAGAATTGGGTCTTCTCGTTGTGGACGGCGATGGAGTAGATGTTTACAATCCCCATGGCTCTAAGGGCCTCTTCCAATGCCTCCAGAAGCGCGCGACTGATACCTTTGCCGCCGATCGTTGCGTAGGTGGAGATGAAGACGCTCCAATCGAAGCTCTGCTCCTCAAAGCGACGGAAGGCGTAAGCGTAGCCTACGATTTTGCCGTCTGCCACGCAGACGAGGAAGGGATAGGTCGCTCCGCTGGTGCGGATGCGGGCTTCCATCTGCTCTACGGTCGGCGGGGTCGTGTCTAGGGCGGAGGTGGTGTTTTCCACGTATTCGGCGTAGACCGCGGCGACTCCTGCCGCGTCTTCTGGGCGGGCCAGTCTGATTTGAACAGTTGACATAATTATTTCTCCTTCTTTAGACGCATCACATGCGCTTCATCTGGATTTGCATAGATCGTTTTATAGCTTACATAATGTACAGCTCCCGGCTTGCCGCCGGAGGGCTTTTTTACGTGTTTGACTAGAGTGTAATCCACTGGGACACGGGTGCCGCGATTGCCTTGGGAGTACCACGCGGCGATGGTTGCGGCCTCTTCTAGGGTCGCATCGTCCGGCTCTTTGCCGCCGGTTGCGATGATGACGTGGGAACCGTGGATTTTCTGGGTGTGGAGCCAAGTGTCGTGCCGGTCGGCTTGTTTGAATGTTAAGCGGTCGTTTTGGAGATTGTTTTTGCCTGCGTAGATGGGGACTCCTGTGCTGGAGAGGAATTCTAGGGGTTTGGAGGGGATTGGTTTTTGTTTTTTTTCGCCGGTCTGTCTGCGGAGGAGGCCGACGCCGGTCAGTTCTTCTTTGATCTGGGCTACGTCGCCCGAGGTTTCGGCTCTGTTTAGAGCCTCTAGGACACTGTTGAGATAGTCTAGCTCTTGTTCGGCTTTTTCGATTTGTTCTTTGAGGTGCCGTTCGGCTGTTTTGGCCTTGGTGTAGCGTTTGTAGCGGGCGGCGGCGTTTTGTTGGGGTGTTTTGAGTGGGTCTAGCGAGATGGTGATCTCTCCCCCATCCGGGTCGTAGAAATTGAGGGTGGTGAGGGTGGTTTTGCCTTTTTGTATGGTGTGGAGGTTGGCTGTGATGAGGTCACCCTCTTCCCTATAGCGCTCCCTGTTCTCGGCCTCCAGTTGTTCGCACCGCTGGGCTTCCAGTTTGCGGACGAGGCGGTCGCGGAGATTAATTACTGTTTTGAGAAGGGTTCCGGCCTGTTGACGGTGGCGCTCTTTGCGGTCTCTGGCCTCGTAGAAGTCGTCTAGGAGGGCGGAGAAGCTTTCGGTGCGGGTCAGGGTGAATTCTGCTCCGTCTCGGTGGATGGGCTTGTAGCTGAATTCTACGGGGCCGTCTGGGCTGGTGAGAAGATAGGGGACCCGCTCCCCTGCTTCTTCAGCCTCTGGGACGTTCGGATTGCCCTTGAATTCTGGTGGGTGGTAGCGGAGGCCTGGGAGAATGCGGCGTGTCCGGCTCATGTCTTCGTCTACACGGCGCAGGGCGTCTAGAATAATATCGTCTTGGTCGAGCAGGATGAGATTGCAGTTTTTGCCCAGCAGTTCGAGGAGGAGCGATTTTCGGCTGGGTTCGCCCAATTCGTTGTAGGTGTCGAACACGAGGCGGACGATGCGCTCCATGGGGGGCTGCTCGAGGGCGGCGAGTTTTGCGCTGGTGAGGTGTTTGCGGAGGAGCATGCAGAACATCGGTGGGTTCTGGGGGTTTTCGAAGATCTGCTCTGTGAGGTGTAGCCGTGCGCTTCCCGATCCGGCGGCGAGGAGGAGCTTGCCGGCGCGGAAGGTGAGCAGGATTTTATCTTTCTGGGGTTGTTGGACTTTGTCTACCCTGCTCCCTACCAGCTCCGGGCGGAGTTCGGCAAGGAGAGCGGATAGATAGATGGCATCAAGAGGCATGCGGGGGACCTCCCTCCATGATGAACTGGAAGAGTTCGTTGAGCCGCTCGATTTCGCCTTTGAGGTATAGGTAGCCGAATAGGGTTTCTAGACCTGTGGCGGCGTGATATTGTTCTAGGGTTGCGTTTTTGGGGACGCTGCCTACGCGAGTGTTGCGGCCTCGTTTGTAGGCGGACTGTTCGGATTCGGTGAGATGCGGTAGGAGCCGTTTTGCCGCCGCCGCTTGAGCGGGAGCAGAGACGTGTTTTACGGCCGATTTGTGGAGGCCGTGAGCCGTTGCCTTGCCGTTTTTGCAGAGCCAGACGCGCACCATAAGCTCATATACCGCGTCGCCTATGTGGGCGAGGCCTAAATTGGAAATGGCCCCGATGTCACCGGCGGCCATCTCCATGTGGAAGTAATTAGTCATAAGATTGCTCCTCGTCCGACGCATCGTCCTCCGGGGCGGAGAAATCGTCTTTCGGGATATTGGCAAAGGCTGATTCTTGCACTTGGGGCATCTCCCCACTTGCCTGCATGGCTTGCCACTGGGCTCTGGTAATCAGCAGTTGGCGCGGTTTGGAGCCCATGTGGGGACCGACGATGCCGGCTTCTTCCAGTTGGTCCATAAGACGGCCAGCGCGAGAATAGCCGAGTTTGAGTTTGCGTTGGAGCACAGAGGTGGAGGCCTGTCCGAGGTCGAGGACCATATTGACTGCGTCTCCGAACATTTCGTCGTAATCGTCGTCGAAGGAGCTTTCGTCTCTTTGGGCAGCTTCTTGCTGCTGCTTGGGATCGCTGGAGACGCGGTCTATGAAGGTGCCGATGCTGTCGTCGTAGTCGGGCGAGGTGTCTTGTTTGAGGAAATTGATGACCTCTTCGATTTCCTGCTCACTGACGAAGGCGCCTTGGATACGGACGGGTTTTTCGCCAATGGGTTTGTAGAGCATGTCCCCATTGCCGACGAGTTTTTCCGCGCCTTGCTCGTCCATGATGATACGGGAGTCTAGGCCGGAGGAGACGGACAGCGCGATACGTGAGGGGATGTTGGCCTTCATCAGGCCTGTGATTACGTTCGCGGAAGGGCGCTGGGTTGCGACGACCAAGTGGACGCCTGCGGCACGGCCCATTTGGGCAATGCGGCAGATGGATTCTTCCACTTCTTTCGCGGCGGTCATCATCAGGTCGGCCAATTCGTCGATGACGACGACGAGTTGGGGGAAGGGCTGCAGATCTTCCGAGGCGGCCGCAGTGCGGTTATAAGATTCGAGATCTTTGGCGCCGAGTTCGGAGAAGACTTTGTAGCGTTTGAGCATCTCTGTGACGGCCCATTGGAGTGCACCGGCCGCCTTCTTCGGATCTGTAACTACGGGAATCAGGAGATGCGGAATGCCGTTGTATTTGCCGAACTCGACCATTTTGGGGTCAATCATGATGAGTTTGACTTCGTCCGGGCGAGCTCTGTAAAGGATGCTGAGGATCAGGCCGTTGACCGTGACGCTCTTACCGCTGCCTGTCGTACCCGCGATGAGCAGGTGGGGCAGTTTGGCGACGTTGCCGACGACGCAGTTGCCGCTGATGTCTTTTCCGAGCGCGAAGGTCAGTTTTCCGGGCGGGCCGGTGAAGTTGTCTGATTCGATAATTTCGCGCAGATAGACGGTGCTCACGGTCTTGTTGGGCACTTCGATGCCGACGGTGGCGATTTTGTCTGGGATGGGCGCGATGCGCACACCGCTGGCACCGAGGCTGAGGGCAAGGTCGTTCGCGAGGTTGGTCAGTTTGTTGAGTTTGACACCCGGCTCTAGCTCTAGCTCATAGCGCGTCACGGAGGGGCCGCGGGTGGCGTTTACGATATTGGCCTCGATCTCGAAGCTGTCTAGGGTGGCGGCGAGGCGTTCGGCGTTGAGTGCGATTTCGCTTGAAGCGTCGATAGAGCCGCCTTTTGCCTGGGCCAGCAGGGTTACAGGCGGGAAATTGTAGTCTACGGGGACGACTTCGGTCATGTTTTGTTCGATCGCCTCGGTAATTTCGGCTTTGGCTGCTGCCGCTTCGCCGGGGCGGATTTTTTCTGAGGCATTATCCGTCACAAGGGGCGGAGCTACGGGAGGGGCGACAGGCGCTGGTGCCGAGGTCGCTGCCATTGGATTTGTTTTTGTTTGATAGGCCACGAAATTGGGGACACTGGGGGATTCTTCTACATAGGGAACCTGGCCTTCGCCGTCGACCGGGATGTCGATGCTGACGCGGCGGCGGAGAGGGGTTGGATTTGGGGTTGCTGCCTTTGTGAAGGGGGCTAGGCTGTCGTCATCCTCTTGCAGGAAGCTGTCTGGGGTGGCTACGCCGGGGCGCTGGAAGGGGATTGCCTTCTTCCCTTTCTTGCCTAACGACACCGCAAAGGCCTGCCGGGTCGCCTCGTCGTCCAAGGGGATGTCGATGGTGGCGGGGCGGGGACGTCTCTGGTCTAGATCTTCGAAAGGGTTGGGGGCATGGTTGATGACCGGCTCTTCTTCCCACTCAGGTCTTGGTTCGTAGGGGACGGATTCGCGTTTGAACCAATCCGCTATGTCGGTGAAGCCTTTGTTGCAGGCTAGCATCACGCAGTATCCCGCTAGTAGGAGGAACATAATCGCGGCGCCGACGATGCTGACCATGTTTTCCAAGGTGTTCGCTAAAAGGCCGCTCACTAGGCCGCCGCTTTCCAGGGCTCGTCCGCTGTTCCAGAAACTGCTCACTAGGCCGCCGGGCAGAAGCGGTTGGGCGAAGAAAAGGTGCCAGATCGCCCCGATCAAGACGGGCATTGCGGCGACAGCACTGATGCGCAACACCACAGGCCGTCCCCGATGGAAGGCGAGGATGGCGGCACTGACGAAAAAGGCCGGGGGTACGGCGTAAAAACCCCAGCCGAGGAATCCTGTGAGGATGGTTCTGAGCCACTGGATCAACCATGCTTCGGTGTTGAAGAAGGCGAGGCAGGTGAAGATGCCAAAGAATAGACAGATAACAGCCCCGATCTCCCGGCGACGCGGGGAGGATCGTGCTGGTTCTGCTTTTCTAGTTGAAGAGGGCGACGGATCGGGATCTATGTTCTTTGATCGCCCTTGTTTTTTTCTGGGTGCTGCCATGTGTGTTTGTCACTCTCCAAAATTAGTCTGCCAAGCGGACACCTGCATCGCGCTTTACAGCGCCATGAACGCTTGCACAATCGAGGTTGCGATTGCAATGGTGCCGATGAACCAGCAGTAGTACGCGAATTTTCCGAAACTGCCCTTCTTGACCAGAATCCGCACGAGGTGGATGGCGAAGTATCCCGTGACACCGGCGAAAATCGTACCGACGATGTACATGGGCATGAGGGACCAGTCTATGTAGCGCAGTTCGACGAAAAAGGTCACAAGATAGGCGCCTAAGATGGCGGGGATACTCAGGAGAAAGGAGAAGCGCACCGCAAAGGCGCGGTCGAGGCCGCCCATGATACCGGCGGTGATGGTGAACCCGGATCGGCTGAGGCCGGGCATGATTGCGATGACTTGGATCAGACCGATCATGGCGGCACTGCCCAGGGTCATGTTTCGCTCGGTCTTGCGACCTTGGGCTAGTCTGTCAGAGAAATAGAGGACGCCGCCAGTGATGAGGAGCATAAGGCCGATGAACCACATTCTGTTACCGAGCGCACGGATGGTGGACAGGAATGGAATCGCAAGCGCGAGCGGCAGGGTGGCGATGATTAACATCATCGCGAGGCGGGCTTTGGAGGGGGACACGGGGTTGGGGTCTTCTTCCCTGCTGCCTCTGCCGGTGAAGAGGGATATGGTCGCCCGGATCATATCTGTAATGTCTCTCCAGTAGACGACAAAAACAGCGACTAAAGTACCCATGTGGAGCATCGTATCGAAGAATAGATGCCGGTCATGGTGGTCTTCTAAACCAAAGCTCTGAAGCAGGGCCAAATGTCCGGAACTGGAGACGGGTAAAAACTCCGTCACGCCTTGGACAATTCCCAAAAAGATCGCCATAAACCAAGTCATGAGTGCGCACCTCTTTCTCGCATACAAGCTATCTTACAATATTAACATAATGTGTGGAAAATAACAATGCTAACCAATTTATTGCGGATTTAAATTTTTTGAGCGGCAGATGAAGCGACGGGCGATCGGAATAATCGCCCGTATAAAAGGGACGGTTGTACATGGCTGAACAACCCCTTGCATATAGTGCGAGGAGGGGGAATGTCCATGAAGCACGGGAGGCAACTACTTTACAACACGCTGCTACTCACCGGAGCGTCTATGTTTATGCGGGCGGTGGCGGTAAGTTTTCAGGTCTACTTGGCGGGCGTGATCGGCCCGGCGGGGATTGGGCTGTTTCAGCTTGTCATTTCGGCGCAGATGCTGGCTTTGACCTTTGCCGTTTCCGGCATCCGCTTTGCGACGACACGGCTTGTATCGGAGGAGTTGGGGCTGGAGCGGCCCGGGAATGTGCCGAAGGTGATGCGGCGATGTATTGCGCATGCGCTCGGGTTTGGCATGCTCGCTTCGACCTTTCTTTTCTTTGGAGCGGAGTGGATCGGGACGGTGTGGATTGGAGACAGCCGGACGATTTTGTCTTTGCGGATTCTTTCGATTAGCCTCCCCTTCCTCGCTTCGAGCGCGGCGATGAGTGGGTATTTTGTGGCGGTTAGTCGGGTGGTGAAGTCTGCGCCGGTGCAGGTGGGGGAACATTTGGTTCGGATTGCTGTGGTGGTGACGCTATTGCAGTTCTATCCGCCGGATGGGCTGGAGCGGGCTGCGGCGTTGATTGTCACTGGTGGGGTTTTGGCGGAAATTTTGTCTAGCTTTGTGCTGTTTGGGCTTTATTTGCATGACAAGCGGGTGTTGGAGGGCAATCCTCAGTCAGCTGCGCTGACAGTTCCTTTGAAACAAGAGCCTCAGGGCGAAAGACTCACCCGGCGGTTGTTGGGGATTTCTATGCCGCTGGCGGCGAGTACGTATGCGCGGAGTGCGTTGAATACGTTGCAGAATATGTTGGTGCCGCGGGGACTTCGGCAGAGCGGGGCGGATGGGGATCAAGCGCTGGCTAGTTATGGGATGGTGCATGGAATGGCGCTGCCTATCATCCTCTTCCCTTCCGCGATGTTCTATTCCATCGCGGAGCTCATGATCCCGGAGCTCACTGCCGCGCAGGTTGCGGGGCAGGAGGAGCGGATTAGTTATCTTGTCTCTAAGCTGCTCCGCATCTCGCTTTATCTGTCTATCGGGTTGGCGGGGCTTTTTCTTGCGTTTAGCCGGGAATTGGGGCAGGTGATTTATCCCGGGACGCCGGGGGTGGGGCCGTATATTCGGATTTTGTCTCTGCTGATGCCCATCATTTTTCTCGATGCGATTACGGATGGGATGCTCAAGGGGCTGGGGCAGCAGGTGTATTCTATGGGAGTGAATATTGCGGATTCATTGCTCTCCGTTATATTGGTGTGGCTCTTGCTCCCACTGTTTGGTGTATCGGGATTTTTGTTTATGGTTTTTTTCACCGAGTGTTTCAACTTTTTTCTCAGCCTGCGGCGTATTGCGCAGATGACGACGATTCAGATTGCGCTCTCTGATTTACTTCGTCCATTGTTTTCGGCTATTGCGGCTACGCAGCTTGCGTCTTTTTTTCTGCGGACGATTGCTCTGCCGCTCGTCCCTTCCGCTTTCAGCCTAACCGCGCACTTTCTGCTGGCGGGGTCGATTTATGTGGGGCTACTCTTTCTCCTTGGCTGCATTACGCGCGAGGACTTTCGTTGGGCGAGGCGGCTTGTTGGCCAGGCTTGTTAATTTGATTTCCTCCGCAAAAGCCATTGCTTTCCCTCCGACACTGTGTTATAGTAACACGGTAGCACGGTAATATGGTAGCATGGTAATATGTTAAAGTGCATTGCTATGGCTTCCGGAATAAAATGGGGGAGATTGTCTCATGTTTCGTGATCTGTTTCTGAATCCCGTCACGCTCTCAGTTATTGTCATGGTTGTACTCTGCTTGCTCAAGTTCAACATCATCTTGTCGGTTATTATCGCTGCTGTGTTCGCGGGTCTTATTTCTGGGCCTACAGGTCATCTTTTGATGCCCTTGAATGTGGTCATGAACACATTCATATCCGGCGTGCCCGGCTCAACGCCAGCGATCACCGGCATGGCTGGCATGAACAACATCGCACTTGCCTATATCTTGCTCGGTTCTCTGGCTTATGCGCTTCAAGCCTCTGGGCTTGCCGCAAAATTCGCCAATGTGTTAGAGCGGATTTTCGGCAAGACCGGAAAGCTGTTCCTGCTGGTTCTGGCTGTGATCGCCAGCTTTTCCCAAAATCTGATTCCGATCCACATCGCCTTTGTTCCGATCTTGGTCCCGCCCCTGCTCATGATGATGAATAGGTTGAAGATCGACCGCCGAGCGGCGGCTTGTTCCATTGCTTTTGGTTTGAAAGCGCCGTATATCTTGCTTCCTTTTGGATTTGGCCTTATTTTCCACAACATCGTAATCAATGAAATCACCAATAGCGGTCTAGATATCCATGGTTGGGCGATTTGGCCCTATATGATTCCGCTGGCCGGTGCTATGCTCCTCGGTTTGTTGATTGCCATTTTTATTACATACCGCAAGCCGCGGGAGTATGAGGACAAACCGCTCCTTGTGGCCGCAGAGGTAAACGAGGACGATATCACAGGTAAATTTAAGCTCAAACATTGGGGCGCGCTCCTCGGTGCTACTGCCACCTTTGGTATGCAGGTTTGGGCAAACTGGGCTTTCCCTGGCTCTCCCCTTTGGGCCTTGTCTCTCGGTGCTACACTCGCCCTTATCATCATGTTTATGTTTGGCACGCTCAATCCGCGGAGAATGAAACTGGATGAATCAATCAAGGGCGGCATTGGGCTCATGGGCTTTATCGCCTTCGTCATGCTGGTCGCCGCTGGATATGCCAGCGTACTCCGTGCGTCTGGCGGAATCGCTACTCTGGTAGACGCCGCGTTCTACCTCGCGGGCGACAACACCATCGTCGCGCTCATTGCTATGCAACTCATTGGTTTGCTCATCACGATGGGTATCGGCACTTCTTTCGGCACCATTCCGCTTATTGCCGCAGTGTTCGTGCCCTTTATGATGCTGATGGGCGCCTCTCCTGCCGCTATCATCATCACCATCGCCGCCGCCGGTGCTACCGGTGACGCTGGTATGCCTCAATCTGACACTGCACTCGGCCCCACAGCCGGTCTGAACGCAGACGGACAGCACGATCATATTTGGGATACTTGCTTCCCAACGTTTATTCATTTTAACTTCCCCATCAAGATCGTCGGCATTATCGCGGCGTTCATGATGTGGTAAATCGTAACCATTAAAAAGCGCTGCGCTTTCAGTGCTTTCAATGGTCACAGAGAGTAGAAGACGTCCTAAATCACGGTGAAAACAACAACGATAGCAACTAGCTAGTGACACAATAGTAACAAAAAATATGCACTTCTTTGCACACAATCATTCAGTCGTCTTAATATTTTCTTAACATCTCTTTGGTATAATAAAAGTACAAAGAAGGACAGTCTCCCCAACTTCAATGAAGGAGGCGTCAGTTATGAAAAAGCTACTTATTTGGTTGTTTGTAATCGTGTTACTGATTGTTGGGCTTATTGGCCAACTCCCAGAGGTAGAGCAAAGTGCTATTCCGCAGGAAAACGTGGACGCCGCCCTACACAACGCAATCTATATGTTTTATCACGAGGGAGACGAAGAGTCTGAAACCTTAGTACAGGCCCTCGAAATAGTAATTAAGGGAATAGAGGTTAGAGGTAATACGCTTGTACTAACGATCAACCACTTCTTTGGTCCGTTTGGCGAAATGACCCGCGAAGACCAGAAAACATTATGGGCGGTATTGTACATGGCTGGGCAGGAGTTAGACCTAAACTACCTTGAGCTTCGGCAACTAGAGCTTGTAGTAGCATATAGCTCCCCTGGTAATCCGGCAGTAATGAAAATAGCTTGAAAATATACACACGTTTACATACTGGTAGCTGCCCGAGCAAGTACATACAAAGGCCCTCGCCTGTTGGCGAGGGCCTTTGTTATATGGCGAGGATCATAACCTTTTCGTCCTGCACGGTCAGGCCGATCTTTTTGATCGCCTTTTCGTAGTGGTCCACCAGTTCGGTGGCGATTTTGTCTTCAATTTCGCGTTGGACGAGGCGGCGTAGGTTTCTCGCGCCGTAGGTGAGAGAGTAGGACTGCTTTGCGAGGTAGTCGAGTACGGTGTCGTCGTAGGTTAAAGTGTAACCTTTTTCGGCCATGACTTCTTTGAGTTCTTCCATCATGAGGGCGGAAATGCGGTGGAAGTCCGCCTCAGTGAGGCGATTGAAATAGACGATTTCATCTACACGGTTGAGGAATTCGGGGCGGAGGAAGTCACTCAGGGCTTTCATGGCTTTTTCTTTGCCCTGTTCGTTTACACTGCGGTTGAAACCGACTGCGCCGTCTTTTTTGTCACTGCCGGCGTTGGTGGTCATGATGACGACGGCGTTTTCGAAGTTGACGTTGCGGCCACCAGCGTCGGTGATGTGCCCGTCGTCCAGGATTTGGAGGAGGATGTTGAGCACATCGGGGTGGGCTTTTTCGATTTCATCGAACAGGACCACGCTGTAGGGGCGGCGGCGGACTTTTTCGGTGAGTTGGCCTGCTTCGTCATAACCGACGTAACCCGGGGGTGAGCCGATGATGCGGGAGACGGCGTGTTTTTCCATGAATTCCGACATATCAAGCCGGATGAGGGATTCGGGGGAGGCAAATAGATCTTTTGCCAGCTGTTTTACCAGTTCTGTCTTCCCTACTCCGGTGGAGCCGACAAAGATGAAGGAAGCGGGTTTGCGTTTTGCTGTGATGCCGACGCGGCTGCGTTTGATCGCTCTGCAAACGGTAGATACGGCCTCATCTTGGCCGATGATGTGGCCTTTGAGGCGCTCTTCGAGGCCTGCGAGGCGTTTGTATTCGTCTTCCCGGATGGAACTGGCGGGGATTTTGGTCCAGAGTTCGATCACATGGGCTAGGTTATCCATGGTGAGCGCGGGGGGGCCGTCTTTTTGGAGGTCCATGAGTTCATCGCCGAGTTGCATTTCTCGGCTGCGGATCACGGCGAGGCGTTCGTAGTTTTCTTGCTCGGTTTTGGGGTCTGCCAAGAGGATGTCTCGCTCTACGCCGAGATCGGCTTGCTCTTTGCGGATTTCTTCGATGCGGGCGAGGGAGACGCTTTTTAGGTTTACGTCACTGCAGGCTTCGTCGATGAGGTCGATGGCTTTGTCTGGCAGGAAACGGTCGGTGATGTAGCGTTCGCTCATGATGACGGCTTGGCGCGCCATTTCGGGGGAGATGGTCACGTTGTGGAAGCGCTCGTAATAGTGCGCGACGCCTTGGATGATCTGGATTGCGTCCGCAATGGAAGGCTCCGCGACCGCCACTGGTTGGAAGCGGCGCTCTAAAGCGGAGTCTTTTTCGATGTGTTTGCGGTATTCGGTAAAAGTGGTCGCGCCGATGACTTGGATTTCGCCGCGAGACAGGGCGGGTTTTAGGATGTTTGCCGCGTTCATGCTGCCCTCAGCGTCTCCCGCGCCGACGATGGTGTGGACTTCGTCGATCACGAGGATGATGTTGCCCTGCTTTTTGATTTCTTCGATGAGGCCTTTCATTCGGCTCTCGAACTGGCCTCTGAATTGCGTACCCGCGACGAGGGCTGTAAGGTCGAGGAGGTAGACTTCTTTCTCTCTGAGTTTATAGGGTACTGTGCCAGCCTCGATGCGGATGGCGAGGCCTTCGGCGATGGCTGTTTTGCCGACGCCGGGTTCACCGATGAGGCAGGGGTTGTTTTTCTGCCGACGGTTTAGGATTTGGATGACGCGCTCGAGTTCTTCCTCACGGCCTATGATACGGTCCAGTTTGCCTTCTTTGGCTTTGTCGGTGAGAGAGATGCAGTAGCTCTCCAGGAACTTCCGCTTTTTGTCGTGGCGGGGATTTTTATCTTTATCGTTGGGCGCATTATGACCGTACCCAGGCTGTGGGGGGCGCTCTATGGGGCTGCCACCTGTGCCGAAGAGTTTATCAAGGAAGGGGAAGGTTGCCATGTTGCCGGGTTCTTCTTCGCCCTCGTGGTCGCCGTCTATGGTGCTGAGGCTCTCGGCGCCGCCGAAGGCTTCAGCCATCTCGCTGGAGAGATTGTCCAGGTCGTCTTCCGAGATGCCCATTTTTTGCATGATGTCGTTCACGGGGCCTAGGTTTAGCTCTTTGGCGCACTTTAGACAGAGGCCTTCGTTGGTCGTGACCCCGTTGTCGAGTTTGGTTATGAAGAGTAGCGCTACATTTTTCTTGCAGCGTGCGCAAATCGTTGGTTGCATGAAATAGTCTCTCCTTGGGATATTGCGGTCATGAAGGGCGGACGACCCGTGGTCGCCCCTACATGTTGATATAGCCCACCATGGGGTTTGCGCCGACGAACAGTTCCGTGATCCAAGTGCGGGTAAGCAGACCTTCTGGCAGGAGGATGCCCACATAGCCGAGGAACCAGGTCAGCATGAAGACGAGGAGGATACCCTGGACAAATCCCAGCACCCCTCCCCCGATCTCATCTACCAGTTTAAGCCCTGGCAGACGCAAAGATACGGGAATGATGTTGTACACCACGGTAAGTGCGATGAGAATGAGCAAAAATCCGATGGTGTAAACAATGTAGAAGCAGAAGGCATAGACCAGGACTTCCGTAAGAGATGAGTTGACGCTTCGCCCATCGTCTCTTAGTTCTAAATAGCGGTCGGTGAAGGTGTCTGCTCGGCTGTGATGGATGCCCAGGTCGGAGATAACTTGCCGGATCACGATGGGTTCCAGGCCCTGTTCGAGCCGGAATAAATCTTCGGTGGAGAGATGTTGCAGTTCCCGGGGTACGACCTCGTCGATGGCTTGCGATTCCGCGCTTTGCAGGTAGCCGCTGACGAAGGGGTTGAACATGTCGGTAAACATGTTCGAATAGGTCGAGGCGACGAGGTTACCCCCGTAGATCGCCACAATGAGGAAGATGACAGCTAAGATACCTCCGATGATACCGCGTTTATAGCCCTGCCATGCGCAGAACCCCAAAATCGCAAGGAGTATCAAATCTAAAAAAATATGCATAAGTCCTCATCCTCCGCTGTTTCTTCATCGGGCCGCTCGACGTTCCCCTGCCTTCACCAAGGGACGTGAGTTTCTATCTTTCTATCCGGGCTATGGTACCAGTAGTCTCGCCCGGTGGGACGACAGGCGGAATACCGTTCCGTCTTCCCGCATGAGGGTGTGGTGCATCCCCTCTGTCTCACTCCAAGCGGCGTACACTCTGCTGCCGCGGTAAATCACAAGTTGGTCAAAGAACAGGGCCGACAGATAGCGGCCACTGAGGGAAAGATCGAACAAATTGCCGATGATCGCGGTTTCGGTCGCCCTGCCGCCGGATTCTACTACTACGAGGTGTCCTCCTGCGCCGGTGGGCAGTGGGGAGAGGTAGAGGGCTACGTTGCCGTCTGATGTGTCATAGGCTCTGAGATGCTGATCGGGGAATTCGAATTCGCCTGTGGGTTCTCCTTGGTTGGAGAGAAAGCGGACCATGTTGTTCGAGATCGCGCCGACGGCGCCGTTTCGAGAGGTGAACCAGAAGTCGAAGAAAATCTCGTCCGCTTCGATGTATTCGTGCCGCGCTCCGCCGCCGGTGATATCAAACCATGCGATTCGTCCGCCGGATTCAGTTACGGTGAGGGTTGCCAGGGTACGATTGTCTGCCGCGAGGGCCGCGGCGATCAGGTGACCGTCATGTGCGGAGACGCGGAGACGTTGTTGGCCTCCAGCGTCGTGGACGTAAACCACGCCTAGTGTCCCGGCTTGTTCAATGCTCAGGGTGACCCAGCCGTTTTCGTTGATCCGGGCGTCAATGATTCTTCCGCTGGCCGTGAGGTTCCACAGAGCCTCTCTGGCGTTGCCCACTTGGAGGTCGAAGCCGCCGTGGTCGTAGGCCAGGACGAAGTTGCCCCCTGTTTCGATGATAGGCCGTGCGAGGGGTAAATTTGCCGCATAGATTAAACCGCCGGTTCTGTCATAGACGGCGAGCCCAGAGCCAGATGCTACGGCGAGGCCGTTGCCAAAGATCGCGAAATTGTTGCTGGCCAGGTGGGAAAAATGGAACTCTTCCGCGTGGGATGCGCTGCCAAGGTTTCTATAGTAGATGGCCCGGAAAAAGTGATTCCACGTGATCCTGTCTCGGTTGATGAGCAGGGCTATCGTCACAAAAACCAGGAGCAATAACAGAAGTGTCATGCCGATTTTCTTTCGATCTAGTTTTGCTTCCGGCGTTCGACGCTCTTCCATTCGACGTTCCTCATCGCAGAAATGTTCCTGTATACACGTTTCGACCCATTGTGCAGTATATCAGTTTCCCTTTGCTTTGTAAAGCAAAGGATCATGGCAAAACGGCTAAAAAACGGCAGTTAATTGTCCATCATTTGCCCAACCACACCATCATACCAGAGTCGCGTAAGAGCCAGGCCCTGCGGGGGGACTGTGGGGCCGGTTAGGCGGCGGTTTCCTTTTTCGAGAAGGGCGGGAATCTCCTCGGGGGCGATTTTCCCCTCGGACACGTAGAGCAGGGTGCCGACCATGGCTCTGGCCATATTGTAGAGAAAGCCGTTGGCGCAGACGCGTAGGCGGATCATCTCCCCCACCCGCTCCACCTCGAAGTGGTGAACGGTGCGGACGGTGGTTTTTGTCTGTGTGCCGACACTGCGGACGGCGGAGAAATCGTGCGTGCCGACGAAAGCCGCAGCGCCTCTTGCCATCCGTTCGTGGTCGAGCGGTTTGGGATAGAAGTAGGAAAAGGGGGCCGTGAAGGGATCCCTTATGCGGCTGTTGCGGATTTGGTAGGTGTATTCCTTCTTGATGCAGGAGAGGATGGCGTTGAAATCGTCCGGAGCTTCTACGGCTGCCTCTACGACGATATCGTCCGGCAGGCGGGTATTGAGGGCGATGGGCAGGCGGTCCAACGGGATTTTGGTGTTTGAGTCGAAACTCACGCAATATCGCTCGGCGTGGACACCTGCGTCGGTGCGGCCGCAGCCGACGACACGGATCGGCTCCTCACAGGTAATCGCGAGGGCGCGCTCGAGGACTTCTTGGACGGTGATGTCTTTCTCCTGCCGCTGCCAGCCGTGGTAGGCTGTGCCGCAATATCGGATGCGGAGCGCAAGTTTTCTCATTGCAGCAGCCCCCTTATGCCGAATACTGCGACTAAGAGCAGCACTCCCACCAGACCCGTGAGGAAGTCTCGGGCAGCGAATTGGAGTTGCCGCATTCGCGTACGGCCTTCGCCGCCGTGGTAACAGCGGGACTCCATGGCGATTGCCAACTCCTCCGCCCGGCGGATGGCGCTGATAAAGAGGGGTATGAGTAAGGGGATCAGCGCTTTCGCGCGTTTGAGGAGGTTGCCGGTTTCAAAGTCTGCGCCACGGGCTTTTTGCGCGCTCATGATCTTATCCGTCTCCTCGATGAGGGCCGGGATAAAGCGGAGGGCCATACTCATGATGATCGTCAACTCATGGACCGGGACACGGAGCCATTTCAGTGGGCTCATGAGGCTCTCGATGCCGTCCGTTAAGGTCATGGGAGTTGTTGTGTAGGTGAGGATGAAGGTACCCATGATCATCATTACAATGCGTGTGACCAGAACTACTGCACGTTCGATGCCTTCCAGGGTGACAGTGAATATCCAGACGCTGACCAACGGTTCACCGGGGGTCATGAACAGGTTGATGAAGCCTGTGAAGCTGAGAATGATGATAAGGGGTTTGAGGTTGCGTATCAGTAGTCGAACTCTTACTTTGGAGAGAGCGATGACCATTGCGAGGAAAAGCGCCGGTATCAGCATGGGAATGAGGCCACCCGATGAGAACAGGGCTACGAGGAAAACGCCGACCATGACGATCTTTGTGCGGGGGTCAAGGCGGTGAATTACGGTGTCACCAGGAAAATATTGGCCTAGGGTGATGTCTTTCAGCATCAGTCCCGCCCCCCTTTCAGGGACAGGATGGCTTTTGCGGCTTGGTCTATAGTGAATAGGTCTGGGGGCAAGTCCAGGCCCAGACTGCGCAGGCGCATAACGATGCGGGTGATTTCGGGTACGTCTAAGCCCATGCCGTGGAGTTCTTCCCCGCGTGCGAATACTTCATTGCGGGTTCCGGACATGGCGATTTCGCCGTCGTTCATGACGACCACGCGGTCCACCGCCCGTGCGATTTCTTCCATGCTGTGGGTGACCATGATGACGGTCGCGTCTGTCTCTTTGCGAAAGGTGCGGATATTGTGGATGATTTCGTCTCGGCCCCTCGGATCGAGGCCGGCTGTGGGCTCGTCTAGGATGAGCACGGATGGACGCATGGCCATAACCCCAGCGATTGCGGCGCGGCGTTTTTGGCCGCCGGAAAGGGCGAAGGGGGAGCGGTCCAGGTGTTTTTCCTTGAAACCAACTAAAGCGGCGGCTTCTCGCACGCGGGCGTCGATCTCTGTCTCGTCTAACCCCATGTTTCGGGGGCCAAAGGCGATGTCGCGGTAGACGGTTTCTTCGAAGAGTTGGTATTCGGGGTATTGGAATACGAGGCCCACTTGGAAGCGGACGTTGCGGGTTTCTTGTTTGGATTCATGGATGTCTCGCCCGTCGAACAGCACCGTGCCGCTGGTTGGGCGCAGGAGACCGTTGAGGTGTTGGATCAAGGTGGATTTTCCGCTGCCCGTATGTCCGATCAGGCCGAGAAACTCACCTTTTTGCGCACAAAAATCAACGGCCCGGATGGCCGTGCGCTCGAAGGGCGTACCCACGCTGTAGATGTGGGTTAAGTTTTCGGTTTGGAGAATGGGGGGCATATGGGGGCTCCTTGGCATATTATGGCTGTGCGATATGGGGCTACAAAATGTTCCAATGGTTAGCTATCTTTGTCATGCATCTTATGACGAAGAACTCCGAACACAATAGCCACCACACCGGCAATGGTATATATAGTCGCAAATAAAATTGCATCTTCATTTGTCGATGTAGATGATCCAATAAATGCGTATATGAGCCAGCCAATCACTACTATTCTGCAAATGACAGCCCACCATTTTTTCTTTCCATTAGCGGCAGCAAGTAAAAGAATTACCACAAGAGCATTAATTGCACCTATTAAGAGAACTGCCGCAAGACCGAAAGGGATATTGCGTACAACCATCATTGCGCCAATCCCGGTAAATATAAGCATAGAAATTACGAATATGACATTTGATAAATTTTTGTTCTTCATGGATAAGGCTCCTCAAAATATAAATTTGCACACTGCCGTCATCGTCCTCTACATAGTATCTACAATCACCTTCGCGCAGTCGTCTATGGTGAGGGCATTGAGGGGTAGATCTATGCCCTCGGCTTTGAGTTTGTGCAGGAGGGCGGTTGTTGTGGGAACGGTTAGGCCGATTTCTTCTAGTTGTTCTACTTGGGTGAAGATAGTTTGTGGGGTGCCGTCTAAAACGATTTCGCCATTTGCCATTACGACTAGGCGAGCTGCGTCGATACATTCGGACATGTGGTGGGTGATGAGGACTACGGTGATGCCGTGTTCCCTATTAAGCTGGCGGATCGTCTCGAGGACTTCTTTGCGGCCTACGGGGTCCAGCATGGCGGTTGGTTCGTCGAGGACGATACATTTGGGACGCATGGCGATGACGCCCGCGATGGCGACGCGCTGTTTTTGCCCGCCGGAGAGCAGGTGCGGCGCGTGGCGCCGGAGGTCGTACATGCCTACGGCTTTTAGGGCCTCGTCTACGCGTTCGCGGATTTCTGTGGGGGCGATGCCCAGGTTTTCTGGGGCGAAGGCGACGTCGTCTTCTACGATGTTCGAGACGATTTGGTTGTCGGGGTTTTGGAACACGAGACCGACGCGACGGCGGATTTCTAGGATGAGCCGCTCGTCTAGAGTATCCATGCCATCTACGTATGCCCGGCCGCCGGAGGGGAGCAGGATACCGTTGAAGAGCTTTGCCAGCGTGCTCTTCCCGCTGCCGTTCGCGCCCACAATGGCAACGAAGCTGCCTGGCTCGATCGCGAAGTTTAGGTCGGATAACACAAGGGAAACAGACGATGCATCAGGGCCATCGCGCTCTGCTTTTCTATAAGCGAAGGTGAGGTCTTTGGTTTCGATCAGATGTTGCACGGGGTCTACCCCTCCCTTTGCCAGCGGCAGGTCGCACCGGCGGGCAGGATCAGGCCGCTCTCCGTCACCGGGAGGCCCAGTTCTCGGCATTCGGACGAGCCGCCAAAGCGTTTGACGAAGATGCTTTCGCTGATATACGTCAGCACCGAGGGCGAGAGGCCCGTGGTGTAGGAGTTGATGATAACGAAACTCGGATTGTCGCTGAGCACGCCGCTTACGAGTTCCACGAAGGGGTAGAGATTATCTTCCAGTTTCCATATCTCGCCGCCCGGTCCGCGCCCGTAGCTGGGTGGGTCCATGATGATCCCGTCATACCGCCGTCCGCGCCGGATCTCGCGTTGGACGAATTTGATGCAGTCGTCCACAATCCAGCGAATGGGGGCGTTTTCCAGGCCGGAGAGTTTCGCGTTTTCCTTGCCCCAGGCGACCATGCCTTTTGCCGCGTCTACATGGCAGACGTTAGCCCCGGCTTTCGCGGCCGCTACGGTCGCGCCGCCGGTGTAGGCGAAGAGATTGAGCACTTCGAGGGGGCGGCTCGCCGTACTGATCTTCTCTCGCAGGAAGTCCCAGTTAGCCGCTTGCTCGGGGAATAGACCCATATGTTTGAAGTTCATCGGGCCGACATGGAAAGCGAGGTCGCCGTAGTGGACTTGCCAACGCTCCGGCATATCTTTTTTGACCCATTGGCCTCCTCCGGTGTTGCTGCGTTCATAGCGGCCGTCGTAGGTCTGCCAGCCGCGATGCTTCTGCCCCGTCTGCCAGATGGCTTGAGGTTCGGGGCGCACGACGATCTTGTCGCCCCAGCGCTCCAGTTTCTCTCCGTCTGTGCAGTCGAGAACTTCGATATCTTTCCACTTATCAGCTACCCACATAGGATTTCTCTACTTCCTGTAAAAGTTCTATGTTCATCTTGATAGGATACCATTTTTTGCTCGGTTTTGCAAGCAGAAGAGGGCTGGGGCCTTGTGCCTTGCTGGCGCTATATTATTATTTTTTATGAGCCTGCGGCGCGCTGCGCTCGTTTCGCTTTTTGACTTTTGCGTGTGCAGGCAAAAACTAGGTCGCCTTCGGCGAAACAAAGCAATTGGCCTAACGGTTAAAAAGAAATATCTCTATAGCGAAATAACAAAAAAGACCGAGGCGGTTTGCCTCGGTCTTTGGACTTTCCGTTCTATCTCGTAATCAGGTATCCGAAATAGTGGGGGGCGATGTAGCGGTAGGTGCCGTCGCCTTGGAAGAACTGGGCTTGGAAGACTACGTTGTAGGGCAGGAAGCGCTCTCCGTTGAGCAGACGCTCCGCGTTGGCCCAGGCGCGGTCTGAGATGGGGACGCGAACCCCGAGGGCGGCCCAAGGATACTGACCGGGTTGGTGCAAGATCGCGTGGATGGTAGTACCCGGGAAGCGAGGGTGCGCCACACGGTTGAGCACTACGTTGCCGACGAAGAGTTGGTGCTCGTCACAGAGCCAAGCGGATCCAGCTTCGAGTTCGATTGCGAGGGCCAGCCAGAACAGATCGTCTTGTGTGTGGTCCATCGGGGGCACTACTTCAACGGCAATCGCTCCGCCGCCGCCTTGGCCGGGGACGCTGTCTCCCCAGTTGGGGGTCGGAGTGCCATCGAAAGGAGCCAGATGGATTGCAGAAACCCAGCCGACGAGAGTTCCATTTGTTACTGTTTTCCAGCCGTTTTCGCTCTGGCCTAGGAAGGTGACGACTGCTCCGTGTGGGAAGGAGCCGATTCTATCATAGTTCCGATCGGGACCGACACGAAGGTTGAGGCTGGAAGCTACGATCCGGTATTGGATCGGGTTTCCGTTGATCTCTGTGATCCCGAGGGTCACGAGGTAGGCGGCGATTTTCACGGCAACCTCTGCGGAGGTGTAGTAGACGCCGAAGAATGCGGTTTCGCGTGCATTGAGTGCCAGATCGCGAATCTGTTGGTTCCAAGCGGTTTCTGCCTCGGCACCTCTTGCAAACGCTTCCGGCGTTCCTTCTTGTGCGGCGACCAGCATTGCCTCTAAATAAATAAGATCCTTTGCGCCTTCATATTCACATGTTGCCCCCGGATAGGCCAAAGCCACCGGTCCGGCTAGGAGGACCAGTATGAGGCAAAAACAAATTAGGCGTTTTACTCGTGTCATGCTTGTAATCTCTCCCTACAAACGCTTAACAACTTGAGATTTATTTGTAACCATTTGTAACGACTATACCATAGGGGGCGCGGAAAATCAAGCACTTTTTTCAAACACGATTATGGTAAACCTCACTTTTCGACTCATATTCTTCCTGATTTTTTCCGTTTTATTCATTTTTTGTTCACTTTTTGTTGAAATTATATTCCGAACTTCCACACATTTTTCTGCGCATAATTCGATTCTCATTTTTATGTAACCTCGAGTTCACTCAGAAAAGGGAGCGTCTTCCATTCTCTGCCGCCCTTGCGCTCGGTCTTTTGGAAACAAAGTGCTTGTAGGTCGGTTACAGCGCTTTCGATCCGCATCATTTCTGCGGCCGAAGCGCCGAGTTTCTTCGCCTCTCCGGGTCGGCTGAGGATGGGGAGATGTGCGGTCTTAGCTATAGATCGCAGCAGGTCCGTTCCTATCTGGTTGGCGGCCAATACTCTGATATAAGGCGGCATTTCCGGGCGATGGTCGGGGGTTAGACCGAGGCACATGGTCAAGACCAGACGGCGAATGCGGGAGAGGTGATAGCGTTTTGCCTTGGCCTTTTCTAAGAGTTCGGCTAGACTCCCTACTTGGGTCGCGATGGTTCGAATACGTATACTGAGGCCTTCGCTGTCATCCATGTAACCCGATTTGGGCGGATCTTTTAGACGGAGGAGACTTAGGACTGTCGCTTCTAGTTGTTCGAGACTCGCCGGCCCGCGTCCTGCGGCGCACTCTTGTTGGAATATCTCAGTCGCCGCCTCTGGCATGTAGGGCCAGGGGCTTGTGTCCCCGTGGATGAGGCTGCGGAGATGGGTCGCCGAAGCATAGCCTTCAGCGGGGGTGGTGCTGTTATGCTCCACGCCACGCCGCTGCACCGGCAAGGGCGTGATTGACGCACCCAGGCGATGGATGGCGCGGAGGTATTCGATCCCCAGCAGATTGTTGGGTGTTTGGAGCAGGGCCGCGATGGGCGACGCGACGAGAGCATCTAAGGCCGCTTGACAGGCCGCGCCGTATGGGAACCCCTCCCCCATCTTTGCTTTGATTTTCGTTTGGACTTCTGGGGTATTCAAGGCGTGGGCGACGGCGACGAGGGCCTCTGCATCTGCTGTCTCACAGCCAAAGGCAAGGCGTGTATCGGGTTGATTCATCGCCGCGAGGAGGGCGACGCCGCCTCTGGCGAAGCGTTCGGCTGAACTCAATACGTATGGCGCGGGGAGTTCTATCACGAGGTCCGCACCGGCGCGTATCGCGGCTTTGGCGCGGGCGGTTTTATGGAAGATCGCCAAATCGCCCCGTTGGACGCAGTTGCCGCTCAGGATGCACACCACTGCACCGCCGCCGTCCATCGCCGCACGGGCCGCCGCGATGGGGACCGCGTGGCCCAAGTGGAAGGGGTTGAATTCGGCTATGATTCCGGTTAGTGACATGGGAAGGCTCCTTGTGGGACAATTTTGCTAAATTTGCTAAACTGGAAGAGCGTCAATTACCAGGCTCTATTTGCGGCAGACTTGCCGTGGCCAAAATGGATGGTTTCCGCGCCTGATTGACTTATTTTTGCGGCGCTTACTTCCATTATCGCCCGGTCTTCATACAGCACGGTCTTGACTGGATGCGTCAAGTTCATCAGAGCGTCTCCGACGATGAGTTCGGAATCGTCCACCAGCACACCGATTGAGCCTTTGGTGTGGCCGGGCAGGCAAATGATCCGGGCATTGACGCCGAACTCCTGTAGGGCGTCTCCGTCTTGCACAAATCTGGTGGGGTGAAAGGGTTCTGCTCGTTCTTTCCGAATCATTCTCTTGGATTGCCATAACACCAGTTTCCCTAGGATGCTGTGCGCAAATAGGGGTTCTCGCAAATTGTCCTTGGAGAGTTCGAAATCGGCCTCATGCATTGCAATCGGCGCGTTGAGTTGTTCGGATAGATACGCGGCGTTTTGGATGTGGTCCAGGTGACCGTGTGTTAATAGGATCAGCTTCACGTTTTTGTCCTTACAAAAATTTAAGATGCTGTCTCTGAATTTTGTGAGAGAGGTATCTACTAGGATGGCATTCTCGTTTTCTTCAATTAAAAAACAATTCCCATTGCCGCATTGGATTCTGTGTATTCTAGTCATGGTTATTCTCCTAATTATTATAAGTCATGTCCAATCAATCTCAAAATCGTCTGATACAACTTGTTGGTATACGTGCTCCTCCGAAAGGCCCAGTAGCATAAATCATTCTTTTTATTGTTGGGGGCAAATATGAAGATATAAAATCCTCCCGTATCATCCGCACTTCCAATTAATTGATTAATTGAACTTTCCAGTTTTTGTATGAATCAGGGTTGATTACTTTTCCATTTCGGTTGATATGTATTGTCATCACCGTCCATTTATAAGTCCCTATACTCCCCAGCCTATCGCAATTCAATCACGATTACAGCTCATTTCTCGGCAAAAATTCAAAAAACCTGTTGTTTTTTTCACAACTAGACGTTACACTATTCTCAATATTCTACACTAAGAGGTGTCAAAATGAAAGTTTTAGTTATCAATGCAGGAAGTTCTTCTCTGAAATATCAGCTCTTTGACATGACGACCGAAGAAGTCTTGGCGAAAGGACTCTGCGAGCGTATCGGGATCGACGGGCATATTAAGCACCAGCCCACTGTCGAAGGCAAGGCTACGTTTGATGAAGATGTGGCGCTCCCGGATCACGCGGCGGCAATCGCGATTGTCATGGAGAAGATGATGAGCGCGGAATATGGCGTCATCTCTGACGCGAGCGAGATCGGTGCTGTAGGTCATCGCGTGGTGCATGGCGGCGAGGCGTTTACGACTTCGGCTCTGATTGACGAGAAGGTGCTCGCAGGAATCGAGAATTGCATTCCGCTGGCTCCGCTCCACAATCCGGCAAACATCACAGGCATTACGGCTTGCCAGGCGGTTTTGGGCAATGTACCGCAAGTTGCGGTGTTTGATACCGCTTTCCATCAAACCATGCCGGCACACGCTTATACTTACGCGATTCCGCACGCTTATTACGACAAATATAAAATCCGCCGTTATGGCTTCCACGGCACTAGCCATCGCTATGTTGCCGATCGGGCCGCGAAAATGTTGGGTCGGCCGATTGAAGAGTTGAAGCTGATCTCTTGCCACATGGGCAACGGCTCTTCCGTCTGCGCAATCGACGGCGGCAAGAGCGTGGACACCACGATGGGCTTTACACCGCTGGCCGGTGTGCCGATGGGTACTCGTTGCGGTGATATTGATCCGAGCATCATCGAGTTCCTCTGTGATAAAGAGGGACTTTCGGTTGCAGAGGTGCTGAATATCCTGAACAAGAAGTCTGGCGTGCTTGGTATTTCTGAGGTTTCCTCGGATTTCCGTGATCTGGGTTCTGCCGCTGCTGAGGGCAACGAGCTAGCCGCGTTGGCGCTTGAGGTGTTTCCGTATTGCGTCTCCAAGTTCATCGGCGCATACGCTGTCGCCATGGGCGGCGTGGACGCGGTGATCTTTACCGCCGGTGTCGGTGAGAACGGCATCTCGGAGCGTGAGGCAATTGCGAAAAACCTCGGCGCGATCGGGATTAAGATGGATACGGAGAAGAATAAAGTCCGCGGCAAGGAAACCGATGTGTCTACGGACGATTCGCGCGGTCGCGTATTTGTCATCCCGACCAACGAAGAGTTGGTCATTGCGCGGGATACCGTTGAAATCGTAAAAGGCTAATATTGGCAGAGCATGGGGGCGATGGAAACATCGCCCCCTACAATTATGTTAGGAGGACTTGGCTATGTTAATTGTTTCGACACCGCTTTTAGACGGGAAAAAGATCACGCGATATGAGGGCATGGTCTTTTCGCAGGTTGTAGCTGGTTTTGGGGTTGGGCGCAGTTTTTTTGGTTCTCTGCGCAGCTTTGCAGGCGGCAGATCGGAAAGTCACGAGGAATTGGTGGCTTCGATTCGGGAGCAGGCCATTCAGGACCTCATTGCTGAGGCGAACAACGTTCGTGCGAATGCGATTGTCGGGTTTACGCTTGATATGGAGATGATCGGTTCCGGTTCGGAGGGTGGGCTTTTGAAGGCGCACGCTATGGGGACTGCGGTTGTGGTGGAATCGTTATAAAACACATCGCGCAGGGCCTATTGACAGGCCCTTTTTCGGGTGGTATACTGTTAAGGCCGCTTTGAACGGGCTCAAGAGGGGTGCGCCCCCGCCCGGGAGAGTGAGACTACAAATGGTAGGTGTTAGCTATGCACGCAGTAATTGAGACAGGCGGCAAACAGTATCGCGTTGAAGAGGGCACTGTGCTCTTCATCGAGAAACTTGAAGCCGAGGCTGGAAACGAAGTCAAGTTTGACCGTGTTCTGGCCATCATCAACGGCGAGACTACGAACTTTGGGACCCCCACTGTCGCAGGCGCCGTCGTCACGGCTGAGGTCGTGAAGAACGGACGGGCGAAGAAGGTCATCGTCTACAAGATGAAGCCGAAGAAGAACTATCGCAGAAAGCAGGGCCATCGTCAGCCCTATACGCAAGTGAAGATCAGCAAGATCACGGTTTAGGGAGGGATATAGAGATGGCACATAAAAAAGGCGTAGGTAGTACACGAAACGGTCGGGATTCTGAGTCAAAACGACTTGGCAACAAGAGAGCCGACGGTCAATTTGTTCTGGCTGGCAACATCCTCGTTCGTCAGCGCGGAACCAAAATCCACCCCGGTACCAACGTGGGCCGCGGCAGCGACGATACCCTTTTCGCACTCAAGGACGGCTTTGTCCGCTTCGAGCGCCACGGGAAAGATCGCAAGCGCGTTTCAATTCTCGAAGAGGCCGCGCAATAGTTCGCAATTCGTAATTTGGTGTGGGGCTGACGCTTTGCGTCGGCCCCATCTGTTTCGGTGAGGTGTTAATATGTTTGTGGATAAGGCAACCATTAAAGTGCAGGCAGGTAACGGCGGAAACGGGGCAATTTCGTTTCGGCGGGAGAAGTATGTCCCAGCCGGCGGTCCGGACGGCGGAGACGGCGGACGCGGCGGCAGCGTTATCCTACAGGTGGACGATCATATGTCTACTCTCATGGACTTTCGCTACAAACGCAAGTACGTCGCCGAAGTCGGTGTGGACGGCGGCGATAAGCGTTGCAGCGGTCGAGATGGTCAGAATTTGATTATTCGTGTTCCCCGCGGCACATTGGTCCGCGACGAGGCAACCGGGGCGATTATTAAGGATATGAGTTCGGGTGAATCTTTCGTGGTCGCGAAGGGCGGCCGGGGCGGCTGGGGCAATCAGCATTTCGCAACTCCAACCAGACAGGTGCCACGTTTTGCCAAAAACGGAACGCCCGGTGAGGTGCGGACCATTGTGCTGGAGCTCAAACTTTTGGCAGACGTCGGTCTGGTGGGCTTTCCCAATGTGGGCAAGTCTACGCTTCTCTCTGTCATGAGCCGTGCGCAGCCGAAGATTGCCAATTATCACTTTACCACCCTTTTTCCCAATTTGGGCGTGGTGTTCGCGCGGGATGAGGTATCCTTTGTGCTTGCGGACATCCCCGGATTGATCGAGGGCGCGTCTGAGGGCGCGGGGCTGGGACATGATTTTCTGCGGCATGTAGACCGTTGTCGGCTCATTGTCCATGTAGTGGACGTATCCGGCAGTGAGGGACGGGACCCGCTGGAGGATTTCGAAACCATCAACGCGGAGCTTGCCGCTTATAGCCCGCTCCTCGCGGAGCGGCCGCAGATTGTGGTGGCGAATAAGTTGGACATCGTGCAGGACGATACCCACCTCGAAGCCTTCCGGGCAGAGATGGCGCGGCGCGGATTCCCCTTCTTGGCACTATCGGCGGCGACACATCAGGGCGTCGGAGATCTCATCAGCCTCATCGCGGAGATGCTGCAAGACCTGCCGCCAGTGATTGTCTACGAGCCGGAGTATATTCCCGTGGAGGAGGCGCCCGCTACACCGGAGGAGTTGACCATCAAGCTAGTGGACGGCGACACTTGGGTTGTGGAGGGCAAATGGCTCGATCAGTTGATTGATCGGGTTAATTTCTCGGATCATGAGTCTCTGATGTTCTTCGAGCGCAATTTGGAACAGGCTGGGGTGTATGCGCGGATGGAGGAGCTCGGGGTTGCCGAAGGGGATACAGTGGTTATGGGGTCGTTGGAGTTTGAATATCGTAAGTAAGAGGAAGGCCGCCTATATGGGCGGCCTTCCTCTTTTCTTTATAAGCTACTTTCCGCTTTTCTTTTTAGCCTGTGGCTCGCTACGCTTGTTTCGCTGAGGCGACCTACATTTTTGCATCGCGCAAAAAAGTACGCAAAAAAGCGAGTCAAGGGCTTCGCCCCTGACAACCCCATTTCGACCTTTGGCTTGTGGTTACTCAAGTCATGTGGTTCCGCCTACCGGCGGAAGTCTATGTCGCTTTCGGGCATACACGCTCTTAACGAATGTGCGGTATTTGTCGCACCACACTCCTTTCCGCCGGGCGAGGCGGAAACTGTGACGTTGTGTTTCGCTGTGCAGCAAAGTAGGTCGCCTCAGCGCAACGAAGCGCTGGAGCCAGCGGCTCAAAGAAATATCTCTATGGAGAAAATATAAAGCTCTATAGTGGCATCTGCCGCCCGGTGAATGAGATGGTGAATTGCGTCTCATGCACCAGTTCGGAGACGGGGACCAGGATATACCCTGCTTCCAGCAAACTCTCTATGATCTCCGGCAGGGCTAGGGCTGTCTGTTCTAAGTTGCTATGCAGGAGCACAATCGCGCCGGGAAAGGCTCGGTTTCGCACTTGCCGCGCGATGGCGTCTGCGGTTTGGCCGCGCCAGTCGCCGCTGTCTACGCTCCATTGGACGGTACGCATGCCGAGGCCTGCCACTAGGGCGACTACGGTGTCGTCGTATTCCCCGTAAGGAGCGCGGAAAACGGTGGGGCGGTGGCCTGTTACTGTCTCGATGATGTCGCTGCAGGCTAGGACGTTTGCCAATATCTCTGGGGCGGGTAGTTTGCGAAGGAGGCTGTGGTCGTCGGAGAGGTTCATGAGTTCGTGGCCGTTTTCGGTGATCCGTACTGCTAATTCTGGGTTTGCGCGGACCCAGTCGCCGGTGACGAAGAAGGTTGCGCGGACGTCTCTTGCGTTTAGGGTCTGGAGCACGTGGACTGTGTAGGTGTCCGCGGCTGTGGTGATATTAAATGTCAGGCTTACGGCGCTATCGTCGCGTTGGACGCTGTAGATGGGGAGCGCGCGTTCCCGCGCGCCGCCGCCGACTAGGCTTGGATGATTGATTACATAGAAGATCGCCGCTACCGTCAGGCAGAGCGCCAGTGTCGCGAGGTATTTGCGCCGGATGAGAAAAACTTTGCCTTTTAATGGTCTATGCATGGACACCACCTCCCCTATACGCTATGCGAAAAGGGACAAGGGTATGCTTGATTGGGGCGGAAATCGTTGTTATAATGGTCCGTAATGGTTCCTTTATCATACCTTTTGGAGGCCTATATGGCTGATTTACAGACCGATATTCGTTACATGAAAGGGATTGGTGATGTCCGTGCCAAGGCCCTAAACAAGCTTGGAATCACCAGTCTTGGCGACCTTATCACTACCTTTCCGCGGGCTTATGATGACCGGCGGCAGTTTGCCGCGATCCAAAATCTTACCCCTGGCGAGACAGTTTCTGTCCGGGCGATTGTGGCGAATGAGCCGCGATTGCAGACGATCCGCCGCGGACTTGATTTGCTGAAGTTCCGCGCGGTGGATGAGAGCGGCAGTCTGGAGGTTGCCTTTTTCAATCAGGGTTATCGCAAGGATCAGATTAAAAAGGGCGAAAGTTATGTGTTTTACGGTAAAGTCGGCGGGACATTGCTGGCTCCGGCGATGCAGAACCCCGTCATGGAGCAGGAGGCCGACGCGGGGCGGCTCACGGGGCGGATTGTGCCTATCTATCGGCTGACGCAGGGTGTGAGCCAGACGATTTTGCTCAACGCGATGACGCAGGGGCTTATCGCCTGCGGCGATCTGTTTCCCGATCCTCTGCCGGAGGCGGTCCGAGAGGCGCACGGCCTTGCGCAGACGCGTTTTGCTTATCACAACATTCATTTCCCTGAGAGTGAAGAGGCTCTGCAACTGGCTCGGCGGCGGTTGATTTTTGAGGAGTTGTTTCTGCTGGCCGCCTCGCTCCACTTGATCCGGGGGCGGCGCGAGGGGGTCAGCGGGCGGGTGGTGCCGGCTGTTGATCTCGCTCCCTTTTATGCGGCCCTCCCCTTCTCGCTCACCGGGGCGCAGAAACGGGCGATTGGGGACGCGCTTGCCGATATGGCGGGAGATCGGCCTATGTCTCGTCTTGTGCAGGGTGATGTGGGGTCGGGTAAGACCGTGGTCGCGGCGGCGGCGGCTTGGGCCGCGTTTCGGGCCGGGTATCAGAGCGCGTTTATGGCGCCGACAGAGATTTTGGCGGAGCAGCATTATCAGACCCTCTCGACCCTGCTCGAACCGCTCGGAATGCGCGTCGGCCTGCTCAAGGGGAGCATGGGGGCGAAGCAAAAGCGAGAGATGGGCGCATTGATCGAGAGCGGCTTTTTTCATCTTGTTGTCGGTACGCACGCGTTGATTTCAGAGGATGTACGGTATCATAATTTGGCTCTGGTTATTACGGATGAACAGCATCGGTTTGGGGTGGATCAGCGCAGTGCGCTGAAGGAGAAGGGGGATCATCCGCATATGCTGGTCATGTCTGCCACTCCCATCCCCCGGACACTGGCGTTGATTCTTTATGGGGATTTGGACATTTCGATTATCGACGAACTGCCGCCGGGGCGGCAGGCGGTGGAAACCTATGCGGTGGACGAGAGCAAACGGGAGCGTATCTACAATTTTACACGGAAACTGCTGGACGAGGGGCGGCAGGCGTATTATGTCTGCCCCGCCATTGAGGTTGACCCGGACGATGTATCCGGCGGGATGAAGGCTGTGGAGGCGTATGCGAAGCGCTTGCAGGAGGAGGTCTTTCCGGATCGGAAGGTGGCTTTTCTGCATGGGAAGCTCAAGGCGAAGGACAAGGAGAAGATTATGTCCGCCTTTTCTAAGGGGGAGACGGATATTCTCGTCTCTACCACTGTCATCGAGGTTGGGGTGGATGTGCCGAACGCGGCGCTTATGGTGATTGAGAACGCGGAGCATTTTGGGTTGTCTCAGCTTCACCAGCTCAGGGGCCGCGTCGGGCGGGGCAAGCACCAGTCTTATTGCGTGTTGTTTTCCTCGAACGAGGCTGAGAGCGTGAAGGCGCGGCTCGCGATTATGTGCCAGACGGGCGATGGGTTTCAGATCGCGGAGGAGGATTTACGCTTGCGTGGGCCGGGGGATTTCTTTGGTTCGCGGCAACACGGTTTGCCGGAGATGGGGTTGGCTAGCTTCACCTATAATATGGATGTGCTGAAAGAGGCGCAATCAGCGGCGATGGAGGTATTGGCCCGGGATCCGAGGCTGGAAGCGCCTGGACATGAGGCGTTGCGGGTGCGGATTCAGGAGATGTTTGCGATTGGGGCAGATTCGTTTCATTAGTGAGTTTGCTCAATCAATTCGCACAAATTTTGCTTTTTGTATTTTTGAGTATGTTCAAAAAATGAGCGGACGCGCAATGCGCGCCCCTACAAAGGGAGGGCAATCATGAAGAAGGTTGTTATGATGTTTGGTCTGCTCCTATTTGTCATAGGCCTCACGGGCTGTGGCGGCACGGAGGCGGCTCCGGCAGAACCGGAAGTATCTAAGGATGTGATCCCTGTCACAGAGCGGGTGACGGTCCAGTTGGAGACGGGTGAGATCAGTCTTGCTTTGCCTGATGGGTGGGACGTGGTACGCACCTCGGGGCCTGAGCTCCCTTTTGCGGAGCGGACCTATACCATTCGACTTGTCCCTCCGGCGGACGAACAAGTGGCCGGCATCATTAGTATCGGGAGAACCACAGGCGGTGAACCACTTTCAGCCGGAGAGTTTTACTCTTTCCATTCCACTCGGGCGGCGCACTTTCTTCCGCAATCCGTCGAGGAAACAGCCGAGTGGATCGACGTGGCGGTGATCGATGGGGTTGGTGTATATGCGATCTTTACTGACGCTTCTTTAGTCGGCATAGAAATCCCGCCGGATCGGTATCCCTTTATGGCCTCGTTTTTTGCCAATTGCAATAGCGGCTTCCTCACATATGCCACTTTGCTCACCCATGATGTGGAGGACGAGAGCCTTCAGGTCATGCTATATGCGGTTGCCAGCATGGAGGCTTCGTTTGATCGTTTGACGGGTAGTTTGGATGCGCGGGATTTCGGTGAAATCGCAGCTACACGGGTGTATGATTTGGTTGGCCTCAATCTCCTCAATCATGACCTGTCGGACAGTGTATTTTTGACGGAGCACATCCTTGGCAGCGCACAGACTGACGAAGTGTTTGGTGTTGCTGTCATTGTCGGCGGAGAGCCCGAGCGGCAGCAGGTTAACCATATTGTCTGGGGCGCCAGGGGGATTGGGTTGCGGTATTACCTTTTGCCCAGTTTGGGTTTTGAGCTAGGTCCCCGTCTGCTTTTGGAGCTGCAGAAGGATATCGAACATCTGCATGAGCGCGGATTTTTCATCAGTGCCGATCTCCCCTTGCGGGCGAGTGCCGATGGTCAGACTATGGCCTTTGGTTTGCACATAGAAATGCGCGGTGAACCCAGCATGGTCTATATTTATCTTTTACAAGATATACCGGATTCCGATTATTTGCTTTTTTTATTGGTCATCTTGCTCCCGAACCGTTGGGATGAAGGAGACACTGCTGTTTTGGCGGAGCTCAGTGAATATATCGGCATTGATCTCATGGCTTACTGGCCTTGGTAGGGTTTTCCATACACGCACAAACCCGGGTTGCATCTGGTGCAGCCCGGGTTCTTTTTGCATAAATTTCGTCCGACAGAAAACACTATATCTCATCATTCTTGGTGGGGGTGCGGCTGTTGTATCGTGTCGGGGTGTTGGAGCCGATTTCGGGGCGGGTTACTGCTTTGATTGAGGACTGGCTTGTGGAACGGGGGGATAGTCTGTCGCTCGTGCTTACCCGTGGGGAGTGTCCGCATTGTTTTTCGGGTGAGTATGACCTTTTTGTTTTGGCGCCTGCTGATGGTACATTTAGAAATCCGGACCCGCTCCAGGACATCCGCTGTAAGGCTCTGCTCGCGCCCAGTGACAGGGGGGCGGAAGCGCTTGGCATCCAGTCGAAGTGGGTGGTAAGTTATGGGCTTGCTGTTCGGGATTCGCTCACGGTTTCCAGTTTGGAGCCTGATCTGGCTGTGCTTGCGCTGCAGCGGGAGATTCCGACGCTGCGCGGTACGGTTGTCGAGCGGCAGGAGGTGCCGCTCCCTATCCCGCCGGGGAGTGGGGCTGGGGGGGTAATGGCGCTGTATGGCAGTCTGCTTATCCTTGGGGTGCCGCCGGAGGAGTTGGCTTTGTAGGGACGCATATTACGCGTCCGGCGAAAGGCGCATCCGATGACAGAGGGCGGACGGCCAATGGCCGCCCCTACATTTGCATTGCGTATCCATTAGTCTAAGCTCGTACCGAGGCACATATACTTCCATTGAATCGCCATGTGTGAGGTGAATGTCTTGGATGAGAAATGCTTTAACAATGTTACGGAGCTTACGGGGGTACTGGGCGGCTGCCCTCGGTTCTCTCATGTGAGCCGGGAGGAGCGATATTATACCTTTCCTCTTGAAGTACAGCGGCTCTCCGGGGCGGTGGATACGCTGAATATCATGGCCCGGCAGGACCTTCTCGAACAGGTGGAGCTTTCCGCCAAACCGAAGATCACCGTGCGGGGCGAGCTGCGCTCGTTTAACAATAAGACAGGCAGCGGAAGCCGGCTGATTATTACGATATTTGCCCGGACGATCTATCTCTCGGATGAGGCTGATCGCAATCATGTGGCTCTGCGGGGTGTGATCTGTAAAGCGCCGAATCTGCGGCGGACGCCTATGGGGCGGGAGATTTGCGATTTGATGCTCGCTATTAGTCGGCGCTATGGGCGGTCGGACTATCTTCCGGCGATCTCTTGGGGGCAGAATGCCATTGAGGCGAATGGGTGGACGGTCGGTATGGCGGTGGCGCTCCGGGGGCGCATCCAGAGCCGGACTTACATAAAGCTGGAGGGCGGCAATCTCGTGGAGCGGACGGCGTTTGAGGTGTCTGTGATTGGGCAGGAGCGCGTGCTATAAGGAATGAAGCCTTGCCGATTGTTCATCGGCAAGGCTTTGGTTTGCGCTCTTTTATCTTTTAGGACGCCACTTCATGGCCTGTGGCGTATCTCCTCGCGAGGCGTTCCAGTTTGATTAGGATGAAGTTGAGGATGAGGGCGAGGCCGGAGATGAGGATTACCGCGACTAGGATTCTTGGCATGGAAAACATGCGCATGCCTTCTACTAGAATTCTGCCCAAGCCGCCGGCGTTGATTAGGGCCGCCATCGTGGCAATTCCCATGGTGCTGATTGTTACGATGCGTAGGCCGCCGATCAAGTATGGGAGCATTAGGGGCAGATAGATGTTTTGGAGGCATTTGCGGTTGCTGATTCCTAGACTTTCGGCGGCTTCTTTGATCTGTTGCGGAATGGCTTCATAGGAGGCTTTGATGTTTCGGATGAGCAGGATCTGGTTATAGGCTGTGAGGCCGATTACGGCGGTTGTCTCGCCCAGGCCGAACCAGGGGATTAGCATGGTGAAGAGGGCGATGCTTGGGATGCAGTAGATGACGACCAGAAATCCTGTCAGGATCGCGCCGAGGGTTTTGGAGTGGAATAGGAGCAGGGACAGAAGCGCGGCCAGGGGGATGGAGAATAGGAGCGAGAATGCGGTCAGGCGTAGGTGCTCGACTATGGCTTGCAGGATGGACATGTAGTGGATGCTGATGTATTGAATCACGTCGCTCTTATCCTCTCCCGATTTGTAGCAGCAGGCGGACGTAGTCATTCGCCGGGTTTTGGATCAGTTCTTCGGGCGTGGCTAATTGTTGGATTGCTCCATCCCTAAGGACCATGACACGGTCGCCCAGCATGAGGGCTTCTCGCAGATCGTGTGTGACGAAGAGGACGGTTGTTTTTGTCTCTTGCTGCAGCGCTAAAAATTCCTGTTGGAGTTCGTAGCGGGTGATGGCGTCTAGGGCGCCGAAGGGTTCGTCCATTAACAAGAGTTCGGGGTCGCAATACAGCGCCCGCGCGAGGCCGACTCTTTGTTGTTGGCCGCCGGAGAGCTGCCAGGGGCGGCGGGTTTGGAAGTCTTTGTCCGCGGGGAGTTTTGTGAGGCTCAGGAGTTCTTGGAGGCGCGCTTCCTGGATGTCTTCTTTGCTCAGCCTTGCGACGACGTTGATGTTTTCTTTGACGGTCATGTGCGGAAAGAGTCCGGCTTGTTGGATGACATAGCCCATGCGGCGACGGAGTTGTTTTGTGTCGATGTCCGCTATGTTCTGGCCTTTGAGATAGATCGCGCCGGAGGTTGGGAGCAAGAGTTTGTTCGCCAACTTGATTAGCGTTGTTTTTCCGGAGCCGGAGGTGCCCAGAATCGTTATCATTTCCCCTTCTTGGACCGAGAAGTTGATGTGATTTAGGGTATGGCCCGCTTGGGTTTGGTAGGTGAACTGGATGTCTTTGTATTCGAGAAACGACTGCAATATACTACCCTCCAGTTAGCGCAATGTTGCGAAGAAATCTCTCGCTACGTGGGACGGGTCGCGGTTTTCGATGTCTACTTGCGCGTTGAGCATCTGCATAGTGGGATTGTCCAGGTGTGCGGAGAGGGTGTTTAGGATATCCGCTATTTCGGGGTGCCGCTCCAGCAGGTCCATGCGGACGATGGGGACGATGTTGTAGGCGGGCCAGGCGCGTTGATCGTCTTCCAGGAGGACGAAGGCTTCGTCGAGCAATTGGCCGTCTGTGGTGAAGGCGACGGTGAGGTCGGCTTGGCCCATGCGGAGGACTTCGTATTTGATGGAGTTGTCTATGTAGATCACGGAGCGGAAGCGGAAGGGGCCATAGACGGCGACGAGCGCGGGCAGGCCGTCTGGATTGACGCTGAATTCGCCGAGGGAGGCGAAGGTGATGTGTTCCGCATTCGCTTGCAGGTCTGAGATGGTGGTGATTCCGTAGCGGAGGCTGGCTTCTCTGGTAATGGCGAGCCCTTGCGAGTTGCTTGCCTCAGCGGCGTTGAGCAGTGTGAGGCCGAAGCGCGCTTCATATTCCGCTTTTACGGTTTGGTAAATCACGTCTGGGTCTGTGATTAGGTCTAGTTGCAGTACGTTGAGGAAGGCGGTTCCGGTGTATTCCGGATAGAGGTCTAAGTCTCCGCTTTGGATTGCGGCGTGGACGACTCCGGTGCCGCCGAGGTTGAACCTACGGTCTACGGTGAGGCCCGCTTCTTCCAGGGCTAGGGCGTATAGCTCCGCTAGGATGAAGGATTCTGTGAAGTCTTTTGAACCGACACGGATGGCGTCGGCATCTGGTCTTGACGCGCATCCGGTCATGGTCAATAGCAGGATGAGGATTGTGAGCAAAACACCTATTTTTTTCATTTTTGCACTCCTAAGTAATGAATGGAATACCAACTTTGCAGTCTGCTCAGCAGACATTCGCTCAAGAGGGCGAGGGCTGTGAGGAGGGCGGTGCCCGCTAGGGCCATGGACATGTTATTGATCGAGAGGCCTACCAGCACAAAGCGGCCTAGGCCGCCGGAACCCATGAGGGACGCGATTGTGGCGATGGCGATCAGATCGACCAAGGCGGTGCGGATGCCGAGCAGCAGAAAGGGCACCGCCATGGGGAGTTCGATATGTAGGAAGCTTTGCCAGGGAGAGAGCCCGAGGCTGTCCGCCGCGTAACGAATCTGAGGGGGGACATTTCGGATGCCGGACAGCAGGTTGATGAGGATGGTCGGGATGGTGATGAGGGTCAGGGAAAACACGGCGGGAAATACGCCCACACCGAAAACGGGTAAGAATAGGATCAGCAGGGCGATTCCGGGGATGAGGCGGAAGAAGCTGAATAGGTGGATGATTTTCTCTTGGGCTTTTGGATAGGGGTGGGTCGCGACGCAAAACACCGTGCAGACCAAGAGGCCGCATAGGAGGGCAGTTACGCAGAGGAATATGTGCTCCCATAGGGCATTTGTCAGGGGGCCGGCATTGTTTTGCATGAATTCGAGCATGGTGCCGCTCTCCCTTCTTGCCGTTTTGGGCTTATTATATCATGATTTATTTCAAACTTGTTTGAAATACGGCGATTGAAAATCGACGTAATGTCACGCTAGTGACAAATCAGCCATCCATGTTCGCTCAGCCGTCGGCATCTTTGATGCCGCTAACGGCGTGCGGTTATTATATCATAGACGCTTGCGCTGCAAGAATATATTCCTGTAAATCCATGTCAATAATCACGCAGTGGTTATTATAATACAGCAAACACGACAACTGTATGTCGTGTTTGCTGCTATTTTTCCAACTATTTTTACTGATCTGATTAAGCCGCCAGGGCGCCGAAGCTGGCGAAGGCGTTTTCCAGCATGCTGTCAATCGCAATTCCGTAGCCTTTTTCCGGGTTGTTGATTAGCACATGCGTCACCGCGCCGACGATCTTGCCGTTTTGCACGATGGGGCTGCCGCTCATCCCTTGGACGATTCCGCCGGTTAGGGCGATGAGCGCGGGGTCTGTTACGGTTATCATCATGTTGCGGTCGTCTCCGCCGGTGAAGACGCGGGAGATTTCAATCGCGAACTCTCCTACCTCTGTGCCGGAGACGTTTGTGAAAATCGTCGCGGGGCCGACTTTTAGCTCTCCCCTGCTCCCGACGGGCAGGGTTTGGCCTCGGTTTAGGGCTTCTTTGTCCATCGCGTGGCCGAAGATACCTGTCGGGGTATTGGCGAAGAGGGCGCCGATTTGTGTTCTCACCGCAAAATCGCCCTGCAGTTCCCCCGGCGCACCGGGGGTGCCCCGTCTAACGGATTTTACGCCGGCGGGCATGATGGAGCCGCCGCCGATGGGCATGAGTACGCCTGTCTCCACGTCGCTCACGGCGTGGCCTAGGGCGCCGAAGATGCCGGTTTTGGGGTCGTAAAAGGTCACTGTGCCGATGCCGGCCATACCATCCCGTAACCAGAGGCCCAGTTCGTGGTTGCCCAACTTGTCTCTTGCGGGGGTTAGGTTTAGTTGGAGCCTTTGCCCGTCTGGGCGGAGCACTTGGACGGCGATGGTTTGGCCGTCCGCTTCTTCCACAGCGGCTTTTAGTTGGGCGGCGGAGTTGATTTTTGTAGACCCTACTCCGGTGATGACGTCTCCGGGTAAGAGTCCGGCGTTCGCGCCTGGGGCCTCTACGCCGTCTTCTGTCTCTACCTCACCGAGGGCTACCACCATGACGCCTTCACATTTGATATCTATTCCTACAGTCTTCCCCACGGGCACGAGTTCTGTCGGCAGTATGGCCAGAGCGTGCGGTGTGGCAGACACCAGTATTATCAGGGCCGCCAAGGCGGCTAGGCTCTGCCGGATTGTTCTGTTTTTCATCTCGGCTCGCCTTCCTTTCTATCGTAACACTTCAAACTATTTCCTCCTTGCATGCCCTTCTTAGGCTTTTCTTAATATGGCTCTTTTCACTCGATTTACCCTTGGAATCTTATTTCTGTTTCTCCAATTCACGACTTGGATTTTTTCGCATAAACTAGAAAAATGCGTTTCGAAAAGGAGATATTTATGCGCGAATTTTTATCCGGCGCCAGACATCCGGACATTGATCTCATCCAACTCTGTCTCATGCGGGCCGGTTATGCGCCGGGCGCGATTGACGGTGTGCTCGGGCCACGTACTGAGGCGGCGCTGGGGCTGTTTCGCGCTGGGCGCGGGATGCCGTCTGCGCCCGGCGTCACTGCGGCTGATTGGCGGGCGTTGGGGCCGTTTTTGGTTGGCTATGTCGTGCGGACTGCAGAGGCGGGAGATACACTTGAGTTGCTCGCTACGAGATTTCGCACTACCGTTACAGCTATTGAGGCGGCGAATCCGGGTGTCGGACAAGAAGGGCTTCTGTTGGCGCGGAGGCTTATCATTCCGCTCGGGTTTTCTGTGGTGCCGACGGAGATTCGCTTTACGTCGCTGGCGCTTCGGTATGTGCTCCAGGGGCTGTTGGCGCGGTATCCGAGCATTCGGCGGGAAAGCATTGGGCAGAGTGTCGCGGGGTGTGATCTGCCTGTCTTGTGTTTTGGCGAGGGAGCGATTGAGGTGGGGTATACTGCCGCCCACCATGGAAATGAGTGGATCACCGCTCCGGTTTTGCTGAAATTTTTGGAGGAATACGCCCGCTCCTGCGTTGAGGGTGGCGAAATCGGCGGGCTGGACGCCGCCGCGCTTTATGCGGCCTCGACCTTGCACCTTGTCCCTATGGTCAACCCGGACGGCGTAGATATTGCTACGGGGGCTAGGGATAGCGGGGCGGATTTTGAATACGCTTCTTATCTTGCGGAGCATTATCCGCATATCCCCTTCCCGAGCGGCTGGAAAGCCAATGGACGGGGTGTGGATTTGAATCTGCAATACCCGGCGGGTTGGGAGAAGGCGAAGGAGATCAAATTTTCCGAAGGCGTTCGTCTGCTTGGGCCGCGCGACTATGTGGGCAGTGCGCCGCTTGCTGAGCCGGAGAGCCGTGCGTTTTATGAATATACGCTCAGTCGAGATTTTTCGCTTACCCTCTCCTATCACAGCCAGGGCGAGGTGATTTATTGGCAATATCTCGACTATCTCCCGGCTAAGTCTCGTGAGATTGGTGAGGTGTTTTCCACTCTTTCCGGCTATGCTTTGGAGGAAACGCCTTATGAGTCGGGCCATGCGGGGTATAAGGATTGGTTTATCCAGCAGTTTGATCGGCCCGGTTATACCATTGAGGTCGGACTTGGGGAGAATCCGCTGCCGATCTCGCAGTTTGATGCAATCTATGCCAGTCAGGTGGGCGTTTTGGCTGCGGGACTTATCATAGCCGGCTCGCCTTGACCAGCGTCTGCTTTTTCTGGTACAATGAGGTAATCTTTTTTTCGGGGTGTCATACGGACTATGCGATATGCGGTGAGTAGGAACATTGAGATAGCGGAAACGCTCGACTTTGACGTGGTTGTGGTCGGGGCGGGGTTGGCGGGACTGTATACGGCCTTGCATATTGAGGAAAATAGGTCTTGTTGTGTGCTGTCTAAGGACGGGCTGGATATTTCTAGTTCTTGGCTGGCCCAGGGCGGGATTGCGGCGGCGATTCGGGAGGATGATACGTCCGACCTCCACGCGGAGGACACATTGATCGCCGGGGCTGGGCTTTGTGATCCGAAGGCTGTCAAGGTTCTAGTGGATGCAGGGCCGGAGAATATTCAAACTCTGCAAGCGATGCACGTTCCCTTTGATCGAGATGAGGCGGGCTGTTTGCTTACTGGGCGTGAGGGTGGGCATCGGCGGCACCGGGTGCTCCATGCCGGGGGCGACGCCACCGGGCGGGAAATGGTGCAGGCTCTTGCGGTTCTTTGTGAGGAGCGCGAAAATATTACTCTGATGGGCAGTTCTTTTCTGGTGGACATTCTGCTCGATGAGGGTGGCACTGTCTGCGGTGCGCTCATCTATTCCGAGGGTGGCTATCGTATCCTTCGCACGCGATTTTTGGTGATCGCTACGGGTGGGATTGGGCAGGTGTATCAATCTACGACGAACCCGTCTATCGCCACGGGTGACGGGATTGCGGCCGCTCTGCGGGCGGGGGCGGCGCTTCGTCACATGGAGTTTATTCAGTTCCACCCCACGGGTCTATGGCGGGAAGGCCAGGCGGGGCAGACTTTTTTGATCTCCGAATCCGTTCGCGGTGAGGGCGCTATTTTGCGCAACGCCAAAGGTGAGGCGTTTATGGCGGACCAGCACGAGCTGAAAGACCTTGCCCCGCGTGATATTGTCGCCCGGGCGATTCATCGCGAGATGGAGACGGCGGGGACGGATCATGTCTATCTGGATATCCGGCATCGGGATCGAGACTGCTTGGAGCAGCGTTTTCCTACGATTTTTAGCCGCTGTTTGGAGGCTGGAATTGACATCAGCCGGGACCTGATTCCAGTTTGCCCGGTTCAGCACTATTTCATCGGCGGGATCGCGACAGACCTCCACGGTTTGACCAACATTCCCGGGCTCTATGCCGCGGGTGAAGCGGCTTCTACCGGGGTCCATGGCGGGAATCGTCTGGCGGCGAACTCTCTGCTTGAGTGCCTCGTATTCGGCCGCCGGACGGCGTTTGATATCAATGAGCTTCTGCGCATCGGCGTGCCGCCTCTGACGTCTGACTTTGTGCCTCCCCTCTCTGATCGGCCTGTCTGTTCCGTGGACGCGATCGCTCTGCGCCGGCGTGTGCAGACGGTTATCCATGGTTACGCCAGTGTGGTTCGGCGTGCGGCGGGACTTACGGAGGCACTTTCGGAGATCAGGGCGATCGGGCATGATCTCGAGCAGGGTTTTGACGATAGTCGCGATTATATTGAGCTCCTGAATATTACCATCGTGGCCGAGGCTATTTTAGAGGGTGCGCTCGCTCGAACGGAGAGCGTGGGCGCCCATTATCGGAGGGATTGAAACCATGCTGAATATCCAATTAGAGGATTTTCTCCGCCGCGCTCTCGCCGAGGATATCGGGACAGGCGACATTACTACGATCAACTGCGTTCCGCGGGATGCGCAATCCAAAGGGCATTTTATCGCGAAAGAGCCGGGGGTGATTTGTGGGCTTCCTGTTGTAGTGCGGGTTTTTGCGTTGCTGGACTCTGCCGTTTGCGTCACACCGTTGGTTGCCGAGGGGGACAGGGTGGAAATCGGGACGGCGATTGCGGAGGTTTCGGGGCCAGCGCAGGCGGTTTTGCAAGGGGAGCGTGTTGCGCTTAATCTGCTGCAACGCCTCTCGGGGATCGCTACACGGACTGCTGAGGCTGTCGCGGAGGTCAGGGGTACGGGAACCAAAATCTGCGATACGCGTAAAACTACGCCGGGTCTGCGGGCGCTTGAGAAATACGCTGTTAAAACAGGCGGCGGTTCTAATCACCGTTTCGGGCTGTTTGACGGGGTTTTGATTAAGGACAACCACATCGTAGCCGCGGGCGGCATCACCGCCGCTGTTGAGGCTGTGTGGGGGAATGTACCGCATACGGTGAAGATCGAGGTGGAAACGACGACGCTTGCGGAAGTCGAAGAGGCCCTCCAGGCCGGGGCAGACATTATCATGCTGGACAACATGGACACGGCTTTGATGGCGGAGGCTGTCCGGCTGATCGGCGGCAGAGCTATAACCGAAGCTTCTGGCAATATGGGCGATCGAAGTCTGCGGGATGTGGCGAAGACTGGGGTCAATTTTATTTCCATCGGGGCGCTTACACATACGGTGCGGCCCACAGATATCAGTTTGAGGTTTAGTGAATAGCTATGACAGATTTTGCAACCAACATCAATATTCAGACGCTCATCGGCCTGTTTTTTCTGGTTCTCTGCTTTGTGCTGGCAATCGTCGGTTATTTACTGTGGCGATTTCGCTTTCTCGATGGCAAGCAGTTTTATTTCAGCGAGAGCCTTGGCGTATTTCTCATGGTGGCCAGTTCTATTCTGGCTATCGCCGCTATCCTGATGCTGCTTTATGTGCGGGTGACTTTGTAGCGAAATGTTTTGCACGAGGCGTTTCATCAGATAAGGAATGCAGAAATCCCCCCGCCATCGGCGGGGGGATTTCATTAGTGATCCGTTTACAGGTTGTTCTCGTAAGCTTGGATCATCTTTTTACTCGTGTGGCCTGTACGACCTTTGAATTTTTGGAGATACTTTTCGGTGGTTTTTCCGGTAAAAATCCTGATTTCCAAACGCATTTGCAAAGAATGCAAGTCAGTTGCATCACTTTCTATACAGGTGGCGTAAATCTTGTCGATGTATGTCTCAACAAATTCTTTGTTGATGATACCTTTTGCTGCATCCTTTCTTGCTTGTTCCAACACCTTGCGAATGTGGTCTAAACGCTCTTTATGTTCTTGCTTGGCATCAAATTCCTTTTCCAGTTCAAAAAACTCTTTCTCTGCCTGCTCAATCGCCTTTGCGCACTCTATATTGAGACGTTTGAAGTCTTTGTCTGAGATTGCGCCAGAGACATTATGCTCCAAAAGCTTACCTTGCTTTTTACGCTCTGTGTCAATCCGTGCTTTTGCCCGATTGATGTCATCTTGTAAACTATTCTCGCCTTCCAGTTGCTGGAGGAGTTCCATATAAATCGTAATGATCTGTGCGCCGACAACGTCAGAAGTCTCGTTGAACACTTCAAACAAAATTGGCTTCATCTCGTTCTCGTAGATTCCAAAAGATGGACAAGCATTTTTACCGCCATTGATTTTTCCACTGCACACCCAGCGACTGTTAATATTCCCTAGTCTATCCTTGTTGTCTCTCCGGTAATACGTACAACCACAATGCGTACAGACGAGCCTTCCTGTGAGCAGATTCGGATGGTTGACTAGATTTTGTCGGCGTTTTACATCTTTGCTCCGCCGCCGCAACACCTCATTGGCCCGCTCCCATAATTCTTCATCCACGATAGCAGGTACGATTTCGCCTGTCTCGTCTTTGAACATGACCCACTCCTCCGGCGGGAGGAATTTTTGCTTTTTCGTGAACATGTCCACGATCTTCACTTTATTACCTACATAATAGCCCTTATACTTCGGGTTAGAAATCGTGTTAGACATAGTAGAATGACTGATTTTTTTGCCATTGTGATTGCGGTACCCCCGCGCCCAGAAGATATCTTCAATCTGCTTCATACTGTATTCATTGGTAGCGTAGAGTTCAAACAGTTCTCGCACCATTTTCGCTTCCGCTTCGTTGATGACCAGCCGCTTATTGTCTTTATCATAGCCAAACATGCGGCCATTTCCTAGCACCACACCGTTTTTGATGGCCTGCTGATGCCCGAAGCTCACACGGCTAGATAAGCGCCTTAACTCGTCTTGCGCAATCCCGGACATAATGGTAAGTCGCAACTCACTATCTTCGTCAAAGGTATTTATGTTATCGTTTTGGAAGAACACACCCACGCCACAGGACAAAAGTCTCCGAGTATACTGAATACTGTCCAGTGTGTTTCTGGCAAAACGGGTAATCTCCTTGGTAATGATGAGGTCAAACATCCCCGCTTCGGCATCTCTCACCATGTTGTGGAAGTTTTCTCGCTTGGCAGTTGTTATACCGGATAACCCCTCATCCACATAGCCTGACAAAAACATCCATTTTGGGTGGCTTGCAATAAAATCAGGATAGTAGGATATTTGATTTTCGAGAGAATTGAGCTGCTCGTCTTTATCTGTTGAAACACGGGCATAAAAGGTTACTCTTAGGGGGATGTCATAGATAGATTTGGTGCGCATAAGTTGTCGGATATCATAAATGTCCATTGTCTTCCTCCGAAGTTCGTTTTCGCATAATCAAATTATAGCGTAAGCAGAAAACAATTACAAGACTTGGTCATATGTCGACAAATTAATTCACACACAATACAACGTAGCTACAAGTCATTATACCTTTTCTCGCTACAGGTAGAGACGGGAAGAATCTCAAAGCAAGGCCGGTATCGCATGTCAAAAGGCGAGGGAATGCTTTATTCCAGCCAAGGAGCGCCGCACGAAATGATACCCACTGGAGTGTAATAGATGGAGCATAGGTCTACCGTTTCTTTCGAAAGACATTATTATATCGTGTTTCGGATTGACGGCACAAGGGTGTGTGTCCATGACATCCTTGTGCTGAAGATAAGAGTCTTGTGTAATCTATGTAGACCTTGCCCTGTAGAGGCAGGGTCTTTGCATGTTCATATTATAGTTGTTTTAGCCCTTTGCGTTGATCGTATATACGCCGACCGATGAGATTTTTCATTTTGTTGCGTTGGGTTTCGGATATGAGTTGTTTTTGGAACAGATAGTCGTTGAAATAGGTTAGCCAGATTTCTTCTGCCATTAGTTGTTCTTGCGTTTTCTGCATAGAACGCCCCCTTTTTCTTAAATTTATTATTTCCATATCTATTACATATCAAGCACTCAAATTTATACTGACCAAAATAACCAATCACAAGTATCACTTGTGTCACTGGGTCGTGATAGTTGTGATAGAAGTGAATCGTCTGTCGGGTGGCTCGAAAAATCATGCGACTCTGAATCCGACCAGCACGTTTCCCCTCGCTCTGTTTCGCCGCAGTATTTGCGCAGTGACAACGGAAGCGAGTTCACTAGTCGGACAGTTCGTAAATGGCTTGCAAATATTGGAGTTATCACGGCATATATTGAGCCGGGTTTGCCCTGGGAGAACGGCTACATCGAGAGCTTCAATGCACGGATGCGAGATGAGTTCTTAAACGGTGAGATCTTCGATACCATGCGCGAAGTATCTGTGCTACTTGCTCGATGGGTGTGCTATTACAACGAAGTCCGGCTACACTCTGCGCTACGAGGGCACCCGCCTGCTCCGCAGGCTATCATGCCTCTCCTTGCAGGATGATGAAAACCTAGATAAGTAACTGGACGTGTGTCATTACTTTTGGTCCATATCTCGGGGGCATACTAGGGATCAAGGGGCTTTACAATATTACAGGAAACGCCACCAGAGTTTATTCATTGTTTCTAGTTTTCTCTGCAAGAATATGGCACTTTTTCTATCTATAGCTTTCCGCAGAGAGAATGTCATCTCTATCATAAGGCAGAGAAAAGATGTCGCATATAAATAGGGGGAACGAATAGCGATTGCTATCCGTTCCCCCTGCATTCCATCAGGCATTTTGGCTGATATCGGCCTCATCTAACGGCGTTCTGCGATACGCCATGGTTTGCGGCCGCCGATCTTATTTTTCAGTATAAGTATTTAAGCTGTCAAACAGCTCGTTTACATTTTCCGGGATATCTTTACGGGTGAGGTGGCTTACAAGTATGCAGGCGGCCGTGGCCAGCAAGAACGCTGGAACCAGTTCATAAATCAACGCCCGCAGCGGCGGTGTGTAGAACCAGCCTACGGATACGACCAAACCCATAATCATACCAGACAAGGCGCCCCACTTTGTCATCTTTTTCCAGTATACGGAGAGAATAAACACAGGGCCAAACGCAGCACCCAGACCGCCAAAGGCGAACAGGACAAACCAGAAAATTGTTTCGTTTTCACTGAGACCCATGATAACCGCAAGGATTGTGGTTACAACCAAGACGACGCGAGACATCCGTACAATTGTCCGCTCACTTGCGTTTTTGTTGACCATTGCTTGGTAGAAATCTTTCGTCACCGTGGAGGACGTGGTCAGCAGCAATTGGTCAACGGTGGAGACGATCGCCGAGACAATGCCCGCTATGATTAGGCCGCCCATGATCGGATGCATCAGTTCGGTGGCAATAACGGCCGTAATCAGCTCCGGGTTCCCGCCGGGAATGTCGCCCGGGGCGTGCCAGACTAGTCTGGCCAATAGACCGGTAAAGCATGCACCGGCGGCACAAATGACGTTCCAAACACCGTTTCCAAACGCTGATTGCCGCATGGCGGATACCTTTTTCGCTGACATATAGCGCGTGAGAATATGCAATTGCCCCCAAGAGGCAAGACCGATCGCCAGTTGTCCGATAACCCAAGTGTTGGAGGCCGCACCGGTCGGACTACTGATCAGCATCGGTTCGATTGCCATAAGCTGGGAAATGATGCCCGTCCCCCAGAAGCGAAACAGGAGGAACAGCGGCATAATCACCAGACTGCCCAACATGATAAGCCCTTGCACATAGGTTGTGATTACCACCGCGCGATAGCCGCCGGTCACTGTGTAGAGCAGGATAATCCCCGCACAGAGAATGACCGCGTGGATCGGCTGCATATCATAAACATACCCGAACATTCTCGTGCCGCTCATGAGCAGAGCGCCAGAGTAAGCCACGTAGAAAAATACGATGATGAGCACGGCTGCGACTCTTAAGACATTCTGCTTGTCACCAAAGCGGGCCTCTAAATAGTCCGGCCATGTGACATTGTTCATTTTCTCCGTAAAGATGCGCAGACGCTTTCCGGCGTGCCCCATACCGAACATTTCGGTTGTCGCATAGACCGCCACGGCCCAAATTGCCGCCGCCCCGAATATATAAGCGGTTCCAACCATGCCGAGGACTAACCAGGCGCTTCTCCCTGTCGCACCGGTCGCGATCGCGGTAACCACAGGACCGATGCTTCTGCCGCCGAGATAAAACTCCGCACTGGAACTGGCTGCCTTTCTGCTATAATACAACCCCATAGCAGTCAAGGCTACCGTATATATGGCGAGAATTGCCGTAATAATCGTTAATGTAGTATCCATAGATTCCATCCTCCCATTATATGATTACGCGTGTAGAGAAAGCAAAAATTGGAAGGCAGCGCATTAGGTCTCCTTTTCATGCAATCCGCAAATGAAGAATCCGATTATCAATACTGTGATCGGTACGAATATCATTGTCAAAATACCCGGCATATTTGCCACCTCCTTCCTGTGACTTCTTGCACCGGAACCCCCTTTTACAAAATCCTCCAAAGATGGATCGCCTGGCAGCTATCCAACCTTGGAGGATTTTTCTGCGCTATCCTATTATTTGCTGATGCGCTCGATGATGCTCTTGCCGCGCGCGGAACCTATTCTTTCAAAGAACTCGATGACAGCCTGTTTGTACATCCCCGTTTGTGCATCGGCAATCGCCTTGGGGAGCGCTTCGCGGAACAACTCGAAACATTCGATATCCGGGTGCGAATAGTTGAGGCGAATGTATTCAATATCGCCCGAGTCTCCGAGGCCATCTCCTGTGATTACACCAATCTTGTAGCTCAAGAGCGCCGTGGCAATCTCTTGCGCGGATACACCCGTACCGGAGATGTCTATAATCATACAGAAGCCGTATTGGGGCTTTACGGGAATGGTGACGCCGTCTGTCATCGCCACGGTTTCTTCAATGTGCTTATAGTTGCGGCGGATGATTTCTGTGCTCGCCTGGATGTATGCGTCATCCTGCATGGCTACATAGGTCGCATATTGGCCGGGGTAATTGATATGGATTTTGGTTGTCTCCATCTTGAGCAGGAACGCACCGCGCAGGAGCGCCGGATGTCCTGCCATGAACCCAACGCGGAGTGCCGGCATTCCATATCCTTTTGAGACGCCGCTGACGGAAATTACGTGATCCATCGGTGTCTCCGGCGTATGCAGAGACGCCAGGGGATAATGCTGCGCTGTGGGATCGGTCTGGTGTGTATCGTGCGTGATGTTGTTGAAGATGAGGATGTTGTTTTTGCGTGCAATCTCCGCGATCTCAAGTAATTCCTCTTTAGTTGCCACAACACCGAACGGATTGATCGGATCGCAGAGGACAATCATCTTTGTCTTTGGCGTGATATTCGCTTCGACCTCTTTGGGGGTCAGTTTATACCCATTTTCCGCCGTCAATTTGATCGCTTTTACTGTTGCGCCGTTTAGCTCCGCGCCCGGCACAAAATGGAAGTAAGCGGGGTCTGTCGCGATTACTTCGTCGCCGGGGTTGAGGAAGGTCATGTAGACGTAGCCGATACCTCCCTGTGCGCCCTCAACGCCCATTACCGTGAAATCATCGGAAAGTTCGCGGCCAAATTTCTTCTTTGCGGCTTTCTCCTTGAGTTCTTGAATGAGGTCCGGCGGATATACCCGGATCTCTTCCCAAGTTGAGTGCTCTTTCATCGCCTGAACCGCGGACTCCGGCGGGCCGATCAGATTGGCCATGTAGCCCATGTCATAATAGCCTTCGCCTATCATGTTGTAGAGGCCATTCGGGATCAATTGCTCCCCATCCAGGCCGAGAATGTTGATCGCGGTTTTGAAGGTGAAGTAGTTCCCCATGCCCTGCGGGTGGTGTAGCATGATTTTGGCTTTGTCTGACAGAAATCTCTCTTGCATTTGCTGGATATCCATTGTGATACTCCTTTCTAAAATTCAGTTGTTTTATAACTTCGTTCATACTCTTGGCGCATGCCCCGCAACTCCCCAGTTGCCCGTCCTTTTTCTGCAATTACATTTATCATCATGTTCTGTATACAATTTAGCATACTGTTTTGTATATGTCAATGCAGGTGTTTCAAATCTATATATTTACTAAAAAGTCTCGCTTATTTTTTTGCGAATATACCAAACAAAAAGCGCCACCCAAAAGGCGGCACTATGGTTATGAATATTATGCGTTCGCGGGCTATTGTTCCATTTTTACTGTCGTTATATAATATCAGCCGCATAGATACGCAGCATTCCCATTGATATATTTTCCTTCAATTCCTGCGAATTTACGCCGAGGTGATATTCCAAGAGCTCTGTTGCCAGCGTTTCATCTCGTTTCAGAATAGCTTCTATGATACCAACGTGCTCATCGACGAAGGTGTCACGTCTGGACTCTTGTTCAATGTTGATCTTTCGAACGAATCGGATTCGCTCAAAAATATTCTGTAGGACAAAAATGCGCTCCATGTTTCCGCTGAGAGCGGCGATTCTCATGTGGAATAGCTCGTCCAGCTGGATCAGCTCATCTTGGCTCACGCTGGATCGGATCGCTGCGACTTGCTTCCAATCGGAGAGAATCGAGGCGATGTCATGCTCGTTTCCCCGTTGACATGCCTGCTTCACCGTGCCAATTTCCAGGTCCAGCCGCACTGCATAGAGCTCTCTCACCTCTGATTCACTGAATTTCCGACAAAAGAACCCTCTCCCAGGATCAAATGCCACAAATCCTCCAACAAGCAAGCGGTTTAGGGCTTCTCGCACAGGTACCCGGCTCATCTCCAAATGGCTTGCGACTTCTGTCTCATTGATCTGCTCTCCCGGATGGATCGAGAAATCAATCGCCATATCTCGGATATAGTCGTATGCGCGTTTCACTGCTACAGTGGACATCTCTTTCAACTCTCGATCCTGTTTATTCTGCTTTTTCATGCATCGTAAAACTCCTCTTCTGTAATCACATGCCGAGGCTAGAGCAAAGAGAGCGTAGCCTTAAGCATGACAAGCAAGCAGCCATATCGCTTGAAAGACCCCAATCTATCTGTCCCATAACATCTGGGTATTTCTAAAAATTATATCACATCAAGATAAATATTTCAAGCGTACAACAAAATTCTGACATTAGCTGCTTTGGCAATTTCACTGGTGCTTCAACCTATATCCCAAGCCAAACATCATATGTAATCGTTTTCGTATATCCGTCTGTTGTCCTAGAAATTCGGTTGAACTCCATAGATCGTACGGGACACATGAGATTAACCATCTGGCCGCCGATGCTGCCAGCCTGGCGTGCGGTGAGGTCACCGTTGTAGCCTTGCTTCAGGTTAACGCCGACTTCGCCAGCGGCTTCCATCTTAAAGCGGTCCATCGCCTCGCGGGCGTTGGGGTTGAGGATACTGTTCGATCTAGCCATTTTCGCATCTCCTTTGGATTATCTAAAAACGAGTGCCATGTCAGTCGGCATCTCCGTACTATCTTTGCCCGTTCCTATGGTTCTATGCTGGCAATATCAGGCGATCGAGTCTGTTGTTAAACGTTCAATTGGTTTACCCGGAAAATCACTTGTGGATGCAAAAATCACACTTAATCAAGTAAGCTCAATTTATTATTCGGCGTCATTTTCGAAAAACATTGAGCGCACTCTTCTATTTTCCAAACAGCTTATTCAGTCGGCTCGTCAAATCCGTACGCCTTTGATTTGTGCGGATTTTATCTACCTCAAAGCCTTCTCCGCTCTGCAAAAGGATGTCGCCTTCCTTTATGTTGGCCGGAAGGCAGATTGTCTCTATCGTAATCTGCGCACCTGTTTCTAAGCACTCGCAGATGGCGAGGCTGCCCTCTAGCCGATCCACTGCGTAAGCTGATTGAGCCATGTTCGCCATACGACTGCTCCTTTCACGGTAATCTCTGTGCCGTCTGTCACCATGATGATGTGCCCGTGCTCATCTGTTCGGTATATGCGAAGTCCCTCCAATCGCTCCATCACGACGCGATGTGGGTGCCCAAAGCCATTATCTCGACCTGCGCTGATGACGGCGATTGTGGGGTCTACCGCGTCCAGAAACGCTTGGGCCGTGCTTGTCCGGCTCCCATGGTGGCCGACGCGGAGGACATTCGATGAGAGTATATGCCCTGCGGCTATCATTTCCAATTCGGAGAGCTCTTCCGCGTCTCCGGTGAAGATGAAGCTTGTCTCGCCCAGGACCATCCGTAGGGAGACGGAATAGTCGTTCAGATTTTGATAGCCTGAAGCGTTTGGCGCGATGATTGTGAAAACCGCTTCCCCTACAGAAAATGTGCCCCCGGCGACGGGCGCTCTGACGTAGATGTCTTGCGCTTCGATTGCGTCGAGAAAGCGCTCAAAGGTTAATGTGGTGTGCGACACAGGCGGCATAATGAGCGTGCCGATCGGGAACGCATGCAACACATCAATCAGTCCGCCGATGTGATCGGCATGCGGATGGGTCGCGATGACGTAGGTGATCTCGGAAACGCCTGCATCTCGGAGGTATTGCACCACGTGTTCGCCCATGTTCAGGCGATTGTCGCCGCCGTCAATGAGGACGCTCCCTGCTGTTGTTTGGATCAAAGTCGCGTCACCCTGTCCGACGTCGATGAAATGCACGGCCGCTTGACCAGTTTCGAGCGTAATCGGGAGTTCTGGGTTTGTGAGTGCAGTGAACCCAAAGTATCCCGCACCGGTGATGAGCAGGAGGAGGAATAGGACTAGAAATGGTCGTCTTCTCCGCGCCGACCTGCGTCGGCCTCTTTGCGGTGATCTTCGGCTCGTTGGTCGGCGGTTGGATGAGGGGCTATTTGGATTGCTTCGTGTGCTCATTTGATTCTCCCGTGAATTTTGTGCTGTTTCGGTGGTAATTATTATATCACAGAATGAAGAGACAGGCCAACGCAGATATTTGCGTTAGCTCGTCTCTTTGTTTTGCTCATATTTTTAACTTGCTCACTATTTCAAAATCTTCATTTTTTATTTAAAATTGAGTGTGCTCTTTTTTATTTTTTTCAAAACTTACATATTTTCATTTTCTTCCGTTTTTCTAGATACCGCAGCCTCTCCGGCTTTTCCGACTTGTTTTTGCATGACCGCGATCCAGCGCACCAAGAATTTTGGCACCTTTGCGCCCAGCTTACTTGCGTTTTCCAGGATGCTCCCGATTTCTGTCAGGATGTACCACGCCAATACAATGGGGAAAAGCAATACAGTGTAGTGGAACGGCAGCCATTGCATGTCATTGATGATCTGCCCTAGTACGAAATCTAAGGCGGCGATGACCAGCACTACAATCATGCTGCCGAGTTTGCCCCAGATACCGGCGCGGGCCGCCGCGGAGGACCACTCCCCCGCTTTGCACGCGGCCACTGTGCCAGTGAAATGGTCCGCCACGAGGCAGAGGAGCCACAGCATCCAGAGCCATCCGCACCAGCCCCAGAGCGCTGTCAGGGCCGCGATGAGGCCTGTGGTGCAGAGTTTTGTTGTATCGTCCATTTGTTTCACCTCTCTTTTGTCATCCCGGCCGCCCGCAGGAGCAGGGTGTCGATATGCGGCACTTGCGTATGGTTGGCGATCCAGTAATCCGGAGATTGGATCGCTCCGGCTTGTACGAGGACGCGGATGGCGTCCTCCAGGTTGGCGGCGGCTTCGCCGGGGGCGAAGGTTAGTTCGGACAGGTTGACCAACAGGCGGTCTAAATACCGCAAATACGGATAATGACTTAGCCAATATTCCGGCGAGTGGATGACACCTGCTGCCGCCAACGCGTCTACGGCGATTGGTACGGCTTCGGTCAGGAAGCTGGCGGATGCCCAGCCGGTGACGGTGTCGTCGGTCACATGAAGCCAGTCTCCGCTTTGTCGTGTGGCTGTGACCAGTGCATTACGGGCGAAGGTGCCGACGATTGCCGCCGCAGTGCTCGGGAATGCTCGGCAGTTGAGCGGTGCGGTGAGGGTGCTCACGCGGAAGAGGGTGGCAGGGATCGCTTCACCCATCTCGCCGCCTTGCTTTGCCTTTGCCGCTACGTCTCGCCGGAATTGCGCCATCGTAAGGCCGTGACGAGCCCAAAGGTGCTCGACATCCGCGTGGTTGGACGCGATGCGGCGTTGATGACCCTCGGCGTGGCTGAGGATGACGCCGTCGGACAGAGGGTCCAGAGCGTATAGATTGCAGAGGTAGGCGAAGAGGTCCACCGCTGTGGCGTAAGTCTCATGCACGAAGGCGTGGGTGGCGGTGGGGTCGTTGTCTATGAACTCCGCGCCCCGGCCGGTATAGCGGATGCTGGTGGGTTCCGTCATCTCGACGCCGATGTGGGTGTCATTCGCCGCCCCGCCCGCGTGCCAGGCCCTGAAGTCCCAGGGGAGGGTTTGGAAGACCCTCCCGGGTTCGACAAACGCGTGGACGCTGACCTGGGTCGTCGCGTTGTTCCAGTTGCGGATGAAGACGGAGGCGTTTGGTTGGGGGACGCCCACGCTGTGGAGCATGAGGCCGCGGGGGGTGATGCGGGTTGGGTGGGTGTGGGTGCGGTGGTGAATGAGGGGGGTGGGGGTGATTGGGGGCATGGGGGGCTCCTTTCGTGGGGTTAGCTAATCCGTGTGAAGGTTGTATTTCCATTATGAGTTGGTTGGGTATGCCGTACCCAAGTACCAATTTGAGCCCATACATTATTGCCGATATTCCAATCATAGACCCACCCATGGAGGGGTTGGTCGCCAAGAAGATTGACTGTCGCCCTTGGATTGAGCGCAAATCTATGGATCGCGGTGGACGCTGTGCTGTGGGAACCAGTGCCACCAACACTTCTGTTTGCCGGGGCTAGCATTAGTCCATCAATAGTAATACCTTCCGACACTGCTCTAGGTGATGTTTGTCCCGATACATGCACTGTTGCTCGCTGTTGCCCTCCTGTCGGCCTAGTCACTGTTCCAATCCAGACATGTCCCCCGACGCTTGCAAGGCTTGTATTTACAATGCTGGAAGTCGGTAGGCGGTTCATTGCGTCAACTCCGACTTGGGTCCTCTCGATTAGGAGCACAGCCCCTAGCGATTGGACGGCTGCGGCCAGTGCACCAGAAGTTGTGGTAAAATGCTCCATGTTTGCAAAATCATTCGGATTCAATCGAGACAGTCGTGCTAAGGTCCTTGCAATTGTCTGAGATGTGGCAGTGTCACGCAGGGTGTTGGCAAACGAGTCTATCCGCAAAAATGGATCTGCTGTCGGAGGATCTCTGAAGATAGCGGCCAAAGCAATGTCAGAGTTGAGCAAAGCCGCTCGAGATTCTGAACTTCCCATTACAATATTTATAGCTCCCGCATCGCCTACAATTGTACTCATGGCCTCTTCACTTTCAAAGATAGCTGTGAGGTTGGAGTATGTCCAATTGAATCGGGCGTTTAATATGCGGTAGAGCGTAGATACATCGGCAAGCAAGGGCACACATCGTATAACTGCGATGGCCCCTGCATTCCCTTGTACTTCTAAAGGTTCCGCAAATCGATTCATTACAACGGTGTTCGTATTTGTGCTTATTTGTTGATGCGGTGTATTGATAAAGCTCCGAACTGTAATATTCTGGGTGCCGCGTCGGGCGAAGTTTACAACAAATACCGGTGTATCCACAATGCGGATAACTTGATTTGTAGCGGTCGTTTCTACTTCTATGTCAATCGCCAGGGCGGACACTACAGTTCTCGCAAATGGTGTTTGCTCTACAAAATTCAGTGCATCTCGGTTTTCTGCCAGTTCTCCAACAAAAACAGATTCACTAAACAAGGTTCTGACCGCAGAGGCGCTCATGAAGATGGCGTTTAATGCGTTTCTGCTTTGCAGCGCAACGCGAACTGCCCCTTGGCTGCGGGCAAACTCTTGCAGACTTCCATAATTCCAGTCAAAGAATGTGTTCAGGAACCATGTAACTGCTCTTTCGCCGTAACCATACTTGTCTACCACCTCTGCCAGTTCTACGGAATTTCGGTCAACAATACCGTAAATACAGTGCAAGCCGTTTGCGTGCTCCATGAATGCTTCGGCCGTGTCCGTATGTTGCATAATGTACTCCAGGTTCGTAGCTCCTTTTACCCAACTGCCTTTCAGATAATGCGCCCACCAGGCTACTTCGGCGTTGTTCATTGGGATTGTTATAGCTTTATCGTTTGGTCTTTCCATCAATATGCACCTCCGTCATAGATTGCTTGATAGTGTATTTGCGTTGCTGTTGCTATGTCTTTGCCAGTCGTATTCTTTAAACAGTATTCAAAGCCCGTCTTTGTGACGTTGTTGATCGACACATACCCATTGTGATTCATTGCGGTCGCTGTCACAGTGGGTGTGCCATCGAACCCGCCATATGGAAACTCGAATGATTGCCATCCTGCGCTGTCACTCATAAATGCGCCCGCACGCACGACATCCTCAAACTCGGTGAAATGCCGTCCTGATTCCATAAGGACTCGCACTGCAGTTGCTTGCATTGCAGTTTCTACGCGGTCCATTCGTTCGAGCAACCCTTCGATGCGGTTATACAGTTTCCCTGCCGTGTCTTCTTCGAGTACCGTTTTTAAATCTCGGAACCAGTCCATCCAGGTGTCATATAACTGCTGCGTTGGGATGTTGGTGCCGTCGGACATGATGCCGCAGAATTGCTCATTGAGGCGTTGGTCTGCGATGTGAATCGGTTCGATGGATGCGGCGCCGGCGGGGATGCGGATGGTGGCGAGGTAGATTTCGTCGAAGCTGGCGTCTCGCACCGGTGGGGCCGGTCTGTTGATCCCAGGTGTGCCTGGTTTGAGCACCAAGCGCGATAGGTTTGCCGCTTTGTCTAGTCGCAGACATACCGCATCGACGCGGTGTGTGGCGTTTTCGGCGGGGGGGACCTCCAGCACGACGGGGTTTTGATTGAAGGCGACCACACCCCAGTGCTCCGTCATGCGGAGCCAGGCCAGGCCTGTTCCGACGGTGACGGTCATGTTGCCGTTGGTGGTGATGTGATAGTGACCGTCTGCCGCGAATACGCCGCGAGTCCGGGCGGCGAACCAGGCTCCGAGGGCGTCGGCGGTGTAGTCGGTTACGTCTAGTGGGAATGTAACAATGTTCATCTGTCCTCATTTCTCCTTTCTACTTGGAATGGATCAAGATCATGTTGCTGTCATAGGACGTCGTCTGCGGGAGCGCTATGACGGGACGCATTCCAATGCCAGTAGCCGTTACACTGCTGGCGGGGGCTTGCCCTCCGACGTTCGAGATGGCAGCGGCGTTGAGGCCATTGATATTCGGCGTTCTCAACCACCATTGGACCACAGTTCCGATGCCATTAGACGCGATCCTGGACGCATTGTCTGGGAACAGGCCAAAGTTGTCTCCGAAGGCGACGACATTGTTGCCCGGATTTGAGATCCCGACTTCAAGCGATGAGGGCAAGAACACCGCTGTTTCAAGACCTTCTGTCCCTTTCAATACGGTTGACCCATCATTTCCCGGTCTATATGGAATGCGGCCGATGATGAGTTTGTCTTGCAGCCAGCCTTGGAACATGGCCTTGTAATCGCTGTTCAACCAAGCATGGACCTCGCTTGCCGCATAGTCGGAGCTCGGCGTTGCGTTCCATTGTCTGAAATCGAACATGCGTTGCTGGAGTAGGAACGTGGCGTTGTCATATCCTGTATAGTCTGAAGACGGTGCGCCGTGACGCCACACTAGGAATGCTCTGAATTGACCATTCACGTAGGTGTGAACCACGGAACCGATCGGTAGGTCGCCGATCGTTCCGGCAGCGGGAGCGGATTTCCCCAGATTTGCCATGAAGAAGTCAATCGTGTCCAGGAAATCGTCTGTGAGTTGTGCGCTGATCGTGCCGGTTTCTTGATCTACAGTGGTCACTATGTGTTCGCCGGAGGTTCCTTGGAGTGGGATAGAGCCTCCTAGTTCGGACGATCTTGGAAGAGTGCCGATTTCTTTCTCGGCACTCTTTTGCATATCTGCGAACCATGCGGTCCAGGCATCGTGCAGTTGCTGGGTCGGGATTTTCGTTCCGTCGGACATGAGGCCGCAATAGTCCTCATTTAGCCGTTGATCTGCGATGTTGACCGCTTGGATGGACGCCGCGCCAGCTGGAACTTTGATTGTGGCGAGATATATCTCGTCCATCCCGGAGTCTCTCACCGGGGGTGGGGGCGTATCTACCCCCGGCTCGCCTCTGCGGATGAGAAGGCGGGATGTGTTCGCCACCTTGTCCAGTTGCAGGCAGACCGCGTCTACGCGTTGCAGGGTGTTTTCGGCGAGCGAAACGGTCAAGGTTGTCGGTTCTCGGTGGAAGGCGACTACGCCCCAGTATTCCGTCATACGGAGCCAGGCCAGGCCGGGGCCGACGGTTATGGTCATGTCGTCGTTCGTGGTAATGCAGTAGTGCCCCTCGCCTGCGAAGACGCCGCGGGTTCGGGCGGCGAACCAGGCGCCTAGGGCGTCCGCGGTGTAGTCGGTTACGTCGAGCGGGAATGTGATGATGGACATCATGGAGCCTCCTCTAATCTAAAATCGTCGAGGGTAATCAGGGTGCGATTGCCCTCGGTTTCGTACACATGCTGCACAGACGCCACCCGGGCGGCCACCGCGATTCCGTGCTCGTCCAGCCGGATTGGGAGGCAGTCTCCAAGGAAATAGTCTTGCCCGAAACGCATGTTGTTTTGATTGATCTCGCACTCTATCTCGAAGGTTCTGAGGTGTTCGGCCAGAGCTTCTCGCCCTCTGCTGCGGAGCAGTTGCTCATAGGAGGCCTCTGTCTCCTCGCGGCGCAGGTTTTGGGCATTGACGAAGAGTTCGCGGCGAGCCTCGGCGGGGACATTGCCCAGCGATACTGTGACAGGCGCACCCTCGCCGACTACGATCGCCACATTTTTATAGTCGATTACGCCTTGGCGCAGGGTGAAGGCGTCGACATTGCCTAGGGCTGTTGAGAAGCTGCCGACGTAGTCTTCGCCTGGGGTTGATCGGTCTGTGCCTTTGTAGACCTCGAAAGTCTCCGCCGCTGTCATGGGGTCGAAGCAGACTTTGAATCCGAGGCCGGAGACGGTGGCTAGTGTTTCCACCGCGTCGAGCACGGAGCCCCAGTCGAGTTCGGTTTCTGTGGATTCTGTAAAACCCTTCGGCTCCGCAAGACTGAGTGGCAGGCCACGCAGATTTTCGCGGAGAAGGGTATACATGCCGGTTTCGATGTTCGTCACCAGCCGCCGCCATAGGACGACGCGTTCATCCAGAATCGCGGAGGCTATGTCCGCGAGGACGATCAGCGCCTTGTCCTCCCCTGCCTGGACTTCCGTCTCTACGATAACAGCCGAAGTGTCACTGTCGGCGTTGTAGAGCCTTGTGCCGGGGGTGAGCAGTTCTTTGTTGCGCTCTGTCGGCGCGGCGACGATTTTTACTTCGCCGGCTGATTGGTAGTGTTCGAGCCACTGGACGGAGCTGCAATTTTGCAACACGCCGACCCGCTCCCCATCTTTGTATAAGAAAATCTTAGACACCGCTCTTGATCCCCCTTGGCGCGTCGATGTAGACGTTCAGATTACTCCGGTGCAGGTCCGCGTCAAAACGGAGACGGTTTGCGCCGGGTAGTAGAGCGAGGCTGAGGTCGCTGTCTAGGGACAGGAAGCGAAAGCCATTTTGACGGTCACCGTTGGGATGTAACAAGGTCGCGCTTCTTTGGCCGTGGCGGGTGTCTACGATGATACGCTCACCCGCCAGCATGGTCTTCTCAATCCGGATCCGTTTGCCGCTGTCCATGTGCAGCAGTTCGGGATTCACCACGCCCTGCCGCGCGAAGAAGGTGACGACGGGGGCGATTTCTACGTTGCCGTAGTTGGCGATATCGCTGAAGTAGCCCTCGGTATAGTCCGATAGCCGCCAGGTGCCGCCGGTGTGGAAGGGGAACCGAAACCGCCCGGTAATCAGGGCGAGTTGGCGCATGGCGCGCTGGGTGGTCTGCCAATAGGGGAACTGCGCGTAGAGGCGCATTTGGAAGCCTTGGATGTTTGGATTATCGTCAAACTCCGGGGTGTGTTCGGGGACGACATCTAGGTACCAGGCCTGTTCGCCGTCGATCAGGGTGAAGCGGCCAGGGACTTTGGGGGCGACGATGTCCAGCAGTTTGCGGCGGTTCTCCGCCACAGGCTCGAATATGTACCCATCCACCGTAAGGCTCCGTGCGCCGACCACTTTGTTCGAAAGCGTCGCCCCGATTTCGCCTACACTGCGGGTGTCGCGCATTTCGATTTGGAGGCCGCTCGCGCTGTCGAAATTGCTGATCCAGAACTGCATAGATCGCTGGTCAAAGGTGATGCTGCCGCGGGCGGTTTCGTAGCGGACGATGATATTGTCTGGCATGAACTCCTCTCCTTTCTTTAGCCGAGTTGCCGCCGCATGCGGCGGGACATGTCGGACAGTTCGCGAGTGATTTGGTATTCGCTCATCGCCTCGGGCGCGGTGACGTAGGCGGTGTTACTGATGTTGTAGACGGGGCCGCCGGAGCTTGTCCCGCTTGCCGCGATGCCCGCCGGGGCCAGGGCGCCGCGCGGGGAGATTACGCCGGTGTCTACGATGGCTTGCATTTTGCAGACCATGTTTTCGATGGTCTTGGGGTCTATTGTCAACGCGTCGGTTAGGTTTTCAGCGATATCTTCCGCCCTCTTAAGCACAGCGTCTTCGCCGCGGTCCATGCCGACGTAGATGCCGTCCATGACGCGGCCGAATAGGTCTATCATGACGCGGGAGGGGGAGTTGACTTTAAAGGCCGCCGCGATTGTGCGCCGGATCGCCTCCGCAATCGCGTGCGCTCTTGCCATTGCTTGCCGTTCGCCTTCCGCCATTGCTTCGTAAAGGCCGGCCATCATGTAAGCACCGAGCTCGCTGAAGCTGGCTTTGACAGGGCCGCGCATGTCTGCGACTTCTTGGCGCACGTTGTTTAGGGATTCTTCTACGATGGCCTGGGATTCGGCTGGCATGGGGTCTAGAGCCTCCAGCATCGCGTCGAGGGCAGACTGGCCTACTTCCTCGTAGGTTCGGACAAGATCGTCCTGCTTGGATTCGGTTCCTTGAATAAGGCCCTCTATCGAACCCTTGCCAATGTCTTTCATCGCAAGAGAAGGAGAGTTCATACTCAAAGCGTCCTTCATCGCGTTTAGCAAGCCCTGCGCTATGTTGGCAGCCGCACCTTCCACTGCCCCTTCTTGCGATTGCATACCAGCGATCAAGCCTTGAATTGTCGCGATTCCGGCCTCTCTGCACTCGGCAGACAGATTCAGACCGTCAATCATCTCTTTGAAGTTTTGCAAAATTTCAGCCGCGCCAGCCTCAAGGTCAACCTGCATTCCGGCAATCGTGTCGGCCAGGGCTTGTCTTGCATTTAATTGTTCTCCGAAGGCATCGTTGAGGCCGTCTACAATCGCTTGCGCCGCTTCGGTCATAACCAGTTCGCCATTCACCATCTCGGCTCCGGCATCTTGAAGGCTTGAAATGACTTCGTTCAAGTGCCCAGCCTCATTGATGTCTTGGAAGGAGGAGATAATGCCCGGCAGAAGATTGGCCTCTATCGCAAAGAGCAAATTATCATTATGCTGGTTGATGTCTGCCGCTTGGCCGCCCCAAGTGGAGGCCATTTCGCTCACATTTTTGCTCACTTCGAAGTTTAGGCGGTCAAACAAGCCGATCTGCGCGTTAATACTGGCATAGGCCGTGTCAAACGCCACATTATATGCCGCTTTTAGAGCTTCTATCTCTCCTGCGGCAGAGTCGATGGCTAGTTCCATGAGTGCCAGTGCGGCTGTTTGTCTAGATACTCCTGTTGATTCTTCCAGCGCGGAGAGTTCTCTGTTCACGTTCTGGAGTTCCCATTGCACGGAGCCCCACTGCTCAGCTACTTCAGCAACGTCATGGCTCATATATTCTTCCATGAACGCTCTGTACGCCTCGCTGGCTTCCTCCACGAGCCCGGGATGTCGTTCATAGAGTTCTTGTAGGCGACGCAGATTTTCCACGTGGGTATCGAAGTCGACTCCGGCGTTAGTAAGAGCTTCTGCAAACTCATTTATTGCGCGTGTGCCTCCGTTAAAAAGACTAGATACGGCATTCCAAGCACTGCTTGCTAGATGAGCAAGTGTGGCAAAAATTGTACCGTCTACCATGATATCCCCTAAAATGATTCGCTCTCTTTGCGCTTGAACCTGACTTTTAAGAAATAACGTAATTGCAGCTAATAATTTCATATTCATTCATCTCCTGTCCTTTTAAGTGTTGTGCTTTTTGAAGAGATTCGATACAATGATACGAGTGATGAGTGTAATGCTTAAAAGGTGGTGGTTTTAATGTCTTGCAATATATGCGCTTCTAATAGTCTCATCGAAGGAATGATCTCTGGAGGTAGGCCTGTTTTTTTTGAAACAAAATTTCCTGGTCCGTTTAAATGGCTCCCTGTTCCATTTGTCTCCAAAGTGGGCGTTATCGCTTGTAAAGACTGTGGCAACATAGTACAAATGAGACTTCTAGATCTCGAGGGTTTAAAAAAATTAGAAAAAGAAATTGAAGATAATAAGTAGAGCATGTCATTTGGGGCGGCCTCGAAAGGGGCCGCTTTCGCTTTCCCCCTATCCCCCACGCTCCTTCAGCCTTCTTAAGCACAGCGTCTTCGCCGCGGTCCATGCCGACGTAGATGCCGTCCATGACTTTGCCGAATAGGTCTATCATGACGCGGGAGGGAGAGTTGACACCCAGGGCACTTGCCATGATGGCCGCGATGGCGGCGGCGATGGCTTTTGCCCGAGCGATCAGCACATCGCCTTTGCGCACGAGGGCTATGTAGGCGCCCTCCATTGCGGAGAGCATGATTTTGGGGAGGGTTTCTCGCAAGATATCGAACTCGTCCTCAACGCCTGTGCGCACCGTTTCCATCGCCGCGCGGGTTGGCTCGGCGGAGTCGGTGATGATGGTTTCGACTTCGGTCATCATGGTGGCGGTGGTGGCGCTGGCTTCCTCTGCCATCCGCTCGAACTGCTGTTCTGCATCAGAAACCACCGCCTCCACAGCCTCGGAAAGGGCCGTATTCTCAGACACCGCTTTGGCTTGCTTTGTTATGCCGTCAGAGGGGGCGTCTACAAATTTCCGCTGTTGAAACTGCTCCGACCCTGCCGCTGTGGCGTCTGCGCCGATGGAACGGAGCAGGTCTGCCAGCATGGGGCCATAGGGTTCGCAGGCGTCCAGCATTCTTTGCAATTCCGCTGTCGCCGCTGGGCCGAGTTGGCGGAGGTGGTAGGCCACATCTTCGCCGTATTTCGCGGTGATTTGCGCCATTGTCTCGGTCCACTCGTTGTAACGGCGGCGGTTTTCGTAGAGCGTTTGGATCATCTCTTCCAGCGTTTTGTCAAACTCCTCTGGCAGGGCGCGGAAGCCGTTTACTACGTTGCTGGTGTGGGCGCGGACGGCGGCTTGCCACTCGGCGAAGGCACGTTCTTGTTGCGCCGCCCACTCGTCAAGAGAAATCCCTTGCTCCTGCATGGCATTTGTGATATCATCCATACAGATATCCCATTGCTCGGCGAGGCTGCGCAATTGTTCCTCTTGCGCCTCAGCCCATTCGTCAAGCGTCATCCCGTCGAGGGCTTGTAGAATTTCTTCGGCGGAGAGATTCCACTGGGCGGAGAGCCTCTTTAGTTGCTCTTCCTGCTGAACCATTTTGATTGCGGAGCCTAGTTGATTTCGGTCAAATGCGCCGGTGACGCTTTCTAGGGCGGAGATTTCTCTGTTTAGGTTGCGGTATTCGACTTGTAGGTCGAGCAGCTGCCTAGAGGCCTCGTCAAGGTTGCCCATCTCTTGGGCCTTGATGTACGCTATGTACGCCTGTCTCATTTTCTCCGTGAGCGCGGCGTGTTGGGTGTAGAGGCCTTGTAGTTGGTGTAGCTCGTCCCCGTGGGTGTCGAGGCTGGTTCGGACGTTGTCGAGAGTTCGTTCGAACCTTTCAAGATCGCTGCCAGCGGGGCTGATGCGATTGCTGAGTCCATAAAAAGCATTGCCAAGACCAATTAGTGCATCGTGCAGAAATCGAGCATATCCATATGCTGAAATCGCTTTCCCTAGCCATGTTACAATTGCTGCTATTGTCATTCTCGTTCTTACCTCCTCAACTTTACGTTTCAATTTTGATGTTTTGTTCTGTTCTTATATCACAAAGATGCTATAATATGAAGAAAGGGCCTTATGAGGGGTGTTATAAATGAAAGAGGATAAAGATATTTCAAAGGAAGCTCTCCAAGCTCCTGAAACCCTCGAAGATCTCGAAATCCGCGAGAAAATTCCACTACTAAGGATAGCTCCAAAGATAGTTCCAGAGGATACTCTTGGGAATATTGCTATTTTCATTATTGGGATTCTTGGTGCCTTGGCCTTCATTGCGCGGATTTTTGGATTTATTTAGAGTTGTTGTAGGCGGCCCTGCAAGGGGCCGCTTTTGTTTGCCCCTAGCCCCCACGCTCCCGTTCCCTCGCCAGCTCAATCCGCCGGCTATAATATTCATGCGTCTCCCGCTCGATCTGCTCCATGCTCTTGCGCTCCGTCTCCGGGCGTTTGATGGCAAAGTGCGCGCGCAGGTCTAACACATGCTTTTTCTCTTCTTTGGACAATTTCGACACATCGCAAGTGCGCCAATACATGACTTTTTTGATGAGCACATCTTCCGGCAGCCCCTCGAACAGGGCCAGAAACTCCCACCAGTGCAGATGTTCTATGCTGGCGAGGTTGATGCCATAGGTCGCGAAGAAGGCGGAGAAGATGAGGCTCGCGTCTTGCGTGAAGTCGTAACCTTTGCGGTGTTTTTTGGCGCGTGGCACGTCCTCCCCCGGCACATCGCCTCGGTGGATGAACCAGACTAGGCCTTCGAACGCTTTTGTGAGGTCGCGCGGGGGCTGTGGGTAGAGTTGTTCGAGCATTTGCGTGAGTTTCTCTGTCGGACTGAGCGCCGGGTCGCCGGAAATGGTTTCGACGCGGAGTATGTTGCGGAAATCCGGACTTATTTTGGTGCCTTCGATCTCATACGGCAGGCCGCCGGCTATGAGTGTGTGCATGGGTTCGCCTCCTCCCCGGGGGTGCGGCTCCGCCGCTAAGCGGCGGAGCCTGTTTTGTCGCTGGGTTACGCCCAGGCGTATTCGGTGGGGGTCTGGGTAGATGTCAGCGTCGCGCTGAAGGTGAGGTTTTCGCCTGCTGCGCCCGCGGCGTCGTCTTCGACGACAACAGTCGCCTCCCCGGCTTCGCCCGCGCCGTTGAGGATGCTGAAATACACGTAGTTTCGGCGCACCGCCGCGCCTGTGCCGTATTTCAGGTCATGGGAGAGGAGCATGTCTTGGAATTCGTCGCCCACATAGCGGTCGCCGCTGACGGTGATGGTGCGGGTGGTGCCGGTTTTCGTTGTCACCTCGCCGGCGCGGATGTATTGGGTGTCTACCGTTTGCGCGTCCAACGAGCCGCTGTGCTCGTTGATTTGGACTTGGGCGACGATGTAGTCGCCGTAGCTGCCGGTGGCGGCACCGTTGAGGTTGACGGCGAGGACCATGTCATCCGCGGTGGTTTGGCCCGTAAAAGCCTTGTTTACTTGCTTGCCTTGCATGAGTTCGGACAGTTTCATCTTGTGTTGCCTCCTTGAGAATATGTTAGTTTGATCTGGATTTGACAGCGGGAGGTCTGGCCCGCTGTGGTGTATAGAGAGCCTGTTGCGAGGCAGTCTAACCGTTGCGCTTGTTTGCCATCTGGCAGAATGGGCAGGGGTTGGGATTCGAGCCAGTCTTGCACTCGCTCCGTATCAAAGGCTTCACCGGTGGTCAGGGTAAAGGTCTTTTGCCGGACGGTTTCGCCGCTGATGTATTGCTTGAGGATGGGGTCTTCCGTCACATCTTCGAGCCGGAACGCTTGCGGGCTCTGCGGGCAGGATTGCAGGTATTGGTGCAAAGATTCGGTAATGGTCATCCGAGAGTCTCCTTTCGGTTGGTTGCGGTCAATGCCCCGCCGCTGGGGTGCGCGCTGTTTGTATTGGCAGAAACTGCTCTGTTTTCGCGGACAGCGGCGGGGTGTTGACCGTGAGGAAGGGGTTGGGTGAGGGGGCCGAGGAATACCCTCTCATATACTTGGACAGTCAGGGGCGGTTTTTCACCCCTGTTGGGTCAGAAATTTTTTCACCTTGCTTTCAGCGGATTTGATGGATCGTGCGACGACTTGGAATGCGCAGCCCTCCGCTTCGCCGATTTGTTTGAGCGTGAGGCCGCGGTGGTGGTAGAGGACGAATCGGCGGCGCATGGTTTCGGGAAGTTGGGCGATTTCCTCCACCAAACGCTCGTTTTGCAATTGGCCCAGTACCACATCTTCGACGCTTTTGGGGCGGTAGGTTGCGCGATCATAGAGTTCGGCGTCTGATAGTTCGCAGTGCTCGATGCGCCGTCGGTCCGAGCGGGCGAGGGATTCTTCTTTGGTGAGCGACTGTTTGAGCGCGGCGTGGATGTCTTGGGATACCTCAACTTCTTGCGCCACATCAGCGCCATCCTTAAAGCGTGCGAAATATCTTGTAATTCCTGCGATCTCTTCGGCGCGCAGGGTATAGGTGCTTTCATAGTTCATGTCATAACCTCCAGAATGTTTGATGGATTGAGCCAGATCAAACATTCCGAGGGTGGAGCGCGGGCGCGTGGAACTAGGAACACAGACAGGCCACCTTACTTTGTTGATTTAGGTGAGCCGGTCACATGATTGCGCACAAATCAGCTTTGAGACGACAAAAGACGGTCAAACAAAAGCTGTTTCCAGCAATCATTTGACCGTCTCGCAGTTCTCTGATTTTAGGGATTATTCACTTTTCTCGGTCGGCTTGTCCCGTTCTGCAATCAGGACAAAGGTGTTGTCTTCGGCGAGTTCGTATAGGTATTCCTGCCGCCGTTTGATGACGGATAACAGGCGTCTTTTGGCGTCCCACTCGAACAGTTTCTTTGCATGGGGTGGCGGTGTTTTGATTTCTTGGCGCATTTTCTTTCTCCTTCCAGTATTTTGTAAGCATTTTTGCTTACATTTGTAGATGAAAAAGGTAGGATAGCACGAAACCCTATCCTACCGTGTGATAGTGGAGCATGAGCTTGCAGATACAGGTCTGCGTTGTTCCTTTTGCAGATACCCGAACTGCGTGAGACGAATCTCTGTCGCCATCCTTGACACCTCGAATGTCTCCGCGATTTCTTCAATGATTTCGATCGCTTCGGGATCTGTCGGGTCGATTAATGCCCGCCTGCGGCCCTTGCGGATCAAGCTGTCTGCCAGAATATGAAATGGGGCTTGCGGCATTAGGAGCGCGGCGGCTAAGGTGTCTGCTTGCCATTCGGCCCAGTCTTCGTCTGTTTTGCGTCTATGGCTTTTCTGTTCAATCTCCGTGGCGCGGCAAACGATATATGGCTGGTTGACGCGGAATACATATCTCTGATTAGTCGGCGAGTAAAAGGAGCGGTGGAGGATCCAATGAGCCCCTTCGTGCGCAATCGTAAATTTCCGGCGCGCTCTGTGCGCAGGACCTCGCAGTTCTGAATGGATCAAGATCGTCCCCGCTGAAATGTCGATCATGGCGGGGCGGTACATCTCGTCTAGACAGGGGATGCCTTGCACATCTTCAAAGGCGGTCAGTCCGAGGACTGCGACGCCAAATCCGAGCGTTTGATATTGCAGTGTGAGAAACAGTTTGTTTTCTACAAAATCTTCGATGTCCACCGACTGTGGACAGGCCAATACATTTGGCATGTATTCTTCTAAGATCATGGTTGCAATCTGGTCGATCTGATCTCGGTTCAGGACATATAGTCCATTCCCCTTTTGCGGATAGGATAACTGCATAGGCGCTTTCTCCTACGTCTCTGAATTCCCGTTCATGCTGTCGATGATTTCCTGCCATTTTTCGTCTGAGATATTGAGATCTCGCGCCTTGCGCAAGGCGACGCGAGCGAGGGATTTCTCTCCGATATAGGGGGTGAGGTCCGGAAAGATATCGTTGCGGCTCTTCCCAGCCAAGTCATAGAAGCAGTCCAAAGACTCCCCTGTGATTTGCAGCACCTCTACCATCTTTGTCAGGTGCTTTTCCGGCGCGTAACGGTTGCCTTTCTCAATATCGCTCAAATAAGCAGGCGTCATATCGAGTTCGACGGCAAGGCCGCGGATTGATTTTCCCAGCGCCTCTCTCCGTTCCTTTACATAGTCTCCGAAGGATGAATCGTCTTTTGATGTTCGCTCGCTCGCCATTTTTGTCATGCACACCCTTTTCGTCGTTTTTTTCGTATGCTTATTTGCTTACATTTTATCGCAACTTGCTCTACCTGTCAATCCTCTTTTCTTCTTTCTCATATTTTGAGCATATTCAACATTTCGAAACTCGGAATTTTTATTGTAAGTTGAGCAAACTCCTGTTTTCCATTTGTGCTTTACATTATTTCAGCAGTTTCTTCCCGCTTCGCGAAACGGGACAAGCGTTATTGTTTGCCATCGTGATTATCGGTCAAATTCTTCCGCCAAAACGCATAAAACACTAGAAACTCTCTGAGACAGACAGATGCAGTAGAAATCCGTCTGCGGATTCGACGCGGCGGGTGTTTGCTGCACCAACTGCACTATGGGTCCTTGCCGGGTACGTCCGGAACGAGGAGTTTTGGGACGATGTTTAAGCTGAATCTCAAAGTGGATGATATTCCGGAGACATTTTGTAAGGAGCATGAAGGAGAAGATTCTGATGTAGGCTTGCACGAATTTTGAGTTTGCTCACAATTTCAATTTTTGAAATTTTTCGAGTATACTCTCTTTTTATTTTTAAACAAAAAGAGCGGAGGTCCTCTGCCTCCGCTCTTTGCATTTCTAGGATTTTTCTGGATTTAGAAGATGTCTAGGTCTTTCGAGGAGAAGACTGGGCCGCCGTAGTGCTTGCGGATGTTTGCCATTACTTCCAGTTCGGTTTCTCGGATGATGACTTCGTTGCCGCTCTCGTTTTCTCCGCACATGAAGAGTTGGTGGTAAAGTACCAACATGCCTGGATTTGCTTGTTTCGCGATTTCGCCGAGTTGTTCGCAGGTGGTGTGGACGGTGGAGTGGTAGGCGAACCAATCGGGGGTGCGTTTTTGGAGGTTTTTGGCTGAGACGACTTCGTGGACGAGTACGTCACAATTGGTGGCGTATTTGATGAGATTGTCGCTCGGAGCGGTGTCTCCGGAGACGACGATGACGCGGTCTGGGGTGGTGAAGCGGTAGCCGTAGGCCTCAAACGGCGGGTGATTGACGAGGAAGGCCTCTACGGTTACGAGTTCGTCTTGGTGGACAATGCCTTCGAAAGCGTTTACGACTTCCGTTTTATAGCCCTCTTCGGGGGTGGGACAGGGCATTTCTTGCCGGGCGGCGATGTCTCCGGCGAAGGCGGCGATGGTGTGTTCGGCCATCCCGAGGATGCCTTCCGGGCCGACCAGTTTCAATGGCTTCTCGCGTTCAAGAACCCACGGAATGAGGATCAAATCTGCGATGCCGACGGCGTGGTCGGAGTGCAAGTGGGTTAGGAAGGCGTGGTTGAGGCGGTTTGGGGTGAGGCCTTTGATTCCCATGCGGCGGGCTTTTTCCGCTTGGCGGACGACGTTGCTGCCGAAGTCAACCAAATAGGCGGTTTCGTCTACAACGATTGCGACGCAGGGGCCGGAACGGTCTGGGATTGGGTTGGGAGTGCCGGAGCCGAGCATGACGACTTTTGTTCTTGACATAATAGAACCATCCCTTCTCAAATACGCCTAACAGGCGGTTTATTTTTAGCGCCCAGACCAGCGGGCGCGACTAGCCTTCAATGCGGAGGATACCGACAACGGAAAGCAAGGTTAACACGGCGATGATAGTGCCGAGAATGGCGCAGAACCAGTCTTTTTCTCGCTTTACTTGATAGAGCACTGCGGGAACTAAGCCGAAGAGTCCGAAGCCGCAGCCGATGGCGATGAGGAGCATGGCCCAGCTGTCCGCTTTGGTGATGTAGTCGATGTAAAAGTGTGCGCCGGGGAAGCTGCCGGTGACGGAGTAGCCCCAGACTTCCTCAGGGCTTGCGCCCGCAAAGATTGCGCCGAAGAGCGTGTTGGGGTTGAGTATATTGTTGGTGGGATTTAGGAGGATGAAAATGGGCACAAAGAAAGCGCCGATGGCGGACCAGATGGCGACCCAATAAACTGTGTTACCGAAGATTTTTTGACTTTTGGGGATGGAGTCTAGCGTTTGTTGTTCCAGGGCTGCGCGTTCGTCAAGCATTGGGCTCCCCCCTTTTTCCGTGTTTGAAGAAGATCGTGAGCAGGGCGCCGCCCATTGTAAGGACGAAGACGAGGACTTGCACGATTGCCGGAATGGGGCCTATGAAGCCGACCATTTCCAGGCCGCGGGTTACTAGGGTGAAGCCGGTGAAGATCATGATGCCGATCAGGATGATGCGGACGACAGCTACTTTGATTTTTGCCAATACATAGGCGCCGATCAGACCGCCGACGGCTTGACCACACATCCAGGGGAGAACGAACAGGGGGATGACGCCGCCAGCGAATACATAGGGCCAGATCGAAATCCCGCTGCCGAGAGAGAGGATAACGTTGGAGTTGGCCGCCGCAAGCCGGAGCGGCATGCCCATGCCGATGTTGAGCGCGGGGGTGATGGCCCAGCCGCCGCCCATGCCAAAGAATCCGCCGAGAATGCCGATTAGGAAGAGGAGGACGATTCCGAGCGGGGCGCGAGTCACTTCGTAGTCTCGGATTTGGCCTTCGCTTGCTTCGTAATATTTTCCGCCCAATTTGAGCCACCGGGTGAATTTGTCTACCCGGGAAATCTCCGGATTTTCCAGCTTTTTCCCGCCGGCGATGAAGAAGACGGCGAGGGCTACTAGAATTAGGCCGAGGGCCATGCGCAGTATTCCCTCCCCTGCCACGCCGGTTCTGGCGACGGCGAGGATGGCGAAGGTCGCGCCGACCAAGGCGCCGAGGCCTTGACTAAGGGTCATGACGAGGCTGAGGCGGTAGTTGACGAGCCCTTTGCGCATAAAGACGCCCGTGGAAAGCGGGCCGGAAAACATGGCGACGATGAGGCCCGTGCCGCGGACGACGAGGCTGTGGACGTCAGTGAAAGCGAGCATGATGGGGGTGAAGATGACTCCCCCGCCGATGCCGGCGATAACCCCAACGACGGCAATGGCCGTGCTGAGGAGAAAGAAAGCGAAGAGGATAAGGACAATGTTGGTGGTTGCCATCTCCCCCGGCATAGGTTCGCCGGATGCCATGGCGAGCACGGTAAGGCAGATATAGCTCACCACAATCGCAGAGCCCATGAGGATGCTCTCCAGCCACGGGCTTTGCAGATATTTACTTCGCCCTGGCTGTTTTGGAGGTTGCGACATGGGAGTCTGGTCCTTTCTTCTTGTTTCGAACTTATTGTTTAGTATATCTGGTTTGGCACGCGCTGTCGACACCTTTTCAGTTAATTTTGGGGGTTATCTTGCAATGTTGTTTGTCCGGTTCACTCTTTTTGTGTTATACTCTCCCCATGAAATATACTATCCTTCTCGTCGAAGACGACGCTATGATCACCTCCGGGCTTATTTATGCTCTCGAGCAAGAGGGTTATGTTGTCACGCACTGCAATAGCGTGGCGGATGCTTTGCGTGCGGTGGCTGCCGAGTCGTTTCACATCGCTATTCTGGATATGCAATTGCCGGATGGGACGGGGATAGAGGTTCAGGACGCGCTCAGACACAGTGACACGGCTGTGCTTTTTCTCACTGTTGTCGATGATGAGGGTAATATCGTCCGCGCGTTTGAGAGCGGGGCGGCGGATTATGTGACGAAGCCGTTTCGGCTGCGGGAGTTGCTGGCCAGGGTGCGACGGGCACGCAGTGCGACGGGCGGGGGTAACTCGTCTCGGCTCCAGCTCGGCGGGGTGGCGATTGATACGTCGGCGGGCAAGGCGTATTTGGGGGACAATTTACTGGATCTCACCGCGCTCGAGTATCGGCTGTTGCTGACTTTTGCGGCACATAAGGGACAGTTGCTCACGCGGGCGCAGATTTTGGAGCACATTTGGGATTCGTCCGGCAGTTTTGTGGAGGACAATACGCTCACGGTGTACGTCAAGCGGCTACGGGAGAAGCTTGGGGATGCCGTCAATATCGAAACAGTGCGGGGGCTAGGGTATCGTGTGGATTAGACGAGGGGAAATTGAGGCACTTTCACTGGATATTCGCCGGATCATTGACGGGCAGGATGTGGATCTGCGCGTGAGCGAGGAGGGTGTTTGGAATATCCTGCGCAATGACATTCACATCTTGGCGAAGTTGAAACAGGAGCAGGTAAAGGTGTTACAGCAGGACAAGGCCCTGTTGAAAGATACGCTGGCGGATATTTCGCATCAGCTTAAGACGCCGTTAACTTCGATGATGATCATGGTCGACCTCTTAGAAGGTGCTCCGCCTGACGTGCAGGCGGAGTTTTTGCAGAATATTAAAACCGGGCTACAGCGTACGGAGTGGCTAGTTTCGACTTTGCTGAAGATGGCGAAGTTGGAGGCGGGGGCTGTGGTATTTGCGCGGGAGGCTGTCTCCTCCTCCGAGTTGATCGAGCAGGCTCTTGCACCGCTCCAAATTCAGTTGGAGTTGAAGGGGCAGCGCGTTGAACTGCAGGGCGAGGCGGAGCTCTATTGCGATAGACGGTGGACGGCTGAGGCGCTCGGCAATATCCTCAAAAATGCGTCGGAGCATTCGCCGGAGGGGGCTGTGATTCTCGTTGAGGTCGGTGCGAATCCGATTTCGACATGGATCAGTGTCACGGACAGCGGGCCGGGGCTTTCGACGGCGCAGATTGCGAAGCTATTTCGGCGGTTTGAGGGATCGCAGAGCGGAGCGGGCTATGGCATCGGGCTGCCGTTGGCTTTGGCGATTTTGCGGGGGCAGGATGGGGATATTGAGGTAAATGGCGGCGGACATGGTGTGGGGGCGACGGTTGTGGTGAAACTTTTTCGGTGATACGTCGTCTACTGTTATAAAATGGTTCGAGAGAGAGGATTCAAACAATGAGAAAGAACATGATTTTGGTACTTGCACTATTTCTTTGCTTTGGTATTTTATTGGCGGCCTGTTCCGGCCCCGCGCCTATTGAGCCCACCCCTTCCCCACAGCCGACACTGACCGTGACACCGGCGCCGACACCGGCTGAAACGCCAGAACCAGAACCTACGCCCACACCGGATCCGACCCCGACCGCAATGCCGACGCCGGAGGCTACGCCGCATCTTGTTTGGCTTGTGCCGCCGACGCTGGAGTTCAATCATGTGGTTTATTGTGCGCACTGTAATGCTTTTGTGCTCGGCGATCACCTTGGACGGGTAATTAATCGGGAAACCGGAGCATTGACGGACGATATCCTATTTGGACATGGTCTGGAGCAACTCTGGATCTTTGATTCCGCGCGGAATTTACTTGGAACGACTCACCTCGGTGATCTGACGCTGTTTCCCTTTATAGAGGACCTGTATTGGTTAACGGGCTTGATTGTCGTGGCGCAGGTGGATTCCTCTCTGCGGGAGGGGAACTCTGATATGGAATGGTTGGCGCCCGAGGCGTTTACGGGTAGATATGCGGTGATGTACAACGGCAGGTTTGTCACGGACTTTGTGTTTGACGCGCGAGAGCAAGTGGGAGAGCATGCGTTTTTTCACGCGGTCGCCTTGGGCCAAGACGGGCTTTGGGGGCTGATCGGGCGGGCCGGCGCGGTTGTGCTGCCGTTTGTGTTTGAGCATGTTGCGCATGATGATCGTGTGGCGTTTGTGAAGGTGGATGGGCGGTATGGGATTTTGGATTTGGGGCATATGCGGTAGGTGGCAACTTTGAGAGGAAAACGACATGAGCACAAATAGTAACTCTAGCAGATTTGATCCTACGCCTCATTTCATTGCTTATCTTGATATATTGGGATACAAAGAAAAAGCGAATGCAGGTGATGTCAAGCTTGCGGAAACCATAGATTCAACTTTAGACAATGTAGCTGATTTTGTAAAATGGTTTAAAGGCCGTGAGATTGATATGGAGCGGGACATTAAAATTAAGGCATTTTCAGATAATATCCTTATCTGCACAGAAACGAATTGGGATCTATTATTTTTGACGGTTGGAGTTCTCCAACATCGCATGATAAGCAATGGTTACTTCGTTCGGGGAGCACTGTGTCACTCAGAGTTGTATTTTGATGAGCGGTTTCTTTTTGGAAGAGGCGTTGTCATGGCGCACAAGATCGAATCTGAAATTGCAAAAGTACCAAGAATAATACTACATAGCAGCTACAGAGATGCCGCAAATGCGTCAGTCGATCCTCCTGATGAGATACTCTTTGATGTTTTCACCGCAGTGGCAGGAGGGCTTCCTTTATATTTGCATGATGTTGACGGATATATGTTCTTGAATTACCTAAGCATTGCAATTGCAATGCTGGAGGATCAGAAGCAGGATAAAATCAACAACATACTTGCAGATCATTGCGATAAGATACTTCACAATATCAAAGATTGCGAGAAACGTTGCTTGCCGCAAGGGATTATGGAAAAATTTCAATGGTGCTTGCAATACCATAATCGTTTTTGCAGGGAGAATTGACACGAGGCGTGATTTCTAGCCCAAGTGACAGAATTGTCACTTGCCACCGCCCGCATAGTCACCGAGTTGTCACATTGACTTGTTAGAATGGCCGCAACAAACCAGATTTTATCGTCTCCCGCCGTAGGCGGGAGACGATAAAATCAAAGGGTGTATAGGAGGATTGGCATATGGCTATTTTACAGGTACAGAATCTGACCAAGACCTATGGAAAAGGCGACACCATCGTTACGGCGCTTGATGGCGTCTCTTTTTCTGTGGAGAAGGGGGAGTTTGTCGCGATTGTGGGGGCGTCTGGGTCTGGGAAGTCGACGTTGATGCATCTGCTTGGCGGGGTGGACCGTCCGGATACGGGGCGTGTGATCGTGGATGGGACGGAGATTTATGAGCGGAGTGAGAGTGAGCTTGCGATCTTTCGGCGGCGGAATATCGGGATTGTGTATCAGTTTTATAATCTGATTCCAACGCTCACGGCGGAAGAGAACATCATGCTGCCCTATCTGCTGGATAATCGGAGGCCCGAACAGAGCAAGCTGCGGGAGATTTTGGAAACCATCGGTCTTGCGGATCGGGCGAAGCATCTGCCGAGTGAGCTCTCGGGCGGGCAGCAGCAGCGGGTTTCGATTGGACGGGCGTTGATTAATGATCCCGCTATCATTCTGGCGGACGAGCCGACGGGGAATTTGGATTCGAAGTCCAGCCGGGAAGTGATGGACTTGCTGAAGCTTTCGAACAAGCGGTATAACCAGACTTTACTTGTGATTACGCATGACGAGAAGATCGCTTTACAGGCGGACCGTATCATTACCATCAGCGACGGGCGCATCCTCCGCGATGAGGCGGTGCGGGGATGAAACTGACGAGACAATTGGCATTGAGCCAACTCAGGCGCAATCGCCGGCGGACGATGTGGACGGTACTCGGCATTATGCTTTCTACGACGATGATTACTACGGTTTATGGTCTTGTGGCAAGCACGATGGCGCTCGTGGAAACCATATGGGAGGGTTCGTCGCTCAGATTAGAATACGAAGCTATGATGGCGAGTTTGGGCGTGATTTTGAGTGTGGTCATCGTCGCCTCCTCGATTGTTGTGCTGTCGAACGCGTTTCGTGTGAGTGCGAAGGAGCGGGCGATGCAGTTTGGTATTCTCAAGAGCGTGGGCGCGACGAAGACGCAGATTCGGCAGACGGTGGTCAGTGAGAGTCTGCTGCTCGCGGCTGTGGGGATTCCGATCGGACTCTTGTTGGGTATGGTCGTTCATTTCATTGGTGTTGGGCTTATCAACCACTTCCTCGCCGACCTTTTTCAAAGCGCGAGGCCGGGCGAAGATATGATGATCCGCTTTGTGTTTTCTTGGCAGGCGATTTTGCTGTCGATCGTGCTGGCGCTGGCTACGGTCTTGCTCTCGGCTTGGCTGCCGGCGCGGAAGGCTTCGAAAATTCCCGCGATTGACGCTATTCGTGGGGCGGGCGAAGTGAAGGTCGAAAATTCGAACGTCCGCGGGGGCTGGATTGTGGGCAAGCTGTTTGGTGTGGAGGGGATGCTTGCGGCGCGGTCGCTCTGGCGCAGCCGGCGGAATTTCCGAGCGACCACTGTGGCGCTCAGTCTCAGTGTGGCGCTGGTGATCTCGCTTGGATCTTTTGTGGCGCAGATGAATCGATTTGTGGAGCTTACTTGGCCGGATATGGAGGCGAATGTGGTTGTCGGATTTCACGCCAACAGGCAGTGGGTGGAAGGGGCAGACGGCGTGTGGGTTCCTACGGCGGAATATGTCACGGTCAGCCGGGAGATGGCTGAGATGGTTTCTCGGCGATTTGAGCCCTATACGGATACCTCCGTGTTTGGATATGGGCGAGATGGGGACACCTATAGTGTGATTCTGCCGCGCGAGATGCTCACGCCGGAACTGTTGGAGTGGCTGGGAGACATAGGCACAAATGTCGCCGCGGAGGATCAGTGGTTTTCTGTGCTTTTACTCACGGTCGACCCCGTGCATTACGCGATACTGGCCGAGCGGGCTGGTGTGCCAGAGGGGTCGAATATTCTGGTCAATCACCGGCGGACGCATACAATGGACGGAAGACGGTCGGAGTTTGAGCCGCTTCGGTTTTCTGGGCAGACATTGCAATTGACCGGTCGACTTGCGGAGGGGGGTACATTCGAGCGGGAGTTGACGTTGCACGGGGTGCTTGGGATCGGCGAGGTGCCGAATGAGATTCTGCGTTCGGGGACGTCTGATGTTACAATTATTGTGCCCTTTCTCGAGGAGACGAGGCGGTATACTTGGTTCATCGCTACCGAGGATCCTTTTGCGCTGACCGCATATGCGTTTAAGATGATAGAGGCGCTGGATTTTTCCGACGAGGGCAACTGGCATGTGTTTAACGCCGCGCACGAGCAGGAGATGACCCGATCTCTCACCACGCTCGTCATGACCTTTGTCTGGGGCTTTGTGGGACTGCTCACGTTGATTTATCTGACCAATATCATCAGCACGATCTCCGCCAATGTGCTAGCTCGGGCACAGGAGTTTGCGGTGCTGCAGAGTGTCGGGATGACCCGGGGCGGCATTGCGCGGATGCTGAATTTGGAGAGTGTGTTGTCTTCCGTCAAGGCGCTGTTCATCGGGGTTCCGCTGGGGATTTTGGGAGCGTATGGCGTATATCACGCCATTACGGAGGCCGCGCAGTTTGCGTTTGCATTACCTTGGGCTGCGATTGCGCTTAGTGTGTTCGCTGTGTTTTTGCTGACTTGGATCGTGATGCGGTACGCGGCGAGACAGCTACGGAGGCGTAACATTGTAGATACGATTCGCGCGGAGAGCGGAATGTAGGAATGGCGGGCGGGGTATATTCCCCGCCCGTTTGTTGTTCTGGATTTTGCGCCGTTTGTGCGGTATAATCAGTCTATCATGAAATGAATGAGGAGCGTTCTCATGGGCGGATATTTGAAGGAAGTGAACATCAAGGAAGATCTGCCTACGGCGAAGACTGCGGTTGGGCGGGTTTCTTCCCATCTGCAAACAGGCAGGACGCTTGGCGCAGGGGCGGTGAAGATTATTCACGGCTACGGGTCTACGGGGACGGGCGGGAAGATTCGCAATAGTGTGCGGCAACATTTGGAGGAGCAAAAGAAGCTGGGGCGGATTCGGGACTTTATTCCGGGGGAGCAGTTTTCTATTTTTCACGAGGGGACTCGGCTGGCGTTTGCGCGGTGTCCGGAACTGCGGCAGGATAGGGATTTGGAGCGGCATAATAATGGGATGACAGTTGTGGTGTTGTAGGATTGTTTTTGAGCCTGCGGGCTCTGGCGTTTATGAGCCTGCGGCTCGTTGCGCTGAGGCGCCATACTTTTTGATCTTGCCCAAAAAAGTATGCAAAAAATGCGCGTCATGGGGCAAAGCCCCCTGACGACCCCCCATTTGACTTTTGGTTTGTGTGCGTTCAAATCATGTGGTTCCGCCTGCCGGCGGAGGTTTATGTCGCTTTCGGGCATACACGCTCTTGTGCAATGCACGAGACGAATGTGCGGTGCGCG
>WRAO01000002.1 GCA_009780175.1 Oscillospiraceae bacterium
CATACTCCACCTCGTCTTGCTCTTGCTCTTGCTCTTGCTCTTGCTCTTGCTCTTGCTCTTGCTCTTGCTCTTGCTCTTGCTCTTGCTCTTGCTCTTGCTCTATTTCCGGGTCCTCTTCATCCTCTGTATCAGGCTCTTCCGGATATTCGGGATATTCTGGCTCCTCTTCTTCCTCTTCTTCCTCTTCTTCCGGCTCTTCTGGCTCCTCCAGATCTGGAATCACTCCATATGTAATGGACTCCATGAGCAAAATCGCGTTCTGAGTCGGATGCAAGAACGAGTCGTCCGAGTGGAACCAGCCGTCGTTCACAAGCCCGTCACTGCCTGTAGAGCCCCAGTACCATCGATCGGCTGTCGCCATTTCCGCGTCGATGAAGATCGCGTAATACCACCGTTCTGTCGGTGCGTTCTCGAGTGTGATACTGCTCAGCAAGAGACCGGTCGCCGTCTCCGGCTCAAGCGGTGCCGCCCAATAGGCCCAGCCGTTGGTATCAACGACCCAGAAGTGGCCTGTTGCAGAGTTTAGCGTTGTCATCCAGTACTCCATCGTGACCACACGCGCATAGAGCGTCGGACGCGCCTCGTGCCGCACTCTAAAGTCTGTAATCGAGTGTCCGCGCGGCTCCCCTGTAAGCGGGTCTTCCGCCGTGTCCCAGTATTTCATCTGGGCATACCAATACTGGCCAAGTGTCCAGTGCGATTCGGTTCCGACTTCCACCGGGAATCCGTCTTGATGCGTTCCATCTGGGTTATGCCCGCGCCGTGTCGGATTGTCCGGCTCCGTGATCGTAGGCCAAGTGCCGCTTGGCGGGCCGTGTTGATCAATTCCGCCCTGTGGATCTAGCGCTGCGCCGGACACATCACTCATTAAGCTGTGCGGGTCACGGTTGAAAGTCGGCATAAATATCTTTTGACCGCCTAACTCCCAAGACCAATAGTCGCGGAAGGGGTCCGGCAGGGGTGTATTGGGTGCCTCAGGCAAGCAGGGGAACCAGTTGAGGCGCGGTGTCCAACTGCGCAGGTCAACCCGGCTTGTACCAGCTACCAGCGGACGTACATTGTAATCCGCTTCCGGGTCATCCGGATCGAATAGCTCACGCCTCGGATCACCGGGCAGATACCACGCGCCGGCTCCAAATTCCATGTACTCATAGAGCCGAATGCGGACAAAAATCGGCTGGCCATAGATAACCTGTCCATTATGTTCCCGTCGCGCCCGTTCAAAGTTTTCGATGAAGACATCCTTGTTTGCAGAAGCGCCGCTATACCAATCTCTCGGTCCCATCTCTTCAAAATCGTCATGCAAGCGTCCGCCAGTCGTTCCGTCCGGCAGAGGCGCTTCCGGTCCGCCTATCATCTGGTTTAGTGCCTGCTGGCTGATGCTTTGCCAAGCAAACGTACCGGTGAGCAGCATAGCCGCGACCAGCACGATCATGATGGTCAGCAACAATCCTTTTCTGTGGATAGCAATAGGAATTCCCATAAAAAGCCACCTCCTTTCCTCAGGAACTTATATCGGTAGCCCGAAAAATACGTAGCGCTAGTAGAGTGCCATCTCTGTTCCGCTATTGGCCGGTCGGAGATGGCATACTCGGCGTAACAACCGTCCGCGGCTCTGGAAGCGGCGCAAACACAAGTTTGCGGAGTATAAAGATAATCGCTATGCCAATCGCCAGCATAATCCCGATCAAGATGAGGTTCGCACGAATAAATAAGATCGCGTTTCCTAACATCAAACTGTGAAAGATCACCAGTCCCACCAGATTTACGGCATACACCATATCTGCGTCCGGTCGGGGATTCATCGTCCCTTGGGTCTGGAACCCCGGCGCTCCGGTGTTCCGGAAGTTTGGCACCACATCCACGATCCGATGGGTAACGGTGGTGTTATTGGGCCTCAGAAATGTAATGTCATCCCCGACGCGCAAGGTATTCGGATCCACCGAGCGGGTAATAATGAGAGAGTTTTGCGGGAGTACATCTTGCATACTACGGGTAAGGACCGTCATGGCCGCGAAGCCCCCGATGTTCTGCGGCACCCCCGCAGGGTCCCCCATGCCGAAGACGTAGACCGCAAAGACTACCACGGCAAGAAGGCTGTAAAAGATCATTCCGCTGACAATGCTGCGCACACGTGACTGCTTTTTCTTCGGAGACGACGTCACCATAGATTCTGCTGGTTCAGCAGAATCTATGGTTTGTGCCCGAGGTCGTAATTCAGATGGCGCCGCATTTGGTGTCACATTGTCGTAAGATTGAGAAAGCAACCAACCAATCTGTTCCCAAGAGATTGCTCCCTCCGCAGGCTGTTTGATCGGAATCCATCCCTCCGTGCGGCTCAGATTGTTAATCTCCGAAAGCCACAAATGAAACAGTTGCGCGTTCACATGAGCAGTTCGTTGTTCTTTCGCATGTAGATTATCTATATAAGTATCCACTTGCCATGGGCTATACCCATGTTCCGTTGTATGGAACTTCGGCCTACCCACTGGAAACGGTTCAACTGTCGATGGTTTCGGTATGTTTACCGGAGTTGGAACAGTCTCTGCCGTTTTCGGGATCAAGGTCAAGTCATTCTGCGCCTGCGGTATGCGACTAAATTCTGCTTGCAACTTCTTGGCCTGTTCATCACACATACGGGCAAACGCTTCCCGTTCCGTTTGTATGTGTTGGTCAAATTCTTGGCGTTCTTGCATCATCTGCGCTTTTTCTGCCTGTAGCTTTAAGTTGAGCGCGTATTCCTCTTGCATACGGCGCTCCTGCTCCGTCCGCACCCCAATACGCTGTGTCGCAGATGCATATGAGGCCGGGTTTCTCTGCACAGGTCTGTTCACCACTCTCACAGGAACTCGCGTTGCGCTTCGGTAGTCGTTATTCGGGTTTTGTACCATCTACGCATCGCCTCCTCGCGGGGTTTTGTAACATGAAGTGATTTCGGGCCCAGTTAAAATGGCCGCCCACTCTTATATAAGTTCGCTATGACGCCAAATCCGCAATGGCCGTGTTGGACATCATCGTAACCAAGCCTTCTTGCATAACAGAAAGAAACTCATGTACTTTATCGTCCGCTTGCTCACCGCAAAAGTGAATTTGTAAGTCCCCTTCAATACACATGTACACATCATAGATACTGATCTGATTCGCAGACTGACCCAGCGCATAGCCGCCATTTCTGCCTTGAACCGCTCTGAGCAAGCCCTTTTTCTTCAACTGGTTTGCCAGTTTTATCAAGAAGGGGTAGGTAATCCCTGTAGCTTTTGCGATAGCCGTTGCGGTATGTAGTTCATCCTCGTTCTCGTGCAGATACTGTAGAACTCGAATAGCATGAGTAGTCGCCACCTGTAATTTCATCGTCCTTATCCTCTAATTCTAAAATCCTAGCTAGCCAAATCTGCAACCGTCCGGCTGGACATTTCTGTCAGAATGCCGTTTTGTAAACTCTGTAGAAACTGCGCCATGCCACCATCTCCGTGGTCGGCTTTCAGACTCTGGCTGACGCACAACTCCTCATCAAAGCACAGGAAAATATCGTAGAAACTAATCTTTGCCGCCGGTCTTCCTAATTTGAAGCCACCATGTCGACCTTGGACGGAAACAATTAAGCCTTTTTGCCGCAGCCGATTGGCAACTGCCATAAAATTAGGATAAGTAATTCCGACTGCTTCCACGATCTGCGCCCCGGACTGTAGTTCGGTATTGTGGGTGTTTAGGTACTGCAGAATTTGTGTTGCATATTCTGTGTAAACGCGTAATTGCATAGTGCTTTCCCCCTGTTCGTTTTCTTTCGCGGTAATCGTATTTAGATAATAAAAGAAACTTCACTCGGTGTGTCCATTTTTGTACAAAAAGCCGCCGTTCGCGTACCGAATGCGGTTTTGATGGAGCGAGGAAAACATGAAGAAAGCGCAAAAAGCCAACAACCGCAATAGATTGTTGGCTTTTTGCGCTTACACGCGACAGCGGAGCAATTTGCTTTATCTCTCTAACATAGATCTCCCGAGGCGAATCCGCAGAATAGTATTATTTTCAAATATAATTAAGTTTGTAAATTATATTTGATTCTTTACTTGTTTTGTAAAAATATTATTGCATATAATGGATTTTTGTGTTATGATATTTCCATAGGACTATACTCTCTTTAGAAACCGAAGCCCGCCTCTTACTATGAAGGGACTTGTTAATCATGAGCTACGCACTCCAATACGCACTATTCACCGCATATCTTTCTATAGTGGTCTACATGGTCGTTTTTATAGTCGGGAAAGTAATTACACAAGATTGGAAGTGGAACCGGAAGGAAACCATTTTTCTTCTAATCGCCGTCTTGCTCGCTACCCTTTCTAGGAGTGTCGAGATATATCTGACTACTATATTTGCTGGCGCATATTTCTCCCTCCTCAGCAGCAGTGCCCTTATACTATTATTTTTGTTATATTTCTACAAGATAAAATATTACTCCTTTCGGAAGAGTTTTATTTTGATGTTCATTGTACTACTCTTCGCAACAGTACTTGAAAGTGCTGTTGCGCTTGTGTTCACCTCGGTCTTTCCAAATTTATATTTTGGGCTTTCTGTTGTCCCTCCTATTCATGCCCAACATTTCCTACATTACATTCCCTATGCCTTGTTGTATAGCACAGTATCGCTTGTCTCCACTGTTTTACTGGTCAAAGTAACACAGTCATTGCGCACATTCATCAACCAAAATACGCAGGCACAAACAGTTTTGCTGTGGATATCAGTGATTTCTACAATTATTATCCTACTCGCAGCAAATGCCTGGATTATGCAAGGAGATATACTTATCTTCAGCTGGAATACATTTTTCCTTTTCACCTATGTCGGCGCTTCTATCTTGGTTTTCATTTTCTTTACTAGAGAGCTAAAAATCAAAGCAACTATTCAACAAAAAGAAACCGAACAACAAGCAATGTCTTTTTACTTACATCAGCTGGAAGAGCATCTGAGCGGTATGCGGAAGTTCAAGCACGACTATCTCAACATCTTAAACGCCCTATATGGCTTCATCCTCGCAGGAGATTGGGACGGACTAGCAAATTACTACACAACAAAAATCGAACCGGCCTCCGCGATCATTGTAACAGACGAGTTCGCACTGGAAAATCTAAGTAATATCCAAGCTCCGGAAATCAAAGGCATCCTCGCCTTAAAATTGATGATCGCGCAGAATATCAGTATGGACATCCACACCTCTGTTGAGGCACACGAAGAGATTGGCGCTATCCCTGTCGATTCCATATCGCTGGTACGTATGCTCGGCATTATCATGGACAATGCGATTGAAGAACTAGAGACTTTGGGCAAGGGAGATCTCGTGATCGCTTGTTTCAAAACCGGAAATACCGTCACTTTCATTGTGCAAAACACTTGTCGCCCAGCTATAAGTCTCCGCGACCTCAGCCAAACCGGGTTTACAAACAAGGGCGAAGGCCATGGGCTGGGACTGAGTAATCTGTCAGAACTCGCCGCAGCCCATCCTAATATTACACTGCAAACGAGCATTGCCGATGGTACCTTCACTCAGAGACTGATTATAGGAGGAGAATAAGATGCTACACGTAATAATCTGTGAAGACGACCCAAGTCAACGGGTGCGCATAGAAAAAATCGTCCACAAATATATCCTCGAAGAAGATCCCGCTATGGACTTGGCCTTATCCGCCGGACGCCCTACCGATGTGTTAGATTATTTGAAAGCACACCCTCTGAAAAGCGGCCTTTATTTCTTAGATGTAGACTTGCAGTCTGAAATGAACGGCATTGAACTCGGCGCAAAAATCAGAGAGCTAGATACCTCCGCAACAATCGTATTTATTACCACCCACACCGATAAGGTGCCGCTGGTCTTTCGGTACAAGGTTGAGGCGATGGACTACATCCTCAAGGATCAGCCACAAAAAATCGAAGCAAGAACCCGTGAGTGTATCCATCTGGCGTATCAGCGCTATCTCAACGGCAACTCACCCGAAGGCAAGCACTTCGTTGTAAAAACCGGCGACCAAGTCCTGAATGTCCCGTATGCAGAAATTCTATTTTTCGAGACACACCCAACGATACGGCATAAGTTAATTCTGCACACGGCAACCGAAAGGATTGAGTTCCGTGGGTTTATTAAAGATGTAGAAAACCTCGGCCCGGAATTCTGCCAATGTCACAAGTCTTTCTGCGTGAATATAAAAAAGATCAAACGTGTGGATAGGACCAAGTTGGAAATCGAAATGTCAAACGGTGAGATAATCCCCATATCTACACGGAGAATGACCGAGTTTTTGGACAGGATAGAAAAGTCAACAAATTAAATTGCCTTCGGATCGAAAGACGCTCAATAGAACAAGGACTAGCCCTGGAAAAGAGCCATCGTGCTCTTCCAGGGCTAGTCTTCTGCATTCCCCGGCCTCCCGCGCGCCTTCACCTCTCCCCCCACCCACATCAGCACAGGAATCCCAACCTGCACCATCGGCAAGAAAATCTGATGCACCACAGGAATCGCAAACACCTCTACCCGTATACCAAACAAAACCATCGACAACCCCACTGACAAAATCGCCACCGGGAGAAGAATCCTACTCCCATCTGCCCACCGAAACACCCACCGCACAGCCCCCACCGCCGCAATCAAACAAACCGCACTCTTCGTCACCCCCGCCAAGACAAACGGAATCGTCGCCAAAAACTCGATCCGCGTCTCCATCCCCCCCACACGAATCACGCTGGCCGCCTGAAAATGCGGATATCGCAACGTATCCATACTTCTCCCCCCAAGGATAGCCGCATCCCGCAAAAATGTCAGCGCAAAAAAACAGACAGCCACAGCCGCCCCCACAAGAAATAGCTTGTATGGATTAACCTTCCGTTCCAGTCCCCCCAACAAAGCCAGCACGACCACCGCCTCCCCAAACGGAAGGAGCGCAAACCGATAGCCGCTCTCCGCAATCGCCCGCCCCCCGCTGGCTCCCATCGGTAAGAGGTTCTGCAGGCGCATACTCGGTATGGCAAACAGCGTCAGCCCCACAGCAAAAATAACCAGCACCGCCACGAGGATCATGCTCCACTTCCCGACCACTATGGTCCCGCTCTTCGCCAAGTAGGTACACACCACAAACAGCGCGAGAAAAATTACAAGCAGCGGCGTATTGGGCAGGCTCGTAATCTGCAAAAACATCCCATGATAGAGCCGTACCGAGGCCGCCAGAAAGAGAAAATAGCAAAAATAGAGTATACTCGCAATTATAGCAAGCCACCTTCCCAGAGTATACTCCAGCATCTCATAGAGCCCCACTTCTGGCATTAACCGCACCAGCCGAGCAAGGATCAACAGCAGAGGAATAGCAAGCACAACCCCCGCAAACTGCGCAATCCACCCGTCTCCCCCCAGTCCGGACGATACCCCAATCACCTGCCCGCTGCCGATGTAAAACACCAACAAAACCGCCACCGCATGCCAAAATCCCAACTTACTCGTATACATCTTCTCATACATCTCTGCCCACCCCCTATCGCATCATCCCCGTATGCGCAATCCGTACGCTTACTTGCGGCTCCACCTCACTACTCCTGAACCACATCTGCCAATCCGCGGCGATATTCTCCCACAGCCGAACATCCCGACTCCGCACCACATCCGCAAACCCAAAGATATCATGCCCCTCGTCGCCCAACCGCCACACCAAACTCACAACCTGCTCCGCAATCACTCGCCCCACCTCCGCCTCCAACTCGCGCAGCGCCAGCTGATCCACTTCACCCCAACCATCCGGAACCTGCACCACATCCGCACGCACATGGATGTCGAGGAAAAACCGCAACACCCCATCCTCCAACGAAAAATCCGTCCGCGCCCGACTATCCCGCACCGCAACCACTGCCCGCTCGTCCCCCATCTCCACCGAAAACACCCGATCCCGCACCCCAGACGTCACAAGCAAATACACCGCCATATCCTCCTCCGGCAGTGTCCTCACCATTCTATCCCCTTCAAAAATCGCAAGCCCCTCCAGTTCAAACGGAATATCCTCCACCTCCGAAGAACTCACCACAGGCAAAGCCAAATCCGACGTACCTCGATTCAAACTATGATAAATCTCAAACGCCATCGGCGCATCCGTCGCCCCCCGGCGCGGATCCAAACTCTCACTCAGCGCCTGAGACAACAACATCCGCTGCTGCTTCGCCGCCCCCTGCTCCTCCCCATCGTCATCGCCTGCCGCAGCCGGACCAAACAGCTCCGCCGCCGTCTCCGTAGAGGACACAACAATACGCAAACTGTTCTGCGCATACCGATCACGCATCAAGTAATTGACAATCCCCTCAATCCCAACCTCCTCCGCAAACCCCCGGCCCACAATCACCACCTCCGCCACACCCAGATAGATCGGACTGCGCAAGCGCGTATGCGCATCATACACCGCCTCGGCCAAAGTCTCTCCAGTAGTCGTGAGCAGAATCGACCCAAACTGCCCACCTTCGCCCCCCAGGAGATCCACCACCTCAAAGGTCAACCGAAAGCCTTCTCCGTCCTCCGCCCAATCCACCGCAATCCCCGCCACAATCGTCTGCTCCCCAAGCCCCTGATAATCCCAGCACCCCGCAAGCAGAACCACTCCAAGCAACGCCGCAATCATCCGCTTAAAACACCGCATCATGATTCACCTCCGCCTGCCCGCACCCGATTCTCACTCAAAAACCCAGGCCGCGTCAAAACCCGCGGCCACCGCGGCCGTACAAACGTATCCTGCATCCCAAGCTTCCCGCTCGGCATCAGCACTGGAATCCCAAAGCTCCGGAGCTGGATGACGTGAATCATCAACACCGCCAACCCCAACACAAGCCCCAAAAGCCCAATCACACTCGCCAGGAGCAGCAGTCCATACCGCGCCATCAAGCAAGTCATCGTCAACCGCGGCACCACGATGATCGTGATTCCCGTAAACGCCACCACAATTACCACCGGCGCTGCAATCAAATGCGCCTCCACCGCCGCCTGCCCTATGACAATTCCCCCCACAAACCCCACCGCCTGCCCCACATACCCCGGCGTCCGCACCCCCGCCTCCCGTAAGAAGTCAAAGAAGACGAGCAGAAGCAGGCACTCCAAAGCCGTCGGCAACGGTACATTCTGCCGCGCCGTCGTAAACGTCAGCATCAACCCCGTCGGCAATAGCTCATGGTGAAACCCCATAATCGCCACAAACGCCGCCGGAACCGTGATCGTCGCCAAAAAACTCACACTCCGCAGAATGCGGTTATAGCTCGCGTACAAATTCCCAACGTAATAGTCTTCAGCAGACTGCAAATGTTCCACAAACAAATAAGGCGCAGTCAACACAACAGGCGACCCATCCACAAAAATGGCGATCCGCCCTTCCAACAACCGCCCCGCCACCACATCCGGCCGCTCCGTAGCCCCGACCGTATGAATCCCAAGCCAAGACGACTCCGCAATAAACTCCGTGATGTACCCCGCATCCAACACCGCGTCAATGTCCATCCGCCCCAGCCGCCGCTCGACCTCCTGAAGAATATCCTGATTCACAATGTTGCCCATGTAAGCAATGCAAACCCCCGTCTTTGACTGCCGCCCAAGTGTGTGCATCTTGAACTTCAACTGATGTGTCCGTAGCCGCCGTCGGAGCATAGACAAATTCGTCATCAAGCCCTCTGTAAACCCCTCCCGGGGCCCCTGCAACACCTTCTCCCCCTCTGGCTCAGAAATCCCCCTGAGCCCAAAACCTTTGTTGTTGATAATTAGCCCCGTAGCAGACCCTTCCACCAAAAGCAGCGTATCGCCATAGGTAATCGAGTCCACAATCTCCTGGACATCCGTCGTCTCCTTAATCTCCCCCGTCAACTCCACATAATCTCTGACCGCCTCATACAACATCTTCGGCGGCTGCGGCAAATCCCGCGCCAAAATCAGGGGCTTAATCACATGCTCCCCCAACAACATCGAATCGCAAACCCCGTCGCTGAAATAGACACAGAACCGCAGTCCCTGATTCTGCGCATTTTCAAACACCCGATGCCGCATAATATCCACGTCCGCAAAAAGCGCACCCAACATCGCCTGATTCTCCGCGAGCGTAGACCTCAGTTCCGCAAATTCCTCCGGAACCCCCGCCTCACACATGGCCTTACCCTGTTCCGACAATTTTGCCGCCCCCTTCACACTGGATTCAATCCAGTATTTGCAAAAAAGGGAATTCTATGCGAAGCAACATAACAAGCGCTCGGGGCGACCGCCCAGCCCTTGACCTTTGCACCCCAAAAACAAAAAGGCAACCCAAAGGTCGCCTCAAAACACAATTATTGAATTTACTCTACATTAAATTATTTGCAATTTTTGAATTTTCCAAAGCATGCTCATTATTTATTTTCATAACCAAAATGCCTCCTGGCCTCCTCCACATCCCGCTGAATCTGGGCCTTCAAGTCTCCCACATCCTCAAACCGCACCTCCGGACGCAGATACCGATAAAACTCCACTCGAATCTCCTGCCCATACAGATCTCCGTCAAAGTCGATGATGTAACTCTCCACCGTCACGCGCGGTTCCGCTTCTCGATCCACCGTCGGACGCACCCCCACATTCGTCACCGCAAACCGTCCCTCCGCCTCACCCGGCAAAAATACCCGCATCGCATATACGCCCCGCGGCGGGACAATGACCCCCTCCGGAAACTCCATATTGATCGTCGGCGCCCCCAGCGTCCGTCCCAACTTATATCCATGCCGCACAACACCCAGCAGCACATGCGGATGCCCCAAAAACCGCCCAGCCCGCTCCATATCCCCAGCCGATAGCAACTCCCGGATATAAGTCGAACTGACCGGCACCCCATCCAGCAAAACCTCTGGAACCACATCCACGCCAATACCCAACGTGCCGCACTGCTCCTTCAGCCGTTCCGGATTCCCCGCACCCTGAAATCCGAAGCGGTAATCATACCCACAGACCACATGCACCGCCCCATACTCCCGCTGCAAAAACGGCAAAAACGCGTCCCAAGGCATAGACCGAAGCGCCTCATCAAAGGGCAAGGGCAAGACCAACACATCCGAACTCCCGTGAAGCCTCCGAATGAGATCAATCCGCGCATTCAAATCGTTTATCAAAGGCGTCTGATCCCCCTGCACAACACCCCTCGGATGCGTATCAAAGGTCAAAACCGCCGGCACCGCACCCAACTCTTTAGCCCGAACCCGCACCAAATCTAAAAGAACAGCGTGCCCTAGGTGCACGCCATCAAAAAAACCAAGTGCTATCACACGTCTTTGCATCGTTTCTAGTGTCTCCTCTTTGTCAGCTCCCCCGTTCTTTGTAATGAGAACAATGAGTGCTATGACCCCCGCGATCAACAGTATCCATGGCAAGGCGTAGAGTGCAACAAGAAGAAAAAAAACACCCGAATTAAGATCAACCGCTGACACCAGAAGCAGAATTGGGTTTCCGGCACCCTGCACACAAGCCCCTCCCGTCACTTTGATTATGGTGTGAAAAAACTCTTCTCAATCCGCAGCACCAGTCCCCGCTGCACCACAATTTCCCCCACCGCCAAAAACGCCCCATTCACCCCATACACTCGCACCATCCCCGGGTTCCCAGACGTCAACGCCACAGTCTGCCCACACCGAATCCCCCGCTCCTGCGCCTCATCCACCGTCAAAACCGGATAATCCGCAAACAGCGTATCCATCGGCCGCAAAAACCGCGCCCTATCCTCCGCCGCCTCAATATCCGCGAGCGTGCAAGCCTCCTCCACAGAAAACGCCCCCACCCTCGTCCGGCGCAGCGCGCTCATCACACCGCCGCAGCCCAAAACCTGCCCCATATCATGGCAAAGCGTGCGAATATAAGTCCCCTTCGAACAGGTGACCTCCAAATCAAACCCATCCTCCGCCTGCCCCAAAATTCGAAGCTGATAGATCGTCACCGGCCGCGCCTTCCGCTCGACCTCAACGCCCTTTCGAGCCAACTTATAAAGCCGCTGCCCGTCCACCTTTACCGCCGAATACATCGGCGGAATCTGCGTAATCTCGCCCAAAAACTGTGGCAAAACCGCCTCAAGCTCCGCCTGAGACACCTGCACATCCGAAGTCGTGAGCACCCGCCCGGTGCTGTCCTGCGTATCCGTCGTAATCCCCAGCCGAAGCCGCGCGATATACGTCTTTTCCTCCGCCTCCGCAAACTCCACAGCCCGCGTCGCCCGGCCGACAAAAATCGTAAGCAAGCCCGTCGCCATGGGGTCCAGCGTCCCCGCGTGCCCGATCCGCCGCTCTCTGAGAAGCCCCCGGAGCTTCGCCACCACATCATGGCTCGTCCAGTCCGGCCCCTTATCAATCAACACAATCCCCGTCATACAGCGTCTCACCTTACTGTAGAGGCGGCCATTGGCCGTCCGCAGGCGCGCATTGCGCACCCCTACAAATCTATTTCTCTAATTGCCTCTCCGCGGCTTTGACTAAAACCTCAGCCGTCGCCTCCGGCCCCATCTCCACCACACAGCCCGCCGCCATCGGATGCCCGCCGCCGCCAAACTGCTGGCAAATCGCGTTCGCGTCCACATCCATCGCCGTCCGCACGGACACTTTGCAGTCGCCTGTCTCCAGCTCCTTGACCACAATCCCAACCCGAACCCCCTCCGCCTGATTGGGGATCGTAGCGATGTCGTCCAAATCGTTCTCCGTCACACCCGTCCGCGTCATAAGCTCCTGCGTAACCAGCGCCACCGCAATCTGCCCGTCCTGATAAAACCGCAGACCCGAAAACAAAGCACCGTCCAGCGCCATGCGCCCCCGCGTCTTCGTGCGAAACAACTTCTTATTCACCCGCCGATGATCCGCCCCAGCGCGAATCAACGCACTGGCAACCTCCAGCGTATCCGCCGTCACATTGGCATACACAAAACACCCCGTATCCGTCGCCAAAGCCACATACAAGGGCAACGCCACCTCGGGACTGATGAGATCGTCGCCCAATGCAAGCAACACCGCATACACCACTTCCCCACAGGCCGCCTTGCTCACATCCACGCAAGAATACGCCGCATACCCCGTATACGACGCGTGATGGTCAATGCTCAAATCCACCCGGCTAGCATAAGGCCCGGCGTTTTTTTGAAAAATCCCCACATCCGCCGTGTCTACGGTGACGACTACCTGGGGCTCAAAATCCGCCGGGGCCAGATAGGGAGCAACATATTCCAAATACCGATCCGTCGTCTCCGGATTCTCCAAGATATAGGCCACTTTGCCAATCTTCCGCAATCCCGCGCACAGCCCAGCGGCACAGCCCAGCGTATCTCCATCCGGACGGCTATGCGTCAAAACCAGAAACCCATCCCGCTTAAGCAGCCACGCGGCTGTCTCCTTACTCGTCAGCCTCGTCGTCTCCCGCATCCAAAGCCTCCTCTGACAATTCCACAGTGCCCAAGTCTTGCAACAGCTTCGACATCCGGGCCCCATATTCCATCGACTTATCCACCTTAAAGATCAATTCCGGCGTATGCCGCAGACTAAGCGCCTGCCCCAACGCCCTTCTCAGATATCCCGAGGCCGATTTGAGGCCCTGATTCAGCCCCTTCTCATCTTCCAGCCCCAGCACACTGAGATACACCTTGCAAAACTTGAGATCCGGCGTCGTCTCCACCGCCACAATGCTCAGCATCCCCTGCTGCACACGCAGATCCTTCACTTCCCGGAGTAGCGCCGAAAGCGTCCGTTGAATATCTTCATTGATCCGTTGTAACTTATTCGTTGGCATATTGAATCCCTCGTGGGGCGGTATCCTGCCGCCCGCTCGCTCTGTTCTGCGTTCTATCGTGTAGGGGACGGCGTCCTTGACGTCCCTACATACGATTACACAACCTTAATCTGCTCCATCGTAAAGGCCTCAATGATGTCCCCGATCTTCACATCATTATACCCCTCGATCGACAGACCGCACTCATAATTCGTCGCGACTTCCTTGACATCGTCCTTAAAGCGTCTGAGCGACCCGAGATTGCCCTCATGGACCACAACCCCATCCCGCACCAACCGCACTTGGCAGCCGCGCACAATCTTGCCGCTCTGCACATAACATCCGCAAATCGTACCGACGTTCGAAGCCTTGTAAGTCTCTCGCACCTCGGCCTGACCCAGCACCACTTCCTTGAACTTCGGCGCCAGCATCCCCTTCATCGCGGCCTCAATCTCATTGATGCAGTCATAGATCACGCGATACATCCGCAGATCCACGCCGCTCCGTGCCGCACTCTCAGCCGCGGCCGCATCCGGCCGCACGTTAAAGCCCGTGATAATCGCACCCGAAGTATCCGCCAACATCACGTCACTCTCGTTGATCGCGCCGACGCCCGAGTGGATCACGCGCACCCGCACCTCTTCGTTCGCAATCTTCTCAAGAGAAGCCTTGAGCGCCTCCGCACTGCCCTGCACGTCAGCCTTGACGATGACGTTCAACGTCTTGACCTCGCCCTGCTTGATCTGCTCAAACAATGCGTCGAGGCTCACCTTCGTAGCCGGCGCAGACGCCGCCATCTTCTGCTCCGTCTTCCGCTGCGCCACAAGCTGCCGCGCCATCCGCTCATCGGCGACCGCGTTAAAGATATCCCCCGCGCTCGGCACCTCGCTCATACCCATGATCTCCACCGGTACCGAAGGCCCTGCGGTAGTGACAGTCTCACCCTTATCACTGGTCATCAAACGCACACGACCCACAGAAGTCCCGGCGATGATAATATCGCCCTGCTTCAAGGTCCCGTTCTGCACCAGACCCGTCATAACCGGCCCGCGCGCCCGATCCAGCCGCGCCTCAATCACCGTACCCCGCGCCTCCCGGTTCGGGTTCGCCCGGAGCTCCTGCACCTCGGCAGTCAACGCGACCATCTCAAGCAGCTTATCCACGTTCATACCAGTCTTCGCCGAGATGGGCACGATAATCGTCTCCCCACCCCACTCTTCGCTCACCAGCTCATATTCTGTGAGCTGCTGCATGATCTTATCCGGGTTGGCAGACGGTTTATCCATCTTATTAATCGCGACAATAATCGGAATTTCCGCCGCCTTCGCATGGCTGATCGACTCTATCGTCTGCGGCATAATCCCATCGTCCGCCGCGACCACGAGGATCGCAATATCCGTAATCTTCGCACCCCGCGCACGCATCGAAGTAAAGGCCTCATGCCCCGGCGTGTCGAGGAAAGTAATCGGCTTCCCGTTAATTTGCACCTGATAAGCGCCGATATGCTGCGTAATCCCGCCGGCCTCGCCATCCGCGACCTGCGCGTTGCGAATCCGATCCAGCAAACTCGTCTTACCGTGGTCAACGTGACCCATAACCACCACAACTGGCGCCCGCGGCACAAGATCCTCCGCCTTATCCGCCGTATCGGCAATCAGCCGCTCCTCAATGGTGATGATGACTTCACGCTCAACCTTGCAGTCCATCTCCATGGCCACCAGCGCGGCGGTGTCGTAATCAATCACGTCCGAAAGCGACGCCATAACACCCATCTTCATCAGCCGGGCCACAACCTGCGCGCCCTGCTTCTTCATCCGGCTCGCAAGCTCACCCACCGAGATTTCGTCCGGAATCAGTACGCGTGTCGGCGCCTTCTTCGCGGCCTCCATCTGGAGTTTGAGCATCTTATCGCGCTCTTCCTGCCTCCGCTTGCCGCTCGGCGGCAATTTCTTCTGATTGCGCTTGCCAAACTTTTCCTTACCCTGCTGCATCCCCTCCGCCCGGTTCGGCACAAGGGAATCAATCCGCTCGTCATACTTCTCAAGGTTCACGGTAACACCCGAAGTATCCACCACCCGCTTCTCCGGCTTCTTCGTACTCGCCGGACCAGACGCCTGCGACGCCTTCTGCGGAGCCGGAGCCGCCTGCGTCGGCGCAACCTGAACCGGAGCAGGGGCAACCGTCCCCTCCTCCTTCACCGCCGGAGCCGCTTCCACCGAAGCCGCCGGAGCCTCTGCCGGTGCCTCAACCACAACTTCCGCCTTCGGCTCTTCCTGCGGCGCCACATAGGTATCCGCAAACACCTCTTCCAGACTCTCAATCTGATTGTGCAGCGTGAGATACTCGAAAATCAGGTCAAGCTCGCGCTCCTCCAGAACCTGCATGTGGTTCTTCGGCTTCGTGGCATACTTCTCCAGAATCTCAGAAACCTCCTTCGATCCGGTTTCGAAATCCTTCGCCACCTCGTGTACGCGATATTTAATCAAACTAGCAGCCATATCATTTTCCTCCTCTTGCCTGATTGCCTCGTCCGCCGTGTTTCTTCGCTCGCCGCCGCTCCGCCCGCTCTTTCCGGGCCCGAAGCTCCTCTTCCAGCGCAGAATACCGCGCCGTATCTATCTCTACCAGCTTCTTCGAAAACGCCCAGGCAAATCCCGGGTCCAAAAAAGCAATGATCCCACATTCTCTCAGCCCAAGCGCCGCACCCAGCTCGGTCCGTGTAAACGGCGTATCCACATACAGCCCATTACACCGCTCCGGCATCCGCTCCGCGCTCTCGATTACACGTTCACTCGCGTCCTTCGCCGTACAAATCAACCGCACCCGCTTATTCGCCGTAACCGCCTCAGATACCGCCGCGTCTCCCGCCGCCAGCATCCCCGCCTTAAACGCAAGGCCGACTAGATTCAACCTCTCATCCATGACTGCCCTCCATCTGTCCCGCAAGCTGTTCCGCCAAAGCCTCCGACACAGGCCCCTTAAATGCCCGCTCCAACGCCCGGCTCTTCCGAGATCGCTTCAAACAGTCTACGCTCTTGCACACATAAGCGCCGCGCCCCGGAGCTTTCCCGACCAAATCCAAAGAGATCACACCCTCCGGCGACTTCACCACCCGACAGAGCTCTCCCTTCGGCTTCATCTCCCGACACCCTGTACACTGCCGGAGTGGCACGCGCTTCACTTGCAACTAGTCACTTCCTCTTTGTCTGTTGGTATCCATAATGGGTCGCAACGCTTCCGTCATTGCGGGCTTGACCCGCAATCTCTAATCAAAAATAACAACACACTGAAGATTCCGCGTCAAGCGCGGAATGAAGCATGTATTGATTACTTCGCCGCACTCGCCGGCCCAATATCAATCTTATACCCCGTGAGCCGCGCCGCCAACCGGGCATTCTGCCCCTCCTTGCCAATCGCAAGGCTCAACTGATCGTCCGGCACAACCACCTGGCAGCTCTTCTCGCCGTCCCCAAGGATCACCTGAATCACCTGCGCCGGCGCCAACGCCGCCGCGACATACTCCGCCGGATCTTCGCTATAGGGGATAATATCAATCTTCTCCCCGCCGAGTTCATCCACAATCGCCGCCACACGCCCGCCGCGCGGACCGACGCACGCGCCGACTGGATCCACATCCGCGTCGTTCGACCGCACCGCCATCTTCGTCCGGCTCCCCGCCTCGCGGGCGGTGCTCATGACTTCGACCAAACCATCCGCAATCTCCGGCACTTCGAGCTCAAACAACCGGCGCACAAGGCCCGGATGCGTCCGCGAAATCAACACCTGCGGCCCACGCGTACTGCGGCGCACTTCCACCACATATACCTTCACGCGATCCCCCTCCCGGAGCGCCTCGCCCTTCACCTGCTCATGCGGTGACAGCATCGCCTCGGTAGACTCCCCGCCCGACCCGATCCGCACAGACACGCTGCCGCTCCGCGGCTCAACGCGCGTGACCTGCCCCGTCAGAATCTCGTGCTCCTTCGAATTAAACTCGTCATACACCATCCCCCGCTCCGCCTCGCGGATACCCTGGATGATGACCTGCTTCGCCGCCTGCGCCGCAATACGGCCAAACTTCTTCGTCTCAATCGGCACGTCAACCTCGTCCTCGAGGGCGGCCTTCTTCTTGATCTTCTTCGCCTCGTCCAGCGTCATCTGCGTGTCCGGATCTTCGACCTCTTCCACCACAGTCTTGCGGACAAAGAGCTCAATCTTCTTCGCGTCCTCATCCACCCGGACAAAGATATTCTCCGCCGCCGTCGGATGATCCTTCTTCAGGGCCGCGAGGAGTGCCTGGTTGATCTTATCCAGCATATACCCCTTGCTGATCCCCTTCTCCCGCTCAATGTCTTCTAACGCGGAAAAAAATTCTGCATTCATGTCGTCCGTCTCCTTCACTCACTCTTACGCGATGCGCAATCTCACCATCGCAATATCGTTTTTCAAAAACTTCCGCAGCTCTGTCTCTTTGCCTTTGACCATCTCTATCGTCACATCGCCATTCTCATAAGCGATGAGCTTGCCCACATGCTCTTTCCCGCCAGACACCGCCCGATAGAGCTTTACCTCCACCAAGTGCCCGATAAACTGCGCAAAATCGCTGTCCCGCTTCAGTTGCCGCTCCGCACCCGCGGAGGACACTTCAAATGTATACTGCCCCGAAATCACGTCTAACTCGTCCAACTTCGGGTCCAGTGCCCGGCTCACCCGCTCGCAGTCTTCAATATTGATTCCATCAGCCTTATCAATATAAACCCGCAAAAACCAGTGTCCGCCTGTCTCTTTGACATACTCCACATTCCAAAGACTGCACCCGGCCTCTTCTACCACCGGCTCCGCCATCTTCGTCACAACTTCGACTACCTTGCTCATATCCATCCCTCCAAATCCGGTGAGAATCGAAAAAAAAGCTTAAAGAACGGAGTGGGGCTTCCCACTCCGTCAACACCTACATCTTACGCTCCGTATTTTACCACACTTCCCAATAGATTGCAAGCGTTTCCCTGCAACAACTTGACAGAATCATCGAAAAATTGTAAACTGTATCATATGAGACACTTCACAGACGATCAACCCACATTAGACGCTTTCTTCCTCTTGCAAAATCTCCCCCCAAGTTTGACAGACTGGGTCCTCACAGACCCCCGTTGCAAAAGCCATACCTACACCAAAGGTCAGGTCATCTTCGACCCCGACCGATTTGACCGCGCCCTCGGCCTCATCCTCTCCGGCAAAATAGAGGCCAGCCAACACATCGCAGACCGCGGCCTCACCCTCCGCCTCCTCCAAACCGGAGACGTCTTCGGCGCGGCCGTCCTCTTCATCGAGGCCGACACCTACCCCACCAAACTCACCGCCCTCATCAAAACCCGTGTCCTCTTCTTCGAGGAATCTCTGATCCGCGACCTCCTCGCAAAAGACCCCCGCGCCGCCGAAAACTACATCGCCTTCCTTACCCGGCGCGTCCAGTTCCTCAACCAACGCATCCACTCCCTCATCGCCGGCAGCGCCGAAGCCCTCCTCGGCGCCTTCCTCCTCAGCGAAACCGGTGGTGATGGAAAACTCACCCTAGACACCAGCCTTTCCGCCCTCTCCAGACGCCTAGGCATCTCAAGAGCCTCCCTCTACCGCGCCTTCGACTCTCTAGAAACGAGAGGATACATCCAAAAATCCGGGAAAACTATCACCATCCAAAACCACAACGGGCTACAGACCCTGTAACAATGTGCACCTCGACTAAAACACAACCCCCTGCCCCAATTCCCCTCCTCGGAGGGGTGGCAGGCGAAGCCTGACGGGGTGGTCCCGGAGCACAAAAACACCCCCACCCCTCCACAGAGGGGGAATTAGCGCAAGACGCCACCCCCCACACACACCGCACCCAAGAAAGGACCACCCCCATGAAAAAACTCCTAACCCTCCTCCTAGCCTTAACCCTCCTACTCACCCTCGCCGCCTGCTATTCCAGCGGCCCCATTCCAATCCCCACACCCACCCCAGCCGCCCCCACAATCCCAAACCTCCCCGACCCCCCCGCCCCCCTCACCATCCCCGTCGGCACCCTAAACGGCAACACCGGCGTAGCCGCCGCCTGGCTCATGGCGGAGGCCCAACACGGCAACACCCACGACACCTACAACTTCGAAGTCTTCACCGCCCCCGACCAAGTCGCCGCCGCCCTCCTCAGCGGCCAAGTCCAAATCGCGGCCCTGCCCACCAACGTCACCGCAACCCTCTATAACCGCTCCGAAGGCATGATTCAAATGGCCGCCATCGTCGCCTACGGCGTGCTCCACATCCTAGAAAACGGCGACGAAATCCACACAATCGAAGACCTCCGCGGCCGCACCATCCACACCACAGGCGAAGGCGCCGGCCCCGAGTTCATCCTCAACCACATCCTAACCCAAAACGGCCTAATCCCAGGCGTAGACGTCCACATTGAGTTCCACCCCAACGAAGCCCTCGCCTCCCTCATGGCCGCCGGTCAAATCGACCTCAGCATGATGCCCGAGCCTATGGTCACCAGCGTCCTCGCACAAAATGACGACGTCCGCCGCGCGCTAGACATGACCACCGAATGGGATAACATCGGAGACGGCACGCAACTCGTCATGAGCTCCGTCGTCGTCCGCACTGACTTCGCCGAGGCAAACCCCGAGGCAGTAGGCAGATTCCTCACCCTCCTAGAGCAATCTATCGCAGAAACCGTCCAAAACCCCGCCGAAGTCGCGGCGCTCATCGCCGAATTCGGCATCATTCCCAGCGCGGCAATTGCCGAACGCGCCATCCCCGGCTGCAACCTAACCTTCATCGCAGGCAGAGACATGGAACCCGCCATCACCGGCTACTTCGAAGTCCTCTACGCCGCCGACCCCGCATCCCTTGGAGGTGCCATCCCTGATGCAAACTTCTACCTCATTCTCCCATAAATTCCTCCGCATCGCCCTCGCCGCCCTCTTCTGGCTGGCGGTCTGGCAAGCCCTAGCCTGGTGGGTCGGACTGAATTTACTCCTCCCCGGCCCCCTCCTAGTCGGACAAACCCTGGTGGACCTCCTCGGTACCGCCGGCTTCCGCATGGCCGCCTTCAACAGCCTCCTAGGCATCCTCCTCGGCTTCCTCGCCGGCGTAGGCGCAGGCTCCCTCCTCGCCTGGCTCACCTGGGCCTCGCCTCTCCTAGACGCGCTTTTCTCCCCCCTCCTCCGCCTCATCCGCACCGCCCCGGTGGCCTCCTTCATCATCCTAGCCCTCCTCTGGCTCACCAGCCGGACCGTCCCCATGGTTATCGCCGGCCTCATGGTCGCCCCCATCCTCTGGTCCAGCACGAAAGCGGCGCTAGAAGAGGCCGACCAATCTCTCCTGGAAATGGCCAAAGCCTACCGTTTCTCCCGGTGGACCACCTTCCGCCTCATCTATCTCCCCCAACTTCTCCCCCACTGGACCGCCGCCGCGGCGACAGCCATGGGCCTCGCCTGGAAATCCGGCATCGCCGCCGAAGTCATCGCCCTCCCAAGAGACGCTATCGGCACCAACCTCTACCGCGCCAGACTCCTCCTCAACACCGAAGAACTCTTCGCCTGGACCGTCCTCGTCATCTGCCTCAGCTTCCTCCTAGAACAGTTCTTCATCCGCCTCATGGCCCGCCTCGGCAGGAGGTACACCATATGATTACATTCGATCACGTAACCCTAACCTACGCCGGCAAACACGTCTTAGACGATTTCACATACTCCATCCCCACCGACCGCATCACCTGCCTCCACGGCCCCTCCGGCTGCGGCAAAACAACCTTGCTCCGCCTCATCGCCAGCCTCGTCCGCCCCACCTCGGGGACGATCCATGGCCTCCCAATAAAACCCGCCCTCCTCTTCCAAGAAGACCGCCTCATCCCGCATCTATCAGCGGAAGACAATATCAAGGCCGTCCTCCCCGCAGAGAGGGCCCATGAATCCATGGACTGGCTCCGAAAAGTCGGCCTCGCAGACGACGCCCACCTCCGCCCCCGCGAACTCTCCGGCGGCATGCGCCGCCGCATTGCCCTCGCTCGCACCCTAGCCTACCGCGGCGACTTTCTCCTCCTAGACGAACCCTTCACCGGCCTAGACGCCGACCGCGTCGAACAAATGGCTGCCCTCATCCGCGAGACAGGCACCCCCGCCCTCGTCGTCACCCACTCCAAACACGAAATCGCCCTCCTCGGCGGCACCCTCCTCCCACTCTCCGGCCCCCCTCTCACCATCCTCTAAAAAACCGCTTGACTCTCGCCCTACCCGAGACTGTAGAGTAGACCTACAAGGAAGGAGGCAAGGCAAATGTTCCGCATCGGCGAATTTTCCAAACTAAGCAAAACCACCATCACCACCCTCCGCTACTACGACGAAATCGGCCTCTTAAAACCCGAAGCAACCGACCCCTTCACCAACTACCGCCTCTACACCAGCGCTCAACTCGTAGAACTCCACCGCATCCAAGCCCTCCGCCAAATCGGCCTATCCCTCGAAGACGTCCGCCAAATCCTGTCCGGACAGGATCAAAGACCCATCCTGCAACACCGCAAAACCGAACTCCTCTCCAACCTCGCCGAAGCCCAAAGCCAACTCTCCCGAATTGAATTTATCCTACAAGGAGAACCCTCCATGAACTACTCCGCAACCATCAAAGACCTGCCGTCCTGCACCGTCTACTCCAAAAAAATCAACATCCCCACCTACGACGCCTCAAGATACCACGCCTATTTCAACCTCATCCCCGAAATCGGCGCCACCATCGCCGCCAAATACCCCGACCTCAAATGCGCCACCCCCGAATACTGCTTCATCTCCTACCCAGACGGCGAATACACCGAAGAAACCGTCATCCACATCGAATTCTGCGAAGCCGTAGACAAACCCTACCCCGATTTTGACGACATCACCTTCAAACAAATCCCCGCCTGCACTGTCGTCTCCGTCATGCACAAAGGCCCCTACACCGACCTCCCCAAAGCCTACGCCTTCGCCTGCAAATGGATCGAAGAAAACGGCTACACCATCGCCGACAGCCCCAGAGAAAACTACATCGACGGCATCTGGAACCAAGAGAGCGAAGCCAACTGGCTCACCGAACTCCAAATCCCGATCACAAAAGCCTAACAAAAAAGAGCCCCCCCACCGGGTGGCTCTTTTCCTATATCTCAACCCATACCAACAAGCCCCGCTACGACAAACCCCGTTCCGATTAAAACCACCACAACTTGCCATAGCCTAATAAACGGACTGTCTATAAAAAATACTCTCTTCGGATTATTCGGGTGATACATGATTTTGACAACATCACCTTCCTCATATATCTGAAAGCTCGCAAAAGTTGTCCCCTCCAAGAGAACGCGCTCTTCATAAAAAACACCATCCACCTGATAATGTACGACGGGACACCAATACCTCCATCGCAACAGCAGTAGCCGCTCATCAATTCTCACAACACTGGCCTGCGTGACCACCCCATACATCTGAGCACGCATTCTTTGCACGAACAAATAAGTAGGCCAAGTAATCAACAAAAGCCCCAGACCAAAATCAGCAGAATCCATCTCACTCACCCCCAAAACCCAAACTCTCCCAATTCCAAAAGCATACCACACCCCCACCCAATCCACCAGACTTGACAAACCCCAAATTCCTGCTATAATAGTCCATGCTCTAGTCCTTGACCTTCTCCATTGCGAGTGGGTCTTCGCTCGCAATGGAAGCGCAGCCACCGCTAGAGCGAGCAGCGCGGGAGTGACTCAGTGGTAGAGTGTCACCTTGCCAAGGTGAAAGTCGCGAGTTCGAATCTCGTCTCCCGCTCCAAAGAAAAGTGTCGCATTCGCGGCACTTTTTCTGTTATAATCACAGTATAGGGAAACACCCTCCCGTTCGGCTTACACAATTTGCTATACCGCGCACAAAACCGAATACGCGCTGTCCTCACAGGGGCGGCCATTCGCCCCCACATACACCCCAATCATCCATCTTAACGGAGGTACACCCCATGACCCACCTAGTCATCACCATCAGCCGCCAATACGGCAGCGGAGGCCGCGAAATCGGCGCATCCGTCGCCGAGCGTCTCAGCATCTCCTGTTACGACAAAACCCTCCTCCAACTCGCCGCCGAACAGAGCGGCCTCTCCCCCGAGTTCATCGAAAAAACCGAAGAACAAGCCGCCTCCAGCTTTCTCTTCAATCTCTCCGCCGCAACCGTCACAGGCAGCGGCAATTTCTTCTACCAATACAACGTCCCCGTGAGCGACCAAGCCTTCTTCGCCCAAACTTCCGTCATCCGTGGCCTCGCGGCCTCTGAATCCTGCGTCATCGTCGGCCGCTGCGCGAACTATATCCTGGGGACCCAAGCCCGCTGCCTCAAAGTCTTCCTCCACGCCCCCCTGGAAGCCCGAATCGCGCGGATCGCACAGAGTCAAGGCCTCTCCGAAAAAGAAGCCAAAGACCACATCCACCGCGTCGACAAAGGCCGCGCCAACTACTACCGCCACTACACCGGCGGCACCTGGGGCGAAACCGAAGCCTATGACCTTTGCATCAACACCCAAACCGCCAGCCCCAAAGGCGCCACCGCCGCGATCCTCGCCATGGCGGAACTCATGTAAACTACCCCAAAAAAAGCGGGCCCTCCCCTCCGGAGCGGCCCGCTTTTTCATATTTAGAGTTTGCTCACATATCAAAAACTTCAATCCTTTCCAATTTTTAGAGTTCACTCTTCATTTTTAATCGCATTTTCTTTTATATTAACCTGCGGCTCGCTGCGCTCGTTTCGCTGAGGCGACTTACTTTTTTTTGCTATCGCACAAAAAAAGTAAGCAAAAAATGCGCCCCGAGGGCTTCGCCCCCGGGATCCCCATTTAACTTTTGCTCTTGCGCATTGCAGTCATGTGGTTCCGCCTGCCGGCGGAAATTTATGTCGCTTTAGGGCATACACGTTCTTGTGCGGTGGGTGCGATCGAATGTGCGGTACGCGTTCCTAGGCGGACTCCCATCCGCCGGGCGAGGCGGAAGACATGCGTTGTGCTTCGCTATGCACTAAAGTCAAAAGGAAGAGATTTTCAAGAGAAACCATTCGGTTTCTCTTGAATCGCCTTTTTGCTTCTTTTTGGCGAAGCACTATAGTGCATGACATATCCGCTCTTTGGTTCCGCCGAAGGCGGAGCCTTAGAGCGGGTCGTCAGGTGAAAAGAAGGCCCACCCGGCAGGGCATTCAGCCTACAGGCCTGCAAGGCCTAACAAAAACATCAATAAAGACCCAAAAACCGGAACAGGACAAAAAGTCAAAGAATAAAGTAACTACACAGTAAAAACAGGCGGTGGCAATATGATACTCTCAGCACTCGTGCTCCTCCTCATGGGCGGCGCCGTCCTAACCCTCAGACTCGGCGGCGACCTCGGCTCCTTCCCCCGCACCCTGAGCGCCGAAGAAGAAAAACACTACATCGACCTCTGGACCCTAGGCGACCTCGCCGCCCGCAACAAACTGATCGAGCACAACCTCCGCCTTGTCGCCCACATCATCAAAAAGTACTACCACAGTTCCGCCGACCAATCCGACCTCATCTCCATCGGCACCATCGGCCTCATCAAAGGCATCAGCACCTACAAACCCGACAAAGGCGTCAGGCTAGCGACCTACGCCTCCAGATGCGTCGAAAACGAAGTCCTGATGCACTTCCGCTCCCAAAAGAAAACCCAAGGCGACCTCAGTCTCTCCGAAGCCATCGACGGCGGCGACACCGGCAGCCTCAGCCTCATCGACGTCATCAGCGTCCCCGACGATATGCTCGAAAACATCAGCGCCCACGAGACATACATCCGCCTCCGCGAACTCGTCCAAGAGCGCCTCAACACCCGCGAAGCCGAGATCATCACCATGCGCTACGGCCTCGGCGGCACGCTCCCGCGCACCCAGCGCGAAGTCGCCACCGTCTGCGGCATCAGCCGCTCTTACGTCAGCCGCATCGAAAAGAGGGCCCTCAAAAAACTCGAAGACGCCCTCTCCGCCGAACTATTTGTTTAACGGATTCCAATCCCGCAAAACCGCCTTATCCGCCGCCACCCGATTGACAATCTCCATCCCCGACTGGCACCGATCAAAGGTCCCCGCCTCAATCTCAATCACAACCGCCTGCAGCAGCTTCTCATAATACGCCTCCGGCGTAATCTCCGTCGTCGTCTGATGAAAATGCCTCTGACTCTCCGCCGAAGCAATACTAGCGTACTCTTCTTTCACCTGATCAATCAACCCCTGCCGATCCATAAACCCAACCCCTTTCTAGCTATAGAATGCCCAAAATCACCAACCCCCATGCAGAAAACAAGGCAGAGGCGATCCAAACACGGATCGCCTCTGCCTTCTTGGCCTGTGGATAATGCTTGATTTGTAGAGCAAAATCTTACAGGAATATCGCAATCCCTATAAGTCACTTTCTTCCTGCAACCACATTGAATATAGTTCTGAGGCTACAGCAACTTGAAGTATTTGCCCTTCATCATATCCATTCTGCCGTGCTTGATTAAGTGCGAGAGAAACTCTAGGATGTTCTTTCAGTAAATCAGTATCTATCTCTCTATAGTGCTCACTTACAAAGCTCTCAAAACGTTTTCGCTCTTCATCATCATGGAATATTAAGAAAAGATGTATATGTATTTTAAACATTCCAAAATCATATGCTAAGCTTCCAGAGGTCAGTATTTTCAATAACTTACCTTCTAATTCCGAAAGTACATAATAATCATAGAAAAAACTAGAAAATATCATGAATCCACTTCTACGAGGATAAGGAAGATAGAGGCTTCCCCCATCAACACTCATTATGCCCGTCTCATAAATCGTAGTTCCAGCATATAGCAATTTTATCAAAGCAAACCTCATCTCCGGGCGCAAGTAGTACGCCCCTTGGGGCTCCCAACCACTTCTTAATTCATCAGCTTCTATCCTAAATTCGGGAAGTATCTTATGAAATGCAGGTTTAAGATTTCCAAAATCATGCTCCCACTGATCATACTCATCAAGCAAGATCAAATACCTATCAAAAATATTTGCATCTAATCCAAAGCGTCTTTTCCAAAGTGCTTCCACATGATGAATATCCGCACTACTATTTTTAGGAGTATTAGTATCTTGAACTCTTGTATAGATGTTATTCCCAAAGACTCCTTGATAATTTTCAGTCAGATAATATGGTGTGTGACGATCAAAGTGTATAATCAACACATCAACCTCAAAAATATCAAACTCTATTGTTTCCACGCTAACGGTAGGACGAATCCCACCCGCAAACTTTTTTTCACGCAAAAAATCAACAATATTTGCAGTGCTTTTACGATTCCGGTCAGAATTTATTCCACATATTGAAAAGTCTTGCCCCTCATCCACGCCAATAATAATATAGCCATCACGGCTCTCCAAGTTATTTGCCATGCAAATAATATCATGGAGCAAATCTGCTTTTTTGCTGTGCGTATACCATTCACGCTTAAAATCCCAATAGCCACCTTCTTGTTTAAGATGGATTAATTTTAATATAAGCTCTTTTTCAACCAATGTTATCCCACCGCCCTTTCTATAATAGCACTCGCAATCACCTTAGCCCCAACTACAACCACACCCCCCTACCCCAAAATAAACCGCCGCACCCGCCCCTCCTCCGCCCCCGGATTGAGCGCCAACACCCGCTCCGTGATCGCCTGTATGGCATCCGCCGCAGAAATCTCCTCCGCCCGACAAAACATCTCCTCACCCCAAAACTGCTCCGTCGTACAAAACACCGTAGCCGGCATCCCATGCGGCACCCCCATCTGCGACAGCCTCTGCTGCTCCCCGCATATGGTAAGATACAATTTCATCTGTAGTTCCGTCAAAGCCCGATCAAACTTCGACTTCTCCTCCCGCGAAAACCCCGCCAGCCGCTTAATCTCATCCACCGGCAAACGCCCATGCTTGGAGACAACCTCATAAATCCGCTTCGCCACCTGACTGACAGACCCCTCAAAATACGCGTCCTCAAACGAGAACCCCTCCCGCCGCGCCGCCAAAAAATAAGGATACCATTCCCGCGTAATATACCCGCCCTTGCGAAAAAACACCTTCGCATACGCAATATCCCGCCGCTCTTCCAACACCCGCATCCGCCAAGCCCACGGATCCGTATCAATATCCCCCGTATGCCACCGAATCGGACTATCCGCCGGCTCTTCATTCCAATCAAAGGGAATCAACCCAAATACCCCCTCATGATTCCCCCCAAACACAGAAAACCCCGCATCCAATAACGCGGCACAAAAATCCCCATAATTCCGAATCATCCAATCCAACCCCTTCTCGATACCATACTTCCGAGCATGACCAGTTACGCTGTCAGTTGCCCCATCCGTCATTGCGGGCTTGACCCGCAATCTCTTCTTAATTGCCGTAGATTGCGGGTCAAGCCCGCAATGACAAAACTTGCCCTCTCCCTAAATTCCCACAGCACCAGCCCCTACTCCCGCTCCCAAACCACCACCCGCACCCGATCCCCCGGCCCCTTCCCAATCTTCTCCCGAATCTCCTTCAACACCCCGATGATATAACAAATCGACCCATCCGGATTCCTCACACCCATATTCACCACGCTCCCCGCATACGGCACCCCATCAAAAGTGGCGCACACCTTCACCCGCCCCTTCCCAAACTCCGCCCGCACATCATAGGGAAAGGGCACATACGCCCCACCCTTGCCAATCTCAGACGCCATAATCACCGCGTCATATTCATACCGCTTCTCATTCATCTCTTCTCCCTCACCAATTCGGCCCCAAAAGCTCCGTCACCACAGCCCCCAAGTCAATCCCCATATACCAACCAAACTCCTCCAAAACCGCGCGATCTTCGCTATGGAAGAGGTCCAGATAAAACACCATCTCCAGCCGAACCACGTCGCCCGTCCCATAGACCTCCTGCCCCAAATACACAAACACCCGCGTAAGCCCCGCCGCCGTCTGCTCCACAACCGCCAAAGCCGCAATATCCCGACTCTCATTCGTCCGCAGCGCGCTAAACGTCAGCCACGAATCCGGCAAGAAATACTCCACCCGATCCCGCTCCACCGCCAGCAAAATCGCCTCCACCGCGTTCCGGTTGCCCAGCAAACTATAAAACATCTCAATCGCGTCCGCATCCACAAACAGATGATACGCCACACCGCTCACAAAACTCCGATCAATCACCGCCACCATATACTCACGCTCATCCCCATCCCCAAGCGCAACCATGCGCAGCAAGGAATCCTCCTCCAACGCGTGCCCAACCAGAATCAGCGTCTCCAGATCATAAGCAATCGCAATATCCAGCGGCTCCCCAGGGCTAACCCCCGGCCTCTGCACACCAAAAATCGCATCGAAATCAACGTTCATCAACAATTCCGCCAACGCATCCTCCGTCAAAGCGTTGCCCGGAACCGACACAAACGGAACCGGCTCCACCGTAAACCCAAACTCCGCCCGCATCTGGAGCGCCCCGGGTATCTCCAATTCAATCGACTGATAAAAACTATCCTCCACCCGCGCCGTCGCCATCACCACCCGCGCATGGGTCAGGTCCGCAGACGCCAACAAAGCCCCCACATCCCCGACAACGCCCCCCATCGGCGTCCCGCCCCCCGCGATCGAATGGTCCTCCTGCGGGATAAACTGCGCCAAAAGCGCCCCCATCTCAGCAGTCAGCCCCCGCACATCTTCCCCACTGACCGTCACAACAAACGCGTTCCCCTGCCGCGTCAAAAACGGCTCCACATTCATCCCGCCAAAGAAATCCGCCGGCGCAAACACCGTTTCCTCAAACGTCCCCCCGTAAGGGACAAGCAAATAGCCATACCCCTCCAGCAAATCTTCCAAATAGTCAGACAAGTCCAACCCAAACTGCGCAAAAATAGGCCGCAGCATAAAGTCCAGCAGAGACGTAAGCCCGACATACATCGCCCCATCCGCAAGCACCATGTCCAGATCAAACATCGGCGTCCCATCCGCCTGCCGATACAAATACCGCGCCTGCATCCTCTGGTCCGCATAAGAAACCGTACCTTCCACGGAAAAACGCAAGGGCATAAAATCCGCAAACTGAAAATCCGCACTCCCGAGCAAAGCCGGCTCCAACGAAAGCGTCACATTCCCGCGAAACCAATACTCCCGCAGCCCCGCCATCTCATGAAGCAAAGCCTCATACGCCTCCAAATCCGACGTCCCCCCGCACCCACCAAGCACCCCCACGAGGAGCACCAAAAGCAATAACACAATCGCAAGTCTTTTCATGCCGACCTCCTCCGCCTCTTTGCGAGCAGTATATCATGTCTCCCACTCATTTTTCAATGACTCGTTCCCCAATTCGCATTTTTATTTAGTATACTACATTATCAGAAATCCCGTTTTTCTGATATTCTTAGAGTGTACTCCAAAACAAAAACGCGGACCCAAGGCACAGCCTCAGACCCGCGTTTCCCATCGCACAAACCTACGATCCACTCACCACATCACGCCGCCGATACCCCACAAACCCCAGCACAATCAGCACAAACGCGATCCCGGTGAGTATCCCGAGCACCACAAAGTTCTGCTCCTCTAATGGCAATCGCGGAATATTCCCAAAGGGCGAAATCCGCAAAGTCCACTCCGGGAACCCAGCCAAGCTCCCCATATAAACCACAAAGAAACTCAGCCCAAGATACCCATAAGCCAGCCCACTCTTCTTCGGGAAAAATCCGATCAGCAGAGCGGCCAACCCAAGCAGCACCCAAATCGCCGGCAGATAATTGAGCGCCGCCAACAGCTGGTCCCAAAACGCCGGCGCCGGATCCATCACCATCGAAGCCGTCCCCCAAAAACTCAGAATCGTCAAAAGCTGAAACAGAATACTCCCCAAAAACGCAATCCCAAAATAAGCCCCAAACATCTGATACCGGCTCACGCTCCCGCTATACACCTGCTCCAAAAACCCGTGGCTCTCCTCCCCCCGCAGCCGAAGCATCAGCGAAACCACCGGAATCGTCGCCACCACAGACATGATAATCATCAGCAGTCCCATAAACTGCTCCGTGTAAGACAGCCCATCCATCGCCCCAGCGGCAAACATCTCCTGCAGCCACTCACTGCTCGCAATAAACGTGTCCATCTCATTCATCACCGACCCATACATCACCCCAAACAGCACAAGGACAAAACCCCAAATCAATATCGTCGTCTTCGAAAGCCGAAGCGCAAGTCCCAACGGCCCCCGCAAAAGCCGACCTCCATGCCGTCTCCCGGGCCGGGCGGCAACCATACCCTGCCCCAAATCCCGCGTCTTCGCCAGCACCAGCGCCAAAATCGCCAGCACCGCAAACGCCCCAAGCAACACCCAAATGGGCCAGAGAACATTCTCCACAAACGCCTGCGCCTGCGATGTGAGCCCCAGCGGCGAGATCAGAGACAACGCCTCCACGCTCACATCCCCCACAGCCCGGAGCATATACGCGAGCATCAAAAACAAAAGCGACATCCCAGACGCCGTACGATTATTGCTCGAAAGCTGGCAAAACACAGCCGTCACAGCCGCAAACACCAACCCCGCCGCCCCCATCGCCGCTCCAAATACCAAGGCGCCGCGGAGATCAATCCCCGCAATCCCAAACGCCGCCATCCCAAGCCCAATCAGCGCAGCCATGACAAAATTGATCTTCACCGCCACCAACAAGGTAGCCATCAGATTCGAAAGCCGCCCAACCGGCAAAGACCGCACCAACTCCAGCCTTCCCAGTTCCTCATCCTGCCGCGTATGCCGCGTGACAAGGAAAATATTCATCGCCCCCGCCGCCAGCGCCATAATCACCAGCATAAAGTTCGCATACATGGCCCCCATATGGTAATCATCCAACCCAAACGGCGGCCCCACCATCGCGATCATGGCCGGATTCTCCATCATCGCCCCCATCATGCGCAGTTCTTGCGGATCCCCAAACATGTTATAAAACAGCGGCACGCAAGCCACCGTAAACCCCACAATCCCAAGCACCCAAGCCGGAATACGAATCCGATCCCGCCTGAAAATAAATAGCACAAGCGCCCGCGTACCCGAAAACAGACGTTTCACTCTCGCTCCCTCCCCTATTCGTAGTGCCGCATAAAAAGCTGTTCCAGCGTCGGTGGCGTACATTCCAGCGTCAAAATCCCATGCTGCCCCAAATACGCAATCGTCTGCCCCAACAGCTCCGAATCCACATTAAACATCACACTACCCGAAGCCTCCGCCAAAACATCATGAATCCCCGGCAACGCAGCCAGCCCACTCAAAGGATGCTGCGTCCGCACCGTGATACTGGTCCGCGTCAAATGCCTAAGCTCCTGCATCGTCCCGCTCTCAATCACCTCACCCTGCCGGATGATGCTCACCTTATCACAAAGCCGCTCCACTTCCTGCAAAATATGGCTCGACAGCAACACGCTCTTCCCCTGATCCTTGACCTCCTGCACACACTGTTGAAACACCTGCTCCATCAGCGGATCAAGCCCCGAAGTCGGCTCATCCAAAATGTAAAGGTCCGCCTCCGAAGCAAACGCCGCCACCAAAGCCACCTTCTGCCGATTCCCCTTGGAGTAAGTCCGGCATTTCTTCGAAGGATCCAAATCAAACCGCTGAATCAACTCTTCCCGATACGATTTATTCTCCCGACACCGCAGCCGCGTAAAGAGATCAATGACCTCCCCCCCGGTGAGATTCGGCCAAAGATTCACATCCCCCGGCACATAGGCAATCCGGTTATGAATATCCACCGCGTGGTGCCACGCATCCAGCCCAAACACCGACACCTTGCCCTCCGTCGCCTGCAAAATCCCAAGGAGGACCCGGATCGTCGTGCTCTTCCCCGCCCCATTCGGCCCGATGAAGCCATACACCTCACCCGCCTTCACCTCAAGATTCACACCCCGAAGCGCCTCAAATTTCCCAAACCGTTTCGTCAAGTTTTGCACAGAGATAACAGACATTTACCCTTCCCCCTTATAAAATAATTTCTTCAAATCTTCCATGAAGAGATCACACTCTCTCCAATACCCATCCATATCCAGCTCCGAAACCCGCCCATCATACCGCTGCCGCACAATCCCAATCAAATGCTGCGTATACCCCTCAATCGCAAACCCAATCGCCGCAATCAACCGCTCTCGCGGAATATCCTCCCTGAGCGGCGAAGGATCCGCCTTTGCAAACAACTCCTGCACCACCATCCGCTCCCGGACGGACAACAGCCGCGCATACCGGCCCTCCATCCCCTCCGTCACCCGAACTTCCTCCGGATGTAGATACAGCCGCCCCAAAAAGTCCATCAAAACCGGGTCTTCCAGATATAATTCCATCTTCACCCGCATCGTATGCTGAAATGTCTCAAGTATCCCCAGTCGCTCCGGATGATGGAGCAGCCGCGCACAAACCCCCTCCATCTTCTCACTCACCTGATCGAGCAGCGCCTGATACAGCTCCAACTTCGAGCCAAAATAGTAAAACAGCATCCCCTTGCCAATCCCCGCCGCCTGCACGATCCGATTGGTCGAGGCCTTCTCATACCCAAACTCCGCAAACTCCGCCATCGCCGCGTGAAAAATCGCTCTCCGCTTCTCCTCCGGCAATGCCAAAAACGCCTCCGTCACAACACCTTCCCCCTTCCCGCAACAATCGACCACTTCGGTCTATGCGAAAACTATACCACGTTCGACCACCCCGGTCAATAGCTTTTTCAAATTTCTCAATAAGCAAAAACCCCGAAGGCAATACCTCCGAGGCTTTTTCTATTGGCAAATCATATCACACCTTGTAAGGGCGCGGTCATTTGCCGTCCGCATATTTCATATGGCACACCGTTAGGCTCCTTTTCCAAAGGAGCTGCCACAGGCATTCCTTCCGCCGTTCCAATCGGCTTGCGGCTTCGCCTTGTCCTCTTGGGGCGTCAGTTATGTCAGCGCAGCTGACTAAGGACTGCCCTTTTCCACAACCCCTACCCCGCCGTCAGCGACCGATCCCCGCCAACCAGCTGTATCGTCCCATCCCACACCCGCGTATATACGCGCACATTCTCCTCCGTCACCGGCACCTGGAATGGGTTGAGATACCTGTTCACCATCACGAGCCAAGGCTCCAACTCCAAAATCACATAATTCCCGCCAAACATCCAAACATCCACCTCAACCGGCATCGTGTGGAAGTTGATATTCTCTCTATCCATCCCCATCAATTGTTGACCAAACCAAACGAGATTGCCAAACGTCAGGTCCGTATGCACATGCTCCGAAAAAATCCGCACAAACTCCGGAATCCGCGCAATGTTGCGCACCCGCAGCACTTCATCCGCCACAGCCCCCAAAAACGCCTGCTGATTCGCCATCCGCCCAATATCCGTCGGCCCCGACCCGTCGTTATTCTGCCGAAACCGCACCAAGCCCATCGCCTGCACCCCATCGAGCGTCTGAACCCCCGGCCACAGGTCAATGTGCAAGGGCGGGCTGTCAAACGGGTCATCATAAATCATCCGCTCCGGCACATCAAACGTAACCCCGCCCAAAGCGTCTACCACCTCGATAAACCCGGGCAAGTTCACCCGCATGTAAAAGTCCGGCCGAAAGCCCACAAGCCGCTCCACCTCATCCAGAAGCCGCTCCATCGACCCACCCGTCCCGGAAAATACCCCGTTGATCTTCGGCACATTCCACCCCGGCAAGTCCACCAAGGTATCCCGCGCAATACTCGCCACGTCAATGCGCCCATTGTCCACATCCACCGTAGCCAGCATCAAAGTATTCGAAAGCCCCAACGACCCCACATTGTTCTGCCCCGCGATCAGAATCGTAATAGGCCGCCTCGTCTCCCCCGGCGGCACCGCTGGGTTGCTGGGCGTAACGTAAGGCCCCGACGACCCCGGACCATTCACCACCGGCTCCTCGGGAAGAAAGTTCCACAACGCATAAACCCCACCCACAGAAACCAGGACGAGAATCAAAAAAATCGCCAAAACCCGCCGACCCCGACCACCCCGCCTCCTCCGCACAGGAGCCGCCGGAGCCTTATAGTCGTCGTAATCGTCATATCTCTCGTCGTCCCAATAGTCTCTATCGGCTTCTTCCGCTTGCCAATCCCGACCATGTCTCTCCTCATAGTTCGCTACCGCGGCCTCATACTCCTCGAAATCGTCGTATGCCTCGTGCTCTTCATATCTCTTGTACTCTCTGCGGGCATCTTCTCGTTCCCGCCCTCGACCACGCTTTTCCCCATAATGAGCCGCGTCCCGCTTATTTCCAAATAATTTCATAAGGAGTATATCCTCCAAAATATCGTCAGAATCCGATCAAAAATCCAATACCAGTATACCACACATACCCCCACTTTGCACCCTCCTTGTATAGACGACCGCCGGCCCCACAAGGTTCCTTTCTCAAAAGAACTGCCACAGACACTCCTTCCGCCGAGCCACTCACTTCGCTTTTGGGGCGTCAATCGCGCCAGCGAAAGCGGACTGCAGATTACCCGTCTTCCAGCATTCGCCCGCACCCCATAACGCCTTCTCCAGACTTCCCCACCCAAAAAACAAACCCCCGAAGACTCGCCTCCGGGGGTTCCCTTCAACACTCGCTACTCAAGCTCATACCCAAGCCCAATATCCTCATCCTCCGGATAAAACGCCGTCAAAGACTGGTCCCCGCCAACAGCCTGGAACACCCCGTTCACACGCGCAACCACTCGTATATTCTCCAGTTCCACATCCCACGGCGTCGGATTGATGTAGGCATTAATCATCTCAAGCCACGGCTCCAAATCCACAACCCCATGGCTCCCGCCAAAGATGTAGACATTATACTCCGTCGGCGCCGTATGGAATCGAATGTTCTCCGTATCTAACCCATACATCTGATTCGCCAGCCAAACCAAAGTCCCAAGCGGGATATCCGTATCCACATTATCCGTAAAAATCCGCGCAAGCGTCGGAATCCGCGTCACATTGCGCGCCTGCAGCAATTCCCCCGCCAAAGCGCCGAGAAACGCCTGCTGGTTCGCAATCCGACCCATGTCGCCAAGTCCGGACCCGTCATTGTTCTGCCGCCAGCGCACCAACTGAATCGCCTGGTTCCCATTGAGCGTCTGATACCCCGGCCACAAGTCGATGTGCAGCGGCGGCCAATCATACGGATCGTCATACACCATCCGCCTAGGCACGTTAAAATGTACCCCGTCAATCACATCCACCAACTCTGCAAAAGCGCGCAGATTGAGTGCTATATAAAAGTCCGGCCGAAATCCGACCATCCGCTCCACTTCATCCACCAAGCGATCAATCGACCCCGTGATGGCAAACACCCCGTTGATCTTCCGATACTCCCAAGGCAAATCAACCACCGTATCCCGCGGAATACTCATCACGTCAATCGACCCGTTTTCCACATCCACGTTCGCCAGCATCAAAACATCCGTAAGCCCGATCGACCCCACATTATCCTGCCCGGCAATGAGCACCGTAAAGGGCCGCAATCTCTGCGGCTCTTCCGTCCCCAATGTACCGATCACCAGATCGTCCGGATTATGCCCCGGCGTCGGGCGAATCGTCGGGTTCCACTGCGGCAAGGTCGGCGGAACAACATAATTCGACCACAAAGCATATATCCCGCCCGCCGAGACGAGAACCAAAACCAAAAGCACCGCCAAAACCCGGCGCATTCTGCTGCCCCCGCTGCGTTTTTTCCGCACCGGATCCGCCGCGCGCGCAGACGCCACCGAAACCTCCCGCTCCTCGCTGACTGCGTGGGCGTCAAAAGTCTCGCTGGCTTCCTCCCGCTTCTTCCGACCCCACCAAGACTTCTTCTCGCAATGGGCCGCGTTTCGTTTGTTTCCAAAAAGTTTCATAAATATTCAGATTCTCCGAAAGTCGTCGTCAGATTTCGACAAAAAATCCACTGATAAGTATAGCACAATATAGGTCCAAGTGGTGAACAAAATCGAAATTTTTCCTTTTTTGACGAAATGCCAAATGCATATCCGCCCCATTTCGCCTTTCGCCTCCATCTATCTTACCACAATCCCGCCCCATTTCATAGTCCGCCTTTTCGACGGTCTTCTTCAAAATTCTGCCTAGACCTTCCAAAAAATAGGGGCATTTTTTTCGCGAAATCCCCTTTATTTTCAGAGATTCCACCTTGTTCGTTCCGTTCGGCCAAAACCCAGTATGCTAAACACAAATATTACTAAGGGAGGCTTTCAATGGACATCACAACAAAAATCAGAACCTATCTCAAAGACACAGGCAGAACCCAAACCTACCTCTGCCGGCGGGCAGGCCTCACGAGTACAGCGATGAGTCTCGCCCTCGGCGGAAAGCGTCGCCTCCAACTCGAGGAATACCGCAAAATCTGTAAAGCGCTGGAGATAGACCCCGGCTTCTTCCTCAGCGAATCCCCCTGATTTGTTCGTTCGGGAGGTAAAGTACAAAGATGACAAAGGAGCAACTGGGCCAGCTCGGCTGGTTGAGATTAGAGATTGAAGAACTGACAAACCGCATCCATCGCATCGAAAGCGCCCTGTCCGGCAGAGCATCCCGCATAGACGGCATGTCGTGGCTGGGCGCCAGAAAAAACTTCGCAGGCGACCTCGCTCCGGAACTCTGCGACTTAAAAGACCAGCTCGTAGAAATCCGAGGCGTAGCCATAGCCGAATACACAGAACTCCAAGCATTCATCGCCACCATAGACGACAGCCAAGTCCGTCTCATCTTCACCCTGCGCTACATAGACGGCCTCAGTTGGCACCAAGTCGCCTGGCGGCTCGGCGGTAACACGTCCGACAGCGTCCGCATGACGCATAACCGCTATCTGGCAAAACTCCCCAGCGAAACGGCCTGTTAATCAGTCCCATTCACCCGTAAAATGGATTGCGGCGGCACAGCGCGGGGCAGTTTCATCTTGACCCGCATCATAGGGTGAGGCGCGACGGTGAGCGCCTCACCCTCTTCGTCCCACAACTCCGTCAAAACAAACGACTCCGGCCGATCCGCCGGCGTGATAAACTCAACCGTCTCCCCCACCGAAAACCGATTCCGCTGGCTGACGGTAGCAAAACCCGTCTCATCACAGTCCTCCACCACCGCAATCACCTGCGACCCGCGCTCATACAAGGCATCCGCCGTATGCTGTCCCCCGCCGCTCTCATCATAGAAAAAACCCGTCGAATAAGCCCGATGACTCACCTTTTCCGCCTCAAGAATCCAAACCGGATCCACAGGCTCCCCCGCCATCACAGCGTCCAACGCCCGCCGATAGGCGTTCGTCACCACAGCCGCATAATAAAAACTCTTCGCCCGCCCCTCAATCTTGAGGCTATCCACCCCCGTCGCAATCAGGTCCGGCAGATGCGCGATCATATTCAAATCCCGCGCATTCATAATATGCGTCCCGCCGTCCTCGGTGATCTGCATATACTCCCCCGGCCGCGTCTCCTCCACCAGATGATACTTCCACCGGCAAGGCTGTGAACAGTTCCCCTGGTTCGCGTCCCGCCCCGCCATATACTGGCTCAGCAGACACCGCCCCGAAAACGAAACACACATCGCCCCGTGGACGAAGACCTCAACGTCAAGTCCCCGAGGCGCTTTCGCCTTGAGCTCCGCAATTTCCGCGAGGTTCATCTCCCGCGCCAAAATCACGCGAGAAGCCCCCAACTCATGCCAAGCCCGGGCCGACTCCACATTGAGTATCCCCGCCTGCGTGCTGATATGCCGCTCCAACTTCGGCGCATACCGCCCCGCCATCTGGAACACCCCGAGATCCGCCACAATTAGCGCGTCCACCCCAATCTCCTGCGCAAACGCCATAAACTCCGGCAACTCCAAAAGATCCGTATTCCGCGGCACAATGTTGCAAGTCAAATAAACCCGCACCCCGCGCTCCTTACAAAGCGCCACCGCCGCGCGCAAGTCCGCCTCATCAAAATTCCCGGCCCGCGCCCGCATCCCGAACTGCTGTCCCCCGAGATACACCGCGTCCGCCCCATAGCGTACGGCAAACTGCAGCCGCTCCATATCCCCCGCCGGGGCCAATAATTCCACACGCTTATTCATCAACCAAAGACCCCATAATGCGCAAAGTTCGGCGTATTCAAAAACGCGTTGTGCTCCGCATACGTGTTCGTAAAGTGGTGCCTATCCCCATCAATGTGCAGCGCATAGAAGAGGAAGCTCGTATTCTCCGGCTGCAACGCCGCCCGAATCGCCGCCATCCCCGGGTTCGCAATCGGCCCATACGGCAGCCCAATAATCGCGTACGTGTTGTAAGGGCTGCTCCAGTGATACTCAATCACCGCCGTCGTCAAAAACTCCATCGGCTCCGGCAGCAAATACTGAATCGTCGCGTCAATCCCAAGATGCATCCCCTGATTCAGCCGGTTCCAAATAACAGACGAAATCCGCGGCATTTCCGCAATACTCGCCGTCTCCCGCTCAATCATCGAAGCGATGTTCACAATCTCATGCAGCGTAAACGGACTCTCCTCAATGAGCGTATAAATCTCCTGTTGCCGCATCCGCTCGTCAAAGTTGCTGAGCATCCGCCGAATCACCGACTCCGGATTCTGCCCCAAAAAGAAGATATACGTGTCTGGGAACAAATACCCCTCCAACCGATTCATCGCGTTCAGCGGCACACCCGCCAAAAACTCAAATTCATCAAAGGCCACCGTCTCCGCGACATTGGTAAGCGACGCGACCGAAGCCACCCCATTCGCCTCCAATATCTCAAAGGTCTGGCGCATCGTCCGCCCTTCGGAGATCAAAACGCGCACCTCTATCATCTCGCCCGTCCGCTGGTTCATGCTGTTCATAATCGCCCGAAAATCCGCCGGCGACACCTGATACACCCCCGGCTGAATCCGATCCATCCCGCCAAACATATCGGCATACATCGTAAACAACCAGCGGTTGTTGATCGCCCCCGCGGAATAAAGCTCCTCCGCCACGTCTCTCAAGGTGAAATTCTCCGGAATCGTAACCTCCACCCGCGCCTCGTCCCTGGTCAAGCCCAACACATCGTCCGCCACCATCCAGCCCACAAACGCGAGGATGGTCGATATCCCAAGCACAAAAGCGGCATACATCAATCCACCCATCAACCCCGTGCGCCGGCGCCGCTTCATCTGCACCGCCCCATAAGGCCTATCGTCATAGTCGTCTTCCTCGTCATCCTCATATTCCTCCGGATCGAAGTCTCTCACGTCAAACGCCGGGGCAGACACCTCCGCCGCCTCGTCCAACGGACGCGCATCGCTCACCGACGCCTTCGCCGGATAATCACTCTCCGGCCCAAAAAACGCCTCATCGAGCGGAAAGAGGTCCCCCATCTCCCCATTTTCCAGCGGAGTACCCTTCAGACCATGCGGATCATCCAAGGCCTTCTCAGGCCCCGGCGAAGCATTCACCTCAAACGGATTTTCCCAACTTGGCTTCTCAGACATAAACTCAGCTCCTTAACTTCCTAATTCCAACAGGTCACAGAATGTACTCCCGCAATTACTCGTAAAACACGATGTGTACATCGCACTCGGTTGCATCCGCCCAAAGGTTCCTTTGAAAAAGGAGGCTTTCACAGAACCGGTACCTTGCGCCCGCTCTCTCTTCAACAAATGAAAACCCATACCCGCGCCGTCACACATGATTCCCGCCCCGCATACGATACCACAGATGGCAAAACCCATCTCACGAAAGACACGGCCCCTGTCCGGAATGTTCCGGCTGCGCAGACAGGGCAAGGACAAAAACATAAACCTACAAAACTAAGTCGATGCGCAGCGACGGAATATGGAGTACATTATTATGTTCAACGGAAACGGTTTTGGCGGCGGTTGTTGCTGGTTCATCATTATCATCATCCTCATCCTGTGTTGCTGCTGCGGCAACAACGGCTTCGACGGCGGCGGATGCGGTTGCGGCTGTGGCGGCGGCAGAGGCGGTTGCTGCTGCTAGTACAGATCCCCAAAATTGCGGGGCCCCCACGGGCCTCGCAATTTTTTATGCCCTTCCCTGCAGCAAACACTATTTGGTAATGCAGTAACGATCCTCAGCCCATTTGGCGGGGTTTTCGTCAATATATTGCCAAATACATTGATATTCAGCCTCGGTACAAATGATGCGGTCATGAAACCGGAACTGCCAAATTTTCCGTCCCCGAACGCCATCCTGCTCATTGGCCCTTTTTGTTGTAATCGACTTTAACGCCCCAACCACATCCCCAACCGTAGGGCAAGGGCTCTGCCCTTGCCGCCCTGCATCGCCTTGTCGCTCTCCCAGTGGATCAATCCGATTCACCTTCAACAACAAATGCACATGATTCGGCATAATAACGTATTTAACAATCTCTACTTGCGGAAATCGTATTGCCAGCTGCGCAATTTCACGATTGATGCTCTCGCCGATATTTGATAAGCGGCAAGAGCAAAGTCCTTGCCCTACGTCACCAAATAAATACTCATGTTGATAGGAACATATCGTTATAAAATAACTGCCTTCCCACGAATAATCATATTCCTGCAGCCTGATCTATTTCCGTACCGGCAATCCTTCGGCACATGACCACCGCACCTATTATAAATTCGCCGCCCCACACTATCCTTCCCCAACCAAAACCCCCGCACCCCTCAGTATCCCCAAAATCTCCAAATGAATCTCCCGCTCCCCCCGCATCTTCCCATCTTCCATGCAAGAAACCGGACGCCACCCATAAAATCCCGCCGCGTCCTTCGCAGAATCGCAACAGTTCCTGAGATACTCCGCCCCAGTCTCGTGGATATCAGCCGTAGTCCCCGTCTCAGCTTCCCGCGCCCGCATATTCCCGAGCGCGACCTCCGCCGAAACATCCATGTATAAGACGATGTCCGGCCGGGGAAGTTCCATATGCCCATACTCAAACTCATCCAACCACTGGAAAAACGCCCGCCGCGCATCCCCTGAGCGCTTCGCCCCCTGATGCACCGCGTTCGAAGTCGTATACCGATCCGCCAAAATCAAAGCCCCAGCGCGATAGTCCCCGCCCCAAACCTTCTGAAACGAAGCATACCGATCCACCGCGTAAAACGTCGATGCCGCGTAAGGATTCACATCTCCCGGATCCGTCCCAAACTCCCCCTGCAAATACATCGTGAGCAAAGCCGAGCTCGGCTTATCATACTGCGGAAACCGCACCCGCGTATACCCCTGCCGGTGCCGATCCATATATTCACAAAGCAGACGGAACTGCGTACTCTTCCCGCTCCCGTCAATTCCCTCCAACACAATCAGCGCCATAGTCCTACTTCCCCCTCAATCTCTGCCCAACCACCGCCAGCAAAAACAGCGGCAAACGAAGCATCCGCCGCGCCCGGCGCGGCTCTTTGCATAAACGATACAACCATTCAAGTCCCAGCCTCCGCCATCGCTCCGGCGCCCGCTGAACCTCCCCGGCAAACACATCCAAAGCCCCGCCGAGCCCAATCATCAGCCCCACCGGGAGCCGTCCCGCATAGGCCGCCATCCAAAGCTCCTGCTTCGGCGCCCCAAGACAGACCAACAACAAATCCGGCTCCGCCTCCAAAATCGCGGCTCGGACAAGCCCCTCGTCCCCATATCCATCCATCGCGCCCACAATCCGCAAACTGGGATAATTCTTTTCCAAAACCAATCCCGCCCGCTCCGCAACCCCGGGCTTCGCGCCATAGAGAAAGATCGAGTACCCATCACGGCCCTTTCCGGTCGTTTCAAGGTTCATTCCGGTCCCATTGCGGCCTCTTTCGGCCTCTCCCGGACCTATTGCGGCCCCGTTTAAGCCCGTTCCGGTATCGTTTAGGTCCGTTTCAGTGCCATTCAGGGACAGTTTACGCATCAAACAGGTCGCAAAATCAATGCCCGGCAGTCTCGTTTTCAGCGGTCTGCCAAGCATTTTCGCCCCCAGAGTGATCCCCACCCCATCCGCCAAGACCAATTCCGCACCGCACACACTTTCCAAAAGCGAAGAATTCGACCGGCAAAGCCAAACAATCTCCGGGTTCGGCGTCACCACGTAAGCGCCCGTGCGGCCCGCGATCATCTCCATCGCCCGCCCCACAGCCTCATCCATGGTCACATCATCAAATCCGACCCCCAGAACATCCGTTCGCACCTCATCGCCTCCACCCTAGTTTGCACATACAAAAATAATTTTACCACACTTTCCCAACAGTGTCCACGAAATCCAAATTTTTGAGTAAATTCATTATTTCAAAACATCGTCCATTATACATTTTATATGTACACTCACCTTTATATATCACTAACATCTCTTGACAAACCAGCCCCACCCGTGTACTGTTGTTGACATGATATTTATGTAAGGGCACACCATGCGCGCCCACAACACATACGAAAGAAGGTCACCCCAATGATTAACCTCACCCTAAAAGACGGCCGCATCATCACCGTAGCCCCCGGCAGCACCTGTTTGGACGCCGCAAAAAGCATCTCCGAAGGCCTCGCCCGAGCCGCCCTCGCCGCCGAAATCGATGGAAAAGTTGTCGATCTCAACACACCCCTCACCCAAAACGCAACTTTAAGCATCCTCACCTTCCAAGACGAAGGCGGACGCCTCGCCTACCGCCACACCGGCTCCCACGTCCTCGCCCAAGCCGTCCTCCGTCTCTTCCCAGACACCAAACTCGCCATCGGCCCCGCGATTAAAGACGGATTCTATTACGATTTCGACAGCGAAATCACCTTTACCCCAGAAATCCTAGAGAAAATCGAAGCGGAAATGCGCAAAATCGTCGCAGAAAAGCTCAATATCGAACACTTCACGCTCCCCAAACCCGAAGCCCTCGCCCTCATGGCCAACGACCCTTACAAAGTCGAGCTGATCGAAGACCTCCCCGAGGGCGAAATCATCAGCTTCTACCGCCAAGGCGAGTTCACCGACCTCTGCGCCGGCCCACACCTTGCAAACACAGGCGACCTCAAAGCCAACGCCCTCGCCCTTCTCAACTGCACCGGCGCCTACTGGCGCGGCGATTCCAGCAACAAAATGCTCCAACGCATCTACGGCACCTGCTTCCCCAAACAAGCCGAATTGACCGAACATCTGGAACGCATCGAAGAAGCCAAAAAGCGCGACCACCGCAAAATAGGCCGCGAACTCGGCCTCTTCCTCATCGCCGACGAAGGCCCCGGCTTCCCCTTCTTCCTCCCCCACGGCATGATCGTCAAAAACGAGCTCATCAACTACTGGCGCGAAGTCCACCGCCGCGCCGGATACGAGGAAATCGGCAGCCCCGTCATGCTCTCGCGCACCCTCTGGGAACGCTCCGGCCACTGGGGCCACTACTCCAAGAACATGTACGCCACCCAGATCGACGAGATGGATTTCGCCATCAAACCCATGAACTGCCCCGGCGGTATCCTCGTCTACGAGTCCGAGCCGAGATCCTACCGCGACCTCCCTTTCCGCATCGGCGAACTCGGCCTCGTCCACCGGCATGAACTCTCCGGCGCGCTCCACGGCCTCATGCGCGTCCGCTGTTTCACCCAAGATGACGCCCATATCTTCATGACGCAGGAGCAAATCACCGATGAAATCAAAGGCGTCGTAAGCCTGATTGACGAGGTTTACACCCTTTTCGGCTTCAAATACCACATCGAACTCTCCACCATGCCCGAAGACCACCTCGGCGAAGTCGAGACTTGGGACAAGGCCATCGCCGCCCTCAAAGCCGCGCTGGACGAGCTCGGCAAAGACTACCGCATCAACGAGGGCGACGGCGCCTTCTACGGCCCCAAAATCGACTTCCACCTGGAAGACTGCCTCGGCCGCACATGGCAATGCGGCACCATCCAGCTCGACTTCCAACTCCCCGAACGCTTCGAGATCGAATACGTCGGCGCGGACGGCGAGAAGCACCGCCCGGTCATGATCCACCGCGTCGTGTTCGGTTCTATCGAACGCTTCATCGGCATCTTGATCGAACATTTCGCCGGCGCCTTCCCGACTTGGCTCGCCCCCGTGCAAGTCCGCGTCATGCCCATCACAGACCGTGCCCGCGAGGCCACAGAGGCCATCGCGGCCCAATTGGAGGCGGCAGGTATCCGCACGGAAACGGACCTCCGCAACGAAAAAATCGGCTACAAAATCCGCGAAGCGCAGGTCCAAAAAATCCCCTACATGCTCGTCCTCGGCGACCGCGAAGTCGAAACCGGCGAAGTCTCCGTCCGCACCCGCACCGGCGGCGACCAAGGCGCCATGCCCGTCGCCCAGTTCCTCGCCCAGATCAAGGAAGAGATTCGGACGAAGGCATAAGCCCTCGTCATTGCGGGCCCTCCCTCCGTCATTGCGGACTTAACCCGCAATCTCACGCCATTTTATAAAAGATTGCGGATCAAGCCCGCAATGACGGCTGAAAACCACAACCGCACACAAAAAGAGAAGAGACAGCCCCGAAATGGGCTGCCTCTTCTTAAATTATGCTTTAATTTCATTTAATCACGCATGGCTTCTAGCTCTATTTGCCTCACTAACTCATGCGGCGGTATGTTGAAAGCGTTTGCAATGCGCCATATCGTTTCAAAATTAGGCTGCTTACTTCCGCTCTCTATCATAGCTAGATGACTTCTGGCAATACCCGCAAATCCGCTAAATACTTCTTGTGACAGTTTGCGTTCTATCCTGAGTCGTTGTATCACCCTGCCAGCGGCAAGGCTATCAAATTCTATCATCACAGACACTTCCTTTCGCCAATTCTAAACAGCAAAGGAAAGATAACGGTCTGCGATAGTAGACAATTGTGAAAATTTATGCTATAGTGCAAGAGCATAGTACATCATAGAATTACACAGAGAGGTGATCTTATGGAGCTATACAAAGAAATACTTGCCACAGTGCTTTCTCAAGAAGAAATGCACATCACATTCCCAACTCTTCAACTCAACGCAAACTAGATCATAGAGACGCAGTGCTATCTAGCCTTACAAACAATACAGGCCATCATTCGAAATGATGACCTGTCCGATTTTGAGTGCATCGAAGAAATTGTGCGCCTGTTCGAACAACTCGGCAGCGACGGCGGCAATCGCCACGACTTTTGATAATCCGCCAATGATATTACCGATCGTAGGGCAAGGGCTCTGCCCTTGCCGTTCTTCTATTTAACGGGCGGCAAGGGCAGAACCCTTGCCCTACGGCGCATTACCATCACGTAGTATATAACCTAGCCCTTACTCCCGATACAAACTCGCCGCCAACAACGCCTTCGTATACCCATGCCGCGGCTCCCGAAACACCTGCTCCACCGCCCCCTGCTCCACAATTCGCCCAGACTTCATCACCAAAACCCGCTGACAAAGCCGTCGCACCACACCCAAATCATGCGAAATAAACAAAATCCCCGTCCCCAAATCCCGATTGATCTTCTCCAGCAGCGCCAAAATCTGCGCCTGCGTCGTCACGTCAAGCGCGGTAGTCGGCTCATCGCAAATCAGCAGCTCCGGCCCGAGCAAAATCGCCCCCGCAATGAGGGCCCGCTGCCGCATCCCACCCGACAGCTCGTGCGGATACTGCCCATACACCCGTTCCGGATCCGCGAGCTCCACCGCCGCCAGCGCGTCCAAAGCCGCCTCCCGACGCTCCCGTGCCGTCTGCCGCGTGTGGATTTTCAGCACTTCCTCCACCTGCCGCCCCACTTTTATCAGCGGATTCATAGCCGACAACGGCTCCTGAAACACCATCGCAATCCGCTTCCCCAAAATCTGCCGCATCTCTTTAGGGCCGGCAGACAGAAGGTCTTTCCCGCAGAAGAGGCTTTGGCCGGAAACCTTCGCCCGCTGACGATCTAACAGCCCGCAGATCGCGTGGGCCGTCACCGTCTTCCCCGAGCCGGATTCCCCCACAATCCCCAAAATCTCCCCCGGCGCCATGGAAAAGCTGATGTCCGAAACCGCCTCCATTGTCTCCTGCCGATGGGAAAACTCTATCGTCAAATGTTCTACTGAAAGCATACTATCCTCGCCTCCCCGCCTGTAATCCGTCCGCCAGCATGGAAAAGGCGAACACCAAAAGCACGATCGTCACCCCCGTCGAAACCGCAATCCAAGGCGCCGTAAACAAATGCGCCTGGCTATCCGTCAACATCCGTCCGAGGCTCACTTGCGGCTGCTGGACACCGAGCCCAAGAAAACTCATACTCGCCTCCGCCAGCACTGCGTTGTTGAAGCCGATCGCCACCGTCGAAAGAAACACCGGCATAGCGTTCGGCAAAATATGCACCAGCATCATTCTCCCATTCGAAGCCCCGCTCACACGCGCGCGCTTCACATAGTCCAGACTCTTCAGCCGCCGAAACTCTCCCCGCGCCACGCGGGCGAAGCTGGGAATAAACAAAACTCCCAAGATAAGCACCAGATTCCCCATCCCCGACCCGGTGATGCTCACCACCACAAGCGCGAGGAGAATCGAAGGAAAGGCCGTCAATCCGTCTGAGATACGCATAACAATCTCATCCAGCCACCCGCCGTAATACCCCGTCACAGCCCCCACAAGAAGCCCGCCGACCGCCCCGATGAGCACGGTGCCAAGGGCCACCAGAAGCGTTGTCCCCGCCCCGTCCAGCACGCGGGCAAAGACGTCCCGTCCCAGATGATCCGTCCCGAGCGGATGCACCGCCGAAGGCCCCAAAAGCCGACCCGGATTGAGCTCCGTCGGCCCAAAATGCCACAAAAGTTGCCCGATGACCACGATGAGCAAGAGCATCGTCGTCAAGCTCGCCCCCACGAGGAGGGTCACATTGCGCCGCCTCATAGCGTGATCCTCCGATCCACCAGCCGACATAGCACATCCGCCAGCGCGTGGAGCGTCATCACCAAAGCCGCGATCACCAGCACCAAGGCCTGCACCACAGGATAATCCCGCGTCCCAATCGCGCTGATGAGGATCCTCCCTGCGCCGGGAATCGAAAACACCTGTTCGACTACGATGCTGTCTGTAATCATCATGATAAGCGTCAAAGCCGAAAACGTAATCACAGGCGCGGCGATATTCGGCAGCACATGCCGATACAGCACCCCCCGCGGCGCACACCCCCGGCTAACCGCTGTCCGCACATAGTCTTTCCCCATCTCCTCCCGCACAGACGACCGAATGAGGCGCACCATCATCGCGCTCTTCGGCAAAGCAATCGCCAAGGCCGGGAAGAGCATGTAAAACAAATACCCCCCCACGCTTTCCCGGAAGGACACAAAGGCAGACGGCGTAAACACACGAAACACCGCACCAAACACAAAGGTAAGCATCAACCCCAAAAACAACGGCGGCACCGCCATCATCATCTGATTGATAATCGTCACCATCCAATGTACAATGCCTCTCTGCCGCCCGGCTGTCAACAGCCCCACAGGCAGGGCAATCCCCAACATCATCACAAAACTAAGCCCCATCAAACTCCCCGTAACGATCAATCGATCTCCAAGCAGCTCCCGCACCGAATGCCCATGCGCAAAAGACCGCCCCATATCACCGAATATCATATCACCCAGCCACTCAACATAACGAACAAAAACAGGCCGATCCAGCCCCATCTCCTGCCGCAGCGCTAGAATCGCTTCCGGCGTGGCATTCACCCCAAGCAACGTCACCGCCGGATCTCCAGGAATGATAGCAAACGCAAGAAAGGCGAGGAGGGAAATGAGGAATAGCGTGACGAGTAGGGTAATTAGTTTTCGTAGTATATATCGCATATCCTCACCCACCCTTCCGTTGTAAATAATGCTTATCTTGATTTCAATGTGCCAATTATATTGTCGATCGTAGGGCAAGGGCTCTGCCCTTGCCGTTCTTCTATTTGATGGGCGGCAAGGGCAGAGCCCTTGCTCTACATTTCATTCTTTTGACGCAGTACAATACCACCACGCCTATTATTGCCACGCACCTTATAGGGGCAGCCTTCGGCCGCCCGCAGGCGATTGATAATCGCCCCTACTAGGCCTTGATTAAAACTGTCCGAATTTTTTGATTGCCTCAATATACTGCGCTACACAGAAAAAATTTTCTATATCCTTCTCATCTAAACCTTGGAAAACACACAGTTCATCCCATAGCAAGCTCGTTCCTTCAACCTGATAATAACCAGATACAAGCTCTACTCCAACAAAAATATCCCCATCACCAAGGAACTCATCAGGCTCGGCATACAACTTTCTACCCTCGGCCCTATTCTCGACAATAAACGTAACCGCCAACGGCACTATCCCCTCCGGAATTCTCTCCGCAAGATGTTCATTCATCACCACATTATCAATGACCACTTGAGTAGCAGCCGCATCATGCAATTCTCTCAGCGGATATTTCTCAGTGAGATATTTCACAATATCCGCCCCCGATTTTCGATTAGGCCGCAACTTATCTTTATGTGCTCGCCAAACCATTTCCCACTCCGCAATCATTTCCGGCGTCGGCTCTTGCCTCAACATCATAATCAGCCCCACAAAATAGAATGACCCAACTACCACAATTCTCACACCACAAGCCCACCCCTCGCCTCCCCCGTCCTTTTCGGCTCCGCCGAAAAGCTTTTTCGCCGACGAGTGCGCGCCAGTGTGCGACAGAGGCGAAAAAATCAAATCCCGTCTCATTCGGGGCTCCGCCTCGAATGAGACACCACACCCCGCCGCAGCGCCCGGCCCGCAGGCCGGTTCCAATCAAATCGAATGCTTGCATTCGATTTGGGGCGTTAGCCCTCCACAAAATGCACCGTCGCCAAATCCATCACATACAGCGGATAAAACTGAAACCCCCGAAGCTGCCCGTTGATCGCCACAAAATTCACGCGATCTTGCAAATACACACTCGCCGCCTCCCGGGCCAAAATCTCCTGTAGCTCCCGATACAGCCGCACCTGCTCCGCCCGATCCGTCGCCGCCTGCGCCGCGGCGAACACCGCGTCATACTCCGCCGAGTTGAAGTTTATCATATTCCGCCCGTTGTCCGACACCCACCGCTCCAGCATCGACCGCGCCGTCAAATCCCGCGCCGCGATGCCGATCACCGTCGCCTCAAACCGCCGCCCGCTGTTGACCTCCGCGAGCCACGTCGCCCATTCCACCAGATCAATCGAGGCGTTTACCCCGACCGCGCGGAGCTGCTCGACGATAATCTCCGCCGTAATGACATGCGGTACGTAATTGCTGGGCACGGTGATAACGAGGTCGAATCCATTCGGCAATCCGGCTTCCGTGAGCAAGGCTCTGGCTCGATCCGGGTCATGGGGGTAATATCCCACCAAGCCTTCATGAAACACCCACGCCAGCCCCGGATGCACGCCGCTGCCGATCGGATAGCCCATCCCGTCCGCCAAAATATCCATAATCTGCTGGATGTTCACGGCGTAGCTCAATGCCTGCCGCACCCGCACATCGTCCAACGGCGGCACCGCGTTGTTCAAATACAAAGCCTGTACGATATTGAGCGGCCCCATCACGTAGTAGAAGTCCGCCGGCAAATTCCGCGCCACGTCTATCGTCAGTAGCCCCGCAAGATCGACGGCCCCGGCGTGGAGCGCCATCGCCAAAGCCTCACCAGACCCGAAAATCCGGAAGGTCACCCGGTCTAGGTAGGCGGGCGTGCCCCAATACTCCTCGAACCGCTCAAGCACAAGGCTCTCCTGCGGCGCGTGGGAGACGAAGCGAAACGGCCCTGTGCCGACAGGGCTGTGTGCGTGGTCGTCATGACCCGCAGGTATGATCGCAATAGTGAGAAAGGCCAAAAATTCATGATCTGGCGCTTCGATTTCGATCTGGACAGTCCGCTCATCCAAGGCTTCCACCCGTGTGACAACAGAAAACGCCGACACGAAAGTGGTAACACTTGTCGCGTCGGCGCTGCGATTGATGGAATAGACGATGTCCGCCACCGTCACCGGGTCTCCGTTGTGGAACCGTATGCCCTCCCGCAATGTGAAGGTATAGACGGCGCCGTCAATCGTGAAATCCTCGGCAACAGCCGGAATCAGTTCCCCGTCCGGCGTGGGACGCACGAGCCCCTCGAAGACGTTGAACAGCACTTCCCTCTGTCCCGCAGTTCCTGCCGCAACCATTTGGTGTGGGTCAAGACTACTTCCTAGATCCTGTGCAATTCCAACGACGATCTCCCCGCCATGAATCAGTGTTCCCGGCGGCCCGGCGTTGGATGGTGCAGGTGGGGCAGGATTGTTACTTCCGAGCCCTCCCCTATCGCCTGAGCAACCGCCCAGTACAACGGTGAGAGCAAATAGAGCGAGCACGAAAAGAGAATATCTTTTCATAAAAATCAACTCCTAAAGACAAATCTGCCTCTCCCACTATTCAATTGTCGAGAGAATTGTACCCGATTTCAGCCAGAAAATCAAGTGTTTTTCAAGGACCAGATGAGGCGGAAAGACAAGTCCTCAGATTTATCCTAAAAAGGTGATTGACAAGTTTTTCAGATTCAAGTATAATAAATAAGCTTTCCGGGAGCATAGCTCAGTTGGTTAGAGCACCTGCCTTACAAGCAGGGGGTCATAGGTTCAAGTCCTATTGCTCCCACCAAAGCACGTGGCCCAGTAGTTCAGTTGGTTAGAACGCCAGCCTGTCACGCTGGAGGTCGACGGTTCGAGCCCGTTCTGGGTCGCCAAACGCGAGGTATCCCTTTTCTGTATCACGCATATGCTGTCTAGGCAGTGATACCTCGCACAATATGCCTTCGTAGCTCAGTTGGTAGAGCAGTGGACTGAAAATCCACGTGTCGTTGGTTCGATTCCGACCGAAGGCACCACGCGGCTTACGCGAGTAGGCCGCACAATCCGCGGGAATGACTCAGTGGTAGAGTGTCACCTTGCCAAGGTGAAAGTCGCGAGTTCGAATCTCGTTTCCCGCTCCATTCCCCAAGCGGCTCGCCGCTTGGGGAATATCTTCCAAAAGCCCTTCTTGTCCTTCAGTCCTTGACCTTGACCATCCCAAATTCGGGTGGGTCTTCGCCCGAATTTGAAGCACAGTGATGCGGTGACGTAGTGCAGTTTTCGGCAAAAGGCGCAGCCTGCCGCCGGAAACGAAACGCAGTCTCCGCTAGAGCGAGCACGGCGACATAGCCAAGTGGTAAGGCAGAGCTCTGCAAAAGCTCGATTCCCCAGTTCAAATCTGGGTGTCGCCTCCAAAAGAAAGCCCCTGCAACTGTAATGGTTGCAGGGGGTTTTTTTGTTTTGTGTAAAAAGCCTCCTTTTTCAAAGGAGGTGGCAGGCAAAGCCTGACGGAGGATTTGTTCGATGCGGGCGAGAGAGAGCAATCCTCAGTCAGCTTCGCTGACATAACTGACGCCCCAAGAGCGAAGCGATTGGTTCGGCGGAAGGAATACCTGTGGTAGCTCCTTTGGAAAAGGAGCCTTTTACCATCCGCCAATAAAAAACGGGCGGCAGATTGCCGCCCCTACACAGATTCTATTGATCCTCAACATATTCCAATATATCGGACGCCTTGCACTCCAAAATAAAACACAAAGTATCCAGCGTCTTTGTACTAATCGCTTGACCATGCTTCATCCGATGCAAGGTGCTGGCAGAAACTCCATGCTTAAAGATAAGCTGATATTCAGTTATGCCCTTGCTCAACAGCGTCTTATAAAAAGGCGCATAGCTTATCATGAGTTTCACCTCAATTATAAGCCTAACATGCTCTTTTCATTGACTATACTTCTTTTTTAGAGTATATTGGATTAAAAAACTACTTATGAATGGAGGATTTCCAATGGACCGCGAAATCAAATGGCTCCTCCTATCCCAAGCGTGGCGCCTCTATACCCTAGGTTTTGTCGTCGAGTGAGAGCGTGAAAAAGTAGAAGCCCTCATCCAACAGGGTTTCGCTTTTATCTCCCCAGAAGTGCTCCGGGCTCATGATGAATTCGGTCGCGTCGCGGTCGAGTGGCAAATGCTCGAAGACGAGCATGTAGCTCTCCTAGCCAAATATAAGAAATAAGGGCCGATGCAGAGAGCTGCGTCGGCCCTTATTTTCACTTCGACCACATTTAGAGTTTACTCACTATTTAAAAATCCGAAACTTTCTCTTTAATTCGAGCACACTCTACTTGTTTATCCACCCCAGACTCCGTCCCACAGCCCGATCCCACCCCTGCTTCAACGCCGTCCGCTTCGCCGCATCCATCAAGGGCTCAAACGTCACATCACACTGCCAAAGCCTGCGAATCTCGTCCAAATCCGACCACATCCCCACCGCCAACCCCGCCAAATACGCCGCGCCGAGAGCCGTCGTTTCGCTCACCACCGGACGGCACACCGGTTTATCCGAGATATCCGCCTGCAACTGCATCAGCAGCCGATTCTGAGACGCCCCACCGTCCGCCTTGAGCACGGTGATGAGCTTGCCTGTGTCCTTTTCCATCGCCCGAATCAAATCATCACTCTGAAACGCGATCGACTCCAACGCCGCGCGAATAATATGTTCCTGCTTCGTCCCCCGCGTGAGGCCAACTAGACAGCCGCGGGCGTACATGTCCCAATACGGCGCCCCCAGTCCCGTAAAAGCGGGCACCAGATACACCCCACCGCTGTCCGGCACCTTGCTCGCGTGATACTCCGAATCACAACTCTCCGAAAACAGCCGCAGCCCATCTCGCATCCACTGAATCACCGCCCCCGCAACGAACACGCTGCCCTCCAAAGCATAAGGCGGCCTCTCCCCAACCCCGGCGGCGATGGTAGTAATCAACCCGTTCTGGCTCCGATACGCCGTGTCGCCCGTGTGCATCAGCAAAAAACATCCCGTCCCGTAAGTATTTTTCGCCTCACCCCGGGAAAAACAACATTGTCCGAACAGCGCCGCCTGCTGATCCCCCGCCACCCCCGCAATGGGGATGGACACGCCCTGAATCACTGTGGTGCCGTAGATCGTCGAACTGGACCGCACCTCGGGCAGCATGGCGCGGGGGATATCGAGGGCTTCTAGCAGGGTTCCGTCCCAGTCCAACTTATGAATGTCATACAGCATCGTCCGCGAAGCGTTGGTATAATCCGTCGCATGGACGCGGCCATTGGTGAGTTTCCACATCAGCCAAGTATCCACCGTCCCAAACAACAACTCCCCGCGTCTCGCCCGCTCCCGCGCGCCTTCGACGTGATCGAGCACCCAAGCAATCTTCGTCGCCGAAAAATAGGCGTCCGGATGCAACCCCGTCACAGCCCGAATATGCTCCCCCAACCCCTCCGCCACTAGGCGGTCCACAATCCCCGCCGTCCGGCGGCACTGCCAGACAATCGCGTTATAAATCGGCCGACCCGTGACCTTATCCCAGATCACCGTAGTCTCCCGCTGGTTCGTAATCCCGATGGCGGCAATGTCTTTCGCGTCTATCCCCGCCCCCACAATGGCCTCCAACATGGTGGCATACTGCGAGGCGTAAATCTCCATGGGGTCGTGCTCCACCCAGCCGTCCTCCGGGTAGATTTGCTTAAATTCCCGCTGGGCCAACCCCGCGATATTCTGCGCCCGATCAAACAAAATCACCCGCGAACTCGTCGTGCCTTGATCTAGGGCAAGCACGTATTTTCCCATGTCACAATCCTCCTCGACTTTCTCCCTTTCATGCTAGCCGATTTAGCATTTAAAATCAAGCCGATCTTTGACAAATCAGGCTAAAACTTGTATACTATAAAAATTGTATCGCAACTCAGGAAAGGCTGTGATTCCAATGATTAAAAAATCCAGCAAACTCGAACACGTCGGCTACGACATTCGCGGCCCTGTGCTAGACCTCGCCAACGAAATGGCGGCGGAGGGCATCGAGATTCTCAAGCTCAACACCGGCAACCCCGCCCCCTTCGGCTTCGACGCGCCGGACAGCATGATCCACCAACTTATCCACGACATCCGCCCCTCACAGGGTTACTCGGAATCCAAAGGCATCCTGCCTGCCAGACAGGCTATCGCGGACTATTGCACAAAAAAAGGCATGGTGGACGTCACCCCGAACGACATCTACACCGGCAACGGTGTTTCTGAGTTGATTTTGCTCTGTATGCAAGCCTTCGTAGAACCCGGCGACGAAATCCTCGTCCCCGCGCCGGACTATCCGCTCTGGACCGCTGCCATCACCCTCTGCGGCGGGAAAGCGGTCTATTACGTCTGCGATGAACAATCTGAGTGGAACCCGGACCCGGTGGACATTGCCGCGAAAGTCACCCCGCGCACAAGAGCCATCGTGGTTATCAACCCCAACAACCCGACCGGCACGCTCTATTCGAAGGACATCCTCCTCCAAATCGCGGATATCGCAAGAAAACACAACCTCGTCCTCTTCTCCGACGAGATCTACGACCGCCTCGTGATGGACGGGCATATCCACCACTCCATCGCCGCCCTCGCGCCGGACGTGTTCACCGTCACCTTCAACGGCCTCTCCAAGAGCCACCTGATCGCGGGGTTCCGCGCCGGATGGATAAGCCTCTCCGGAGACAGAGCAAAGGCCAAGGATTACTTGCAAGGCATCAATATGCTGGCCTCCATGCGGCTTTGCTCCAACGTGCTTGCGCAGTCGGTCATCCCCGTCGCTTTGGCGGATGAAGAGACGCCTGCCTCCCTCGTCCGCCCCGGCGGACGGATTTATGAGCAGCGGGAATTTATCTGGAATGCGGTAAACAACATCCCCGGCCTTTCGGTGGTCAAACCCAAAGCGGCCTTCTATCTCTTCCCGAAGATTGACGCAAAACGCTTCAACATCACCAGCGACGAGCAGTTCGCGGTCGATTTCCTACGCGAAAAACACGTGCTCCTCACCCACGGCAGCGGCTTCCATTGGCCCGAGCCGAACCATTTCCGCATTGTCTACCTCCCCGAGATGAACGTCCTGGAACAACTAGCAAAACGCCTCACAGATTTCCTCACAACCTATCGCCAGACCTAGATTTATTCACAGTTTCATGATACACTGTGTAAGGCACGGCACCCCGCAAGCCTCCTTTTCCAAAGTCTGTATAGAACAATCCTCAGTCAGCTTCGCTGACAGCTCCTTTGGAAAAGGAGCCACCACACCACATTCAAACCCAGGAGGCCATTTACCATGACAGAACTCACCACCCAAAAAGAGAAAAAACCGGTCATATTCAGCGGCATGCAGCCCTCCGGGGCGCTTACCCTCGGCTCCTTCACCGGCGCACTCAAAAACTGGGTTGAGCTGCAAGATGAATACGACTGTTTTTACTGCATCGTAGACCTCCACGCTATCACCACCCGCCAGGACCCGGCGGACCTCAGGCGGCGGTGTCTCGAACAGATCGCCCAATACATCGCCTGTGGGCTGGACCCAGCGAAAAATACGCTCTTCCTCCAAAGCCATGTCGCGGCCCATTCCGAACTGGCCTGGATTCTCAACTGCTACACCATGTTCGGCGAACTCTCCCGCATGACCCAATTCAAAGATAAATCCGCCCGTAACGTAGACAACATCAACGCCGGGCTTTTTACTTACCCCACCCTCATGGCGGCGGATATTTTGCTCTACCAAGCAGACCTCGTCCCCGTCGGCGAAGATCAGCGGCAGCATGTCGAGCTCTGCCGTGACATTGCGTTGCGCTTCAACGGCACCCATGGAGACGTGTTCACCGTCCCCTCCGCTTTTATCCCGAAGACCACAGAGGGCGCCCGCGTCATGAGTCTAATTGACCCCACGCGCAAAATGAGCAAATCTGAGCCCACCGGCGGCTGTGTCTATCTCTTAGACAAACCCGAAATCATCCTCAAGAGCTTCAAACGCGCCGTCACCGATTCAGACGGCGAAATTCGCTATGACGTCAAAGAAAAACCCGGCGTCTCGAACCTCATGTCCATCTACTCCGTCACAACTGGGCGCACGTTTGAACAGATTGAGTCCGAGTTTGCCGGACAGGGATATGGCGCGTTCAAAGAGGCTGTGGGTGAGAGCGTCGTCGAGACATTCCGTCCCATCCGCGAAAAAGCCGAGGCGCTGATGCAGGATAAGACCTATCTAACTCAGGTCTACACAGACGCCGCCAATCACGCCGCCCGTGTGGCGGATCGGACACTGAAAAAGGTCCAAAAGAAGATGGGCTTTGTGGCGAAATAGCCGTCATTCCATCATACATAAGCGGGCGAACACAGTTCGCTCCTACGATTTGTCCGTGTACACCCTTCCACCAGCCCGACACAAACGCCAAAGAGGTCCATACCATGACGCCAATTACCATCACATACCCGCTGACCGTCCAGGTCCTCGCCGCCTTGGCGGTGGCCTTGGTAATCAGTCTCATCGCTACGCCGCCCGTCAAGTGGTTCGCCGAGCGCGTCGGCGCGATTGATGTACCCAAAGACGGTCGCCGGATTCATAAAGAGCCGATCCCCCGCCTGGGTGGGCTCGCTATTTTCATTGGCTTTGTACTCAGCGTAGTCATCTTCGCCGAGATTGACAGGGAAATTCAGGGCATTCTCCTTGGCAGTGTACTCATCGTCTCGATCGGCGTGGTGGACGATATCGTTCCGCTCCGCGCTTGGCAGAAATTTTTGGCCCAGATCGTCGCGGCGCTTATCCCCGTCTTCCATGGGGTAAGCATCTATCTCATCAGCAACCCCAATATTTTCTCCGACAACCCTTACTTGCTCTTCGGCCACTTTACCATCCCCCTCACCGTGATCTGGATCGTCGGCATCACCAACGCCGTTAATCTCATTGATGGATTGGATGGCCTCGCCGTTGGCGTCTCGACCATCGCCTCTTTAACGATGCTGGTGGTCGCGCTTTTCATTACAGACGACGCGAACATTGCCCTTATCCTCGCGGCCCTCGCGGGGGCTTGCCTCGGTTTCATGCCCTATAACCTCAACCCCGCCAAAATCTTCATGGGCGACACGGGCGCCTTGCTTCTCGGCTATCTGCTCGCCACCATGAGTATCCTTGGATTATTCAAGTCTTACGCCATCATCTCTTTCGCTATTCCCTTTATGGCCTTGGCCCTGCCGATTATAGACACGCTGTTTGCCATCATCCGCCGTGTCATCCGCGGACAAAGCCCCATGGCCCCAGACCGTGGGCATTTGCATCACCGCCTGCTCGATCTTGGTTACACGCAAAAGCAGGTCGTGTTCATCATCTACCTCATCAGCGGCTTCCTCGGCGTGATCGCGGTTATCATGACTTCCAGCGGGCAAGTGCGGGTCGTCTTCACCGTCCTCGCTTTCCTTGTGGTTGCCATCACGGTCTTCCTCGCTTCTCGCAGCACGCTCTTGCGTCCCAAAAACAAGTGCTGTGACCCTTGCGACGTCTGCGACGAACCTGAGCCAAAGGAACTGGAAGGCCAGACGAGAATAGGAGATGACCATGACACCGATTAAAGTGATGAGCATCTTCGGCACCCGACCCGAGGCCATCAAGATGGCCCCGCTCTTGCTTGAACTGGATCGTCGGCCCGAATTCGAAAGCGTCTCCTGCCTTACCGCCCAACATCGCGAGATGCTCGACAGCGTCATGAGCCTCTTCGACCTTGTCGCCCCTTATGATCTCGACATCATGGAGCCGGGCCAAACCCTCACCACCATCACCGCAAAAGCCCTCACGGGGTTAGGTAAAGTGCTGGCGGAGGCGAAACCCGATTTTGTCTTAGTCCACGGAGATACCACCACCACCCTCGCTGCGGCCCTCGCCGCTTTCTATGCGAAAATCCCCGTCGGCCACGTGGAAGCGGGGCTCCGTTCCGGAGACATTTACTCCCCCTACCCTGAGGAAATGAACCGCAGACTCGTCAGCCAAATCGCCGCCCTCCACTTCGCACCGACCGCCGGAAACGCGGCAAATCTCCGCCGCGAAGGCATCACAGACGGCGTATTCATCACCGGCAACACCGTGATCGACGCGATGAAATACACCGTCCCCCGCTTCTCCGGCGCCTTCGAGAGCGATTTGGACCGGATTGACTGGAAAACCCGCCGCGTCATCACGCTCACCTGCCATCGGCGTGAAAATTTCGGCGCACCCATGGCGGAAATCTTCACAGCGGCAAAAATCTTGGTTGAGCGGCATTCGGACGTAACACTGATCTACCCCGTCCACCCAAACCCGATCGTCCAAACCGCCGCCCGCGAGATTCTCGGCGGCAGAGAACGCATTTTCCTCATCGACCCCCTGGACACCGTGCAAATGCACGCGCTCCTCGCAAGAAGCTATCTCGTCCTCACCGACTCCGGCGGCCTGCAAGAAGAGGCTCCCGCCCTCGGAAAACCCGTCCTCGTCTTACGTAAGGAGACAGAGCGCCCCGAGGCCATACAAGCAGGCACCGCCTGTCTGGCAGGTGTCGAGTGTGACAATATCCTCTGCCTCGCAGAGCGCCTCCTAACCGACCCCACCGCATACGAAGCCATGGCAAAAGCCCGCAACCCCTACGGAGACGGCCACGCCAGCACCCGAATCGCCGACGCAATCTTGTGGTATTTCGGCCGCAAAGCAGATCCCCCGGCAAATTTCAACCCGTAGCAGTATATAGGCTCCTTTTTCAAAGGAGGCTTTTCAACCCACCCCCACCTAGCGAGGTACCCCTCATGCTCCAGCGCAGACAAAGTGCAGTCCTCATTGGGACGACTCTGGCAGTCGTCCTCCTTTTGCTGTTGACCTTTTTCCTCCTCCCCGGTACCAATACGCCACACATCCGGCTCGCGGATCCTGTCCCCGGCCCAGGCGAAGGAGATGGCTTGTCCGAAGGGTATGCAATCGGTATCGAAATCACGCCGGATAATGTACAAGCTGTCATCGCAACGCTCTCCCGCCTCGAATACTATTCCCGCGAAATTCGCCAGACGCACTACTGGGACGAAGGCCTGTCCTCTGCCCATCGCACGGCGGAAATTTGGGTCGCGCCGGAGGCGCTCCGCATCCGCTGGGATAACAGCGAGAATATGCTCATCACAGCAGAGGCGTTCCACCTCTGGTTCGGCACCGGACGTGTCATCTCCCGTCCCCTCACCGAAGGCCTGGGTGATTCGCACGGCCAAATTCTAGACCAGTTCCAAGGCATCCCCAGCTATGAGGCCGTCTTGGAGCTTAATCCCACCCAAATTCGCTCCGCAGGCTACACTACACGCACCATTGACGACGAAGCGCGTTACACCATCTATGTCTCGACAGAATCCCCCATGCTCGGCTATATCAGCTACTACTACATCTGCCTCCAAACCGGCCTGCTCATCGAGGTGGTCACCTTAGACGGCGAAGTCCCCGTATTCCGGATGGAAACCCTGCGCCTCTACCAAGGCCCACTCTCCCCGGACCGTTTCGCCCTCCCGAGCGCTTAAGGCCTACTCGTCCTTCTGAAACCAGGGCCAGATAATCCAGGTAAACAAGAGCACTCCGAGAATGATGAGCATATCATCGTCATCGCCCTCTAGGAATAGATAAATCAGCACGATTACGAGAAGAATATCGCCCAGATCAATGCTCTCCGGCAGTTTATCCCGCAGTGACCCCCGGATGCTCCCCGGCATGTTGAGCATCGCGCCCAGGTCAAACTTTGCCCCGAGGTCGGAAAAGACAGAGGACGACGGCGGCGGGGGCAGGGGCGGCGGTTCAGGCGATGTCCATATCGCCTCCATCTCCGGCAGTGGAGGCGGAGGCGGCGTCGGAATCCACTGAGACAGGGGCGGTTCCGGCGGCAGCGGCGTCGGCTCCGGCCGAGATTCCTGCATCTCTTCCACCCGATAAAACTTCCCCGTGTTGCCGATATACCGGTTGTACAAGAACCTCGCCTCCCTCTGCAGAAACTACTCGGAAAACATCGTCCGCGCAACGCGGATTACCTGCGCGATCGTGATCGCCCGTTTGAGCTGTCCGCGCCGCTCGTCCTTCAAATGCGGCGTGATCGACTGTAATAGCGCCGCCGATCCCACACCCCCGGCAAGCCCGCGGCCCAGCTTCGCGAGGAGCCCCGGATCAATCCCGCCGAGCAGTTCCCCCACATTGAGCCCGCCCGCCCCGCCGGACGGCGCAGTTCCAGGCGGCGGGGGCGGCCCGGAACCGGAACCGCCGCCCATAAAATTCCGGGCCAGGGCCATGATCTTCTCCATCTCTTGCGGATTATTCAAAATCCCATTCAATTTATCCTCAAACTCACCCATGGCCTTTTCTCCTGGTATGTACTACCTAACCGCCCTTCGTCTCTCCCGTCCTTTTCGGCAAAGCCGAAAAGCTTTTTCGCCGCCGAGTACATGCCAGTGTGCGACAAAGGCGAAAAAATCAAATCCCATCTCATTCGGGGCTCCGCCTCGAATGAGACACCACATCCTCCACAGAGTCCGGCCCGCAGGCCGGTTCCCCTTCAGATTGAATGCGCAGCATTCAATCTGGGGCGTTAGCCCTTTTTCATCATCTTCTGAATTTCCCCGATCAGACGCGAGCCCTCTTGAGTTTGCATCAGGTGATCGAACGTCTGTTTCAATGTCGCCATATCACCGGATTGCACGGCTTGCTTGAGTTTATCCGCGTCCTGCTCCATGATAGCTTTGACCCTCTGTCCGTCACTGGAGCCGACAATCCGGCCTAAATCGCCCGCACGGGAGGCCACAAACTCCCCCGCTTCATTCGGTCCCATATGTTGTCCTTTTTGTTCCATAAGGTTTCCCTCCATTCTCTCCAGTATATGAGAAATTCGGTAAGAGGTGCCCTCATGAAAATCTTAGTCTTCTCCGATTCCCATAACCACATATCTCTCATGGAGGCCGCAATTCAGACCCTCCGGCCCGACCTGATTTGTCATCTTGGAGACTATGACAGAGACGCCTTCTCCCTCAGCAAACGCTTCCCCTCGATCCCGCTCCGCTCGGTGCGCGGAAATTGCGATATCGGCTCCGCAACTCCTATCTTAGAGAATTTCCTCTTTGCAGAAAAACGCATCATCCTAACCCACGGCCACCGCTACTATGTAAAATCCGACCTAACCGAACTCAAGGCGATGGGCCAAGCCGCGGACGCGGACATCCTCCTCTTCGGCCACACCCACATCCCCTATTATGAGCAAACAGGCAAGCTACACAACCTAAACCCCGGCCCCGCGGCAAAGTCCTGTGCCCAAATCCAAATCGTAGATGGGAAAATCGAATGCACCCATCTCCCCCTTTCAGTCTATGCCGATTTGTGATAAGATAGTAGAAATGCGGAAATCAGGCACCGCACATGTTCAACCCCCAGCACAATAATCTGCGTGCCCCAAAGCGACATTTTCCTCCGCCGGATGAGGCGGAACCACACGACTTAAATGCGCACAAGCATAAAGTCAAAGGAAGAGATCTTTAAGAGAAACTGCGTTTCTCTTAAAGCGTCTTTTTGCTTCTTTTTGGCGAAGCAAAAAGAAGGCCCGCCCGGCAGGGCACACCAGCCCCAGACCTGCAGGGCCTAAATAGAAATATTTCTATAGAATCGAGATCAAAAAATAAATGAGAGCACACTCAAAAATTCAAAGAATCATAAAAATGAGTGCGCTCACAACAAGGAGAAAAACATGAAAAAATCCCGCATCGCCGTAAAAGTCGGCACCTCCACCCTCACCCATGAAGGCGGCGCCCTCAACTTCCGCAATATGGAGCTCCTCGTCCGCACCTTGGCGGACCTGAAGAACATGGGGCATGACATCATCCTCGTCACCTCCGGCGCCATCGCTGTGGGTGTCCAGAAATTGCGCCTCCCTGGCCGTCCTTCGGAGCTTGCGAAGAAGCAAGCGGCGGCGGCTGTCGGGCAATGTGAACTCATGCACCTCTATGACAAATTCTTCAGCGAATACAGTGTTGTTGTCGGCCAGATTCTTCTCACCCGCGAAGATACGGAGCATCCCGCCGTCCGGGAGAGTCTCCTCAACACCTTTCACGCGATCTTAGACCTCGGCGCGATCCCCGTCATCAACGAAAACGACTCCGTCAGCCACGAAGAAATCGAATGCCGCGACCGCATTTTCGGCGATAACGACACCCTCTCCGCCGTTGTCGCGGAGATGTGCGCCGCGGACCTTCTCGTCCTCCTCAGCGACATCGACGGCATGTACACCGACGATCCCCGTAAGAATCCAGACGCAAAGCTTATCCCCGAAATCCGCGTCATCGACGATGAACTCCGCGCAAAGGCGATGGGCGCAGGGTCCAGCCGCGGCGTCGGCGGGATGATTACCAAAGTCCGCGCCGCTGAGATTTGCATGAAGGCCAAGATCGACATGATTATCGCCCACGGCGCAAACCCCGCGATTCTCTATGACATTGTTGCAGGCGCCTCAATCGGCACCTTGTTTACCAGCCGCAAGGAGGGTTAGCAGTATGACCGTCAAAGACCAAGCCATCCTCGCCAAACAAGCCGCGACACTCCTCGCCATAGCGAGTACCGGCGCAAAAAATGACGCCCTCGCGGCAATTGCGAAGGCTTTAGATGAACACCGCCCCCAAATCCTCACCGCAAACGCAAAGGACATCGAAGCGGCCAAAGCCGCCGGTATGGAAGCAGGTCTGCTCGACCGCCTCACCCTCACCGAAGACCGCATCACCAGCATGATCCAGGGCACCCGCGAAGTCATCGCGCTGGAGGATCCCGTCGGCGAATTTGTCAGCATGTCCACCCGCCCCAACGGCCTTGTGATCGGCAAAAAACGTACCCCCCTCGGCGTCATCGCCATCATTTACGAATCCCGCCCCAACGTCACGGTAGACGCCGCCGTCCTCTGCCTCAAGGCGGGGAACGCTGTGGTGCTTCGGGGCGGCAAAGAGGCGATTCACACCAATACCGCCCTCATGTCCATCATGCGGGACGCCTTAGTAAGCACCGAAATCCCGGCGGACGCGCTCCATCTCGTACAGGACACCAGCCGCGAAAGCGCCACCGCCCTCATGACACTCACCGGCCTGATCGACGTACTCATCCCCCGCGGCGGCGCAAGCCTCATCCGCACGGTGGTGGAAAACACCAAAGTCCCCGTCATCGAGACAGGGGTTGGCGTCTGCCATGTCTATGTCGACGCGGCGGCGGACCTTCAAATGGCCGCCGAGATCATCGCCAATGCCAAGTGTTCGCGGCCTTCGGTCTGCAACGCGGCGGAGTGTCTGCTGGTCCACAAAGACATCGCGGAGGTTTTTTTGCCCAAGGCAAAGGCTATGCTCGACGCATACAAAGTCGAACTCCGGGGCGATGAGCATACCCGCCAAATCCTCGGCGCCTGTGTTGTCCCCGCAGGGCCGGACGATTATGATACTGAGTTTTACGGCTACATCCTAGCCGTAAAAATAGTAGACAGCCTGGACGACGCCCTCGCCCACATCCGCGCGCACGGCACCGGCCACTCCGAGTGCATCGTGACGGACAATTACACCGCCTCCCAGCATTTCCTCAACGCGGTAGACGCCGCCGCCGTTTACGTCAACGCCTCCACCCGCTTCACTGACGGCGGCATGTTCGGCCTCGGCGCTGAAATCGGCATCTCGACCCAAAAAATGCACGCGAGAGGACCGATGGGGTTAAGAGAACTGACCTGCACCAAATTCGTAATCTACGGCAACGGCCAAATCCGATAACAAACCAAAACGCCAGCGATATTCGCTGGCGTTTTTGGCGTACAGCCCCTTGGGACGTAGATAATTTATAAACTGCGAGGTATGATATGAAAAGCCACAGTGGGTTAGTGTTCGGAGTGACATTTGGCGTAGTTGGTGGAGTGCTTCTAGGTGTATTTGTACACCCTGCTCTTTGGGCATTGCTACCCCTTGGACTTTGTGGAGGTTTTGTGTTTGATTTGAGGAATAAGAAAAACAAGTAGTGTGTGAACCTAATAAGCATTTTCCGTAATCCTACAAACCCCTAAAAATACGCAACCAATAAATCCACAACCTCACCATAACTTAAAACCCCCGACTCCTCCCCATACGTCCGCAGCATTGCGTCATTCATCGCATGCGTCACCCGCTGAGCCGTCGGATTCTTCCGCTCATGATAGGCCCTGATATCGGCAAAGTCCGCCAGCACATAGTCCGACAAGGTCGCATGGATCTCATGGAACAACTCCGGAGACGCGCGGTGCAGCGCATTCGACAAATAGCTAAACCCCATCTGAAAAGCCGAATACTCAAACAGCGGGTTGTCACTATACACCCCCGCCAAAATCGCCACAAAGTTCGCCTCGTTCTCATGGGCAATCCCGCGCTGGTGGGCAACCTCGTGGTGTACAATCACCGGAATCTGACTGCGCGGCGCCAGCACGTTGATATTGGCCTCGCCGGTGAAGGGGAAGTAAAATCCTACATAGTCCGTCCGCGCCATGAAGGAAGAGATCAGCAATGGTTTCGGCGCTACACCCCGTGCGGCGAGGAAGGGAAAGGCCTCCTCCATCGGCCTGAACGCGTCCACGCTCTCGTCGAAAATCTGCCGGATTGGCACATTAAACACCCCATTCTCGTCCCGCGGGACCAAAGGAGCGGTACGGTTCAACCCCTCGGCAAAATATGCCGTAACCCGCGCCAAATCCTCCACCGCGACCGGTTCCGCGTAGATACCGGACCGTTCCTGAAACCCATCCGCGTAAAAATTGGCCCCATATAGTAGGCTAAAACTCCCGATAACACTGAGTACAATCGCGAGCGCGCCCGCAAAAATTCGATACAGACCCTGCCCCAGCGGCGTCCGCTCCCGGCTCCGCCGCCGCATCCGTCGAATTTCCCGGACCAGCAGACCAATCAGCACTAAAATCCCGGCAAACATCAGCACCTCCGCCATGGAGAAAGGCGCGATGGACGTGAGTAATCCCATCATCTGCCGGAAGGGCAAGGCAACGGAAAATACCCAGAAATTCATGACAGCCCGTATGTCACGTACCGCATAAAACAGCACTAACACACCCACGGCGACCGCCAGCCAGATGTGCAACGTCTTATGTTGTCTCAAAAAATTTCCCATAGAATCCCCTCCCGCCTAGCATACCCGATTCAGGCGAAAAAAACCAGCCCCCGAGGTGCACTATGACTTACGATCTCATTATCATCGGCGCAGGCGCGGCCGGACTCTTCGCCGCCGCAAACATCCCGCCCGGCACCCGAACGCTCCTGCTAGAGAAAACTGCATCCCCCGGCCAAAAACTTCTGCTCACGGGCAACGGTCAATGTAACCTGACCGCCGAAGGAAACATCGCCGATTTTCTCACCCGCTACGGCCCAAACGGCAAACGCCTCCGGCCTGTCCTCTACCCCTTCAGCAACCGCGCTCTCATGGCCTGGTTCGAAACTGAGGGGCTTCCGCTGACCGTCCGGGCCGACGGTAAAGTCTTCCCCGCCTCACTTAACGCCCACGACGTGCTGAATCTCTTATTGGCAAAAAGCCGCGAAAACGGGGTCGAACTCCACTGCAACACCCCCGTCTCCGCGCTCACACGGCTCGATGCCCATTATCAACTCGAAACACCCTCCGGTCCCCTGGCAGCCCGTCATGTCCTCGTCGCGACCGGCGGGGCATCTTTCCCGTACACCGGCTCGGACGGGAGTTTTTTTGCCCCTCTCGAAGCCCTCGGCCTCACGGTGACACCCCGTCGTCCGTCGCTGGCCCCGGTCTACGTCCACGACTATCCTTACAGCGGCCTCTCCGGTATCTCTTTCTCAGACTGCGGGCTCACCATCGAAGCCGACGGCAAACCGCTCCGAAAAGAAGGCGGTCTATTGCTCACCCACCGGGGCTTCTCCGGTCCACTGATTCTCAATAACGCCCGCTCCATCAGCCAAGGCCAGACGATCGCCTTGCATTATCTGCAAAACGCCGACCCTGCAACGCTTCGCCGCAAACTCATCGAAGCCGCTACAGGCGAGGCAAAACAAATCCTTACCCTCTTAGAAGCCGAAACCGGCCTCCCCCGCCGCTTCCTCGAAGTCATCTGCCAACGGGCAGACATCCTTCCGGACACCAAAGCCGCCCGTCTGGGCGGCCCGGAGCTCGGACGCGTCGCAAGCCTGCTCACTGCGGATCGCTATACTGTCAGCGGTGTGGGCGGTTTCGCGTCCGCCATGGCGACCGCTGGCGGCGTATCGCTCGACGAGGTTGATCTCCGCACCATGGCTGCCTGTCGCTACCCAGGCCTTACGTTCGCCGGAGAGGTGCTGGATGTGGATGGGGATACAGGGGGATATAATTTGCAATTTGCGTTTTCGAGCGCGAAGGCGGCGGTAGATGCGATCTAACAATAAAAGCAGGCCGTCCTCTACTACAATAGCTCCCCTCACCGTTGATGAGGGGAGCTATTTCATATTAGGCAAACAACTCCGGCATCCGTACAAACACAATCGGCCGCAGGGCAGTCATAGGAAACTCTCCCATCACCGTGCGATGGAAGGCACCCACGGCTTCGTTATAGCCGCTGTCCTGGATCGTCCGGGCCGCGCTCTGCATCGTATCGTAGCTCGCCTCTAAGGCTGTGATCTCCTCCCCCTCAGCCGCCATGACAATGGGATGCAAAACCGCAAAATACCGGCTCGCTGCAAAACCCATGGCCTGATCCGCGTCAAAAAGTACGCTTGCCCCAGCCCCAACTGTGAGCAGACGCAACAGTTCTTGCCTCGCCGCCTGCAAATCCGCTCTGGCTCCCGCGAGTTCATTGCTGTCCGCATAACTCTCTCCGATCGAGAGCATCCGGAGCGCCGCCGTGGTCCGCAGGGTGAGCTGCCCTTGTATCCCCGGGCGCGTACCTCCCGCCGGATCAGCCACACCGCTGTAAAACTGCTCCCGCACAGCCGCCACCTGCTCACCCACACTGCGGTTGACACCGATAAACACGGCCCCAGCTACGATCAGCAGGGCGAGCAATATGGCAATTGGTTGTTTTTTTAGATGTCTCAAATCATTCCCTGCCTTTCCATTGTATACAGATTGCCTTTTTTGCGTTGACCCGCAATGCCGGGTGCTTATGCTCTACAGCCCTTATCTCCCCGCCTGCAACTCCAACAACTTCTGCTTCAGCTCTCCCTCAATCCGTCCAAGCTCCGTCTCGGCGTTTCTCCGCCGCTCCGATCCCTCGGCCTGAATCTGCTGCACTTCTTCCAAAGTCTCGATCAAACTCCGATTCGTCGCCGCGAGAGTCTCAATATCGACAATCCCCCGCTCCGCCTCCCGCGCGATCTCCGTCGTCCCGATCTTCAGCGCCTCCGCGTTCTTCTTCAGAAGCTCATTCGTCACATCCGACACCTGCCGCTGGGCCTCGACAGCCTTTTGGGCGTTTGCCATCCCAATCGCCAGCACCATCTGGCTCTTCCACAGCGGAATCGTGTTGACGATGGAAGTCTGGATCTTCTCCACCATCACCGCGTCGTTCTGCTGAATCATCCGAATCTGCGGGGCCATCTGGATCGAAACCATGCGAGTCAGTTCCAGATCGTGCAGCTTCTTCTCGAAGCGATTGACCATATTGGCAAAATCGCTCGCCGCCTGCGCGTCCTCCGCCCGTCCGGTGGCGATGGCCTGATCCTGAATGGCCTTCAAATCCACCTCCACCGCCGTCTTAAGCCGCTGCTTCCCGGCCAAGATGTACATGTTCAATTCCTTGAAATGGGCGAGGTTCATGTCATACATCTTGTCCAGCATCGCGATGTCTTTCATCAGCGTTACCTGATGGATCTCCAGCGCGGCGACGATCTTGTTCACGTTGACCTCAGCCTTGCCATACTGGGCCTTCATCGTCGCGATCCGATTCGCGCCCCGCCGCATGAAACCAAAGAGGCCTCGTTTTTCTTCACCTGTCTCAAACCCCCGGAGTTCCACGACGAGCCCTGAGAGCATATTGCCCACATCGCCCATATCTTTGTTGCGGATATTGCCCAGCGCGCTGCCGGAAAACTCCGCGATATTCTTCTGCGCCAACGCGCCATATTGCAGCACGATATTGGCGTCCGTAATGTCTATTGTTTTCGCGAACTGCTCTACTTGCGCCCGCTCCGCGTCTGAGAGTTGGCTCAGTTGGTCGAGTTGCTGCTGCACCAGAGGCTCCGCCACTTCGATAACCTCCACCTCCAAAACCGGCACATCCATATCCGGCGCGAGGGTGAGATTGGGGGTGTATTCGTTTTTGTTCATTTCCTGCTCCTCCTCTGTTTATATCCTACGTAAAATCCGATCCCGTGAGCCCCTCACGCTTGAGGAAGCCCTCCATCACTTGAATATCTGTCTCGATATCCAGCGCTTTGTGCGCGAATAGGGCGTCGAGCTGTTTTTTATAGGCTTCGATCATCGTGTCCAGCATGTCCTCAATCCGCGTCATCGTACCGGTGATGTTCGCGCCCTCTATCCCCTGCGCGTCCATGCGATCATAGGCGTGGAGCAGTTTGATCGTCGTTGGCAGATAGTAGCGCAAAAACCGCCGCACGCCGTCGAAATGGTCCGGGTCCTCCATCACATTGCGGACAATCTTTCCGCTCACTTCAATGATCTGGTCCACCTTGGCCGCCACTTCCAGGTCGCGGATCCCGACACGAAGGCGCGTCATCTCAGCCAGCGCCCGCTCTCCCTCGCGCACCAGCGCATCCACTTCCGGATCGCCAGACGAAAACGGCTCCGGCGGCGGAACCGGAAGGTCGACTTCAATCACCTTCCCCGGAAAAAACCACCGCAGGAGAACGGCAACCGCGATACTCGCCACAAAAACCCCAATAAAATGGAACAGCCGAAACATTGGCAAAGTAAAAGCCCAGACCACCCACACCGCCGCAAAGGCATAAATGTGGACCCAGGGGCGAATTTTCACTTTTTTCTTCATCATATCCCCTCGTTTCTTCGACTTTTTTAGTTTACCCTGAAAGTCCTGCAACGTCAAGGTAAATCCCAGTTAAAAAGGCGTTAGAAACACATTAGAGAAATATGAGAAACGCAACAGTTTGTAGGGATGACCGACCCGATCACCCCACAAACCTCCGCACCCCACTTGACAAATAACACCCCAAAACATATAATTGAGTAAATTCACTTTTTCATTCATTCGAATTTTTGAGCCCACTCCATTCAAATCATCGCACACAATGGGACTGCCGCAGGCATTCCGCCCGCAGCAGCCCCTATGATTAAAGTGGTGTGAGGTACCCCTACCACTAGACCATAAGTATGCCGTGCCTCCGCATGGCGTGAATTGGAAAGGCCGGTAACTGCCATGATAAAAATCGCCCCCAGCCTCCTCGCGGCGGACTTCACCGCACTTGGCAAAGACATCAAAGAAATGGAAGTCGCCGGCGCTGATTGGCTCCACATCGACGTCATGGACGGCATCTTCGTGCCCAATATCTCCATCGGCATCCCCGTCGTCAAGGCCATCCGCGGGATTACTGATCTGACATTGGACGTCCACCTGATGATTACCAAGCCCATCCGCTACGTGGACGCCTTTCTCGACGCCGGAGCGGACATCCTCGTCTTCCACCTGGAGGCGGACGAGCCCCAAAACATTCAGGCGGCGATCGACCAGGTCAAGGCCCGCGGAAAGCGCGTCGGCCTCTCGCTCAAACCCAAAACCCCCGCCAACACGCTCATCCCCTATATAGAGCAGCTCGACCTTGTCCTCGTCATGACCGTAGAACCCGGTTTCGGCGGTCAAGCCTTCATGGCGGACCAACTCGATAAAATCCGCGCAATCCGCGCCCTCATCGCTGCCAAAAATCCCACCTGCGAACTAGAAGTAGACGGCGGCATTGACCCCAAAACCGCCCCCCTCGTCATTGAGGCGGGGGCATGGGTATTGGTTGCGGGGAATGCGATTTTCAAGGAAACCGATCGCAAAGCGGTGATCGACGCCCTGCGCGGCTGATAGAGGTATTCGGAAATGCGAAGTTTCCTACACAAAATTTCATGGCCTCACTATGCTCTCACCTTCCTTCTCATTACGGTTCTCTATTTCGAGGGAGACTCTTACCCGCTCAGTCGCACACACGGCCCCAGTTTTGGGGGGCAAATCATGATGTTCGCTACCACCTTCCTGATGGCGCTCCATTTGGGCCTCAAAAACACCCATTGGAAGCGCTTATTTCCCCTTTCTGTCGCCCTATTCGCCTATTTAGTGCCCGCGTCAATCGCTTTTCTGATCCATTACCAACCATGGCTCGTCTACTACTTCATGTATTATTTGGTCTGGGGCTTCCTCTTTTATTTCCTCATTCATCTGTTTTTCGGCGCATTAGGTCTAGGTTTCGGGTCCTTCATTCGGAAAAAACGCGCCCATAAAGAGGCCAATCAGTAACTATTTTCCCCCTATCACACCCCCAAGGAGACCCCATTATGGACTTCTTCCCCGCCGCCCTCGAATCGCTGATCGACCAATTCGCCCGTTTGCCTGGCGTGGGCCGCAAAAGTGCGCAACGTCTGGCTTTCTATGTCATGGGGCTGCCAGAAGGCGAGGCCCAGAAATTCGCCGCGGCCATCCTGACCGCACAGGAGACGATCCGCGTCTGCCCCTGTTGTCAGAACCTGACGGATTTGGAACTCTGCAACATTTGTTGCAGTACCCGCAGAGATCGCACCATCGTCTGCGTCGTCACCGATCCTAAGGATGTCCTCTCCATCGAGCGCGCCCGCGAGTTCAGCGGCCTCTACCACGTGCTCCACGGCGTCATCTCCCCCATGAACGGCATCGGCCCGGATGATGTGAAGATCGTGGAGCTCACCCGCCGCGTCGCGGAGGGCGAGATTCAGGAAGTCATCATGGCAACTAACCCCGACACCGAGGGGGAGGCCACAGCCATGTACATCGCGAGACTGCTAAGGCCCTTCGGCGTCCGCGTCACCCGCCTCGCCTACGGCGTCCCCGTCGGCGGCAACCTAGAATACGCCGACGACGCGACACTGCTACGGGCGCTGGAGGGTCGCCAGGAGTTGTAGGCAGAGGCCAAACTGTACTTAAGTTTGCGCCCCGGCCGCCCTCGTCATTGCGGGCTTGACCCGCAATGACGAGGGACACAACCGGTGTAATTGAAAATTTATATTAGGGGAACAGCGTGGTAAAAGGTGATTTAGACAATCTGATGGAACAATATAAAGTGCAACCTGTCGGATGTGGATATATTGATTGTATCGTATCCTTTGCGAATGTGTTTAACTTTATAAACGGCTTATCAAATATAAATATAAAAGTCTATGGACTTACTTGGTGGTGTCATTGCAAAGACCAAAATTCAGGATGTCCACACGGCACGGGTGGGCCAGCCAGTAAGTATTATAGTGGCTGGTTCAGTGAAATGTGGTGGTCAATGACTGAATTTGAAAATAATGAACAGGTTGCAGCATATCTGAAAACACTAGACGACCCAAGCATACTGAACTGTTTTGTGCCTGCCCTATGGCTTGATGTTCCTGATGATTGGGTGAATGAATCTTGTCGTACAAAATAAGCATTTCCTATATCTTCACACCCTACAAAAAAGGCGGTGCCCGTATGGCAATATTTCCATGGTCGCGCAAAAAGAATGCTGAACTCCTTGAAGATACTTCGGTGAGCCTAGAAGACGCCATCAGCCCCGACCAAGCGGAGTTGGACGCCCTCTTCGATCCTCCAAAACCCGCCTATGAGGCCGGAGACAAAAGTCTCACCGCCTCCGGGCTCTATCCGCATGAGGTCCTCATCCTTGCGGAGGCCTCGGCACTCTTCATCGACCAAGAGGAATTCCCCCCCTTCTGGCGGCGGGACTACGGCATCTGGCAGATGCAAAAAATCCTCGCCAGCCTAGTCGAACGCGGCTTTCTCGAAGAGGCCTCCATCGCACTCACGCTGGAAGCCGCCACGGTCCCGGCGCTCAAACAAGCCCTGCGCTCCGTCGGCAAACCGGTGGGCGGGAAAAAGGCTGAACTTGTCGCGCGTCTGTTAGAGGAAGTCCCCGCGTTTGAGCTTTACGCGCTCTTTCCCAACCGCACGTTCACATTGACCCCCGCAGGCATCCAGGCCCTAGACGAAGCCATGCACATCCCCTACCTCCACAAACGCCCCGTCGAAGGCCTCAGCATCTGGTCGCTCCACAGTGAAGTAGTCGCGCACCCGGAGCAATCTTACCGCGACCTCATCTGGGACCATCTGCATACCCGCTCGGGCATGCACACCGACTCCAAAAACTACGCCGCCTACCGCGCCTGCCGCTACCGCATGTATCAGTTCCTCATAGAGGAGAACAAGCTCAAACGCGCCTTCCCCTATCTCGCCGAAGTTATCTTCTACGACCTCTCCGGCGTAGACGGCAACGCCGACACGCTCACACGCTACGTCAGCGAGAAATACTTCTTCCCCTACGACAAATCCATCGTCAAACTCTCCGCCACCTGTGTCAACGCCATGCGGCGCCTCAAAGAGGACCTCAACCTCACCGAGGAAATGATGCGCGCCCTCCTCATCCAATTTTTCGGCCAACTCTCTATCCCAGATCACCTCTTCACCATTGAAGAATGCGCCGTCATCGTGCTCCTCGAACTCCGCGGCGACACGGAGCGGCTCCGCCAAGTCTACGAAATGGCCGAAACGCGCTTCGGGCAAAGACGCTAGGTATCCTCTCGCAAGCGATTGGGTATGCTCTCTCTGTCGAAAAGATAAAGTTGACAGCATATGTAAACTTATGGTATAGTAATAGATAATTGTAACGTGGCATTATGTACAGACGTACTTTTTATCATAAAGCAATCAGCAAACCCACAAGGCTTTCTACCACACGACGACGGCGATTCAGGGTCGAAATCGAAGGTAGCAGCATGGGTCTTCTTGCTTGCGCGCAGACCTACATAAGGCAAAAATCAACGCGCAGTTTCGCGCTTATCGAAAGGAATTATGTAAACTATTATGGCAGAACAAACCACAGAGCGTAGACCGGAAAACACAAACAAAAGACCGGTCCGAAAACAAACCGACCGAAAACCGACCGACAGGCCCCCCCAAGGGAAACTCAAGATCATCCCCCTGGGCGGCCTCAACGAAATCGGCAAGAACCTTACTGTCTACGAATACGAAAACGACATTATCGTCGTAGACGTCGGCCTCGGGTTCCCGGACGACGACATGTACGGCGTTGACATCGTGATCCCCGATTTCACCTATCTGGTCAAGAACCAAAGCCGCATCCGCGGCATCTTCCTCACCCACGGACATGAGGACCACATCGGGGCGGTACCTTACCTACTCAAAAACCTGAATGCCCCCATCTACACCACACGTTTAACAGCGGCTCTCGTGAGCCTCAAGCTCCAAGAACACGGACTCCTGCAAAACACCAAAATCCACACCATGGATGCCGGAAAAACACAAAAAGCCGGTGCATTCACGGTGGAGTTCATCCATGTCAACCACTCTATCGCGGACGCGGTTGCTCTGGCGATCAAATGCCCGGCTGGCACCGTCATCCACACGGGCGACTTTAAGATCGACCCCACGCCGATCCATGGCGAAATCGCCGATCTCGCGCGCCTCGGCCAACTCGGCAAAGAAGGCGTGCTAGCTCTGCTGTCCGACTCGACCAACGTCGAAAAACCCGGCTATTCCACCTCCGAGAGCAAGGTCGGCGAGAGCTTTGACCGCCTGTTTAACGGCTGCACCAAGCGTATCATCGTCACCACCTTCGCCTCCAACGTCCACCGGCTTCAGCAGGTCATCAACTGCGCCGCCAAATACGGACGCAAAGTCGGCATCACCGGGCGGAGCATGGAGAACATCACCAAAGTCTCCACCGAACTCGGCTATCTGAAAATTCCGAAGAATACCCTGGTCGAACTGGCTCAGCTCAAGGGTCTGCCGCCGTCCAAGCAAGTCATCATCACCACCGGCAGCCAAGGCGAGAGCATGAGCGCGTTAGCCCGCATGGCCTTCTCGGGCCACAAACAAGTCGAAATCGGGCCGGAAGATCGTGTCATCATCTCCGCTTCCGCCGTCCCCGGTAACGAGCGGTCTGTATCCAACGTCATCAATGAACTCTTCCACAAAGGCGCGGACGTCGTCTACGACAAACTCTCCGACCTCCACGTCTCCGGGCACGCCTGCCAAGAAGAGCTCAAGATGATGCTCGCCCTCACCCGCCCGCAATATTTCATCCCCGTCCACGGCGAACAGCGTATGCTGAAGCGCCACGCGGACATCGCCGTCGAGATGGGTATGCCGCAGAAAAACACCATCATCGCTGAACTCGGTAATATCATTGAACTCTCAACAAAGTCCGCCAAGATCAACGGCAGTGTCACCGCCGGCAAAGTCCTGGTAGACGGCACCGGCGTTGGAGACGTCGGCAGTGTCGTGCTCCGAGATCGCAAAGTCCTCGCGGAAGACGGCATGGTCGTCGTCGTCATGAACCTCTCCTCCGAAGACGGCTCCCTCGTCTCCGGCCCAGACATTATCACGAGAGGCTTCATCTATGTGAAAGAATCCGAGGAGATGATGAAAGACCTCCGCCGCATCGCGATCGAGGCCCTCCAACACAGTCACCAAGGCGGCCGCGGCAGCCGGATCGACTATAGCGCCATCCGCAACGCCGTCAAAAACGACATGTCCGGCTTCCTCTACAAAAAAACAAAGCGCAGCCCAATGATTTTGCCGGTAATTATGGAGATCTAGACCTTTTCGCCCTTGACCTTTGCCCGATTCGGGTGGCTGCTTCGCCCGAATCGGAAGCGCAACGTTGCGGTGCCGTAGTGCAGTTTTCGCCCACGCCCTTCGGGCGGAAACGGAACGCAGACACCGCTGGAGAGAGCATATGAACATCCAAATCTTCGGCAAAAAAAAATGCTTCGACACAAAAAAAGCCGAGCGCTATTTCAAAGAGCGGCGGATCAAAGTCCAGAATATTGATCTCGTCGGTTACGGTATCAGCCGCGGCGAGTTCGACAGCGTAAAACGCGCCGTCGGCCTTGACGCCCTGATCGACCTCGAAGCCCCCGGCATCGAACGCCTCACCTATCTCGCCTACACGGCGGATAAGGAGCAAAAACTCCTAGAGGAGCCGTGGCTCATCAAAACCCCCATCGTCCGCAACGGCAAGTATGCCACTGTGGGGTTTTGCCCGGATGTTTGGGCGAAGTGGGAGTAGGAAATTGCATAGAAAAGAGCCACCCGGATGGGTGGCTCTTTTAGTTGTGCTCGTCGGGGATGTATTCCGCGATGTCTTCCAGCCTGCAATCTAGGGCTTTGCATATTTTGCCAAGCGTTTTCGTCTCTGTGCTCATATTTAGTCTTAGACGCTTTATGGCTTTACTATCTAAGCCAATATCTTCCCGCAGTCGATAGGTCGAAACGCCCTTTTGCTTCATGGTGACCCATAGTCTATCAAAGCGTATCATTTTTTTCTCCCCATAACACTTGCTTTTTCGTTATTCGGTTGGCTCAGTGTCGAAATCATATTCAAATAGCTCATTTGGCGTCACAGAAAGGAGTATGCACATGGCCTCGATATTTTTGTAGCTGATAGATTGCGTCTGGTTGGTTATCATTTTATTGTAGCTGTCGTAGCCCATCCCCAACTGCTTCCAAAGCCAATATTTTGTTTTTCCTTGCTTTTCAAGTAGCTCTAATACATTTAGACGAATCATGATCTGTCTCCGTATCTTATAAGATACTATCATAGTATTAAGAGACTTATGTTGACATATAGATTAAATTATAATATATTCTGTTAGCAGAATATATTATAGCAAGAACTGGGGCAATGCTATGATACGCGACTACCTCATTGTCATCTTCTTAGGTATAGTCCCGCCGTTCGCCATCATGGCTTTTATATTTGCCGCCGGAAACCATAACAACCGTCCGCCGGGCGAGGCGGAACCACGCGACTTAAACGCGCACGGGTGCGACGTCAAAAGGAAGAGATTTTCAAGAGAAACCATGGGTTTCTCTTGAATCGCCTTTTCGCCTACTTTTTGGCGAAGCACTATAGTGCATGGCCTAGCCGCTCTTGGGGTCCGCCGAAGGCGGGGCCTTAGCGCGGATTGCCAGGTGAAAAGCAGGTCGCCTTCGGCGCCACGAAGCCCTCGAGCCAATTGGCTCGAAGAAATATATCTATGGCAATGGCAAAACAAAAGCGGTTGAGCCACAAAAAGGCCCAACCGCGTTTGCTATACAAAAATTGAACTCTAGATCGCTTCCGCGATCAACCGCCCAGCCTCTTGGGTACCGATCAGGGTGGTGCCAGCTCCTCCACCGCCTAGATCACCGGTGCGATATCCCGCGCGGAGCACACTCTGCACCGCTGCTTCCACCGCATCCGCTTCTTCCAGGAGGCCGAAGGTGTAGCGGAGCATCATGGCCACGGAGAGGATCATCGCCATCGGATTCGCCTTGTCTTGCCCGGCGATATCGGGCGCGGAGCCATGGACGGGTTCGTAGAGGCCGAAGCTGCCCGTCGTGAGGCTTGCGGAGGGCAACATGCCGATAGACCCCGTAATCATACTCGCCTCGTCGGAGAGGATATCGCCGAACAGGTTGCTGGTGAGGATCACATCGAACTGCCTCGGGTTCGACACCATCTGCATCGCCGCGTTGTCGATGTAAAGGTGCTTGAGCGTAACCTCCGGATACTCCTTCGCCACCTCCGTCACTACTTCACGCCAAAGGCGGGAACTCTCCAGCACATTCGCCTTGTCCACACTCGTGACCTGCTTAGACCGCTTCATTGCCATGTCAAACGCGACCCGCGCAATCCGCTCAACCTCGCCTGTGGCGTATTGCTCCACATCATAAGCCGCGCGCCCCAACTCCGTCTCCTTATACCCGCGCTCCCCAAAGTAAATCCCGCCGGTGAGCTCGCGGACAACCACAATATCCAGGCCCCCCGCGATGATCTCCGGACGTAGGGGACAAGCGTCAATCAATTCCTCAAACAGAATCGCCGGGCGCAGATTGGCAAAGAGTTCAAACTCCTTCCGCAGTCCCAAAATCGCCCGCTCCGGACGCTGGTCACCCGGCAAAGTGTCCCACTGCCAACCGCCGATCGCCGCAAGCAAAACCGCATCCGCCGCTTTGCAAATATCTATCGTCTCCGCGGGCAAACAAGTACCAACCTGGTCAATCGCGCATCCGCCGGCGAGAGCCGTCTCATAAGTAAACCTATGCCCAAACCGTACCCCAACCCGGTCCAAAACACGGATCGCCTGCTCCATAACTTCCGGCCCAATCCCGTCTCCCGGGATGATTGCAATTTTATAGTCCATACCGTCCTACCTCCCCTGCTTCCGCTTGATCGAGGCCAAAAGCCCCCCAGCTTCTATGATCTCTTTGATAAACTCCGGAAACGGCTCCGCCGTATACGTCTCATTTTTGGTCAGGTTTGTAATAACCCCGCTGTCAAAATCAATGCTGACCTCATCCCCCGCCGCAATGCGCTGGCTGGCCTCCGCACACTCCAAAATCGGCAGGCCGATATTGATCGCGTTGCGATAAAAAATCCGCGCAAAGCTCCCCGCGATGACGCAGGAGATGCCGTTCTCCAAAATCACAAGGGGCGCGTGCTCCCGCGAAGACCCACAACCAAAATTCTGCCCGCCCACCATAATATCCCCGGGCTTTACAGTCTTCAAAAAGTCCGGATCAATATCCTCCATACAATGAACCGCAAGCGCCTTTTTATCCGTAATATTCAAATACCGGGCCGGGATGATGACGTCGGTGTCGAGGTTGTCGCCGTATTTGTGTACAAATCCTTTTGCTTGCATGCTTCTCTCCTCCTATTTTTCGTTCCCCCGCCATAGGCGGTGGAAACATAGAAATATCTTACACTACCCTTGGGTCGCTGATTTTTCCTGTAATCGCCGATGCCGCCGCCACCTGCGCGCTGGCGAGATAGACCTCCGAACCGACATGTCCCATCCGCCCGACAAAGTTCCGGTTGGTTGTAGCCACACAGCGCTCGCCCGCCGCCAAAACGCCCATGTGTCCACCCAGACAGGGTCCGCAGGTCGGCGTAGAGACGGCACACCCGGCCTCGACAAAGATTTTCGCATATCCCCGCTCAATGCAGGTCAAGTAAATCTGCTGTGTGGCGGGGATGATGATGCAGCGCACATTCGGGTGAATTTTCTTGCCCGCCAAAATCTCCGCCGCCGCCTGCATATCAGAGAGCCACCCGTTCGTGCAAGAGCCGATAATCACCTGCTGAATCTCCACCTCGCCCACTTCCCCAATCGGCCGCGCGTTCTCCACCAAATGCGGAAATGCGACCGTCGGCTCGAGCGCGGAGAGATCAATCTCCACCGTGCGTACATAAACCGCGTCAGGATCAGGCTCATAAACCGTATAAGGCCGGCTCACACGCCCCTTCAAATAAGCCTCCGTCACCGCGTCCACCGGGAAAATCCCATTCTTCGCCCCCGCCTCAATGCTCATATTGGCGATCGTAAGCCGCGCGTCCATCGAAAGCGAAGCGACGCCATCGCCGGTGTATTCGAGGCTCTGATAGAGCGCGCCATCTACGCCGATTAGACCGATCAGGTGCAAAATCACATCCTTACCGCTAACCCCAGGCCGCAACGCTCCGGTGAGTTTGACCTGGATCGCCTCTGGCACTTTAAACCAAGTCTCACCCGTTATCATCGACGCCGCCATGTCGGTAGACCCGTATCCGGTAGAAAAAGCCCCAAGCCCACCGTACGTACAAGTATGAGAATCCGCGCCGACGACGCACTCGCCCGGCGCGACAAGCCCCTGCTCAGGCAGAAACGCGTGCTCAATCCCCATAACGCCCACATCATAGAAATGTTTGATCTCATACTTCCGCGCAAAGTCCCGGCAGATTTTGCAGTTTTCAGCCGCTAAAATGTCCTTGCTTGGCGCGAAGTGGTCCATAACCAGAACGATCTTGTCCGGATCAGAGATCGTGTCAAACCCCGCCCCGTAGAACTCCCGAATCGCCACAGGCGCCGTGATGTCGTTCCCCAGAACAAGGTCCACCTTCGCCTGGATGAGTTGCCCCGCCCGGACCTCGGGCAGGCCCGCGTGGGCCGCTAGAATCTTTTGCGTCATTGTCATTGGCATGGTGTATTACTCCTTCCTCAATCTATTGACTGCTGAAATCAGGGCGAGTGTGGAAGCCGTGGTAATGTCATGGTGCACACCCACGCCCCAGAAGGGCCTTCCGTCTCGATCCGAGATGTTCACATAAGCGGCGGCGCGGGCGTCAGACTCGCCCTCTATCGCGTGCTGCGCATAGTCGTTAAACTTGAATTCCAATTCCGGATAAGCCCCGCGCAGCGCCTGACTACCCGCGTCAAGCGACCCATTCCCCCGCCCGGTAAGCTGATGCGGCTCGCCCTGGACAAGTAAATCCACCACAGCGACCGTTCCGCCCGCTTCGCGCCTCCAGTCGATATTCCGAAGCGTGATCGGAGCCTCGACATTGATATAAGCCGCGGCAAAGGCCTCCAAAATCTCCTCAGGGCTAAGCTCCTTATGCGCACGATCAGAGACGTCCTTGATAAAATATCCCACTTCTTGCCGAAGCTCTTTCGGCAGATGATATCCGAAGCGGTGCTCCAAGATGTAGGAGATACCCCCCTTGCCGGATTGGCTGTTAATCCGAATCACATCCGTCTCATACGCGCGATTGACGTCGGACGGATCCAGCGGCAAATAAGGCACCGTCCAGTGCGCTTCTCCCTTCTCCTTGCGATATTCCAATCCCTTGGCAATGGCATCCTGATGAGAGCCGGAGAAAGCGGCGAAGACAAGCTCCCCCGCATAAGGATGCCGCGGCCCGACAGGCAAGCCGGTGGCCTCCTCATAGACGCGCACAACATGCGGCATATCCACAAGATCAAGCCCCGGATCTACGCCGTGAGTGTAGAGATTAAGCGCCAAGGTGATGAGGTCCACATTCCCCGTCCGCTCTCCGTTGCCAAACAGCGTCCCCTCCACACGATCCGCCCCAGCCAGAAGCCCCAGTTCAGCCGCCGCGACCCCGGTCCCCCGATCATTGTGCGGGTGGAGCGATATCACAACATGCTCCCGGCTGTGCAGATTGCGATTCATGTAAGATATCTGCTGCGCATATACGTGCGGCATAGAATTCTCCACAGTAGCGGGCAGATTGATAATCACCGGTCGCGCCTCACTCGGCTGCCAAATATCAATCACCGCGTTGCAGATGCGCAAGGCAAACTCCGGCTCCGTACCCGTAAAACTCTCAGGCGAGTACTGGAACGTAAACTGCGTCTCCGGCATCTCCGCGGCATATGCGTTAAAACACCGCGCCCCCTCCTCCGCAATCGCGATAATCTCCTCCTCCGACAGCCGAAACACCTGCTGCCGCTGCGCGTGCGAGGTGGAATTATACAGATGCACAATCACCCGCTTGACGCCCCGAATCGCGGCAAACGTCTTCTCGATGATATGCGGCCTCGCCTGCGTCAAAACCTGAATCGTCACATCCTTCGGAATAAGATTCTGGTCAATCAACGCCCGCAAAAACGCGTATTCCGTCTCAGAGGCCGCCGGAAACCCGACTTCGATCTCTTTGAACCCAATTTCGAGCAAAAACGCGTAATAAGCCAGCTTCTCCTCCAAACTCATCGGCGTCAGGAGCGACTGGTTGCCATCCCGCAAATCCACGCTGCACCAGATAGGCGCCTCCGTCAGCCGATCTTGCGTGACCCAATCTGTATGACCCAGGGGCGGCAGATGATACTGAGGCCGATATTTCTCTACATGTTTCACTGGTCTAATCCCCTCTTTCCGGAGACAAAAAAGCCCTCGTCTCCTGTAAATTCAAGAGACGAAGGCATACAATGCTTCCGCGGTACCACTCTTGTTGACGTCTATCAACGCCCACTCGTAAAGGTTTGCACTCCGGGGTGAGACGCAGTTGTCACCAGTACGGCCTCGCACCAACCGGCCGCTCTCTGAACTAGTGGTATTCACTGCACATTCCCATCATCGTGCGCCATATTTTATTTTGAAACTCAGAATACTCTCTTTGCCGCCGCTTGTCAATACCGAATTTCAGCCCGCGCTCAAACTTTCTCTTCCTATCCAGGCAATTCGCTCACAAAATAACATTTAGCAAACTCAATAAATTTCAAAAAACCAAAATTTTATATTCATGACTACACTCAAACAATCATCTCCATAGCTTAACGTGCCCCTGGTCATGAAACTGCTTGAGCAGCAAAAACACCATCGGAAACGTAATCATCCCCAGCACCCCCACCAAGCGAAATCCCAAATACATCGCCATCAGAGTCGCCACCGGATGAAGCCCGAGCTGCTGCCCGATAAAGCGGGGTTCCATAAAGCTATGGGTAATACTCACCGCCGCGTAGGTCAGCGCAAGTCCTATGCCGAGAGTGAAGTTCCCGCCGAGCAGACTAAACAGCGCCCAGGGAATCAATACTGTCCCCGTCCCAAACACCGGCAAAGCGTCGATCACAGCGATGAGGGCCGCAAGCAATATCCCATACGACACCCCCAGCGCAAGAAACGCAACCGTGAGCAGCACAAAAGTCACCCCCATGAGCTTGATCTGCGCCTTGGCCCACTTCCCCAGTGTGGAGACAATATCCCGCCCCAGTCCCCGCGCCCGCTCATGCCACCGCGCGGGGATCTGCCGGAGCAAAAACTCCGTAATCTGCGGATAACTCACACTCATAAAGATCACACTGATCGCATAGGTGAGCACAAACAGCAAAAACCGCGGAAACGCCGCCGCGACAGACGCCGCAAAACTCACGAGCCCCGCCGACAACTGCCCCGGCATCTCTTCCAGCATAGACGCAAAGCTGTCAATCGCCGTCTGTATCATCGCCTGCGTCTCCACCGGGGCCGCGATGACGAAGTGGTACAAAGACCGCTCCAGCCGCCCAAACATCTGCCCAAGCTGCCCCGCAATCTCCGGTAAATTCCGCGCAAACGTCCCTATCCCATTCACCAGCTGACTGATAAGCAACCCCACCAAACACAGCATCAGGCTGAGTATCGCTAGACTGCAAACCGCCGCCGCAAAGCCCCGCCGAACGCTCATCCGCCGCATCATCCACCGCACTGCTGGTTCCATAAGCCGCGCCGTGAGGAGCGCGAGCAGAAACGGCGCCGCCCAGGGCAGCACAAAGCGAAACCCCAGCCAAAGCGCCGCTATCCCCAGCGCGATATAAAGAACCCAAATCAACACCTGTTGATGCTTCGCCATGTCTCCCCCTTTCCGCTCCCTACTGCTTATTCAAAATTTGCCGCATTTATGTCCGATTCCCAATCTTGCGTTTGGACAAACTCTGTGTTACACTATCTGAATATACCCTCGCGAATCATCCCGCTATTTTTCCCCATGATTGATCGAACTATACTAAAAAGAAACGAGGCTGCGAGACATGGTGAAGATTGCCATATTAGGTCTGGGCGTCGTCGGCACCGGCGTCGCGGAGGTCCTGGCACAAAACGCGGAAAAGGTTTCCTCTTCTGCCGCCGATGAAATCGTCCTGAAATATGTCCTAGACATCAGAGACTGCTCTGGCAGCCCCTTTGCAGATCTCGTCGTACCCGATTTCGACCGCATTCTGGCGGACCCAGAAATCCGCGTCGTGGTCGAAACCATCGGCGGTGTCGGCGCGGCCTATGACTTCACAAAACGCGCCCTAGAAGCCGGAAAAAGCGTCGTCACCAGCAACAAAGAACTGGTCGCCGCACACGGCTATGAGCTGCTCACCATCGCCAAGGAGCAAAACGCAAACTACCTCTTCGAGGCCAGCGTCGGCGGCGGTATCCCCATCCTCCGCCCCATCAGCCAATGCCTCGCGGCAAACGAGATCACCGAAATCTACGGCATCGTAAACGGCACCACCAACTACATCCTCACCGAGGTCGCCAAAGGCGTCCCCTTCGAAACAGCCTTGAAAGACGCCCAAGCCCTCGGATACGCTGAGCAAGACCCCACAGCCGATATTGAAGGCCACGACGCCTGCCGCAAAATCTGCATCCTCGGCTCCCTCGCCTTCGGGCAGCACATCTATCCGAGTCAGGTTCCGACGGAGGGCATCTCCAAAATCACCCCCGAAGACATGCTTTACGCCAACAGCGTAGGCCGCAAGATCAAACTCCTAGGCCGCGCCCTCCGCACAGACAGCGGCAAGATCGCCGTCTACGTCGCCCCCCACCTCATCCACACGAGCGCTCTCCTCGCACACATAGACGGCGTCTGCAACGGCATAGACGTCCGCGGCAACGCCCTCGGAGACGTCCTCTTCTACGGCCCCGGCGCGGGCAAACTCCCCACCGCCAGCGCCGTCGTCGCCGACGTGATTGATTGCGCCAAGCACCTCCACGCCCGCAAATACCTCGCCTGGTCCAAAGGCGGCCCAGACATCGCGAGCGATCCCGGCACGCTGCCGTCTCGCTGGTATGTCCGCACTCCAAAGGGCGGCGACAAAGCGTTCGGCCCGGTAGAACACTTAAGCTGTGAAGGCCAGAACCCAGACCACATCGCCTTCCTCACAGGGCCTATCAGCCAGCAGGACCTCGCACCCAAACTCGCCGCCGCAAACGCCTGCTGCGCCTTCCGTCTGCTGGACTAATCTCATATGCTTGTAAGGGCGGATTTCATATCCGCCCATCGCAATATCAAAATTTCCTAGGAAAGGGGCCACATCCCATGTCACTGATCGTACAAAAGTTCGGCGGCTCCAGCGTCGCAGACGCCGAACGCATCCGCCGGGTGGCCGGCATCATCGCCGAAACCTATCAAGCGGGGAACGAACTCATCGTCATCCTCTCCGCCCAAGGCGACACCACGGATGAGCTCATCGCCAAAGCCGCCGAACTAAACCCCCGCGCCTCCAAGCGCGAGTTAGACATGCTCATGTCCACCGGCGAACAGGCCTCCGTCGCCCTAATGGCCATCTGCCTCAAAGGCATGGGCGTCCCCGCCGTAAGCCTCACCGGCTGGCAAATCGGCCTGAAAACCAACTCCGAATACGGCTCCGCCCGCATCGAGTCGCTCTCCGGCGACCGGATCAAAAAAGAACTCGGCCAAGGCCGTGTCATCCTCGTGGCGGGCTTCCAAGGCGTAAATAGCTCCAACGATATCACCACCCTCGGCCGCGGCGGCTCAGACACCTCCGCCGTCGCCGTAGCCGCCGCGATGGGCGCCGACAAATGCCAAATCTTCACCGACGTAGACGGCGTCTACACCGCCGACCCCCGCAAAGTCCCCGGCGCCCGCAAGCTGGACGAGATCACGTATACAGAGATGCTAGAACTCGCCTCCCTCGGCGCGCAGGTGCTCCACAACCGTTCGGTCGAACTCGCGAAGAAATACCACGTCCAGATGGAGGTCCTCTCCAGTTTCAAACCCAACACCCCAGGCACACTCGTCAAGGAGGTCACAAAAAACATGGAACAATTTGAAATCGCAGGTATCGCCAAGGACACAAACACCACCCTCGTCGAAGTCATCGGCCTCAAAGACGAGCCCGGCAAAGCTTTCCAGCTCTTCCGGCTCCTCTCCAACGCCAAAATCAACGTAGATATCATCCTCCAATCTTCCGGCTGCGGCGTCAGAAAAGACATCGTCTTCACCATCCCCAGAGCCGACCAAGAAAAAACGCTCGTCTCTCTGGAAGAGCACAAAGACGCCCTCGGCTACGAGCGCATCGCTGTCGATCAAGACGTCGCCAAAGTCTCCATCGTCGGCGCGGGCATGGCCTCCACCCCCGGCGTCGCCGCGCGGATGTTCGAAGCCTTGGCAGACGCGAAGATCAACATCAATATGATCTCCACCAGCGAGATCAACATCTCCGTCCTCGTAGCGGCCGACCAAGCAGACCGCGCGATGAATGTGATCCACGAGAAATTCTTCCCGCAATAGCCAAATGCAGGCAGAAGGGAGAATCCGATGAGTCAATTGCAAATGAACCCCGCAACCCGGAACGCGTTGGCCAACATGGACCTGTTCGCGTTCCTTCAGAGCTCACACGTCCCCAACAAAGCCGCCGCCATCCGGCTCGGCTGTTTCGGAGTGCTTCTTGCCCTCGGCCCCCTCACCGCCGCCCTGTTCCTCAATTTAGAGCGCGGCAGCGCCGTCATGACCTTCGCCTGGATCATCGCGATCGTCACGCTAATCATCGGCCTCCTGCTCCTCGGCATCGCCCTCATCGGCCTCCCAATGGCAAAAAAGAGACGCCAAGGCCTACTCCGCGACTTTGCCCTGATCGACAAAGCCCACGGCGGCCTCAAAAGAGCCACCAACCAAGTCCTCGCCGAACTCAAAGACGAAACCACCCCCGCCTACACCTTAGAGAGCGGCCAATACCTCACCAAAAACTGGCTCTTCAGCCTAGACGGCATGGCCCGCATCATCAACCTCTCAGACATCGTGTGCATCATCGGCATCCTAGATAAAGGTACCTACATCCTAACCACAGACGGCAGCGAACTCGAAATCAAACTCGGCCAAACTACAGGACAAGAAACCTTCAATCTCTTCCTTGCCGCAAACCCGCACATCCTATTCAACAAGTCCGAAGTCCCCCTCCCCGACGGCACCGTCGTCACCGCGGAGGCAGCCTACCGCAGCAAGGCGTTCCCAGCCATCTTAGCGGCCTATACCCACAGCAAACAATCCGCTGAATAATCAATCCACAAAAAGAGCCACCCCATCCGGGGTGGCTCTTTTTGTGGGTCCTGAACATTACTATGCCGTCTTCCAACGCTTCAGAGTGGGAATCCCCGCCTCGCATTGCTCTTTCGCGTCCTCCGGCGAAAACCCAAAGTCCTTCACCATCATAGCGGCAACGAATTCAATCGTCTCTTCCAGCGTGGCATTCGGATTTGTAAACGCGCCGCTATCGTAACAGAATTTGCAATAATCCGCACTTTTGCTCCCATTCGATTCCGTTCCGTACATCTCGTCGGTTTCCCCCATAGGCATACCGCAGCTTTCGCAAAACTTTTCTTGCATGATAACATCTCCTCTTTAGAATTTGTGGTTCGTGCCTCTGAATAACAGCATACCACACATAAGATGACAACAGCACGTCATGTTCTGGGCAAATATTTATTTTTTATTTTTTCGACATGCGCCAACAGTTCATCTCGCATATATTGCGGCTCCACTACTTCCACCGCAGTCCCATAGGAAAGGATATAGTCATAAATCCACTGCCCCAAAGCCGTACGCAGCGTAAATGAACCATCTTCGTTGACTGTTATGTCGCTTTCCGCAAACTCATCATAAATCCGATACTTTGCGTTTTGGGAAATGAAAAGCCTAACATGGATAAAGTCCGGAGGCGCTGCTTCTTCCACCGATTTCATTGGCGGTATCTCGTAATCGCCGCTATTAAACGACTGATCCAAAACCACCATGTTATTAATGCGCGTAAATTTAAACACCCGATAATCCTGTTCGGCTAAACAAAACGACTGCAAATACCACGCCTTCGATTTAAATGACAATTTCAGCGGATATACCTCGCGTCCCTTGTATTCCCCATATGGACTGAGATAGTCAAACGCCACGGCGAACTCGTGAATAATGGCATTTTTCAGCAATTCAAATTTCGCGTTGTCTACCTCGCTATGTCCCCACCGAGAAAAATCAACCTCAACCCACTCTTTGCTGGGGCTGGCAAAAAAGCTCCGTAATCTGCCCAGCACCTGTTCCGTATCAATAAACTCCGTTGCGGACATGCTTTGCAGAGAAAATAGAATTTGCTTTTGTTCCTCCTCTGAAACCAAAGTCTTGTTCAGCACAAAATTGTCCTGAATAAAAATGCCGCCGCCCTTCCCCTGTGTCGTATATATCGGTATCCCCGCCGTTGTCAGCGTGTCAATGTCACGCAAAATCGTCCGCTTCGAAACCTCAAAATGCGAAGCCAAATCATTCGCGGTGATTCGTTTCTGATTCATCAAAAGATGTACAATCTCAAACAGTCTGTTAATCTGCATAAACTCACCCCAGACACAGTATACCACAAGAACATGACAATATCATGTCATGTTAAAAATATAACTGCCCCTCTCGCCGAATCCCCAGAACAGCGCAGCCTAAAATCAGAAAAAGAGCCGCCCTCTCAGGCGGCTCTTTCTAACTTAGGACCACTCTCTATGCTTCGGCGCGTCAGAAGCCGCCGGACTCGGAACACTGGGTGCCGCCGTAGAAGCCGCCACAGGCGCGGTTCCGCGCTTCGCCCTATCATACGCCACAAACACCCGCCGATGCGGCTCCGTGCCCGAGGAATAGGTCGTCACGTTCGGCATATCCTGCAACGCCGTATGGATCACATGCCGCTCATAGGCGTTCATCGGCTCAAGGCCCATGTTCTTCCGATAGCGCACCACCTTCTCCGCCACCTTCGTAGCCAGACGGATCAGCGTCTCTTCCCGCTTCTTGCGGTAATTCTCCGCGTCCACATAAATCCGCGTCCGCTGGTCAATCCCGCGATTGACGGCATAGTTAGCCAGGTGCTGAATCGCGTCCAGCGTCTCGCCCCGCCGCCCGATGATAGACCCCATATCCGGGCCCTGGAGCTCAATGTGAATCGTATCGCCCTCTTCTGTCAGCACCGGCGTAGCGTCTGTGCCCATCCGCTCCAAAAGTCCTGCCAGGAATTGGCTCGCCCGCTCCGCTGTAGAACCCTCTGCTGGCTTTCCTGCTGGCACAGCAGCCCGGAGCGCTTCTTTCACCGCAACAGGTGCCGCCGCCTCTACAGCCGCGCCCCCGCAGCAAGCGTCGCTGCACACCGGCTCCGGCTCGTCTGTCATATAGGTCACCCGAACGACCGCCGGCGTGCCGCCGATCCCGAGCAGCCCGGCCTTAGCCCGCCGCACGATCTCCACAGACACCTCATCCCGATCTAGCCCAACCTTCCGTAAGGCGTTTTGAATCGCCTCTTCTTCCGTCTTGCCGGATACTTCCATGGACGTCTCGCGCATAGTTATCATTCCTTTCTATAGCCAACCGTCTGCAAGACGGTGCTGTTCTGCCATCCGTTCAGACCGAGCGCGACCAACCGATTCTCCCTACTTCTCTTCATCCTCGTCGAAGTCGTCGTCCTCGTAATCGTCGTCAGCCTCGTCCTCAAAATCAGCGTCATCGTCCGCGTGAAGCTCGACATCCGCGGTTTCGTCCGCGCCCAGCGCGACAGTCTCTTCCAAATCGCCATCCGCCTCTTCAGAGTCAAGCGTCATATCCTGCTCCGCTTCGTCTTCTTCATTCTCAAAGCGGTCCGGATCATAAGCCCGCCCTCTGGCAAACTTTCTATGGCCTTCCCGCGAGAGGTTCTCTTCCTTATCCTCCGCGTTCTCTTCAAGCTCCGCGGCCCGATTCTCAGCCAGACGCTGCCGTTCTTTTTCCCGCTCCTGAACCTGCTTTTTCTTCTTCGAAGTCCCTTTATTTTCCTGCGTAAGACCCTGCGCTTTCAGCTCGTCCGTCCGCTTTTTCTTCGCGTCAATCTCCGCCTGTCTTTCCTTTTCTTTGATCGCCTCTTCCGCCTTCATCCCCGCCAAAACCTTGGCAAAGTACTTGTTGATGACCACACCAAACAGCGCAAACGTCAGGCTGGAAGCGGTCCAGTAAAGGCTCATCGCCGCCGGGAAGGTAAAACCGATGAACAAGCTCATACCGGGCATCATCAGCATCATGGTCTTCATCATCTGCTGCTGTTGCGGCGTCTGGCTCATCGCCATAAAATTCGTCGCCATCATAATCTTCTGCGAAATATAGGCCGAGACAGCGGAGATCACCGGCAGCAGAAGCAGACCCCATTGCGCCGGCGTAGCGGCCACCTGCTCACCAAATCCAAACATACCGGTAATCACCCGATAGTCGGGCGTCTGTCCCAGGTCAAGGCCGAGGAAGTTCATGTTCAGATTGAAAATCTGAGGCACAACCGCGTGGAGTTGATCGAAATAGGGCCGAATATGGCCCGCCATCTCCACCTGATAGAGCGCCCCCGTCCCCACATAGATCCCCAGACCCTCCAAAGCGACCCGGAGCGCGTCAATCTGGCTCTGATCCAGCCCCATCAAATGGCTCAAAGGTTGACGGATAATCTGGAACATGAGCAGGATGATAATCATCGGGAAGATCGTCCACAGGCAGCCGCCGAGCGGCTTGATGCCATGCTCTTTATAGAGCTTCTGCATCTCCTGGTTCATCCGCATCGTATCTCCGGCAAATCTCTCTTGCAAGGCCTTAATTTTCGGCTGATGCAATGCCATGCCGAGGCTCCCCCGCTTGCTCTTGATATCAAAGGGAACGCGGAACAGGGCAAGAATCAGTGCCAAGGAGATCAAGGCCAATCCATAGTTATCAAAGAAATCGGACAGATAGCGCAGCAAAAATGCTAAAGGTGCATAGATAAAATCTGGCATACATCAGGCTCCATACAGCGCGCGCAATGCGCTCTGTAGCCGCTTTTCTTCGGCGAGCGGCACGCCGGAATCATCATATCCAATGTAGGGGCGAGCTGTGTTCGCCCGCGTTACAGACATCCTTTGCAGGAACGGCTATTCGCCGCCCAACGCCAAACACTAAGGCACCGGATCGTAGACATCGCAGTCCTTCCGGTGAAACGGGTGGCATCGCAGCAAGCGCCGGACCGTGAGCCAAGACCCCTTCACAGCCCCATACTTCTCCAAGGCCTCTATGGCATAGGCCGAACAAGTGGGCAGAAATCGACAAGTCGGCCCCCGCATCGGAGAAATAGACCTCCGATAAAACCGCACCAACGCAATGAGAACGCGCTTCATGACCCAGTCTCCCGAAGTCCCAACTTGTCCACCGTCCGAAGAAAATCAGCCTCAAGCTGCCGATAGGTAGCCGAAGGACTCTTCACCCGGGCCACGATCACAATATCAAACCCCCGGCGAACCTCCGCCTCGTGGAGCCGATAAATCTCTTTCAGCCGCCGCCGGACCTTGTTCCGAACCACCGCGTTACCCACTTTGGTCCCCACGGTAATCCCAAGCCGATTAGCTCCCCGGCGATTGGGTCTGCAATAGACAGCAAGCAGTCCCGTTGCGGTACTCTTTCCCGCGTTATAAAGGCGGCGAAACTCGTAATTTTGTCTGATGGAGCTGGTAAATTGCACGTTTCTCCACCTCAAAAGGGGCGCAAAAGGGCGCGTTAAGGTACGAATAAAGTACGGATTGGGTACGGATACATACACGTTTAGGGCGGTGAAAAAATCCCGCCCTGAAGAGTCTGTGTTTGTATTTAGTGCGTCAGTCTAGCGCGGCATTTCAGGCGGCGACGAGCCAGAACCTTCCGGCCGTTTCTCGTCTTCATACGCTTGCGAAACCCGTGCTCTTTCGAGCGCTGGCGCTTCTTTGGTTGATATGTGCGGGTCATCTCTTGCACCTCCTACTGAGCAAATCCCACGAGTCCATAACAAATCTCATGAGGCTATATTATACACGACAGATTGCTCCGCTGTCAATCACTTTTCAATATCTTCCCCCCTACACTTGCGCAGCGCTTTTCCTGCGAGAAACCCTTGCATTTTCCACATAGATGTGATAGCGTGTAATCATCAAATTGGGCAACACACCCAAAATAAGCAACGAGGAGAACTGAGCATGGTTACAAAATACCCAGCAGAGCCGTTCCGGATCAAATCCATCGAATACGTCAAAATGAACACCCGTGAGGACAGGGAAAAACTCATGAAAGAATGCGGCTACAACCCCTTCTTTCTCCACTCCGAAGACGTCTACATCGACCTCCTCACCGACTCCGGCACCACCGCCATGAGCGACAGACAATGGGCCGGCCTCATGATGGGCGACGAAGCCTACGCCGGCAGCCGCAACTGGTACCACCTAGAATCAATCGTCAAGGAGTATTTCGGCTTCAAATATGTGGTCCCCACCCACCAAGGGCGCGGCGCGGAGAACATTTTGAGCATGATCGCCATCAAACCCGGCCAACTCGTCCCCGGCAACATGTACTTCACCACCACCCGCTACCACCAAGAGGCCAACGGCGGCATCTTCAAAGACATCATCATCGACGAAGCCCACGACCCCGTCATCGACCTGCCTTTCAAAGGCAATGTAGACCTCAATAAGCTGCAAGCCCTCATCGACGAATACGGCGCACACCAGATCGCCTACGTCTGCGTCGCCATCACCGTCAACCTCGCGGGCGGACAACCCGTCTCCATGCAAAACCTGCGCGAAACATATGAACTCTGCCACAAACACGGCATCAAGGTATTCATCGACGCTACCCGCTGTGTCGAAAACGCCTATTTCATCCAAGAGCGCGAACCGGGCTACGCGAACAAGACCATCAAAGAAATCGTCCTTGAGCAATTTAAATACTCAGACGGCTGCACCATGTCCGGCAAGAAAGACTGCCTCACCAACATCGGCGGCTTCCTCGCGCTGAACGATGAAGACATGTTCACCGAAGCCAAAGAACTCGTCGTCGTGTTCGAAGGCATGCCCTCCTACGGCGGTATGACCGGCCGCGACATGGAAGCCATGGCCATCGGCATCACCGAATCGGTAGATCAGGCTTACATCGAGCACCGCATCAAGCAAATCCGTTATTTGGGCGACCGTCTCCTCGCGGCTGGCGTGCCCATCGTAGAGCCCATCGGCGGCCACGGCATCTTCCTCGACGCCACCCGCTTCTGCGCCCATCTACCACAGGAACAAATGCCCGCGCAAGCGCTCACGGCGGCATTATACGTTGAATCCGGCGTGCGCGGCGTGGAACGCGGCATCGTCTCCGCCGGACGCGACGTCAACACCGGCAAAGACCACATCCCCAAACTCGAAACCGTCCGCCTCACCGTCCCCCGCCGCGTCTACACCTACGCCCACATGGACGTCGTGGCAGACGGCTGCATCAGCCTCTACAACAAACGCGAGACAATTCGCGGCCTCAAATGGGTCTATGAACCCAAGCGTCTCCGGTTCTTTACGGGGCGGTTTGAGCAGGTGTAGTAACAAAAATGGCTTTCGGAAGTAAATTCCGAAAGCCATTTCGTTTTCCCCGTCCTTTTCGCGAAGCGAAAAGCTTTTTGCCGTAAGGAGTGCGCGTCAGTGTGCGACCGAAGGCAAAAAATAAAATCCCAAAGGGGCTTTGGAATTCACTTCCAAAGCCCCTTTCACCGATCTATTCCAGATCGAATGCAAGCATTCGATCTGATTTTTAATACATGCCACCCATGCCGCTCATATCAGGCATAGCGGGTCCGCCGGAGCCTTTTTCCACGATATCCGTCACAAGGCTCTCCGTCGTCAGCACCATCCCAGCGACGCTCGCCGCATTCTCCAGCGCACTGCGGCAGACCTTCGTCGGGTCAATGATCCCGGCCTCGACCATATCCACATACTCCTGCTTCGCCGCGTCAAAACCGAAGTTCGCCTTGCCGGAGGTTCTCACCTTCTCCAGAATCACCGCACCCTCAAGCCCTGCGTTCTCGGCAATCTGCTGAATCGGCGCCATCAGCGCGCGATATACGGTAGCCATACCCGTCTTCTCGTCGCCCTCTGCACTCGCGAGGAGCTTCTCCACAGCGCCAGCCGCCGCAAGGAAGCTCACGCCGCCACCGGCTACGATACCCTCTTCCACAGCCGCACGCGTCGCGTTGAGCGCGTCTTCGATGCGGAGCTTCTTCTCCTTCATCTCCGTCTCCGTCGCCGCGCCGACTTTGATAACAGCCACGCCGCCCGAGAGCTTCGCGAGACGCTCTTGGAGCTTCTCTTTGTCATACTCCGAGGTGGACACTTCCATCTCATTCTTAATCTGCTTCACACGCTCGCCGAGCGCCTCAGCCGTGCCGCCGCCGTCTACGATGATCGAGTGTTCCTTCGTGATCTTCACCTGCCGCGCCGTGCCGAGCATATCAATCGTCGCGTCACGCAGTTCCATGCCTAGATCGCTGGCGATCACCTGCGCGCCCGTCAGAACAGCCATATCTTGGAGCATATCTTTCCGTCTATCCCCAAAGCCCGGAGCCTTGACGCAAGCGCAGACAAAGGTGCCTCTGAGCTTGTTCAGAATGATGGTCGCAAGCGCCTCACCCTCAACATCTTCCGCGATAATCAGCATCTTCCGCCCGCTCTGCACAACGCCTTCCAGCACCGGCAGAATGTCTTGGATGTTGGAGATTTTCTTATCCGTGAGCAAGATAAACGGCTCGTCAAGCACAGCCTCCATCTTCTCATTGTCCGTCACCATATACGGCGCGATATAGCCCCGGTCAAACTGCATCCCTTCAACAACCTCGTTGTAAGTCTCCGCAGTTTTGGACTCCTCCACCGTGATGACCCCAGCCTGGCCCACTTTGTCCATCGCGTCCGCGATCAAGGTACCGATCACCTCGTCCGAAGACGAAATCGTCCCAACCACCGCGATATCCTTCGTCCCGCTCACAGGCTTGGAAATATTCTTAATCTCCGCCACAGCCGCGTTCACAGCCTTTTGAATACCGCGACGCATCACCATCGGATTCGCCCCCGCGGCGACGTTCTTGAGCCCTTCGCGGATCATAGCCTGCGCCAAAACCGTAGCCGAAGTCGTACCGTCACCGGCGACATCGTTGGTCTTCGTGGAAACTTCCTTCACGAGCTGCGCGCCCATATTCTCAAACGGATCCGGCAGATCAATCTCTTTTGCGATCGTCACACCGTCGTTCGTGATGAGCGGTGCGCCAAACTTCTTATCCAGCACCACATTGCGCCCTTTCGGACCCAGCGTGACTTTCACGGTATCTGCCAACTGATTAATGCCCCGCTCCAGTGCGCGCCGGGCTTCTTCGCCGAAAACAATTTGTTTTGCCATAGTGTTTACGTCTCCTTAAATAGTTAAATTTACTCTACGACTGCCAGAATATCATTCTGGCGCACGATGGTCAGCTCCTCGCCGTCCACCTTGACTTCCGTGCCTGTGTACTTGCCCGTAATGACAGTGTCGCCCACTTTGAGCGTCATCGTCACCTCGTTGCCGTCTACAATCCCGCCGGGGCCAACGGCCACGACTGTGTAGATCTGCGGTTTTTCCTGTGCCGCGCTCGCGAGCAAAATCCCACCTTTCGTGGTTTCCTGTGCCTCAACGCGCTTGATAATGACTCTGTCAGCCATCGGTTTGAGTGTCATGTCTTTCCCTCCATAATTTACTTTTGGTTGTGTTAGCACTCAATATCCGCGAGTGCTAACACAACTCTAATAATACTGGATGCACTCTGAATACGCAAATGGAAATTTCCCCAAATACCGGAAAATCTCCACATTCTAATCCAACCAAATCCATTTATCTCCCGACGAAGCCCAAAATCTACCATTTTCTCTATTTTTGTCCAACTTGCTCCGCCTCGACAAATGTGTTCGTTTCTTCCACCCCAAAACCTTGATATAAGAACCTGACCCACTAACGTCGCCAAAGGCAACGAGTGGGTACCCCAGAACCTTGTTGCTTCGCAATAGGCGGGCTTTGCCCGCCGTCATAGATCACATCAAGGGGTCCTCGTGAAACCTGCTTCACGGGGCAAAAAGAAGTTCACCGCTCCCGGCAAAAGCGTAAACGTGACCTCACGGCGGCGCAGGATTTCCCCGTCCACATTCACCACAAACTCCCGGTCCGCCCGTATTGTGATGGAGCGGTCTTTCGCATAAGCAAACAGCTCCGGCACTTCATGATACCGACCCGTCGCATACCTCTGCACCAGCGACACAACCCGCATACGAGACACCTGCTCCGCCAAGAGAATATCCAGCATCCCATCGTCCGGCACGGCCTCCGGCACAGGCGTAAACGCCCCGCCGTAACTTCTGCCGTTGCAGGCGCAGATGAGGGTAAACTTCCGCTTCTGTGTCCGACCCCCAACCTCCACCTCAAACTCCTCCGCGACCCCTTTGACGATATTCGCCACCAAACTCACCACATACGCCATCTTTCCGCGCACCAGAGGCCACCCGCTATACTTGTGGACATCTCCCCCCACCCGCGCGTCCAGCCCCACAGAGCAGATGTTGATCCCGTATCGCCCGCCCACGTCGATCACATCTAAGGGCATTACCCGCGCATCGAGCAGCCGTTCCAGGCAAAAGAAATGCTCCTTCCCCATAGGAAAGGTCTTGATAAAATCATTCCCCGTCCCGGCCGGAAAGTGCGTCACAGCCACATGCGCCTGTCCCACCGCGCCATTGACACACTCACTGAGCGTCCCGTCTCCGCCGCAGGCATAAACGCGAAGCGCCTCGCCTACCTCGGCGGACGCTTTCACCTTCCGGATCGCGTCCAACGGTCCAATGGTTTCATAGAGCTCCCACGGATCCGATTGCGCCTCCATCACCCGTAAAATCTCCGCCCGGACCTCTCCGATCCGCCGACCTCCACCCGCGATGGGATTGAGGATAAATAGATGCTTCATACAAACACGCTACTCTCACTTCTTCTCTACGTTTTACAGTTCGTCCTTCTCGCTCTGCCCACGGCTAAACAAGATTTTAAGGTTCCCGTTCCGGCAGCGCAGTTCGTCCATAAACGCCTTCGATATCACCGCTTCACGCATGGTAATCGAATACGTGAGTTCATACAAACTCCCCATATTGCTCGTCCTGACCTTTTCCAGTTCCGCCCCCTGCGTGTATTTCGCAAAGATGTCGTCAAACAAACTGTCGTAGTCCAAATCTTCCGGGATTGTGATACGTAATATCCGCGTCTGCGTCTCCTCCTGCCCAAACTGCGTGTATGTGAGCGCAAAAAAGACGCTTCCGAGTAAGACACAAAATACAAGCCCGTAAAGCAGATAACCCATGCCGGAGATAAACCCCAAGGCCATCGCAAAAAACAGGCAGCTAATATCCCGCGCGTTCCCCGGCACCGACCGGAAGCGAATCAAGCTAAACGCGCCTGCAACCGCAATACCCGCACCGATGTTCCGGTTGACGAGCATAATGATAATCTGCACCATCGCCGGCAGCACGACCAGCGTCATCGCAAGGGTTTTGCTATGCTTATTCCGAAACATATAAAGCAGCGCAACCACAAAACCAAACAGCAAGGATGTCACGGTACTAAACAAGAGGGCTTCCAGCGTTACCCCATCTGCCATGATGCTCCCGCTCCCAAACTCAAACATGTACCATCCTCCGCTCTCTTTGCTTTTGCATATAATCCATGTAACAGGTCCCAAATTTAGAGAAGGACGTCGGGTACACCTGATTCGCGCTCAGCGCCCGCGCCAACCACAACGGCATTCCGCCCGGCACTTTAATTTCCATGAGGGTCATCTCCGGCGGTAAAATCAGTGTCCCCTGGTCAGGCCGCCTAAAGTTCAAATCGTGCAGCCGATATCGGACATCCGTATCCAAAGTAACGCGCAATTCCTTGTCCGCCACACCCGAAAAAGCCCGCCGTTTATGGGAGATATACATCTTCTCCACAATCGGATTGCTCTGCAGATAATAACCCAACTCGCGTGATATCTGGGAAATCTCCTGCTCCACAAGCCCCCGTATTCCCCTGTCAGAAAACCGGTCGCCCGAAAACGCGATCCTGCGCTTATGTACAATCCCCTGGTGCTTTTTCTTCAGTTCCAGAAAAAACTTCGTACCGCGCGACGGCTCGCCATAACAGCGCAATCGCAGTTTTTCCTTATAGAGCGGCTTCTCCATAGACCTGCGTATGATGTCCCAATGCTCCGTGTCGTAATATAGATTCTGCACGAGATAGTCATCGAATCGGTCTAACGCCATCTCCCGTGAAAACACTTCCGAAAGTGCCGCACACTGCGCCTGCGTAATGAGATATTTCGCCTCATACCGCTTAAAAATACTCTGCAAGACAGCACCTCCCCGCAACCGCCGACAACCCTACCGATACATATACAACTGGCTCTTAATCATCCCATTATACAGCTTCCGCTTCTTATCCGCCTGCCGCCCAAAATCCCGCTCAAAATCAGCGTGCGCGGACAGAATATACATCTCCCAACCCGAGAGATTCCGGACCGCCTTGCCAAACTCCCTGACAATCGCCTCCGCCTCACTCCGCTCCAACACCCGCTCCCCATACGGCGGGTTCGTCACGATCACACCCTTCGCCGCCGGCTTCTCAAACCGCCGCGCATCAGCGACGGCAAAGCGGATATCCGCCTCCACCCCCGCCCGCCGGGCGTTCTCCTGCGCCAGCTCGATGCAATGCGGGTCAATATCACTCGCGAAGATCGTATAACTCCCATGAAACTCCTTCGCCCGCGCCGCCTCCCGGACCTCGTCCCAAAGCGCGGACGGTATCTCCGGCCAAGTCTCCGCCGCAAAGCGGCGATAGAGCCCCGGCGCACGATTCCGCGCGGCCAAAGCCGCCTCAATCGCAATCGTCCCAGACCCGCAAAACGGGTCCGCCAACACATCCCGTCCCCGATAGCGCGAAAGCGTCACCATCGCCGCCGCCAGCGTTTCGCGTAAAGGCGCGACACCGGATACCGGCCGATAGCCCCGCTTATACAGCCCAGCCCCTGTCGTGTCCAGATAAATCGTAGCCACATCGTCCCGAATCGCGAACTGGACCTGATAGGTCGCCCCAGTCTCCGGCATCCGCTCCACGCCATAGGCCCGTCCGAGCTTATCCGCGGCGGCTTTCTTGAGAATCCGCTGCGCGTCCGGCACAGACCGGAGTGTCGGCCCCAGCGCGTGTCCCTTGATCGGAAACGCCCCGTCCCGCGGCACAAACGCGGCCCAGTCAAGGGCCAAGGCCCCCTCATACAAAGCGTCAAAGCTCCGCGCCGGGAAACTGCCGAGCGTGATGAGCACCCGCTCGCCCGTCCGCAGCCCGATATTCGCCCGCACAACGGCGGTCCAGTCCCCGGAGAAATATACCCGTCCCGTCTCGGGCCGGACCTCCGTTACATCCATACGGCGCAGTTCATCCGCCACCAGTCCCTCCAGCCCAAACAGACAGGGGACGCAAAGTTCTAATTTCACAGGCCAAACCTCCTCATAAACAATTGACAAAACAAGTCAAAACCTCTCACCGTTCGCTCTTTACAACTGGGCCGCAAAACGATATGATACTCTCACAGCTTATCCAATGAACAAGCTCATATCTTTATCCCACAACCCTATTTCTTGGCGGACTGTCCTCGGGCAGTCCGCCCCCTCTTTATGTACGGACCAGCACTTCCACCACATTGCTGTTCATCAGACTATTCGGGATCAAAATCTGCGACCCCTCCTCCGTCCGAATCGCCGTATGCCGAAACCCGACCTCTTCAATCGTCCCGGTCAAATTCAGCACAGGGTATTTCACCCTGTCTCCGACGCGAAAGGGGCGAAAAATCAGCAAAACCACTCCGCTCACAATGTTGCCCAGCGCCTCTTGAGACGCAAAGCCCACCACGATCGCCACAATACCGGACCCCGCCAACACACTGGTCATCACCGCGTCCAACCCCGGCACATGCCGAAGCGCGGCTGTAATGCAGATCATGTAAACCACAGCCTTCGCGCCATAGCGCGCATACCGCAGGACAGAGACATCTTTGCCTTCCGCCTTCATCCGCCGCTCCGCCCTGATGAAAACAATCTGCAGCACCCGAATGAGGATCACCATCACGAGCAGAATCATTGCAATACTCAAAACACGCGTCGCCACCGCGACATTGCTGGTCCCAAACCAGTCATACAACATCTGCATCGACACCCCTCCTTCCGACTACTCTCTACAGCCTACCACAAAATGGCCCAGAGAACAATCAAAAGGAGAAAAAGCAAACCCAGTTGCGCGCGCGCACGGATCTGTGGTAAACTATCCCAGTAGTAATACACCAAGCAGAATGGGAGGATTTCACCATGGCCAATTACGGCAAAGGTTATTACGACGAAGACGAACAAAAACGAGAACAACTCCGCGGCAAAGGGCTCGCCGGCATCTTCGGGCTCATGTTCCTCGGCCTCTTAATCAGCGCAATCACTGCTTTCTTCACCGCCGAATCACCCCTCCTTTGGGGCCTGGTGTTCGCCACGGATTTTTATTTCCTCTTCCTCGCCCCCTTGGGCCTGGTCATCTTCGTCTTCCCTCGGGTCTGGACCATGCCGCCCGCCGCCGCGATTGGGCTATTTTTTGTTTACGCCATCCTCAACGGGCTCACATTGTCCGTAGTCTTCCTCTCGTTCAACATCGGCCTCGCCCTGGCCTTTCTCTCCACCGCCGGTATGTTCGCCGCCATGGCGGTCTACGGCGCGGTAACGCAGGCAGACCTCTCCGGCCTCGGCAGCCTCTTGATTATGGGCCTATTCGGCCTGATCGTCGCCAGTGTGTTGCACTGGTTCCTCTTCCCCGGCACCGCGTTTGACATGGTCCTCTCCTACGCCAGCATCGCCATCTTCCTCGGGCTCACCGCCAATCACGTCCAACGCCTGCAAAAGGCCATGGCCGAAAATCCCTCCACCGGCACCATGGTACAAGGCGCCCTGTACCTTTATCTCGCCTTCCTCAATATTTTCTTCGTCAAAGCCCGCCTCATGGGCGACCGCCGGAGGTAAACAGCGCCGCGCCAAGGACGATCGAAACCAACAGTACCGTGCCGCTCCGCAAAGCGCCACGGTACTATTTTTATTCCAGCGCGATCATCCGAAGCTCCTTCACCGGATCACTGATCTGATGCCTGCCCGAAAAAATTTCCGTCTCAATCGCGAGAAAAGAGCGCTTGCCCCGCAGCTGCTCCTCAAACACCGTCGGCGCTTGGTCGATCATGCTCCTGCCATGTTGCTTACAATAATATGTACCCGCGGGCATTGTCCTCATATACTTCGCCTTATCTGTATACGCCTGCAGCTCCATAAACACATAACGCGAAACCCCGCCGGGCGCGTATTCACACAAAAGTCCAAATTCCCAAGACTCCTGCTCCTCAGACCCAAGTCCCATCCCAATCTTCCAGAAATCTTTCGCCATTTCAAGTTGATCCACTTCGTCAAATGGCCGCGCAACCGGGTTCAAACACAAGATTTGCTCCGGCATCGTCCGCGTATAAACCGCGCCGCTTTTCTGATACTGTCCCGCCAGCAGAACCTGCCGCTCCATCGCATCAATGAATTTCATGCCCGTCTCTAAGCGCTTTTTCCGCTCCATGGCCGCCCCTCTCGCATAAGCCAGCAGCGCGACCATATCGACCACCATCCCCTTCGCGTCAATATACTCCTTGAGCACCTTGAGCGGCACATCCAGTTCGATGCAAAGCTGGATCATATCCGCGAGATACACCTGGTCAAAGGAGTAATAGCGGTAGCTGGAATCCGGGTCAATCAACACAGGCTCCAACAGGCCGATCTGTTCATAATAACGCAGCGACCTATGGCTCGCCCCGGTCAGTTTGGAGAGATCTCCAATGCTCAGCAACTTGTTTTTTCTACTCATTTTCGAAAAACCCCCTTGACTTTCACATGATGTCATAGTTTATACTAAATGAGTTCGAGACAAAAGTAAAGGAGAACCCTTCGTGTTTAAACTATTCAGACAAGCGGAGCTAAGCAGAATCAAACTCTGCATTCTGCTGATTTTAATTACGTTCCAAATCATCGGCACCCTCTATCTGCCCAGACTGACGGCGGATATCATCAACTACGGCGTCGTCCTGCAGGACCAAGACTACATCTTCCGCACCGGCGCCATCATGCTCGCCGTCGCCCTCGGCACCGGAGTCGTCTCCATCCTCAGCACCTACTTTTCCGCAGAAGTCGCGACCCGCTTCGCCCGAAACACCCGTCGCAGGCTGTTTCAGCATACGCAGGAGCTCTCCTACCAAGACTTCCGCCATTTCAACACCTCCTCCCTCATCACCCGCTCCACCAACGACATCGAACAGCTCCAATCCACCCTCAGCATGTTCTTCGACATGCTGCTCCCCGCCCCCTTCGTCATCATCATCGGCTTCGCGCTCACCTGGGACCGCGACCCGCGCATGGCGCTGATTATCCTAGTCACCATGGCGATTTTCCTGCTCATAGCCGGCACAATATTCGTCCTTGTATTCCCCATGTTCGCGAAAGTACAAAAAGGGCTCGATAAAATCAACGCCTATGTCGGGCAATATATCTCGGGCATCCGCGTCGTCAGAGCCTACAATCGGACGAAGCTCGAAGGCGAGCGCATGGATTCTTCTTTTCGGGACCTCGCCCGGCTCAACATCAAAATCAACCGCCTCTTCGCCGTCGTTATGCCGCTGGTATACATGGTCCTCAGTCTCTCGACAGTCGCCATCATCTGGTTCGGCGCCATCCGCATCGACTCAGGCAACCTGCAAATCGGCGACATCATGGCCATCATGGAATACACCATGAACATCCTGTTCTACGTCCTCATGGGCGTATTCGTCCTCATCTACATCCCCCGCGCCAAAGTCTGCGCCGCCCGGATCCGCGAAGTGCTGGATTATCGGCCGGAAATCACAGACGGCAAAGCAAAAATCAACAGCGGAGTTGAGCTCAGCCTCGAATTCAAAAACGTGGGTTTCCGCTACAAAGACGCGGAAAACCCCGTACTCCACAACCTCAATTTCACCTGTAACCGCGGCACAACAACCGCCATCATCGGCGGCACTGGTTCGGGCAAAACCACGCTCGCCCGCCTGATTCCGCGCCTCTTAGACGCGTCCGGCGGCCAAATTCTGTTCAATGGCACAAATATCAAAGAAGTCGCGCAGAAAGACCTCCGGGCGCGCGTCGGTTTCGTGCCGCAAAAGGCCTTCCTCTTCAGCGGCACCATCGCGGACAATCTCCGGCATGGAAATCCAAACGCGACGCTCAGAGACATGAAACACGCCGCCCACGTCGCCCAAGCAGACAGCTTCATTGAAGAGCTGGACGACAAATACGACTCCCACGTCGTGCAAGGCGGCCGCAACTTCTCCGGCGGCCAGCGGCAACGCCTCTCCATCGCGCGTATGCTCATCAAAAAACCAGACATCTACGTCTTCGACGACAGCTTCTCCGCCCTCGATTTCAAGACCGACGCGGCGCTCCGCAAAGCCTTGCGGGAGGAGACAACCGAGGCCATCGTCATCACCGTCGCCCAGCGCATCAGTTCCATCAAAGACGCGGACCAAATCCTCGTGCTCGACGAAGGCAAAATCGTCGGCCGCGGAACACATAGAGAGCTGCTCGCAACCTGTGAAGTCTACCAGGAAATCGCGAAATCTCAGCTCAGCGAGGAGGAACTCCGGTCATGAAATCCTCCAACAAAGCCGTACAGCTCCTGCTATACATCCTCTCCGCCCTGGCCACATCCGCCTTATACGGACTATTCGCGTTCTTCGTGATCTACCGCGGCCTCGCAGGCGGCGAACTGTTGCGCGCATATATCTGGAACATCGTCTGCATCATCGCGCTCCTCCTGCTCGACAAGATCACAGAAGAGATGGAGGTCCCCAAAGGCCCCGCGCTTACCCGAAAAGCAAACTCCATGCGCCGGATGCTCTACGCCGCGAGCTTCATCTCCTTCAAGACGACACTCTATTTCTTCTACATCTTCGTCCTGATCGTCTCCCGCGTGTCGATCCTAGAGCCCGGCCTATTCATCCCGGAGTTCCAACGGTTTGTCCTCGCCATTGAGTATTGCCTCATCCTGCTCGTGGCGTTTGACAAGTTCATCGAATACCTGCTCAAAGACGACAAGCGAATCCAAAGAATCTTCAAAAAAATGAAACGAGAGGAGGCTGCCGCATGAGTGCGGAAAACAAAAACCAAACGTATGACGTAATGGACGCCGGCATGGAAATGTCCACGGAAAAGGCAAAAAATACGCGCAAAACGGTCCGCCGTCTCATCAGCGCATTGATGCCCCAAAAATGGAAACTGATCGCCGCCATCACCTTCGCCATCGCCGGTCAAGTCCTCCTGCTCCGCGCCCCCCTCGTCTTCGCCGACGCCATGAACCTGCTCTACACCGGCATCATGCCCGCCATCCTAGGGTTCGGCGAAATCGCGATCGACTTTACCACCCTCGCCGACCTGGTCCTCCTCCTCTGCGGGCTCTACGCCCTCAGTTCCCTCGCGATGTTGTACCAAGAGCGCATCATGGCCGCCGTCTCGCAGACGCTGGTCCTATCTCTCAGAGAGCGGCTCGCGAGAAAGTTGGAGCGCGTACCCCTCAAATTCTACGACAACCACAAAAAAGGCGAAATCCTCAGCCGCGTGACCAACGATCTGGAACGTCTGAACGAGATTTTGTCTCAGGGCATCATGCGCCTGTTCACCTCCATCATCGTTATCCTCGGCGCGCTCATCCTCATGTTCCGGATCAACTGGATTCTCACCCTCATCGCCATCGGCGCCATCTTCGTCGGCCTGATCGTAACCGCGGTCGTCAGCGGCGTCAGCAACACCTTCTTCACCAACCGCCAAGTCTCCATGGGCAAATTCAACTCGAAGATTGAGGAAAGCTTCTCCGGCCAAGTGGAAATCAAATGCTTTAACTTGGGCCAAGACGTCGCCAAGCAGACAAACGAGACAATTGACCAGCTTTACAAGGACGACAAAAAAGCCCAATTCATCATGTTCGCCATCATGCCCATCATCCGGCTCTTTAACCAAGTCGGTTACGTCGCCATCGCCGCCGTAGGCGCGTCCTTCGTCATCACAGGCCGTCTCAGCATCGGCAACTTCCTCGCCCTCTTTCAATACGTCCAAATGTCCGCCGAACCAATGACGGAAGCCACCTTCATCCTCAACTCCCTCCAGTCCGCCTTCGCCTCCGCCGAGCGCGTGTTCGAACTGCTGGACGAAGAAGAGGAAGTGGCAGACAATCCCAACGCCAAGAAACTCCTGCACCCGGAGGGCAACATCACCTTCGAAAACGTCCAATTCGGCTACGGAGACGAGCTTCTGATGAAAGGCGTCAACTTCCAAGTCAAAGCCGGGCAAAAAGTCGCCATCGTCGGCCCCACAGGCGCGGGTAAAACCACCCTCGTCAACCTCCTCATGCGCTTTTACGAAGTAGGGGGCGGCTCCATCAAGATCGACGGCGTAGACACCAGAGACTTCAAACGCAAATACCTCCGCTCCCTCTTCGGCATGGTGCTTCAGGATTCGTGGATTTTCGACGGCACCGTCGCCGAAAACATCGCCTACGGTCGGCACAAGGCCAAACGCTCCGAGATCATCAACGCCGCCCGCGCCGCCAGAGCGGACTATTTCATCCGCACCCTGCCGCAGGGCTACGACACCGCGATGGACGACGAAAACGCCAATCTCTCCCAGGGCGAAAAGCAGCTCCTCTGCATCGCCCGCGCCATCCTCGCAAAGCCGCATTTCCTGCTTCTGGACGAAGCCACATCCAGCGTCGATACGCGGACAGAGGTCCACATCCAAAAAGCGATGGACACCCTCATGCGGGGCCGCACCAGCTTCATCATCGCCCACCGCCTGTCTACCATCAAAAACGCCGACATGATTCTCGTCATGGACAAAGGCGACATCGTAGAAGTCGGCAGCCACGACGAGCTGCTCCAACGGGGCGGCATGTACAGCGAGATCTACAACAGCCAATTCGCGTCATAACCGGGAGGTGACGACTTTGTTCCAAATCGACCTAAAAAGCCGCACGGCTATCTATACACAAATCGTAGATAACATAAAACGCCTCGTCGATTCCGGCATGCTTCGTCCGGACGAGGGAATCCTGTCTATCCGTGACCTGGCGAAGACGCTCACGATCAACCCCAACACCGTCAAAACAGCCTATCTCGAACTGGAAAATCAGGGCTATCTCTACTCTGAACGCGGTAAAACCTGGTTTGTCGCCACACCGGGCGCTGAGACACAGCGCAACAAATACGGCGACGTCGCCGGCATCTACGGGCGCATCCAGGCCGACATCCGGGAGCTGATCTTGCGCGGGGAAGACAGAGAACTCCTCGAAGACCTCATTGGCCTCGGCGAAAAACCGTTTATCGAATGCGACAACATCACGAAGCGGTTCGACGAGGTTCTTGCGCTGGATCATCTCCATTTGAGCGTCAAAAAGGGCTCTATTTATGGACTTGTGGGTGTGAATGGGTCCGGTAAAACGACCGTTATGCGTATCTTATCCGGCCTTTTACGGTCGGATAACGGGGCCATTCGCATCGACGGACTGCCGGATGAGTTCCATGATTTGACCATCGGTTACATGCCGGAAGACCTCTATTTTCTGCCCCAATACAGCCTCAAAATGCTGCGAAAATACACCCATAACAAGCACAAAAAGACCTGGAATGAGGCGCGTTATCAAGCCCTTCTCGCCCTTTTAGGGCTCAATGAGGATCAATTAATCAGCACTTTTTCGCGCGGAATGCAAAAGCAGGCCAGTTTCCTCCTGACCATCTCCGCCATGCCAGATATCCTGCTCCTCGACGAGACGCTTGACGGGCTCGACCCCATTGTGCGGCGGCTCGTTCTTGCGGAAATCATCGAAGATGTAGCGGATCGGCAAATGACGGCGCTTGTCTCTTCTCACAACATCGACGAACTGGACGGGATCTGCGACACCGTGGGAATTCTCAACAAGGGCCACATGGTCATCCAGCGGAATTTAGATGAGATGAAAACAAATGTGCATAAGGTAATCGTGGCCTTCCGCCCGGACCTGCTCACAAAGCGGTATCCTTACGACGGGCTCGAAGTACTCCACATGGAGGAATGCGGCAGTACGGATGTACTGATCGTGCGGGGCAAAGAGGCGGATATTTCGGCGCATCTCATGCAGTTTGAGCCCCTGGTCTACGAGCATTTGCCGTTGAAATTGGAGGAACTATTTGTCTACGAAAGGTCGGGTGATTTAGATGAAACCACTCGTTAGCGGGGCCTTGCTAAAGGAGCAGTTCAGGCGCTTTTGGCCCATTCTCTTCCTCACCGCCTTGGGCTATGGCCTCTTCCTCATCCTGCCGATCTATGTCCATTCGGGCGGGCGCGACCTCTATCGCAGCGCGGAGGTGATGCTTGACATCCTCTCCATGCGCCGCCCCTTCCTCCTGTTTGCGACTGCCGCCCTCCCCTTCGGCATCGCGATGCTGCTCTTCTCGCCGCTGTTTGACCGGCGGGCCGCTGAGGGCTTCTATCGCCTCACGGATACCAAGGGCCAGCTCTTTTGGAGCAACGCGCTCACTGGGCTGCTCTTGATCCTCATCCCGCTGCTCCTTTTGAGCGCGCTAATGCTTATCCCCGTGCGCTTTCCGGGTGTTATCGCTGGGTATGAGCCGCTGACTTACCCCACCGACCTCTTTTCCCGTGCGCTCACACGAGACAGTGTGATTAACACCATCCCTGTTGTAGCGGCGTTTTTCCTGCGGGCGGCGGTGTCTATGCTCTTTTACTTTGCCTTATTTCTCCTCGCTGTCTCTGTCGCGGGGAGCGGGTGGATTGCGGCGCTGCTCTGCCTGATTTTGCCTTTTGTCCCTATGCTGCTCAGTCGTTTCGGCACGCTCGTCGCCTCGGTTTATGTCTTTGGTTTTGACAGTTCCGGCATTCCCCCCATCGCCGAAGTCCTCGACTACGCCAATCCCTTGACTTGGCTTGTACAGACCATCCTTGGCGGCCTTGCTTATGTGTTCGGTGTCGCAGGGGTTCCCGCACCGGCGCCGGACCCCATCCTTAGCTTTACCAATCCGCTGACTTGGGGCTGGAATTGGGGTGCGGAGAGCCAAGCGTTGTATTTCGGCGTTTACGCTGTGAGTACGGTTGTCCTCTTTGGCCTCGCTTGCTTCGCGTTTACGCTGCGCAAGGCGGAGCGCGCGGGGGAACTGGTCGCGTTTCGGCCGCTCAGGTACATCTTGATCTTCCTGCTCTCCGTGGCGGGGATGGTCGCCATGGGGCGGTATTTCCAGACCCTGGTGAGCGGCAGATGGTTCCTCTATTACGGCTTTGCGCTTGGCTTCGTCCTCCTGTTCCTCATCGCGCAGATGGTATTTGAGCGGAGCTTCCGCATCCGCCACACACTGAAATGGCTCATGCCGATGGCCGGTATTGCCGGTGCGCTCTATGGCCTCATGCTCCTCGCCACGCTCTTCGGGGCGCGGTTTTATACGCAATATGTGCCGGAGGAGGCCCGCGTGTCCGGTGTGTTCATCAGCAGTGAGGCGCGCTGGGAGACTGGGGATAGTTTTGCCTCCGACCGGGAGACGATCCGCGGTGTGATCGCGCTTCATGCGCAGATCACCGACACCGAGGACAGCCGCCGGGCCGACATGCGCACCGCTTTCTGGCAATCTATCTCCGGCGGGGGTAGGCAGTTTGCGGACCTCGGCGGGGAATATTTCTTCCTCACCTATCGGCTCCAAAACGGCGACCACATCTACCGGCGCTACGCCCTGCCGGGCGATTTTATCGAGGCCCTCAGCCCGGACCTTCGGGCGCTCATCGGCACAGGCACAGAGGAGACGCCGCTCCCCTACCCGGTGTTTGGGAATCCGGACGTGGTCGAATCTGTCTGGCTCCGGTTCTATCTGCCCGGGGAGGACCCTTTTGCGGTCCCCGTCGATGATCCGGCGCAGATCATCGCGCTCTTCAACGCCCTGCGCCGCGATATGACCGCAGACAGCGGCGAGGGCGAACCTATGCTGGTTGTCCGGATCAATGTCGGGGAGGCATATACGGAGGCGTATGCGACGCCGGAATTTACCTTGGTGTATATCAGCCATACGATGGCTTGGCTGATGCAGCAGATGTAGGAAAAACAGAACGCCCCTCTATGAGGGGCGTTCTTTGTATCGGATTTCGTAGGCGCTAGGCTTGCTTGGCCTGTTCGATGAGCTTCAAGGTATCTTCTAACTGTCTCTGGATTGCAAGCATATTCAAAAAAAATATCGTGATACATGGTTTGGTTATGATTCGCAGTATCTCTGAGCTCCCGCATCATCTGATTTATCTTTGCCCCCGCTTTGGTCAACGCTTCGTTTTCCACAGGTTTACTCCTTTCCTCGGTGATAGCAGACCCCACCGCGGGCCAATAAGAAAAATCGCAGCATAGGTAAAATTACCCATACTGCGACATGAAGTCAATTTCACGGACCATACATGTGCCTTGTGATATAGCGAAGAGTGTGCTATACTGGGACATGCGGTGGGGCCTGCGAAGGTCATGTATGGGTGTGTATGGCACCTGTAACCGTGGGGAGTTCCCGCTCGCCCATGGCCACCGCTCGATTATTTCTCGGCTTGGGGATATTGTATCACGGAGTCCGCGGGAATGCAAGGGATTTCGGCGAAATGGGGCGGGCGGGGTAGAACCCCGCCCCTACGAAGGGCAATACACCCAGCCGCAGAACCACCACCGCACAAGAACACGCACGCCCGAAAGCGACATAACCCTCCGCCGGCAGGCGGAACCCCAAACCCAGAACGCGCACAAACCAAACGTCAAAAGGAAGAGATTCTTAAGAGAAACTGCGTTTCTCTTAAGTTATTTTTTGCCTACTTTTTTGTCAACACAAAAAAGTAGGTCGCCTCAGCGAAACGAGCGCAGCGAGCCGCAGGCTCATAAAAAACAGTTCACCCAGTTCAACAGAACAAACTAAAATAAAGAACAAGAAGAATCCCCGCAAAGCTGATGCTTCACGGGGATTCTTCTTGGAGCTGTTACCCGGATTTGAACCGGGGACCTCATCCTTACCAAGGATGCGCTCTACCGACTGAGCTATAACAGCGTTGGCGACCCAGAACGGGCTCGAACCGTCGACCTCCAGCGTGACAGGCTGGCGTTCTAACCAACTGAACTACTGGGCCACAAGACGAAGTTCATTATACTAAGAAACCGAGGACGCTGTCAAGCCCTTTCGTCGAAAAAGGGGTCGGTCTACTCCTTCCCCTTTTCTCGCTTCCGGTCCAACAGCAGATTTGCCGCCAGCCCCGCTGTCACCAAAACACCGCCGAATAGGATCCGGCCGGAGAAGGCGCCATCGAGCAGGGCATCGACGAGTACGCCGGTGAACACTTGTCCGATGAAGATGAACAGGGTGAGGAAAAAGGCCGAAATCTTGAGTACGATGATGTTGCTGAGCGTAATCACCGTCACCCCGATGATGCCGCCGATGTAGACATAGAACCCAGATGTGGGCCAGAAGCCGATGAGTGGGGTCTGCCCGTCTCCCAGTAGCCAAAATACGGGGAGAGAGACGGTGAGGCCGATTAGAAAGTGGAAGAATGTGCTCGTCTCGACATTGCTGACGTCGGCGAGTTTGGCGTTGAAGGTGCGGCTTAGCACGACGCCGATGCCTGTCGCGAAGGAGAAGACCACGGCTAGAAGCTCAAAGTCTGTGAGCATAGGCGCGATTCCGGCGAGGATGAGTACCAGTCCCACCAGCGTCCCCTTACGAAAGGGGTGGCGCGGTACGCCCCAGAGGCCGTAGTGGTCGATGAGTAATCCCGCGATGCTCTGCCCGAGGAGCACGAGCGCGAGGATCGCGGAGACGCTGATTCGACCGAAGGCGAAATTGTTCGCGATTGTGTTCATCACCCCGATCATCCCGCCGATATAGAACCACCACGGGTGCCACGCGGCGAAGGGGCGGGCGCGCTTCACGAGCACGATCGTCGCGATCAGGCAGAGGCCGACGAAGTGGATGAATACGGTCGCCCAGTGGAGGCCGTAAGTTTCAGACAGAGCGCCGTTGAGCGTAATCATAATGGCGATTAATACGCCTGAGAAAAGTGAGAGTAGATAATACATAGGTCGCCTCCTGTCTGTAAAATGTAGGGCGGCTATCAGCCGCCCGCGTGTTCGGATTTTAGTAGCCTGTTGTCTCTTCCCCGGCTAGGAGTTTTACCGCAGAGCTTGTGCCGAGACGGGCGCAGCCGAGGGTGAGGAAGGCTTCCATATCTTCCACTGTGCGGATTCCGCCGGCGGCTTTGATTTTTACGTTTGGGCCGATGTGCGCCTTAAAGAGGGCGATGTCTTCCAATGTCGCGCCACCTGTGCCGAAGCCTGTTGAGGTTTTGATGTAGTCCGCGCCGGCTTCGGTCACGCATTGGCAGAGGCGGATTTTTTCCGTTTCGGTTAGATAGCAGGCCTCGATGATTACCTTGAGGATATGATCCCCCGCCGCGTGTTTCAGCGCGGCGATTTCGGCGGTGACGAGGTCGAAGTCTCCGTTTTTTACGTCGCCGATGTTGATGACCATGTCGATCTCCGAGGCCCCGTCTCGGATCGCGGCCTCGGTTTCCAGGACTTTGGCCGCGGTGATGGAGTAGCCCAGCGGGAAGCCGACGACCGTGCAGACGGTCAGGGTGTCGCCGTATTGCTCCGCTACGCGCTTCACATAACTCGGCGGGATGCAAACGGAGGCCGTTTTGTGGAGCACCGCTTCGCCGCAAAGTACTGCGATCTCATCCCATGTGGCAGTGGGCTTTAGAAGCGTGTGGTCGACATAAGAAAACATCGTCATTTTATCCATCGGAGAGCCTCCTGTTTTGCGCTTTTCATGTTGCTTTTTCCAGAATCGTCCAGTATAATGGCGATTGTATAAGATGATACCGTTATAAACTCAAAAAGTCAACTTATACACGGAAAAATGAAGGATCAATCACAATACAGGAGGACGAAAAAATGAAAAAAGTACTTGCACTGCTTCTCGCGGCCCTGCTCGTGTTCAGTCTCGTCGCATGTACCCAAACTCCGGCTCCGACCCCGGCACCCCCGGCGGCAACCCCGACTCCGGGCGAGCCAAGCCCGATCACCCCGGAAGTGACCCCGGTGGACGGCATCTTCCTCGCCCTTGTCACCGATTACGGCACCATTGACGACGGCTCTTTCAACCAGGGTTCCTGGGAAGGCGTCGTCGCTTTTGCTGAGGCAAACGGCATTTCACACCAATATTTCCAACCGGCTGACATCACCACAGCGGCCTATATTGACGCGATTGAACTCGCGATCGTCGGCGGCGCACAGCTGATCGTCACTCCCGGCTTCCTCTTCCGTGAGGCGGTCTATGTGGCGCAGGACCTGTTCCCGGATGTCAAGTTTGTTCTGATCGACTCCACCCCGGCTCCTCCGGGCGGCGCCCCTGTGATCGCGCAGAACACCGTAGCGGTTCTCTATGCAGAAGAAGAGTCCGGCTTCCTCGCCGGTTACGCGGCTGTTATGGAAGGCCACAGAAGCCTCGGCTTCATCGGCGGTCTGCCGGTTCCGGCTGTTGTGCGCTTCGGCCACGGCTTTGTTGAGGGCGCGGAATACGCCGCGCAACAACTCGGCCTCGCAGCAGGCGAAGTTTCCATCAACTACGCATACGCAATGACCTTCTCCCCGGCACCGGAAGTACAAACCATGGCAGCCGCTTGGTTCAATGACGGCGTAGAGATCATCTTCGCGGCAGCCGGCGGCGCTGGCTTCTCCGTCATGGCGGCAGCCGAAGTGGCTGGCGGCCTTGTGATCGGCGTTGACATTGACCAAGCAAGCGCTTCGGAAACCGTCATCACCTCCGCGCTGAAAGGCCTCCAAGCTTCGGTCTACAGCATCATCACAGACTTCTTCAACGACGAGTTCCCGGGCGGCGAGTTGAAAATCTTCAACGCCGCAATGAACGGCGTCGGCCTTCCGATGGAAACCTCCAGATTCCAAAACTTCACCCAAGCTCAATATGACGCGATCTTCGCGCTCCTGGCTTCGGGCGAAATCGTTGTAAACGACACGGTCGAAGAAGGCTTCGGCCCGCTGGATCTCGACACTGAGCTGGTGAATATCATCCTCATCGGCTAAAAATCCGCACAATACAGGCAGGCTGGCGCAACCGCGTTAGCCTGCCTGTATCCGAAAGAACAATCAAGCTGTCCTTCTGACATGAATCATTTTTCGTGACGGAAGGGCATTTTTGAGGAATTACCAAGGGGGAGTGTCTATGTATATCATCGAGATGCGCGGGATCACGAAGGAGTTCCCCGGCGTCGTCGCCAACGATGACATCACATTGCAACTGAAGAAGGGTGAAATCCACGCGCTGCTCGGTGAGAACGGTGCAGGCAAGTCTACACTCATGAGCGTGTTGTTCGGACTCTATAAGCCCGAACGCGGGCATATCTACAAAAATGGTGAAGAAATTCGAATCACCGGCCCCAATGACGCGACGCGGCTCGGGATCGGTATGGTGCACCAGCATTTTAAGCTGGTCCACAATTTTACTGTGCTTGAAAACATTGTCTTAGGCGTAGAGACTACGAAAAACGGCGTGCTTCAAATGAAGGACGCCCGCGAGCGGGTGCTCGCGCTCTCCAAGCAATACGGCCTAGAGATTGATATAGATAAAGAAGTCGGGGATATCACCGTCGGCATGCAGCAGCGGGTTGAGATTCTCAAGATGCTTTACCGACAAAATGAGATTCTCATCTTCGACGAACCCACGGCTGTGCTCACACCGCAGGAAATCGAGTCTCTCATGCAGACCATGAAGGGCCTCGCGGCGGAGGGACGGTCTATCCTGTTTATTACGCACAAACTGGACGAGATTAAGCAGGTGGCGGACCGTTGTACGGTGCTGCGCAAGGGCAAGTTGATCGGCACGGTAGATGTACCCACCACCTCGAAGGAAGAACTCTCAGAGATGATGGTAGGCCGCAAAGTTGTGCTGAGTCTGGACAAGGCGGAGGCCCATGTCGGAGAGCGGATTCTCGAAGTCAGAAACCTCAGCCTGAAAAATAAGGGCAGTGAAAAGAACAAGCTCACCAACGTCTCCTTCGATGTCAACGCCGGCGAAATCGTCTGCGTCGCGGGGATCGAGGGCAACGGGCAGACTGATCTCGTCTACGCCCTCACAGGCCTCACCCCGCCAGACAGCGGCACGGTGACGATGATGGGCAAAGATATCACCAGAATGGGCATCCGCTCCCGCGGGAAGCTGGGCATGGCCCATATTCCGGAGGACAGGCACAAACACGGCCTCATCCTCGACTATACCCTCGCCTATAACGCGATTTTGGAGCGTTATTATACGCCGCAGTTCCAGACATGCGGATTCCTTAAGCAGGGCGAAATTCATGCCTACGCGGACCGGCTTATTGAGCGGTTTGATATTCGCTCCGGATGCGGAGCGGATACTGTGACGCGCTCTATGTCCGGCGGCAACCAGCAGAAGGTCATCGTCGGCCGCGAGATTGACAGAGATCCCCATCTGCTCATCGCCGTCCAGCCCACACGGGGACTGGATGTCGGGGCGATTGAATACATCCACAAGCAACTCCTCAAACAGCGCGACGAGGGTAAGGCGGTTTTGCTCGTCTCGCTTGAACTGGAAGAGGTCATGAACATATCAGACCGCATTTTGGTCATGTACGAAGGCGAGATCGTCGCCGATGTAGATCCGAAAGCGGTTACCTATCAGGAGCTCGGCCTCTACATGGCGGGCGCGAAGCGGGAGGTGGGCAGATGAAAAAGCGTAGATTTTCCGGTGAGAGCGGCCTCAGCGTTCTCTCCTCCGGGGTCGCGGTTATTGCGGGCCTCGTGGTCGGCCTCATCATTCTGCTCATCACAGACGCGAGCCAGGCGTTTCCCGCTTTTCGGAGTATCTTGACCTTTGGTCTGCAATCTTCGCGTAACTTTGGTGAAGTACTCTTCTTCGCAACGCCGATTATTCTGACCGGCCTTTCCGTCGGCTTCGCTTACAAGACGGGGCTGTTCAACATCGGCGCCAGCGGGCAATTCACCTTCGGCGCTTATGTCGCGATCTATATCGGTGTAGAGGCTACGTTTTTACCGCCGGCCATCCGCATCATCGCCTCCCTCCTCGGCGCGATGCTGGCGGGCGCGCTCTGGGCGGCGATTCCGGGACTGCTCAAAGCTTATCGCAATGTACACGAAGTCATCTCCTGCATCATGACCAACTGGATCGGCATCTTCCTCGTCAACTGGCTCATTCTCAACACCATCTTCGACGCGATGCGTAACTCTACCCGCCACGTCCCGGTGGACGCCAATATGCCCGGCTGGGGCCTCGGGGCGTTTTTCCAGGGCGACGCGCTCCGGCCCTCTAGCGTCAACTCTGGCATCATTGTCGCCATCGTCGCGGCAATCCTTGTTTACATCATCCTAGAGAAGACAAAGTTCGGCTATGAGCTCAAAGCTTGCGGCTTCAACCAAAACGCCGCAAAATATGCCGGGATCAACGAAAAGCGCAACATCATCTTCTCCATGATGATCTCCGGTGCGCTCGCCGGCCTCGCGGGTGCGCTCCATTTTCTCTCGGGCGCGGGTATCACGATGAACGTAGCCAACGTACTCGCCCCGCAGGGCTTCACTGGCATCTCTGTCGCGCTCCTCGGATTAAATAACCCCATCGGCATCATTTTTGCGGGCATTTTGATCGCTTATCTGCATCTCGGCGGTTTCCAGATGCAACTCTTCGGCTTTGTGCCAGAGATTATTGAGATTGTCATCGCCGTCATCATCTACTTCTGCGCCTTTGTGCTGCTCATCAAGTTGTTCTTCGCGAACCGGGCGAAGAGAGCGCCCCTGCCGGACCCGCCCGTCAGTGCCGGACCGCCGCCCGGCGAGGGAATGGATCCCCCGCCTGACGAACGCTAGGAAAGGAGCAGCAAACATATGGATACGATCTCTTTCGTCATGCAACAGACCTTCTTCTTTATGATCCCCCTGCTGCTCGTAGCTCTCGGTGGTATGTTCTCGGAACGTGTGGGTATCGTCAACATCGCTCTCGAGGGCAAGATGCTCATGGGTGCGTTCACCAGTATTTTCTTCATCAATCAGGTGCAAAACTCTGATCTCGCCATCTCCGGCCAGCCGCTGCTGGTCCTCGCGCTCCTCGTCGCGGCGGGAACCGGGGTCATCGTGGCCTTGTTCCACGCTTATGCTTCGATCAACCTCAACGCGAATCAGATCATCAGCGGTGTGGCGATCAATATGTTCGCCCCCGCCTTCGCCATCTATGCCGCCCGGATTTTTGGGGATACGCAGCAAGTGTTCTTTCAGAACCAGTTTCATATCCCTAGCGTGCCGTTCTTTGGCAGCATTCCGATCCTCGGCCCGCTCTTCTTTCAGAACACCTATTTCACGACCTATCTCGGTTTTGCGATCCTCTTCTTCTCCACCTTCGTGCTTTATAAGACCAAATTCGGCCTCAGGCTCCGTGCCTGCGGCGAACATCCGCAAGCGGCTGACTCTGTCGGTATCAATGTCTACCGCGTCCGTTACGCCGGTGTTTTGATCTCTGGCGCATTGGCCGGTATGGGTGGGTTGATCTTCATTGTCCCCACCGCTGTCGCTTTCAACGCCACGGTTTCAGGATACGGATTCCTCGCCCTCGCGGTACTCATCTTCGGCGCGTGGAAGCCGATGCGGATTCTTTTCGCGGCTTTCTTCTTCGGCCTCTTGCAGGCCATCGCCGCGGGCCATTCCGGTATCCCTTTCTTGCGCGATTTGGGTATTCCCATGCAGTTTTACTCTATGGTACCCTTTGTGGCGACGCTCGTCGTATTGGCCTTTACTTCCTCAAAATCCGCCGCCCCGAAAGCGGTGGGGCAACCGTATGATAAGGGTGTACGGTAAATCGTACATTTTATCTTGAAAAGCGCTATTCGGCACATAATAAAGCCGAATCCGCCCACTCACGAAAGGAGTCACTATCATGACAGACCAACAACTCATCGACCTCGCCATTGAAATGAAATCCCGCGCTTACGTCCCATACTCCAACTTCCACGTCGGCGCCGCTCTCCTCTGCGAAGATGGCACCGTATCCCTCGGTTGTAACGTCGAAAACTCCGCTTATGGCGTGTGCATCTGCGGTGAGCAGACTGCCGTCGTCAAGGCGGTCAGCGAGGGCAAGCGGAGCTTCAAGGCCATCGCCGTCGCCGGAGACAGCGATGGCTACTGCCTCCCCTGCGGGGCCTGTCGTCAGGTCCTCAGCGAATTTGTCGGGCCTGACTTCCCCGTCATTTGCGCCAACAATGCGGGGGCGTTTCATCGCTTCACACTCGGCGAACTCCTCGCGCATTCATTCCGTCTGGAACGGTAGTGGCGAACCGTGTTCGCCCGCACTGCCGCCACCAAAACAAACGGACGAACACAGTTCGCCCCTACAAGGCACGATATAGAAAGGCAGGTGTCACTATGGATTTGACCAAACGCATTGAAGAAGCTACCGCTTATGTACGCTCTAAACTCGGCGATGTTCAACCCGAAGTCGGCCTCATCCTCGGCAGCGGCCTCGGCGGCTACGCGGACGATTTGGAAGACCCCATCATCATCCCCTATGCCGACATCCCCGGCTTTTTCGTCTCCACCGTCGTCGGCCATAAGGGCCAGCTCGTGGCGGGGCGGCGGCAAGGCGTAACCGTTCTCGCCATGCAGGGCCGGTCGCATTACTATGAGGGCCACACGCAGCAAGAGATTACGCTCCCCGTCCGTGTGATGAAACAACTCGGCATCCATACGCTCATCATCACCAATGCCGCCGGCGGCGTCAACGAGGCGTTCGCGGAAGGCGCCTTGATGGTCATTCGGGACCACATTAACTTCTCTGGCCAAAATCCGCTCATCGGCCCGAATTTGGCTGATTGCGGCCCTCGGTTCCCCGCGATGACGAAGGTCTATGACAAGAACTTGCGCACGCAAATCCTCACCAAAGCTGCCGCTGAGGGCATCGCGCTGAACGAGGGCGTATACATGATGTTTTCCGGTCCCAATTATGAAACCCCGGCCGAAATCCGCTTCGCCCGAACCATAGGCGCGGACGCGGTGGGCATGTCTACCGTGCCGGAGGTCATCGTCGCGGCCCACGCGGAGATGCGGGTGTTTGGCATCTCTTGCATCACCAACATGGCGGCGGGCATGGCGGATGAGCATCTGTGTCATGCCGATGTGGAAGAGGTCGCCAAGCGCGTGCGCAGTACGTTTGTCCGCGTGCTGGACTTGGCCTTGGAGACGATTTAACATCATAGAGACGATCGCCCCGATCGTCCGCCGTTTCGATTGCGCAACATAACAGGACACGGGCGGTCGTGGTCGGCCGCCCCTTCAAGGAGAAATAGCCATGGAACCTTTATACCACATCGGCTTTGACGATACGCATGGCGCGAAAATCGCCATCCTGCCCGGCGACCCCGGGCGGGTCGAGAAAATCGCGCAATACCTCGATAATCCCCGCTTCCACCACCAAAACCGGGAATATACCACCTGGCTCGGTGAACTCAATGGTGAGACTGTCATGGTCATGTCCACCGGCATGGGCGGCCCCTCCACGGCGATCGGCGTGGAAGAGCTGTTCATGACCGGCGTCCGCACCTTCATCCGCGTCGGCACTTGCGGCGGGATGGCGGAGCAGGTAATGGGCGGCGACGTCGTCGTCGCGACCGGTGCGATCCGGATGGACGGCACGAGCAAAGAATATGTCCCCATCGAATTCCCCGCCGTGGCGGATCTCGACATTACCAATGCCCTTGTACAAGGTGCCAAAAATCTTGGACTGACGTGGCATGCCGGTGTTGTACAATGCAAAGACTCCTTCTATGGCCAGCACTCGCCCGACCGTATGCCCATCAGCTACGAACTCAACAATAAATGGCAGGCCTGGATCAAAGCGGGCTGCCTCGCTTCGGAGATGGAGAGCGCGAGCCTCTACATCGTCGCCGCGACGCTGGGCGCGAAGGCGGGATGCATCCTCAACGTCGTCTGGAATCAAGAGCGCGCGGCGAAAGGACTTTCGAATCCCGAGTGCCATGACACCACCGCCGCGATTCGTGCCACCATTGAAGCTGTGCGGCTGTTGACGGCGAAGGCGTAGACCCACTCTCCCCGTCATTGCGGGTCAAGCCCGCAATGACGGGGGAATCCAGATATAAACACTTTGCGCCACCCAATGTCGGGTGGCATTTTTCCACCTCCCAGCACGAGTATAATTATAAATATAATGATAATCATTAAAAAATGCTTGACAATCGAAATCCGCCACGGTATACTGTGTTCATCCGGCGCAGGAAAACTAAACAATCAAAGGTGGATGTTCAAGTGGAATGTCAAAGAGAAAAACTTAGAGGCATCAGCAAGGTACTGCATATCACACTATGGCTCGTATTCGCGATTTCTATCGTCCTCGGCTCTATGCAAATATTCGCATACCTCTGGACCGTGCTCGGACTCCCCGGGGAGACGTTTCTCATCAATGGCGAGTCTGTCATGCTTCCGGCTTTCTTGCAGATCGGCGGGGTCAACCTATTCTACCGCTCTTTGTTCGAGATGGGGGGATTCGGCTGGCAAGCATCGCTCAGCACACTCCTCGCGTTGATTACCTTATTTATGGCGGAGAGAATGTTCAGGCAATTGCGCAATGGCGCGTCTCCTTTTTCCGAAGCGGTGATCCGCTGGTTTAAGCGGTTTGCCATCGCCTTCGTTCTCTTGCAGACGGGTACTAACGTCATCACCGTCACCTTCGCCCTCATTTTCTTCGCCATCAGCTATGTTTTTGATTACGGTCGCCTCTTGCAAGATGAGAGCGATACGACGCTGTGAGGAGGGAAGCATTATGTCAGATATAAAAAAAGTGAGCGGGGATTTTGCACCTCTTTCTCTTGGTGAAGCAGTCTTGGCGGCGGGCCTTGTCATCTACTGCGTCGCCCTCATGTTCAAATACGGCATCTCCTTGCAAGCGCAAGTCGATGAAACATTATAGGGAGGGATACATATGCCTATCATCTTACGCCTGGACCGCATGATGGCGGACCGCAAAATCTCCCTCAACGACCTCGCCGCGAAAGTCGGCATTGCGAATGTGAATTTGTCCAACATCAAGACAGGCAAAATCAGCGCCATTCGCTTTTCCACGCTCGAGGCAATCTGCGACGTATTAGATTGCCAACCGGGTGATCTTTTGGAGTATAAGCGCGAAGCGTCAAGCGAGGCAGAATAAAAGGAGCCACCCGATTACGGGTGGCTTTTCCCCTATTTTTCTACCAACTCCAAGGTTAAGTCCTTCACCCGCTGTTCAAAAAAATCTAAAAATACATCGTCATCCTGCAATGTCAGCGCCACTTCTCGCAAGAGGTTCGGGGTCTGCAGCAGGCGAGGAATCTCCTCCTCGCTCCATTCGCTCAAGGCCAAGACAGACCAGATGTCTTCCAGATAGGACTGTTTAGACCGCTTTGACAATTGCACAAGTTCTTTTTCCAACTTTTTCTCCAGGGCTTCTTTTAGCGTGATTATCATATTCCCACCCTCCGCTCTGCATATTATTTTTCTTACATCATATATTAGATGTCACTTGCCTGTCAATAGACTGTATCTAATATATTTATATCATGCTACCATATATACAAATGCACTCAGGGGGCATGTATATGGCATCTCCAAAAAGAGTTTTTACGTTGCGGCTGCATGATGAAGTTTTTGATAAAATTGAAGTTCTTGCAGACGAACAACATCGCTCCATGACAAATTTGATCGAATACATCCTTTTATCTTACCTTGCACAGCATGAGAGCGAGCACGGAGAAGTAAACGTGCCGGAATGAAGGATAAAAAACCTCGGGCAATTCGCCCGAGGTTTTTCGTAGGGGCAAGATTCTACCCCGCCCGCCGGAATTACAACCGGAATCACAATAGGGCCGCGGGCAGGGTAGAACCCTGCCCCTACGAAAGGCACCGCACATTCAATTCGCGCACAGCATAACAGCGTACACGCCCGAAAGCGACACATCCCTCCGCCGGTCGAGGCGGAACCACATGACCAAAACGCGCACAAGCCAAACGTCAAAAAGGAAGAGATTTTCAAGAGAAACCAATGGTTTCTCTTGAATTATTTTTTGCCTGCTTTTTGTCAAGACACTATAGTGCATGGCCTAGCCGCTCTTGGATCCCGCGAAGCGGGAACCTTAGCGCGGCTCGCCAGGTGAAAAGCAGGTCGCTCTCGGCGACACGAAGCAATAGGCCCGCAGGCCTAAGTAGAAATACCTGCATGGCACCCGCAAGGCAAAAAACCTTGACAAATCCCGTCAATTGCATTATTATCAAATATGGAACCAATGGAGGTGCCTTATGTCCTCAGACATCTACGACGTATTGCTCAACCCTACCCGCGTGCGCATCATCCAAACACTCTCGCTGAACACACAGGAAACCATCACCGCCAACGAAATCTGCGCCTTCCTCAGCGACGTACCGCGCACTACGCTCTATCGGCACATCAACGTTTTGATCGAGGCGAATATCCTGCACATCGTCGCCGAACGGAAAATCCGCGGCAGCGTCGAGCGGACACTTTCGCTCAACATTGCCGAGCTGGAAAAACTGAGCGAGGCGGAAGATGTCCCCGCGGTGGCCTTCCGCTTCCTCATGCTGACCTATGCCAAATTCGAAACCTATTTCAAAGACAAGCCCAATAAAAGCCGCGCCTCCATGCCAGACACCATCTTCCTCCGCAATACAATTCTGATGCTGAACGACAAAGAGTTTCAGAGCTTTCTGGCCGACCTGCGGGACGTGTTTGAAGCCTATACCTTCGAGGGTCCGACAGAAGACCGGAAACCGCGCGATATCTCCTTCATCTGTGCCCCGCCTGAGCAAAAAGAGGATGACCTCGCATGAATATCTTTCTTGCCGTCTCCGCCGCCGAGAGCGCAACGATCGACAACGGCAAATATTGGGCCGCTCACCTCGCAAAACTAGGTGAGCATACAGAGACGAAGAGCATCCCCGACAGCACCTACCGCGCCAGAGCACACCATAAAGCCGTCTGCGAAGCGGCGGATCAATTCATTCAATCACTCAAACAATAAGGAGGAACTTATCATGGCAAACTACATCAGCGAAGCAATCACCATCGGCAAAGGCACCCCGTGGGAACTGGAAGGCATCCTCACCATCCCGGCGGAGGCCAGCGCGGCATATCCCGCCCCGGCGGTCGTCCTCGTCCACGGCTCCGGCCCGCAGGACAAGGATGAGACGCTTTTCGAGAACAAGCCCTTCCTCGAAATCGCCGAATATCTCTCCGCCAACGGCATCGCCGTAATCCGCTACGACAAACGCACCCTCATACACGGCGAACAGATGATGGAAACCCTCGGCGCAAATCTCACCGTCTGGGAGGAGACTATCGAAGACGCGATCTTCGCCGCAAACCTCGCCAAAGCCGACCCGCGCATCGACGCCGACCGCGTATTCATGCTCGGGCACAGCCTCGGCGGATGTCTCGCCCCGCGCACCCACGTCATGGGCGGCAATTTTGCGGGGCTGATTCTCTTCGCCGCCTCTCCGCGGCTCTTGACGGATATCATCATCGAGCAAAACAACATGGTACTCAGCTCGATGGAAGATGGGCCCGAAAAAGCCCTCGTGCAAATCCAAGTAGACGAACTCATCAAAGAAATCCGCACGATTTCGGCCCTGACGGAAGCTGAATCCAAAGAAAAGCTCTTCCTCGGGCAACCCGCCTATTACTTCTGGGAAATGGAACAACACCCCTTCGCCGACTATGCGGCCCGCACCGATGTCCCCATGCTCGTCATGCAGGCCAGCAACGACCTCCAAGTGCTCACCAACGTCGATTACGCGCTCCTGCAAGATCTGCTCGGCAAGAAAGATAACGTAACCTTCAACCTCTACGAAGGCCTCAACCACCTCTTCATGCCCTCCACGGTCAAGCACATCACAGAGGTCCTGGCAGAATATGAAAAACCCGCACACATCGAGCCAGTCGTGTTGCAGGACATCGCGACATGGGTCCGTTCGTTTGGAGATTAGGCCGCAGACAGAAGAAGCGCCGGAGCAGTTGCTCCGGCGCTTCTTCTGTCATTCACAGATCATATCCACATGCGGAATCCCATCTTCCAGATATTCCGCACTCACCGCCCGGAACCCGACACCCGCATAAAACGGGATTGCATACGTCTGGGCCGAGATTTTGATGCGCGCCTCGTTCCACTCAGTCCGTGTAAAATCCAGTGCTCGTTGCATCAGTTCTTTCGCGATACCTCTGCCTCTATAGCCTTCAGCCACCACAACCCGGCCAATCGAAGCTTCCGCGAAGCTGATGCCCCTCTCCAACACGCGGAGACATCCGACCAGTTCACCATCTTCAAAGGCCATCAGATGATGTGCGGTTTTATCCTTTCCATCAACATCCGAATAAGCGCAGGCCTGCTCGACAATAAAAATCTCCTGCCGCAGCCGGAGGATTTGATACAGTTCGATATTGGTCAACTCGTCAAATCGCTTCATGACGTAACACATCTCTACACCCCCGGGTCAGGATCAGAATCCAGCGTGATGAGGTAATCATAAAACGGCATCAAAAAGCGATATCCATCGACCAGGCGATCTGCCAAGTTCCGAGAGAATATCTCCTCCCCATTCTGTCCGGCGTGGAGGAGAATCAAGGATTTCTTGTTATACCAATCAGCTGTTTTCTCTGTCGGCGCTTCTTTTTTCCGCTTATACTCCTCCCCGTCCAACGCAAACTCGCTCTGTTTGTCCAAGGGGGCGATTAGCTGTTCGAATTTCTTGGGATCCCGGTCAATCCGCGCACGGAGTTTCGCCATCGTGATCGGCTTCGCCTGATAATAGCCAAGACCATAGCGCCAACCCTCGGGAAAAAGTTCGAACCAGAACACCGGCGTCGCCGTCCACTCTTCGCTGGGCCGCTCCATAGAAAACCACATGTTGCACCGATATGGTTCCCCGTCTCGCACGCGCCGCGCGTCTTTGTAAATGCGCGAGACTTTATGGATGAGCCCATGGTCCGGATATTCCGCCGTAATCCGCTCAAACACCTCTCGCCCCAATGCCTTCATTGGGGCCTGGAAATCCTGCTGAAATCTCTCTTTATTCTCCTCAAACCAAACCTTCTGATTGTTGAACCGAAGCTCCCACATAAAATCAATCGTACGGGACGAAAAACCCTGGAACATAGTACCATCCTTTCGATAACGCGCACATAGAATATGAAACCGCATACCCGCCCCGATGGCGCGGACAAGCCAGTTTATTTTACCATGGAACATACCGGATTTCCAGCGCACCGTGCAAAGGCGTTGCGCAATACGTCTATCCACTTCACTATCTGATCGAGCGATTCGTCAAAAATACGACACCGTTCGGCGTTGTAGTGGCCTCTCATTTTGCCGCCCTACACCGCCAGTTCAAATTGGCTATTGTAAAGCTCCGCGTAAATCCCGCCCCGCTCCAGCAACGCTTTGTGAGTCCCGCTCTCTACAATATCCCCATCCCGCATGACCAAAATGAGGTCCGCATTCTTAATAGTAGACAGACGATGCGCAATCACAAAAGATGTACGCCCGACCATCAGTTGATCCATTGCGGCCTGAATGAGGTGCTCCGTGCGCGTATCCACAGAACTTGTCGCCTCGTCCAAAATCAGCATCGGCGCGTTTTGAATCATGGCTCTGGCAATGGTGACCAGTTGTTTCTGCCCCTGTGAGAGGCTGGCCTTCTCATTGAGCGGCGTATCATAGCCTAGAGGCAAGGTCTGGATGAAATGATGCAGTCCCACCGCTTTGCACGCGGCTTTTACCTCAGCATCTGTCACCCCTTGTTTGCAATAGACAATATTCTCCCGAATTGTGCCTTCAAACGTCCAGGTATCCTGCAACACCATGCAAAACTGGTCGTGCACATTTTCGCGCGGCACTTGGTTGATCGGGATCCCGTCAATCAAAATCTCCCCGGCGTTCAGTTCATAAAACCGCATCAGCAAATTAACGATCGTGGTTTTCCCGGCCCCCGTCGGCCCGACAATCGCGACTTTCTGCCCGGCCTTCATCTCTGCGGAAAAATTATGAATGATTATTTTCTCAGGCACATACCCAAACTGCACATGGCGAAACGCAATATCGCCTTTGACATCGGTCAGGTGTTTTACTTTTTGGCTTTCATTGTCCATCTCCGCCTCGTCAAAAAAGTCAAATACCCGTTCACTGGCGGCGGCTGTTCTTTGGAGATTCTGAAAAGCCTGCGCGATCTGAGAGAGCGGCTGCGTCAACAGGCGGATATAGATCATAAACGCGACAATCACGCCAAACTGTATGCTCCCATTCATCGCCAAGAGCGCGCCCACCACGCAGACCGCAACATAGCCGAAGTTGCCGATAAACATCATCAGCGGCATCATCAGACCCGACATAAACTGGCTCTTCCACCCGCTGTCAAACAGGCGCTCGTTGATCTCCTCAAACACCCGCTTGGCCTCCCGGGACCCGTTATATGCCTTAACCACCTTGTGCCCGGAATACATCTCTTCAATATGCCCGTTTACAGCACCCAAATCCTTCTGCTGGCGCACGAAATACTTCTGAGACTTCCCCATCACAAAGCCCATGCTCACAAACCCAATCATACTCGCCCCAAGCGCGACGAGGGCCAATATCCAGCTGTTGTAAAACATCATCACAGCCGACCCCGCAAACATCGTAACAGACGTGACAAGGCTCCCAATGCTCTGGTTCATCGTCTGCCCGATGGTGTCCACATCGTTCGTCACCCGGCTGAGGATATCCCCATAGCTGGTCCGATCGAAATAACTCAGGGGCAGTCTATTGATTTTCTGCGAAATCCCCGTGCGCATTTTCTGGCTGATTCTCTGCGTCACCGTCGCCATCATATATCCCTGCGAAAAGTTAAGCAAGAGCGAGGCCGTATATAGTCCAACCAGCAGCAAGCCAATCCGACCCACCGCGCCCAAGTCAATCGCACCGACCATCGGCGCCCCGTCGATCAGCGCGGGTAGACCATATATGATCTCATTCGTCATCGCCCCCAGCCGATCCGGGCCGATAATCTGCATCACCGTGCCCATTCCGGCCAAAACAAGGGCAAGCGCAACCACTGGCATATCTGTTCTGCAATAAGCAATCAGCTTACCCCAAGTCTCGCGAAAATTCTTTGGCTTTTCTACCACGCTTCCGAGTCCGGAGCCTCTGAAACCGGGCCCCTGCGGACCTCGTTGGCCTCTGTTCGTCTCTTGTCCACTCACAGCGCTAGCTCCTCCTCGCTCAATTGACTCATCGCAATCTGCCGATAGACCTCACACTGTTGCAGCAACTCTCTGTGGCGGCCATGTCCCACAATTCTACCCTCATCCAGCACAATGATCTGGTCGGCGTCTAAGATAGTCCCAATGCGCTGCGCCACGATCATGCTGGTGACGCCCGCCGTCTGCTGTTTCAGTTCGCTCCGCAGAACCCGGTCGGTTTTATAGTCCAGCGCCGAAAAGCTGTCGTCAAAAATATAAATCTCAGGCGCCCGGCAGACCGCGCGGGCAATCGAAATCCGCTGTTTCTGCCCACCGGATAGATTCGTGCCGCCCTGAGCAATCTCGGCTACGTAAGTACCTTCCATCGTCTCCACAAAGTCTGTTCCCTGCGCGATTGCGACCGCTTTTTTGATCTGGTCAGTCGAATAGCCATCCCCGCCATTTTCCCCGAACGCGACATTCGACGAAACCGTCCCCTTGAACAACACCGCCGTCTGCGGCACATATCCGATTTTGTCGCGCAGCGCTTCTCCCTTGTACGCACGGACATCTACGCCATCTACCAACACTTCGCCCTCCGTCACATCAAAAAAGCGAGGCACCAGATTAACCAAGGTCGACTTCCCGCTCCCGGTAGAGCCGATAAATGCGATTGTCTCGCCCTGTTTCACCGTAAAGCTGATGTCCTTCAACACATAGGCCGCCGCATCCGGATATTTGAAGCAGACGTTGCGAAACGTCACCTCCCCCTTCACGCCGGGCAGACCTTCCCTCCTCTGCCCGTCTACGATGCTAGGCGCAGTATCCAGAACCTGGCATATCCGCTTCGCCGAAACACTGGCGCGGGGCAGCATGATAAAAATCATAACCAGCATCGTAAAAGACATAATCACCTGCACAGCATAGTTAGAAAACACTACCATACTGGCAAAAATAGTCAACCTGTCCGGACTCTGCGCCGCGTCGATCAAATACGCGCCAATCCAATAGATCGCGAGGGTGGTTCCGCTCATGATTAACATGAGCATCGGCATCATCACCGCCATGGCGCGGCTGGTGTAAAGCTGGGTCGCCGTCAGTTCGCCATTCGCTTCCTCAAATTTTGCCTCCTGATACCCTTCCGCATTATACGCTCTAACCACCCGAAGCCCCGTCAAATTCTCCCGCGTGACACGATTCATGTTGTCGATCAACATCTGCATCTTCTTGAATTTCGGGATCACAAAGAACATGAGGAACCCGACCATGACCGTCAAAATCGCCACCGCCACGCCGGTTGCCGCCGTCCATTCTAGGCCCTGCCCGGCGATCCGCGTCATCGCCCAAACCGCCATAATCGGCGCCCGGACTGTGACCGTTAAGCCCATAGTAAGGAGCATCTGCACCTGCGTAATGTCGTTTGTGGAGCGAGTAATCAAGCTGTCCGTAGAGAAAGTATTGATCTCCTCCATAGAAAAAGAGTCCACCTGATTGAACAGCAGACTACGCAGCCGCCTCGAAAACCGCGCGCCGATCACGGCGGCAAAATACCCAACAATCACCGCGGCCATCAAACTGCCCAGCGTCGCCAGGAGCATCATACCGCCGGTCCGCCAGATATCGCCCATCGCACTGCCGGGTGTCTGCACCAGCTTAGTAATCTCGGCCATATATTCCGGAATGGAGAGCTCCATCCACACCTGCGCAACGATAAACAGCAGACTGACCAGTACCATCAGCCACTCTCTGCGTGTGAGATATTTAAGAATTCTTATCATCGAAGCGCCACCCCACCTTTGATCCTTGCTCTCAGTCTACCACAGAATGCGTAGCACTTCCATAGCTCATTACTCTCTATAGAAAAAGCAAATACCCCTACAGCCTGGACAGCTGTAAGGGTACCCATTTTGGTTGCGGGGACAGGATTTGAACCTGTGACCTTCGGGTTATGAGAGCGTAAAAAGAACTTGGATAGGGTTAGCTCAAATGCGGAACCCATTGATATTACAGGGTTTTCTGTTTTTGCTTTAGGTAGTCATAGGGTCGTTTGAGGGGGCATAAGTTGCAAACTTCCCCCTGATTTCCCCCCGGATTCCATAAGGGTTTTATGCCGCTTCAAAAATGACCTCGCCTGTTTTCTTGACGTGTGCCAAAAATCCGCTTGGGTCGCTGGTTTCATCCATCAAATGCGGTTCAATATTGATGCTGACTTTTCGTGTCAGACCGTGCAACATGGAGGCTGTTTCCAACCAGTTGCCGCCATAGTCATGTACGATAATCGCAATGTCAATGTCGCTAAATTCATGTGGTACTCCATTGGCATAGGAGCCAAAGAGTATGACAGCGGTGGGGGACAAAATTTTCTGAACTTCATCGGCATATCGTGCCGCTAATTCTCTAGCTGTTTCTTTATCCAACATAGCAAATCCTCCGTTTCGTCCAAAAGCTGTTTACAGTATTCCGTGGTTAGCGTTGCCATGATTTTTGTTTTGTATTCGGGGTATCGCGCCTGTATTTGTAGGGGCGTAAGTTTGTCTAGGACTGATAGTTGAAGCTCTGACAGGTCGTCGAATACTCCGCCGAACGTTGCCAGTCTTTGCAGGTCGTGAATGCGTGGTGGGATTTCATTTGTGTTTTTCGCAATCGTTGCCTTGAACGCCTTTTCAATAATCAGGTGACAGACGAATCCCATATGCAATAGCCGATTTTTCTCTAGCAACGCCTTGGCAGTAATCAAATCATCTTCGCATAAGTCGAGCCAATAATCAACTTTATCGAACATAGAAACCTCCCCACCTTTCCTCTTTAATCTGTTATACCCTTATTATACAACAAATCTATCTATCATGTCTCTACTATAACACACTCAACCGTTTCCGTCAAAAGACGGAGCGGTTGTTTTCGTTTCTGTTGGCTATCGTATATCCTCAATTTTTGCTTAGATATTCTAACTGTATAAGCAAGCCGGCATATAGGGGAA
>WRAO01000003.1 GCA_009780175.1 Oscillospiraceae bacterium
GACGCCGGTATGGGCGGCCAACCCTTCTTCTCCATGGCCTACGCCTTCTCCGGCCTCCTCTCCGGCCTCTTCAGCCGCCACGGCAGACTCCTATTCACCATCAGTTTTATCCTAGCCCACACCATCGCCGTCCTCTGGACTTGGGGCATGTCCGTCCACACCGCTGCGGTCTACGAAGTCTTCATCGTCTCCACATTATTCGTAGCCCTACCCTCCGGCCTAATCGGCAAATTCGCCATCGACCTCGGCGGCGAAGTCACAAGCGATTCCGCCGCCTCCCGCGCCAAAGAAGATGCGGAAGGCCGTATCAAACAACTCGCAACCGCCTTCCACTCCCTCTACGAAACAGTCAAAACACCCCCCACTCAATGGAAAAACGACAACGACATCTCCACCGTCTTCGACCGTGCCGCCGAATACTGCTGCCGCCAATGCAAAGAAGCCCTCTACTGCTGGCAGATCGACTATGAAACCACCCTAGACGTCATGAACAATGCCACGCCCCCCATGCTCACCCGAGGCGAACTCCAAGAAACCGACCTCCCGCAACATTTCAGAGACAACTGCCAACACCTAGATCGCTACATCGACCTCGTCAACTTCGAACTCCGCGCCCTCCTGCAAAGGCAGCAGCATGGGGCGCGCCTCCACGAAAGCCAAACCGCTCTTGCCGCCCAATACGCCGACATGGGCCGCATCCTCTCCGGCCTCGCCGGAGAACTCCACCAAGGCCTTACCCCTGAACCGATCCGCGAGCGCAAACTGCGCCGCTATCTCAAAACCCAAGACATAGACGCCGAAACCACCGTCTACCGCGCCAGAGACGGACGCCTCCACGCCGAAGTAAAAGGCGAAGACATCCGAATCCTACTCAGAGACAGCGACCGCCTCGCCAAACTCTCCGCCGTCCTAGGTGTCCGCCTCTGCGAGCGCCGGACAGACGTCCCCCTCCACTACCGAAAACGCCTCACCGTCATGGAAGCCGAGCCCCTAGCCGCGGCAGTCGGCATTGCCTCCGTACGCCGCAAAGGCCAATCCGTCAGCGGAGACCGCAGCACCTATTTCAAAACCGAAGACGGCACCCTCTACGTCATCCTCTGCGACGGCATGGGCACAGGCAAAGACGCCGCCCGCGAAAGCGGACAGCTCAGCGATATCCTCGAACAATTCCTCCAAGCTGGCCTAGACCCAAGCGCCGCGATGAAGCTCGCCAACGGCGCATTCCAAGTGAAAAACGGAGCCATCACCGGCTGCGCCTCTGTAGACCTCTTCAGTCTCAACCTCTTCACCGGCGAAGCCCGCCTGTTCAAATACGGCGCGGCCCCGAGCTATGTCAAACGCGGTCCAAACATCAGAGCCATCCGCGGCGAAAGCCTAGCCGCAGGCCTCACCCCGCGTGATCCACGCGGCGCGCACGCCCCCGATACCGAAACCCTGCGCATAGAACCCGGCGCCTTCACCATCCTCCTCTCCGACGGCATCTCCCAAGACAGCGCCGACGACAACTGGCTCCAATCCCTCCTCGCCGACTACACCGGCGCCGAACCCAAAGACCTAGCCCGTGCCATCCTAGAAGCCGCCATCGCCCGCACGGGATACGAAGACGACAAAACAGTGCTCGTAATCTACGTGGAAGAACGCGGCTAAACTCCCGTATATTTCCAACCGCACCCGGTTAAACTGGAAGAGCAGGGGACGCACACCGGGCGTTCCATATCCCGCAATGTGAGGTGAGCAACATGGTAAAAGGCATCAACCGACGCGTCATCGTCGTCAAATCCCCCGATCCCCGCTATTTCGACGAAGCGATTTTTATCGTAAAAGAAGACGTCAACCTCACCGGCGTAGATACGAAGCGGGTGTTGGAGGAGGCGGAAACGGTGGCCAAAGGCTATGTCAAACAACAAGCCTATCGCCGCGGCATCCTAGCAAAAATCCCACCACTCGGCTACCTCGCCATGGGCGCCTTCCTCACCGTAGCCATGATGGCTTTGACCGGCTTGCTGATATAAAAATGCCCCTACAGCAAAGTAGACGGCTCATTTGCTGTGAATCTCGTAGGCCTTGGGGCCGGCAGTAAATTCTTTTCATATTTTCTACAAAACAGAGCGAGGGCGTGTCCCCGCTCTGTTTTGTATATATCAATCTATAGAATCACAACCGAAAGGCACTTGACTTTATATTTCCATGATGGTAATATAACTGATGTGAAAATGTAGTGCAGGAGGGACATAATGAACGATAAGCTAATGGAATGCTTGACAAATCCGGCAAAAAGTCAGTTGTTGCGGGCAATCAACGAACACAAACAAGCTACAACAAAAGACCTTGCACAAATCATCAGAAAACTCCCACAGACAACACTTTACCGTTATCTAAAAAAGATGGTTGCGGATGGGCTTATAAAAGTGGTTGAAGAAAAGCGGATCAGGAATGTGAATGAAAAAGTCTATGGTATGGCAATAGACTTTGATGCCGAATTGAAAAAGATCGCCGATGATACCTCGGGTGCGACATTTATTACCCAATTCCAACTCTTTACAAATGGGCTTATAGAGGAGTTTCAAACTTATCTGAGCGAGAATGAATTCCCAACCCGCGGATTTGCATTTGGATTTGGCATGCTGCCCATTCACGTTACAAATAGTGAAGCGTGGGAATTGTACAAAAAAATCGAGGAAATGCTTCAGCCGTATCACAACAATCCGCTCACGGATGATAGGGAATTGCGCAATTTTGCAATGGTATTCACGCCGCCTACCCCACTATAAAGAATAGGATGATTTTTATGGATAAACTCATGCAATTTATGAGAGATCATTCCCGCTGGCTGGGAATTGGCTTTATAGTTCTGTCGTTCATTGTGAATGGTCTATTCGACATGCCCCCGTTTTGGGGCTGGACCCCCACAGTGTTGGTATTAGTGCTTCTAAATCGGCATTTGATTCCGCAATACTGGGCAATGGTTTGGGTGCGGATAAAATACGGCCTCCAGTTGCCCGATAAAGAAAATTACATCTGCAAAAGCGACTACATTCTCCCCTTTACAGGAAAATGGTGCGTTTTTGATGGCGGTGCCACCAAAGAACTATCCATCGCATGGAGCGAAATGAGCCAGCGGTATGCGTATTACTTCCTAATGTTTGACGAAGACGGGAATGTCAACACGAAGCACAACGCTGCAGTTGAAAACTATTATTGCTATGGAAAAGATGTCCTCGCCACCGCGGACGGTGTGGTTGTACAAACAAGCGCCAATCACCCAGACAGCAAAGTAGATGGCATGAAGGCGCATTGTGACACATGGGATGTAAAAGGCAATCACATTGTTATCAAACATAACGATAGGGAATACAGCTATGTCGGACACCTTATGCCCAATAGTGTTACTATAAAAGTGGGCGACAGGGTGAAACAGGGAGATGTGATTGCCAAATGCGGCAACTCAGGCTACACAGGGGAACCGCATCTTCATTTTCAACTTCAATCGAGCAAAAGCTTTAATCTGTCCGCTGGGCTGCCTCTTGCCTTCACAAACATTCAGGCAAAGGATTCTGCTGGGTATGAGTTGTGGTACCAGCAAGCAGGAGTGGAGCGCCCTTCCACCAAGGGCAACCTAGAAGTGGTAGGAAATAAAAGCTATATTGGCCGTGGGTTTGATGTTAAGAATGGGCCGCCCAATACGCCGCAGTAAATCAGCAGTTCGAATGGCAAAGACATTTGTGCCCAACCTATGCTATACTGTACCCACGAAAGGAAGTGCCACCATGTCCACAGTATTATTTGAAAACACCCTCAGCGTATTCGAAACCCCCGAAGGCGGTTTCGCCCTCAAACCCGCAACCATCGCCATCGCAAATGGCCTCATCGCCGCCATCGACAACATACCAACAGACTTCACCCCCACTCGCCGTATCAACGGCGCGGGCAAACTGCTCATCCCCGGCCTCATCAACAGCCACACCCATATCCCTATGACCATCCTCCGCAACACCGCGGACGATCTCACCTTCCACGACTGGCTCTTCGGCCGCATCCTACCCCTAGAAGAGCAGCTCAACCCCGAAGACTGCTACTGGAGCACCCAACTCGGCCTCATGGAAATGCTCCGCACCGGCACAACCTGTTTTCTAGACATGTATTTCCACATGGACCACATCGCCAACGCCATCTGCGACGCCGGCGCCCGCGCTATCCTCAGCCGCGGCCTCATGGGCGGCGCAGACGACGCGGCAGGCGAACAACGCCTCCGCGAGGCGACAGAAGAAATCGCCCGCTGTCAAAACCGCCCCAACCTCACCTTCATGCTCGCCCCCCACGCCCCCTACACCTGCGACCCCGGCTACCAGCGCGAAGTTGCCCAAACCGCAAAACAACTAAATGTCGGCATCCACACCCACATCTCCGAGAGCCGTCGTGAAGTGGAAGACATCCTCGCCCAATACGGCAAACGCCCACCCGCGCTCCTCGAAGAGACAGGCCTCCTAACCCCCCGTACTATCGCCGCCCACTGCGTCCACCTAAACGAGGCCGACATTCAAATCCTAGCCCGCACCGGTACCCACGTCGCCCACAACCCCGTGAGCAACCTCAAACTCGCCAACGGCGTCGCCCCCATCCCCGCGCTCAGAGCCGCCGGCGTAAACGTAACCCTCGGCACAGACGGCGCCGCCAGCAACAACACCCTCAATCTCTTCAAAGACCTCTCCCTCGCCACCGTCGTCCACAAAGGCACCTCCGGCGACCCACAGGCAATCACCGCGACGGAAGGCCTACAAATGGTCTGGTCCAACGCCGCCCATGCCCTGAATCTCCCAAACATCGGCAAACTGGCAGAAGGCTACGCCGCCGACCTAGCCCTCATCGACCTCTCCCACCCCAACCTCCAGCCCACAAACGACCCACTCACCGCCCTAGCCTACTCCACCAGCGGCCACGAAGTCGAACTAACCATGGTCGCCGGCAAAATCCTCTATGAAAACGGCGCCTTCCCCACCATAGACGCGGACCGCGTGCGTAGGGAAGTAGAAGCAACCTGCCGCCGCATCGGCCTGCGCGACAAAACTTAACAAAATCTGCGCAAACGATTAATCATTCCTGTCCTCGGAATTTGATTTCTACTGCTAAACTGCCTCTCAACTATAAAAAGTGGGAGGCAGTTTTATCATGCGTAGAAGACAAAGAAAATCAAACAGACTTATCACAGCCCTCGTTGCCCTCGCAATCCTGTTCATCGGCGGCTACGCTTTTGCCTTAGCCGGAAATGACAGCGAAGAACCAATGTTGTGGGAGCAAACACCAACAATGACCACACCATCGGCAACACCCGCGCCACCCGCCGAGCCCTTGTGCTTATCCGCGAAAGACGAACCCCCCAGTGGCGCCCAAACCGATAAACCGCCCCAAACCGAAGACCCACCAACCGATTATACCCCCGCAAATGAGCCTGACACACCGGATCACTATAACATCCAGACAAGCACCACCGAAAGGCCAATCCCCGACACTGCGCCTGATGAAATCAACACCCCAACCCATACCCCGACCCCGATTCCGACCAATACCCCAACCACTCAAACCGCAGTACCCACCTCCCAGGGACTAACCCTCTGCGCAATCGACACCGCGACAGCAGCGACAGTGATACAACCGTCAGACATCAGCTGGTACAAACAGCTCTTCAACCAACACAACCGCGTAGATAGCGGCTTTAGCCCGCCCGCCCTGCGCACACTGACAGGCTCCCATGTCTCAGTAGATGAGAGAATCTACACACCACTCAATCAATTGATGCAATCAGCAAGAAACGCGGGCGCAACAATCTGGGCGCAGTCTGGCTACCGCCCCTACACCACGCAACGAAACCTGTTCGCGAACCGAGTAAACACCTATACCGCCCGCGGATACAGTCGAGAGCAAGCCGAGCAAAACACTGCCCACTGGATCGCCGCCCCGGGGACAAGCGAACACCAATCAGGCCTCGCCGTCGATTTCAACTGCATCACAATGGCCTTCGAACAAACCTTAGCCTTCCAATGGCTCCTGGAAAATGCCCACCGCTACGGCTTCATCCTCCGCTACCCGCCCGGAACAACTCACATCACAGGCGTAAGCTACGAGCCGTGGCATTTCCGCTACGTAGGCATCGAACACGCAACCAGAATCTGGGAATACAGCGTTACGCTGGAAGAATACATAAAGTGGTACTTCTGGCGCTAAGCAAACCCCTACTGCATAAACCGGCTCATCTCCCGCCTGAGCCGAAAAATAATCCGCTTCTCCAACCGGCTGATATAAGACTGTGAAATCCCCATCAAATCCGCGACCTCTTTCTGCGTCTTCTCCCGCACCCCGCCGATCCCAAATCGCATCACAATAATCTCCCGCTCCCGTACAGAGAGCTTCTCCAGCGCCTGCATGAGGAGCGTCCGATCCACATCCTCCTCCAAACTCCGCATCACCGAATCATTCTCCGTCCCCAGCAAATCAGATAACAGCAGTTCATTCCCATCCCAATCCGTATTAATCGGCTCGTCAAAGGAAATCTCCGTCTTCTGGTTGTTCGTCTTGCGCAGATACATCAAAATCTCATTCTCAATACAGCGCGAGGCGTAAGTGGCGAGCTTGATATTCTTATCCGCCCGAAACGTCCCCACCGCCTTAATCAGCCCAATCGTCCCGATCGAGATCAAATCTTCAATATGAATCCCCGTATTCTCAAACCGCCGCGAGATATACACCACCAACCGCAGATTCCGCTCAATCAGCACCCGCTCCACATCCGGATCCCCACAAGCGAGGCGGCTGATATACAAAGCCTCCTCCTCCCGCGAGAGCGGCGGCGGAAGCGTCTCACTCCCGCCGATATACATGAGCGTCCCCGGCAGCCTGAGCCCAAACCGCCAAAGCAGAGCTTGTAGCTTGACATAGAACCGAGCACTTATCCTTAGCATAACGCGCCTCCATTCACTAATGCCGCGTACCGTCCCCCGTCCGACACCCGCGTAGGGGAGAGGGCAACCGAAATACCCGCTGTCTCCTTACCATCAATCCTAACCCTATCCGGCCGAAACGCCAACAAAAACCCGACCCGCGTCCCAACCGCCGTATACGGAAGCAGATAAAATCGAGGCGCCGTCGGGCAGGCATGCAACTTCGGAAACAACTCCACTGGCTGCTCTCCGAGCGGTCCCAAAAGCAACTCCATCGCCGCCGAATCGAAAAGTCCCGCCAAAGCCTCCGTCTCCGCCACCAAAACCGCCCCGCCCGTGACAGGGTCCACCAACGAATTCCCCGTATCAATCAATCCCGTAAACCGCGCGGACCGCCCCCGATGGGTAATCTCCACCCCCGCCACCCGTGCCCCGCTACCCCGCCCCAGCCGCGCAAACACAAGGCTCAGCGCCCCATAGCAGACCAAAAACGCCACAATCAACACTTTGAGCGAAATCGGCAGCACATGGTGCCCATCATAAGCAGGCCCGCCCGCCATCAAACTGATGGCGAAAATCGCCCCCCCAAACGCCGCCGAAACCGCGAAAAAGAGTACCACAAGCCGAAAAAACGCCCCCCGAACGCCAAACGCGATAAGCACAACCGCCGCCCCAGACAAAACCCGCATCGGCGCCGAAAGGAAAAACGAAAACTGTGGAAACACAGCCGCCACAGCATAAACCGCCCCAAACAACGCCCCCAGCCCAAGCCGAACCCGAGAAGTATGTACCGCCGCGATCTTCGCCGTAGCGAGCAAAAGCAAATAGTTGACAATCAGATTAAGCAAGAACAAAGTATCTACATAGAGAATCCGCATACCAGCTCGACCTCCGACAAGCTCTATTATAGGCGCGCGCGGAGGCGAAAAAGCAAAAACCGGGCCGTCCCAGAACAGGGAAACGGCCCGGTTTTACGGGGATTATGCGGTTGTCAAAATCCTATTCCACATCCTCATCCGAACGCACCGGCAGCACAATCAGCGGCGGCATCTCAGGCGAATCCATAAAAATCTCCTCCGTCTCACACTGCGCGTCCTGCATCTCCAGAATAGCGTTCGTCATCGCGTTAAAGAGGGTTTTATACATTTTTTCATAATCTGGCATATTTCCACCGCCGTTTGTTATGATTTCGTAACAAGAATATCACAACACCACGCATATAATCAAGGAAAAATTTGCTCTTATTTTGGAGCAAAGCGGGGTGGCAAAGTGGAGCAGCTCATCAAGATGGAACGGCGTCTTGGGAAAAATATCAGTAAAGCCAGAGAAGCGAGCGGTTTAACACAAGACCAAGTTGCCACAAAACTACAACTGCTAGGTTGCGACATCTCTCGCAGCACGTATGGTAAAATAGAAGTCGGAATCCGTCACATCTCCGTAGAAGAATTAGAAGCAATCAAAGAAATCCTAGATATGCAATACGAAGACTTCTTCGCCCCCAATGAAACATAATCCGGCACCCACTCGGTGCCGGATTATATTTTGCCCCTCGCAATGCACCGCACATTCGTCTCGCGCACCGCACAAGAACGCGTCGCCCGAAAGCGACATAAACCTCCGCCGGCAGGCGGAACCCCAACCCCCAAACGCCCACAAACCAAAAATCAAAGGAAGAGATCTTTAAGAGAAACCATACGGTTTCTCTTAAATCGCCTTTTTGCTTCTTTTTGGCGAGCCAAAAAGAAGGCCCGCCCGGCAGGGCAAACAGCCCACAGGCCCGGCAGGGCCAACAGCCCACAGGCCCGGCAGGGCCAACAGCCCACAGGCCCGGCAGGGCCAACAGCCCACAGGCCCGGCAGGGCAAACAGCCCACAGGCCCGGCAGGGCCAACAGCCCACAGGCCCGGCAGGGCCAACAGCCCACAGGCCCGGCAGGGCCAACAGCCCACAGGCCCGGCAGGGCCAACAGCCCACAGGCCCGACAGGGCCAAACCCCCACCCCGCCCGGCAGGGCGCAATAGCTCGGCGACTCACTCGCCCCTCACAATCTCCCAATATTTCCGCGCCGCCTGCTCCGTCTTATTCTCCCCATACTCATAATACCGCGCTCCCCGGAGCCGCTCCGGCAAATACTGCTGTGCCACATAACTATTCGGGTAGTTGTGCGGAAATTGATACGTGAGCCCCCGCCCCATCTTCGGCGCCCCAGCATAATGCGAATCCTTCAAATGATCCGGCACATCCCCATGCCGTCCCGCCTGAATATCCGCCATAGCGTTACTAATTGCGTTAATCCCCGAATTGCTCTTCGGCGAAGTCGCCAGCAAAATCACCGCGTCCGCCAAGGGAATCCGCGCCTCCGGCAGCCCAATCTCCCGCGCCATATCCACACAGGATTTGACAATCGGCAAAGCCTGCGGATGCGCGAGTCCAATATCCTCCGCCGCCGTGACCAACAGCCGCCGGCAGACCGAAATCAAATCCCCCGCCTCCAACAGCCGCGCCAAATAATGTACCGCCGCATCCGGATCCGACCCCCGGATCGACTTCTGAAACGCCGACAAAATATCATAATGCTCGTCCCCGTCTCTATCATACCGCATCGAACTCCGCTGGCTCACCGCTTCCGCGTCCGCCAGCGTAATCACCCCATCCGCCCGAACCGCCGAAAACAACAGCTCCACCGAATTGAGCGCCTTCCGCACATCCCCACCACAGGCAGTGACAATCCGCTCCAATACCCCGTCCTCCAAGGAGACAGGACTGCCGCGCCGCCCATCCAAAATCCCAATCGCCCGCTCCACCGCAGACTGAACAGCTTCGGGGGTCAATGGTTTAAACTCAAACACCGTCGCCCGACTCAGCACCGCCCCAAACACATAAAAGTAAGGATTCTCCGTCGTAGAAGCAATCAGCGTAATCTTCCCATTCTCCATAAACTCCAGCAAACTCTGCTGCTGCTTCTTATTAAAATACTGAATCTCATCCAGATACAGCAAAACCCCACCCGGCGTCATCAGCGTATCCAGCTCAGCGATAATCTCCTTAATCTCCGCAATCCCCGCCGTAGTAGCGTTGAGTTTCCGGAGCGTCCGATTCGTCCGCTGCGCAATAATCGAAGCCACCGTACTCTTCCCCACGCCAGACGGCCCATAGAAGATCATATTCGGCACCTGCCCACTCTCAATCACCCGCCGCAACAACCCGCCGGGCCCAAGAATATGCTCCTGCCCCACAACCTCCGAAAGCTCAGAAGGCCGAATTTCATCCGCCAATGGTCTATAAGACATCTTGGATATCCCCCTTTCGCTATAAATCTTATTTGTGAGCCTGCGGCTCGCTGCGCTGAGGCGCCATATTTTTTTGGTCTTGCCCAAAAAGTATGCAAAAAAAGCAACTTAAGAGAAACTGCGGTTCTCTTAAGAATCTCTTCCTTTCAACTTCGCTGCACAGCGCGCCGCACATCACAGCTTCCGCCTCACCCGGCGGAAGGAAGGCCTCTTTCGGGCGCACACTGCACATTCGTCTCGCGTACCGCACCGCAATCCCCACGCCCGAAAGCGAAGCCGCTTCCGCCGGCAGACGGAACCACAAGCCCTAAATGCCTACAAACCAAAAATTAAAAGGAAGAGATTTTCAAGAGAAACCAATCGGTTTCTCTTGAATCACCTTTTTGCTTCTTTTTGGTGAGCCAAAAAGAAGGCCCGCCCGGCAGGGCAAACAGCCTATAGGCCAGCAAGGCCTAATAATAACAAAAAACAAAACGGGCGGGAGCACCCCCGCCCGCCTAAAAAATTAAGAATAAATCGGATACCGCGCACAAAGCGCATCCGCCTCACTGCGGATATAATCCGCCTTAGATTCAAACTCCGTCGCCGTCAGATAAATCAACTCCGCGATCTGATCCATATCCGCCTCAACAAACCCACGCGAAGTCACCGCTGGCGCCCCCAGACGAATCCCGCTCGTCACAAACGGACTCTGTGGATCCCCCGGAATCGTATTCTTATTCGCCGTGATCTGCACCTCATCCAACCGACGCTCCATCTCCTTGCCCGTCAGATCAAACTTCCGCAGATCGACCAACATCAAATGGTTGTCCGTCCCACCCGAAACCAGATCAAACCCACGCTCCAGCAGACCATTCGCCAGCGCCGCCGCATTCTTCAAAATCTGCTGCTGATACGCCTTAAACTCCGGCTTCAGCGCCTCCCCAAACCCAACGGCCTTCGCCGCAATGATATGCATCAACGGCCCGCCCTGCGACCCCGGGAAAATCGCGCTGTTAATCTTCTTCGCAATCGCCTCGTCATTGCAAAGAATAAACCCACCCCGCGGCCCCCGCAGCGTCTTATGCGAAGTAGACGTCACCACATCCGCATACGGCACCGGATTCTGATGCAGCCCTGCCGCAACCAACCCCGCAATGTGCGCCATATCCACCATCAAATACGCGCCGACCTCTTTTGCAATCTCCGAAAACGCCGCAAAATCAATCGCCCGCGGATAAGCCGAAGCCCCCGCGATAATCATCTTCGGCTTATGCTCGCGCGCCAGTACCCGAAGCGCGTCATAGTCGATCACGTTCGTGTCCTCCGTTACACCATAGGGCACGATGTTGTAATACTTCCCGGAGAAATTCACCGGGCTCCCATGTGTCAAATGCCCGCCATGGCTGAGGTTCATCCCCAGCACCGTATCTCCCGGCTCACACAGCGCGATAAAGGCCGCATAATTCGCGTTCGCCCCCGAGTGCGGCTGCACGTTAGCATAATTCGACCCAAACAGCTCACAAGCCCGCCGAATCGCGATATCCTCCGCGATATCCACAAACTCACAGCCGCCGTAATACCGCTTGCCCGGATACCCCTCGGCATATTTGTTGGTCAGCACACTGCCCATCGCCGCAATAACAGCCGGGCTCACAATGTTCTCCGAAGCGATCAATTCGATGTTGCGCCGCTGACGTCCAAATTCCTCCTCAATCGCCGCCCCAATCTCCGGATCAAACTCCGAAACAAACCGCATAATCTCATTAACCATAACGATCCCCTCCGCATTGACATTGTTGTGCCCCATTGTATCAAACTGTACAGCAATTTACAACTGTGGTATACTGATTGAAAATTGTTTGAGCAAGGATGCAACAAAAAATGCGTAAACGACAAGAGATTAGAAAAGCAGTCATCATTGGAATGTTTTTTACATTTCCTATCACAATTGCATGGATGTCGCCAGCTATGCCGATCATTTATGGGTTTGGCGGAATTGTCGCAGGCGCAACCATTATGTTCTTGCTGCACTTTGTAATTGCTCTATTTCTGGGCAGAGCTTTTTGTGGGTTTGTGTGTCCAGGTGGTGGATTGAGCGAGTGTCTGATGCGAATTAACGATAAGGGAATAAAAAACAGCAAACTTAGAACCATCAAATATATCGTTTGGGTGCTTTTGGTCATTGCAACGCTTGGTTCTTTCATATGGGCGGGCGGTATAAGTGAAATCGATTTTTTCGCAGGTCTTGAAGATGGATGGATATTTTTACTTGCTCCTTATCGTTATGTGATTTACTTTGGTGTTCTTTTGGGCGCGCTCGTATTTCAGTTGCTGCTAGGTAAACGCAGTTTTTGCCAATGTGCCTGCTGGGTAGCGCCATTCATGATTATAGGGACAAATGTCTCCGACTGGCTTAAACTGCCAAGGCTTCACTTGAAAACAAATGCAGCTAGCTGTGTTGGATGTAAGCAATGCTCAAAAAAATGTCCCATGAGCCTTGATGTGAAGGCAATGGTTGAAACGGAAAATATGAAAAACCCTGAATGTATATTGTGCGGAGAATGCGTTGACATTTGTCCTAAAAAATCTATTTCCTATACCTTCAAAAACAAATCATCCTAATAGCAACTGATGAACAGTATAAGCATTTTCTCACACCCCACCCACACAGGAGGCACCCCCATGCAACCCAAAACCCGCGCCCTCCACCTCATAGCCTGCCTCGAACAAACCTACCCTGAAGCCCTCTGCAGCCTCCAATACCCCAAAGACTACGAACTCCTCTTCACCGTCCGCCTAGCGGCCCAGTGCACAGACGAGCGCGTCAACCAAATCGCCCCCGCCCTGTTCGCGCGCTTCCCAACCCTCGAATCCTTCGCAGAGGGCCCCGTGGAAGACGTAGAACGCCTCGTCCACTCCACCGGCTTCTACCGCGCCAAAGCGCGCGACATCGTCGCCGCCGCCCAAATGCTCATAACCCAGTTTAACAGCAAAGTACCGGACAATATGAACGACCTGCTCAAACTCCCCGGCGTAGGCCGCAAAACCGCGAATTTAATCCTAGGCGATATCTACAAAACCCCCGGCAGCGTCGTCGTAGACACCCACTGCATCCGCATCACCAACCGCATGGGCCTCGTCGATACGAAAGACCCCGCCAAAATCGAAACCGAACTCCGCAAGATTCTGCCACCAGACAAATCCAACGACTTCTGCCACCGCCTCGTCCTCCACGGCAGAGCCGTCTGCACAGCCCGAAAACCCCACTGCGACCTCTGCTCCTGCGCCCCCTACTGCAAGCATTTCACAGGGTAAATATACAGTGTCGTGTAGGAAGGAGATAAAGATATGAACGATGGGTCACAAGAAACTATAAATGCAGAAAGCACCATACTCGACGATAAAGATATGAACGATGGGTCACAAAAAACTATAAATGCAGAAAGTACCACACTCGATGATAAAGATATGAAAATGCTAGAACTACTATTTGATGAGTGGAAGTTCCGCTTGGCTGAATTTTGGCCGCTTATGACTAAAGTTCTATTTGCTTAGTTTAATTCTGATGATTCTTCCAGTGATGTATCATACATGGGCCCCGGGCATTGACCTTATAATCCCAATAAGAGTGTTTCCTATCTTCGCGATTGTTTTTTCTGGAATCATTTGTGCATACGCGTATAATGAAATGAAAAAAGCAGATCTAATTAAAAAATGGCTCAGAGACACTATGAATGGAAAAAATTCAAATCTATTTAAGAACGCATTTCCCCAAAAACAGGAGAAGCATCATCGCATCCCATTTGTTATTTGTGGTCTTCAAGCTCTAGTAGCTCTAATAATATTTTGTTCCCTATAATCAACAGGAGGATATACACCATGCTCGATCACACCTACTTCACCGCCATCGAATCCCCCATCCCCACCGGCAAAACCCGCACCCGCTTCGCCCCCAGCCCAACCGGCTACATGCACGTCGGCAACCTCCGCACCGCCCTCTACGCCTATCTCATCGCCAAGAAAGCAAAGGGCGATTTCCTCCTCCGCATCGAAGACACCGACCAAGCCCGCCTCGTCGAAGGCGCGATGGAAGTCATCTACAAAACCCTCGCAGATTGCGGCCTCACCCACGACGAAGGCCCCGACCTAGGCGGCCCCGTCGGCCCCTACATCCAAACCGACCGCAAACCAATCTACGCTCAATACGCCGACCTCCTCGTCGAGCTCGGCGGCGCCTACCGCTGCTTCTGCGACAAATCCAACCCCGAACCCGACCCAGACCCAGACGCCACCTGCGCCGCCACCGGCCCCGTGAAATACGACGGTCGCTGCAGCCGCCTCCCCGCCGACGAAATCGCAGCAAAACTCGCCGCCAACACCCCCTACGTCATCCGCCAACGCATCCCGGAAGGCCAAACCACCTTCTCCGACCTCGTCTTCGGCCAAATCACCGTAGACAACGACACCCTAGACGACAACGTCCTCATCAAATCAGACGGCCTACCCACCTACAACTTCGCCAACGTCATCGACGACCACCTCATGGGCATCTCCCACGTCGTAAGAGGCTCCGAATACCTCAGCAGCACCCCGAAATATAACCTCCTTTACCAATCCTTCGGCTGGACCCCACCGCTCTACGTCCACTGCTCCCCCGTCATGCGAGACGCCACCCACAAAATGTCCAAACGCCACGGCGACCCCTCCTACGAAGACCTCATCGACCAAGGCTACCTCACCGACGCCATCCTCAACTACGTCGCCCTCCTCGGCTGGAGCCCCGGCGGCGAAGAGGAAATCTTCACCCGCGAACAACTAATCGAAGTGTTCGACGTCAAAGGCATCTCCAAATCCCCCGCCATCTTCGATATGGACAAACTCCGCCACTTCAACAGCGCCTACATCCGCGCGCTGTCCCCCGAAGCCTTCCACGCCCTTGCCCTGCCCTACATCCAACAAACCGTCAAAAACCCCGCCTACGACACCAAAGCCATCGCGGACATCCTCCACCAACGCTGCGAAACCCTCTGCGACATCCCCAAAAAAGTAGACTTCTTCGACACCCTCCCGGCTTATGACATCGACCTCTACGAGAACAAAAAAAGCAAAACCGACGCCACAATCTCCAAATCCATGCTCGAAGCCGCCATCGCGGCCTTCGAGGCCCTCGATCATTGGACCAGCGAATCCGTCCACACCTGCCTCATGACCCTAGCCGAAACCCTAGAAGTCAAAAACGCCACCCTCATGTACCCCGTCCGCATCGCCGCCGCCGGCAAAGCTGTGACGCCGGGCGGCGCAGTGGAAATCTGCGCCATCCTAGGCAAACCCGAAACCCTCCGCCGCCTACGGTTGGGTCTAGAAAAATTGGGCTAGTCTAACATGCAGAAAGGCAGGATATTCGCATATGAACAAGCTGTGTAAACGGAGCGTAGCCCTTGTCCTTATCCTCGCCCTACTCCTCTCCGGCATCGTCACCACAACACCCCCCGCCACCGCCCAACCCAACACCATTAACATCTCCACCTGGGACCCCAACTTCGTCACCCGGTTGCGGGCGATGTCGGAGCATGCCCCATTTGATAGCCTCATTGTCGGAAACTACCTTGATCTGTCTGTTGCCGCGTGGATTTGGGAGCTAAATTTGTCTGAGGCAAATATTGCATGCTTGCGCGGCATTGAGCATTTCCCTTCGTTGAACAGACTTATGGTCGACAGCAATCAACTAACTGCGCTTGACTTGTCCGGAAATCCAAAACTCTCGTATCTCTGGGCCTCCCGCAATAATCTCAGCACCCTAAATGTGTCCAATAATCCTGCGCTGGTGCAGCTTCATGTTAGCGAAAATAACCTTAGCACCCTTGATGTGTCGAATAATTCTAGGCTAATGACTCTTAGTGTCAGCTTCAACACCCTCAATGCTCTCGATGTAACAAATAATCCAGCTCTATGGAACATTTTGGCCAGTGACAATAATTTGAGTACTCTCGACTTGTCCAATAATCCAGAACTGGATATGCTTGAGATTGCCCTCAACAATCTGAACGCGCTTGATTTGTCGAATAATCCTGTGCTAAGAGCTCTATTTGCCGCCAATAATAATCTCGACGCTCTCGATTTATCCAATAATCCTGAGCTAGAGTTCCTAAATGCCTTCTACAACAACATTAGCACCTTAAATGTGTCCAATAATCCTGTATTAGAGGTTCTTGGTGTCGGCGGCAACAACCTCAGCAATCTAAATGTGTCAAACAATCCGATGCTAAGGAATCTTTCTGCCAATCAAAACAATCTTGAAATTCTTGACGTATCAAATAATCAAGCGTTAAGACTTCTCGACATCAGCAACAACAACTTCAGCACGCTCGACGTATCAAACAACCCCGAACTAAGCGTCCTTTGGGTTCGCAACAACAGTCTGAGCACCCTAGATGTGTCACATCTTGATCTATGGGAGCTCGTCGCCAGCTACAACCTCATGGTATCCAGAGACAGCGTAATCGGCTGGCAAAATGTCACCAACTTCCATTTCTATCCACAGCGAACCGACGCCTTCCCCTTCACCGATATCGCCGCCAACCACTGGGCGCGAGATTACGTTGCAACGGTGTTTGAGCACAACATCATGCAAGGCGTCTCCGCCACCACCTTCGCCCCCGACCAAACCCTCAGCCGCGCCATGGTCGCCACCATCCTCCACCGTATGGCTGGAGAGCCCTCTGCCATCGGCGGAGACTTCGGAGACGTCCCATCAGGCCAATGGTTTTCCACCCCCATCGCCTGGGCGCACCAAACCAACATCGTCCACGGCTACGCCGGAAACTTCAACCCCCACGGCAATGTCACGAGAGAACAGTTCGTCGCCATGCTGCACCGCTATGCGGTGTATAGCGGGCAGTGCGTAGCCGTCCCGCCGGAGTTTGTGCGACCCGGCTATGGTCAGGTGAGCGAGTGGGCGGAGCCCTATGTCCGCTGGGCCAGCTATCGCGGGTTGTTGCAGGAGGCCGAGGGCCCAATGAATCCCGCCGGACATGCAACCCGCGCCGAAGCCGCCGCAATGCTGGCACGATTTCTAGACTCGTAGGGCCGAACTGTGTTCGCCCCCCGCACACCACCAAAAGGAGGCCCCCACATGGACCAAGAAAAAATCGACCGCATCAACCACCTAGCCCAAAAACACAAAACCCACGGCCTCACCCCCGAAGAAGAAGCCGAACGCCACACCCTCCGCCAAGAATACATCTCCGGCTTCAAAAAGAACCTAACCCACCACCTGGACAACGTCTACCTGGTAGATGAAGACGGCAACAAAGAGAAGCTCAAGAAAAAAGACGAATAACAAAAACGGGCGGGGTTCCACACCCCGCCCGTTCCTATTGCAAGGCGGCATTCTGCCGCCCGCATCTACTCCAACCCAATCTCAATCCCGCGCACAAACTTCCGCCGAATCTGCCGCGCATCCGAAAGATGCGCCACCCGCGCCAGCCGATCCGGAATCGAAAGCCCTACCCGCCCGGGGATAACTGCATCGTCGATCACCAAGGCGTCAAATTCAAAGCCCGGCAGAAAGCTCCCGACCGCGCCAAAGAACCGCCCCCCGCCGAGCGTCCCAAGATAAAACGCCTCAGCCAGCGTCAACGGCGCCGCGTCCGAATCCACTAAACGCCAATACAGCTTAGACGCCCCAATTGCGTCCTCCATCGCCCGGAAGATAGACGTATGCGCCCCCGCCGCCACATCACTCCCAAGGCCGACGGGGATCTCCGCCTCCAAATACCGCCGCACCGGCGCGATCCCAGAGGCCAAATTCGTGTTCGACTGCGGACAATGCGCCACCCAGACCTTCTGCCGTTTCATAAGCGCGAACTCGCCCGCCGAAGGCCAAACGCAATGAGCCATCACCGTCGGCACACTGCCGCCGAACAGCCCGTTCTTATAATAAGCGTGCCCATAACTCTCCGCATCCGGACGCAGCCCCATCACCCAGTCAACCTCCGCCGGATTCTCCGACAAATGCGACTGGACAGGCAGCCCAAACTCACGCTGAATCTCGCCCAACCCCGCCATCAGCGCATCGGAGCAAGCGGGGATAAAGCGGGGTGTAAGAATAGGGGAGACGCGCTGATACCGCCCGGCAACTTCCGCAAGCCATGCCCGCGTATCGGCCAAGCTGGTCGCCGCGTCTATCTCGACCAGATCAGGCGGTGCATGTCGGTCCATGTTGACCTTGCCCACCATCGTCACAAGTCCAGATGCTTCGAGAAGATCCATTAGGAGCGCCGTCGCGGGGACATGGCGCGTGGCGAAGATCACAGCCCGCGTGTTTGGTCCGCGCCGCACATCGTCAACGAAGGCGCGATACGCCGAGGCCGCGTAGGCGAGGTCCATGTACTTCGCCTCCTCCGGAAAGGTGTGCGTATTGAGCCAACAGATCAACTCCAAATCCATCCCGAGCGACCGAAATGGGAATTGTGGCGCGTGGACATGTAAATCCACCAGCCCCGGTACGATCAACTGCCCACTACAGTCGATCACAGACAAGTCACGATACTGTTCCGGCAAATCGACAAACACCCCGGCGCACGTTCCATCGAGGCAAACCAAATAGCCCCCCTCGAAAATTTCCAAGCTGGTGGGGGCGGTGCTATAACAAATATCGCCTTTCAAAATAAAATTATGCATGTGCTATCCTCATTTATTCATCGGTGCCGTTTAGGTCCGTTTAAACCCCTTTTTTGGGTCGTTTCGGGAGCGAAAAGGTGAAGTATTTGCCCAAAAACGGCACGTCGCCGCTAAAAAATGTACGATTATGCAAATAGTCCAGCACGCCGGCATCCGAAGTAAAAGAAAAGGTCACCCGATACGCCCAAAGTGCTTGATGTGGCTCGGTTTTCGCAAGGCCGCCATACTTGCGGTCCCCCAAAAGCGGACACCCAAGCGCAGCCATCTGCGCCCGGATCTGATGCGTCCGCCCCGTCTCCAGCAGACATTCCACAAGCGAAAGATTCTCTCTCGTTTCCAAAGTCCGATAGACCGTTACAGCATCCTTCGCATCCTCTGTACCCACTGCAACCACAGACATCCGGTTCTGTGCGCTGTCCTTCACCAAATGCCCCTCAATCCGCCCAGTCGGCGGGTTCGGCCTCCCATGGACAGCCAGAAGATAGTATTTGTCAACTTCCCGATCCCGAATCTTTTGATTCAAAATCTGCAAAGCCGCCGCAGTCTTCGCCGCGAGTACGAGCCCCCCAGTGTTACGATCGAGGCGGTTACAGAGCGCCGGGACAAAACTCAGCTCCTGCGCCGGATTCCACGCCCCGGTATGCTGCAAATAAGCCTTCACCTGATCGACCAAATTGGCCTCATAAGGACCGTCCCCGCTGTGGCAGAGCAGGCCCGGCGGCTTATTCACGATCAAGATCTGCTCGTCCTCGTAGCAAATATTGAGGCCGGGGTCTTGTGTTTTGCGTGGGAGCTCTTCCCGTGAAACCTCAAAAAACTCGTCGCCGATGTAAAGTTGTATGGTGTCGCCCTCTAGGAGCCGGTAGTTTTGCTCTGCGCGTTTGCCGTTGACTTTGATGCGTTTTAGGCGGATGTATTTCTGCGCCAGAGGACCCGGCAAGGCGGGGATCGCTTTTGCGAGAAAGCGGTCAAGCCGTTGCCCGGCGTCGTTTGGGGAGATGGTTAGTTCTTGCATGGGGACCCTCCGGGTTGGCATTTGTTTTTGCTATTATTTTTTATTAGCCTGCGGCTCGCTTTTTTTGCTTACTTTTTTGGTCTTGCCAAAAAAACACCATACAATGTATAACAGATCATGAAAGTTAAATTCAGCCCAAACCCGATCATTCGAGGCGGGTGCTTTGGTTGCCGGGTCTTATTGAAAACAGGGCGGTTAAGCCACAAAGAGGCTTAACCGTCTTGGCTCCCTAAAGCAAAACCCACAATCCCCGTCAAGGGCGGCGTTAGCCGTGTATTTACCCTTGACGGGGATTGTGGGTTTTGCTATGCCCTTTAGGCGTGGATAAGTCTGATACTTATGCTGTAGCGGTTTGTTTGTATCTGGTCGTTTGATAGTGCTTATTTTCAACAGGCGCAGGAGAAAATCCCTAGCTTGTGCATTACTTATCTGCGTCGTGTGCTATGATCGGATAAAAATATCCTCGGGCTGGGAATTGGGGCGCTCTAGCCTCCACCACTCACGGGGTTCGATAATCTCACGCAGTTCCATGTAGCCGTTATCTCTCCATCTGTAGTGGAAAGAATTGGTTGCCATGTACATGTACAAGAAATACCAACTATTCCGGTTCACATTGTCCGGCCAAGAAACCATATCGTACAGACGGCAGTCATACGTCTCAATCAGACGCTCGAACATGCGGTTGATCATCGCCGCTGTCTCCGCTCTGGTGAGAGGAGCGCTTGGTCTAAACTGCCCGCCGATACCCGTATCACCCTCGATCCAACCTTGTCTGGTTGCCTCGTTGATATACGATCTTGCCCAATGACCGGCGATGTCGTTAAACTGATCGCTGTCATTCAGTGGCGCTGAGAAAGTTCCGGTCTGATCTCTGTACATGAAGCGAACCAGAACGGTAGCAAGTTCGCCACGTGTGATATTATTCTGCGGGGCAAACTGATCATTGCCAACACCCACAAAAAGTCCCATATGCGCCGTTGTGGAAACCGCATTGTTGAACCACTGATTTAGCGCCACGTCATCGAACGGATTTGTCTGCATCCAATAATCGGCACGAACATCATCGTCGATCAAGCGAAAGAAAATCGTGGCGACTTCTGCTCTGGTGATGTTGGCGCGGGGGTTAATCCACCGGGAACCATCGCCGCCGCTGACGCCGATTAAGAAAGCCTCACGCCATGGATCGTCTGAGGGAGGAGGCGTTATCCCGCCGCCACTACCACCTTGATGGTTGTTAGGCGTCCACCTTGCGTAAAGGGTTATATTCGCAGTAATCGGAGTAGTCACAAAATCAAATACCTTACCCCCCGTTCCGGCCGCTATTGATTCGGAAGTGAACCAACCACCAAAGGTATGGCCTGCCAAGGTCGGTGGAGTTGCTGGGCTGGCGGCAAAGCCGCCGTGTGATACGCTTTGCCCAGGCACAGCAGAGCCGCCACGAGAGTTGAATGTTACGGTGCGCGTTTCCAATACCCACTGTGCTGTGAACGTAATTGGCGCAGTAACGGTATGCTCCGCCACGTCCGCATTTGTTAGATTCTGGGCTCCTGTCGCTTGTCCGGTGTAACGCCAGTCCTGAAAACTGTAGTTCAACCGGCTCGGCACAGGTACATTCGCTGCGCCAACCGTAGTGTTCGGATAGGAATGGTGCGTGATGTTCTCCGTATTACCGCTCACATTCCCGCCGGCTAAGTTGAATATGACTGGAATGAGCTGAGTCGAACCACGGTAGTTGATGTTGTAGTTATCCATCAAAGAACCAATGCCGCGCGTAATGTCAGTTGCGTTCGTTGGCAGTGCAAACCGCCCGCCGCCCGCAGTGTTGTTGCTGATTGTGCCCACTGCGATGATTTGTGGATACACATCCACAGGCGGCGAAGTCTGCATATTGGTCGCCGTGGCAAAAATTCCGCCGCCATCGCCCGTGACCGTCGTGTTGCCGCTGATTGTGCCGCCGCTCATGTTCAGCCGTGCGTTTACTGTAGCAGCGCCTGTAGCAAGCCATACACCGCCGCCGTGTTGCGTGGCGGTGTTGTTGCTGATGATACCGTCAGACATGGTAACGATGCCATTTGCTACGCTTACGCCGCCGCCGTCTAAGTGAGCTGTATTGCCGCTTATTGCGCCGTTGTTCATGGTGAATTGTGTATTCGCAGCCTCCATGAATACACCGCCGCCCCTGCCACTTGTCGCTTCATTTCCGCTGATTGCGCCGTTGTACATGGTAAAGCTTGCCCCTATATTGACAAACACACCGCCCCCGCCGCCTTGTTGACCGCTTGTGCCCTCTGCGGTATTGTCGATGATTGCGCCGTTGTGCATGATGAAGTTAGCTGCCGTATTTGTCACCATCACGCCGCCGCCAAAACCGCCGCCGTTGCTGGCAGTGCTGGGGACATGCTGCGCAAGGTTGCCGCTTATCTCACCATTATGCATGATGAATGTGCCGCCTATCATGCGCACACCGCCGCCGCGCAAGGCATTATTTCCGCGGATCATACCGTTGTGCATATTAAACTGGGCGTTAGCGCCTTCCATAAATACGCCGCCGCCACCCAAGTATATGTTTGCGCCACTTGCGGTATTGTTTTCAATGAAGCCGTTGTGCATGGTGAATGTGCTATTATTGCCTTGACTCACACCGCCGCCGTTGTTGGCTGTGTTGCCGCTGATCATCCCGCCATTCATGGTGAATGTGTTGAATAGTGCTGTAGCGATGCCTGCAACATTGACGCCCCCGCCGTTGCCGGTTGCAGTGTTGCCGCTTATGGTGCCGCCATTCATGATGAAGGTGCTGCCTTGCGTCACATTCACGCCAGCGCCATTTGCCGTTTGGTTATTGGATATTGTCCCTGCGTTTAGGATGAATGTGCCGGTCGTAATGCCGATACCACCGCCATTGCCAGTGTTTGAAGCCGCCCTCGTCAGCGTGATTGTGTTGCCATTGGAGCACGCATCAATGACTAGGGTCCCCGAGTCAACGGAGAAGTGACGCTGGGTGTTTGCCGCGGTACGGTACAGCGTTCTATCATTACCGTCTGGAATAAGAGTGATCTGTCTGCCCTGCGTAATAGATACATGCCCCGCCATGATAATATTATCTGTAAGCACTATCGTTCTCGCGCCGTCGACCGGGGTGCCGCTAATTGCTAGAAAGAGGGTGGCATAGTCCCCCGGTACAGACACAACATCACCGCTAAACGGCATAATCTGCTCGTTTGTACCATAGGCGGACGGCGCTTCATCCGTGGCGGCTGCCGTTTGCAAGGGTATCATACTCAGCGCCAACACAAAGGCAAGCGCCAGCGCAAGGACACTTTGTTTGCGTTTCACTTTCATGTATCTAACCTCACATTATATAAACTTCCTAACATTGCCCCACCGTCAAAACACAACGTAGCAAATATTTCTACTCCAACTATACCATGTCAATCCTAAAAAATCTAGCTTTTCCAGAGAGAGGTGTAGTCCCCTGTGTAGCGAAATATTGCCCCTTGTTCACGTCCCATTTCCCTCAGAAACTACTCCTGCTTTTCGCAAAAATCTATAAAATCTCCTGACCTTCTCCCGCCCAAAACAAGGCCGCAGGCCGCCACCCAGCATCGGGCCACATTGGCCCGATGTTTCGGGTTTGGGGGAACCCCAGCAAGCAATATTTTTGGATTTCCCGGGCCACAGAAAACTCAAAAATATGCTTCTGGCAAGCCAGAAGTCCAGCTTGCAGTTTGCGGCAGGGCCGCAAAACTGGTTCTCTATTGATACGTTTTATAAAAAACATCAAAGTTGACTTGCATATCATTCCATGCGCTTCAAACATTCCAAACAAGCAGAATTTTATTATAAAATCCATCGACATTTTTGTGTGACAAGAGGATTTTTGCTATAACAGAGGTAGCTTTTGAAACTGACAATCTGACGGATTGGGAATTGATAAAGCTGAGAAATCCAAACGCTCAGTAAAAGACCATACTTTTTTAGCTTCTATTTGAAGTTTATACATTGTATGGTGTTTGAAAAAAGTATGCAAAAAAGGCGAGTCAAGAGCTTCGCCCCTGACAACCCCCATTTGACTTTTGGTTTGTGGGCGCTCCAGTCTTGTGGTTCCGCCTGCCGGCGGAAGAGGGTGTCGCTTTCGGGCGTAGACGTTCTTGTGCGGTATATGATACGAATGTGCGGTGGTCGTCCTACGCACTTCCTTCCGCCGGGCGAGGCGGAAGCACAAGACTGAAATGCGCACGAGTCAAAAGTTTAAAAGGAAGAGATTTTTAAGAGAAACGCAGTTTCTCTTAAATTGTTTTTGTCAACACAAAAAGTAGGTCGCCTTCGGCGACACGAAGCAGTAGGCCTGCTTGGCCTAATAAAAATATCTCTATAGCAAAGAAATATCTATTCTCAATCTTACCACAAATGCCAGTTTCCAGCAAGGCAACGCTGTGATATACTATACACAACAACAACAACAACAACAACAACAAAGATGGGGGCGGAGCACACTATGGACCGCAAGGACAAGCTGAATTATTACCTCGACATCGCCGACACGGTATCCAAACGCTCAACCTGCATTCGCCGCCAATATGGTGCGATTATCGTGCGCAACGATGAGATCATCTCCACAGGCTACAACGGCGCGCCCCGGGGACGGAAAAACTGCGGCGATCTCGGCGGCTGCACACGGCAAGAACTGGAGATTCCGAACGGGGAGCGGTATGAGCTCTGCCGCAGTGTCCATGCGGAGGCGAACGCGATTATTTCGGCTGCCCGTCGGGACATGATCGGTGCGACCCTTTTCCTCGCGGGACGGGAGTATGCGGGCGGCGGCATCATCAAAGATACCACTTCTTGCCCGATGTGCCGGCGGCAGATTATCAATGCCGGCATTGCCCGCGTTGTCTGCCGTACGGGGGAGGAGAGCTATACGATCACCGAGGTGGAGGATTGGATCGAGAATGACGATTCCCTCGCGTGGCGGTGATGGGATAGGTTCTCTGCGTGACTATAAAAAGAGGTTAGCCTGCCGATGCAAATCGGCAGGCTAATTGGTGTGTGTTCGAACATTTGGAGGATTGTCTTCAAAGCTTGTTGAGGAATGAGATGGTTTCCGCTGACTATATTCAAAACGCCTTGCGGCGAATTTGATAGGGGGGTGGGGTGCCGTTTTGGGGCGGCACCCCGGTGTGTGCAATTGAAGGAGAATGTGTATCCTGTTGGATGTTCTTAGTATAGCGGAGAATTATGGCTGAATTATGAATTTGAATGAAACAGATTGTAAACAAAAAGGGGAACTCTGTTGAAAGTTGTTTTTTTGTTTTGCTATTGCTATAGGCTATTTATGAGCCTTGCTGGCTCGTAGACTGAATGCCCTGTCGGGCGGGCCTTTTTTGCTTCGCCAAAAAGAAGCAAAAAGGCGCTTCAAGAGAAACCATATGGTTTCTCTTGAAAATCTCTTCCTTTTGACTTTTGATCGTGGTCACTCAGGTTCTGTGGTTCCGCCTCGCCCGGCGGAAGGGAGTGTCGTGCGCAAACCGCCGCACATTCGTTTCGCGTACCGCACAAGAACGCGTGGCTCGAAAGCGACATAACCTCCGCCGGCAGGCGGAACCACACGACTTGGATGCGCACGAGTAAAAGTCAAAACGGGGTTGTCAGGGGCGAAGCCCCCGACTCGCCTTTTTTGCATACTTTTTTGCGCGATGCAAAAAAGTATGTCGCCTCAGCGAAACGAGCGCAGCGAGCCGCAGGCTCAAAAAATAGTTTTATGACCTATCCAAGCACCACTCTGCAAAAGTGCTTCTTCCCGCGCCGGACAACGATGCCATCCCCGGCAAGCTCCGCCGCTGTAAAGATTTTTGCGAACCCTGTGACCTTTTCAGAGGCGGCCTCAACGCCGCCTTGTTCCACGGCGCGGCGGGCTTCGCTTTTTGAGGGGCAGAGGTTTGCTTTGACTAGAAGGGTCAGGATGTCGATGGTGTCGTCTGTGAGGTCTTCTGCGGTGAGGGTGATGGTGGGCATGTCTGCCGCGCCACCGCCGGTGAAGAGGGCTTTTGCGGTCTCTTCGGCTTTTTGGGCCTCCATCTCGCCATGGACGAGGTTCGTGAGCTCAAAGGCCAGAATCTGCTTGGCGCGGTTGAGTTCGCTACCCTCCCAGCTTTCCATCTGTTCGATTTCGGCGAGGGGGAGGAAGGTGAGCATGCGGATACAGTTGAGTACGTCGGCGTCGTCGATGTTGCGCCAATATTGGTAGAACTCGAAGGGGGTGGTTTTCTCCGGGTCTAACCAGACGGCGCCGGCCTGGGTTTTGCCCATCTTCTGGCCTGTACTGGTGAGGAGGAGTTTGAAGGTCATGCCGTAGGCATCTGCACCGGCACCGCCGGAATCTGCGCTGGTTTTTCTGCGGATGAGTTCTGTGCCTGCGAGGATATTGGACCACTGGTCGTCTCCGCCGCATTGGAGTACGACGTTGTAGCGTTTGAACTGCTCGTAGAAGTCGTAGGCCTGCATGATCATGTAGTTGAGTTCAAGGAAGCTGAGCCCCTTGTCCCATCTGGCTTTGTAGCATTCCGCCGCCAGCATGCGGTTGACGGAGAAGTGGACGCCCACTTCGCGCAGGAAGTTGACGTAGTTGAGGTCGAGCAGCCAGTCTGCGTTGTTGAGCATCATGCATTTGTCCTCGGTGAAATCGAGGATGTTGCTGGCTTGGCGCTTGAAGCACTCGCAGTTGTATGCGATCTGTTCCATGGTCAGCATTTGGCGCATATCGGTCCGACCGGAGGGGTCGCCGACCATGGTGGTGCCGCCGCCGAGCAGGAACACGGGGATATTTCCCGCGAGTTGGAGGTGGCGCATGATGATGAGTTGGAGCAAATGACCGACGTGGAGGCTGTCTGCTGTGGCGTCGAAGCCGATATAGAATTTTGCACCGCCGCCGTCTAGCAGTTTTTGGATGTCGTTTTCGTCTGTTACTTGGGCGATAAGTCCACGGGCTTTGAGTTCTGCGAATACGCTCATGTTGGTCACTTCACTTTCCTAGATTTTTTGAACTGTTCCGCCGCTTCTAGTTGTTCATTAGCGGCTAATAGGCTGACTTCGGTGATGTTTTCGCCGCCGGTGAGGCGGGCGAGTTCTAATTTGCGGCCCTCGTGATCGAGCGGGCCGACTTGCGTATAGGTCCGCTCGCCGGAGACAGATTTGGAGATGAGATAATGCCCATCTGCCAGCGCGGCGATTTGGGGGAGATGGGTGACGCAGATGACTTGCTTTTGTCCGGCGAGGCCGCTCATTTTTTCGCCGACCCGTTGGGCGGCGATGCCGGAAACGCCGGTGTCTACCTCGTCGAAGACCATGGTGGAGACGGTTTCGCTCTCGGCGAGGACGCGTTTGAGCGCCAGCATGATGCGGGCCAGTTCGCCGCCAGAGGCGATTTTACTGAGTTTGCCGAGTTTCTCACCCGCGTTTGCGCTCATGACGAAGCTGACGAAGTCGACTCCGGTGCGGTCTGGGGCTTGCGCTTCGAACTCGACGGCGAAACGGACGCCGGGCATGCTCAGGTCCTTGAGTTCGGTGATGATGCGCGCTTCCATGTCTGCCGCTGCTGTTTGGCGGGCGGATCGTAGGGTTTCGCCGGCATCTTGGACGGCTTTTGCGGTTTGCGCGAGTTGTTTTTCTAGCTTTGCCGCGCGGTTTGCGGAGTATGAGAGGCCATCTAGCTCTTCTTTGCAACGGGCGAGGAATAGGTGCATTTCGGTTTCGCCGCCGCCGTATTTGCGGGTGAGACGGCGGAGGAGGGCGAGGCGGGATTCTAATTCGTCTAGCTCTTGGGGGGAGAAGGCGAGGCTTTCGCGGAGGTCTTTGAGTTGCTCTAGGGTGTCTTCGAGACGGTATCGTGCATCTGAGAGGTCCCCCGCGACGGGCTTGAAGCGTTCGGAGAGGGAGGCGGCGTAGCTAATTTGGTCATCGGCTCGGCCGAGGAGGTCGATGGCACCGGCGGAGCCGTCTTCGTCGCCGTAGAGGGCTACGAGTGCGCCTTCTACGGCTTCCGCTAACTTTCCGGCGTTAGCGAGGAGAGACCTGTGCTCCCGGAGTTCTTCTTCCTCGCCGGGGCGGAGGTTTGCGGTTTCAAGTTCTTCGATCTGGTGCTCTAGGGTGTCGATGCGGCGGGCTTTTTCGCTTTCGTCCATCTGGAGGGTGTCGTATTCCTTTTGGATAGTGCGGTGTTCGTCATAAGCTGTGCGATAGGTGGTGAGGAGCGTGTCTAGGCTGCCGAAACCGTCTAGGTAGGATAGGTGGTATCGCTCTTCAAGGAGGAGTGTGCCTTCGTGTTGACCGTGGATGTTGAGGAGTTGTTCGCCTAGGGCTTTGAGTTGTCCCGCGGAGATGGGGGCGCCGTTGACGCGGCAGCTGCCTTTGCCCTCCGCTGTGATTTTGCGTTGGAGGAAGAGTTCGTCTTCCCAATCGACGCCGTTTTCTTCGAACCAGGGGAGTTGTGGGATGTCGGCGAACACAGCTGTGATGGAGGCGTATTCTGCGCCTGTTCGTACGAGTTCGCGGCTGACGCGACCGCCGAGGACGGCGCCGATCGCGTCGATCACGATGCTTTTACCGGCGCCGGTCTCGCCGGTGAGTACGTTGAAGCCGGGGCCGAAGGCAATCTCAGCCTTTTCGACCACGGCTACGTTTTCGATGTGTAAGAGTGATAGCATGCCAACACCCCTTTCTGACAGAATCAAGCGGACGCGCAATGTGCGCCCCTGCATCATAGCATCGCGGCGACTTCTAAGCGGAATTGTTCTGCGGATTCGTTGTTTGTCATGGCGACGAAGGCCGTGTCGTCTCCGGCGAGGCTACCTACTAGGCCGGGATAGCCCATGCCGTCAATCGCGGAGCAGGCGGCGGAGGCGAGGCCGGGCAAAGTGCGGATTACCAGCAGGTTTTGGGCGACGGCGACACTGGTGACGCTCTCCTTAAAGATGGCGCGGAGCCGATCTGAGTGACCGGGTACCGTATTATGACGTGGGGCGACATAGCGATACTTCCCCTCGGGGCTGTGCGCTTTGGTGAGGCCGAGTTCCCGGATATCGCGGGAAACAGTGGCTTGGGTGCTGATGATGCCGGCGGCGTGTAGTTCTGCCGTCAGATCGTTTTGGGTTTCGATGTCCCTTGCGGCGATTAGTTCTAAAATTTTCTCCTGCCTTGCACTCTTCATATCGCGTTTCCCCCTAGATGCCGCCTAATTTGTCGTTCACGATCTCATAAAAGCTCCGCTCGGAGGCTTTGATTAGTCGGGTCACATATTGGCTTTGTGTGACCTGGATCTCGTCTTGGTCTTCTAATTCGAAACTGCTGCCGTCTACGGCTAGGTAGCCGTCCTTTTCGTCGCCGAGGGTGATCTTCACTGTTACGGCGCGGTTTGAGGAGGGCAGGACGAAGCTTTTTGCGATCAGCGCGTGGGCGCAGATGGGTGTGATGGCGAGGTTCCGCGCTGTGGGTTCGATGAGCGGGCCGCCGGCGGACATGGAGTAGGCGGTGGAACCAGTCGGGGTGCAGACGATGATGCCGTCTCCGGAGAAGCGGGTGATGCGCTGCTTGTCGTCATAGACCTCGAGGATCACTTGGCGGGTGGTGCCTCGTACGACGACGTCGTTGAGGGCGAAGCACTCGTAGACGGTCTGGCCGTTGCGTAGAACGTGGACGTCGATCATCATGCGTTCTTGGATGTTTGGCTTGTCCAGGAGGGCAATGTCGACGATTTTTTCGATATCGTCCGGTTCCATTTCGGCGATGAAACCTTTGTGGCCCATATTTACCGTGAGGATCGGGACTTGATGGGGGGCGGCGAGGCGGGCGAGGTGTAGAATTGTCCCGTCTCCGCCGAGGCCGATGAGGAGGTCGGCGCTGCGGAGTTGCTCGTCCAGAAGCGAAGGTTCTACGCAGAGCGGCGTGCGATCTGTGGGGATGTAGTGGTGGGGGCTGAGGATGGGTTCTAGGCCGCGTGCCGCGAGGCGTTGGAAGAGGTTTTTGCTGTAGGCGAGGTCCGCATCGCGAATGGGGTTGGGGCATAGAATGATTTTTTTCAATACGGTTCCCTCCTATTCTACGTAGTGGCTCTGCTCTACGACGGACGAGATGTCTAGGTCTACGGTGTCGGGCATGTCTTTTTTTAGGTGGCCCAGATATTCCACGTTACCCTCGGGGCCGCGGATGGGGGAGAAGTCTAGGGCTAGGGTGCCGAAGCCTGCGGCCTTTGCATCTTCTAGGAATCGTTCGAGCACTGTTTGGTGGACGGCGGGGTCTCGGACGACGCCTTTTTTACCCACTTGTTCCCGTCCGGCTTCGAACTGGGGTTTGATGAGGCAGACGACCTCGCCATCTTCCGCGAGCAGTCCGTAGACCGCGGGGAGGACGAGGCGGAGGGAGATGAAGGATACGTCAATGACGGCAAGTGCGGGTCGGTCTATGAGTGCGTCTGGGGTGAGGTGGCGGATGTTTGTCCGCTCCATCACGACGACACGGTTGTCTTTGCGGAGTTGCCAATCGAGTTGGCCGTAGCCGACGTCGACCGCATAGACTTTGATGGCGCTGCGTTGTAAGAGGCAGTCGGTGAAGCCGCCGGTGGAGGCGCCGCAGTCGATGCAGCATTTTCCGGCGGGGTCTACGCCGAAGGAATCCAGAGCTTTTTCAAGCTTGAATCCACCGCGGCTTACGTAGGGGAGTGGGATGCCTCGGACTTCCGGTTCTGCCGTTTCGGGGACTAGGGTGCCGGGCTTGTCTACTCGTTTGCCGTCTAGAAAGACCACGCCGGACATGATTACCGCTTGGGCTTGGGCGCGGCTCTCGAACTTGCCCTGCTCGACGAGGAGGAGGTCTAATCGTAGTTTCGCCATTGCTACCTCCGTCCCGTCAACTTGTTGCCGAGCCATTTGATGCGATAGAGGCTGCGGGCTGTGAAGTATACGATCCCGGTGCTGCTGCGGATCGCGGCGCCTTTGCCGAGGGCTTTGCCGCCGATGGTGAGGCCTACGACGAGGCCGGAGATGGTGAGGTGGATCGCGAGGCTGTGTAGGGCATAATCCGCCACTAAACGGGCGGAAAGAACTGCCATCGCGACACCGGAGATGATGCCTGTGATATCGCCCACGACATCGTTGCAGATGTTGGCGACGCGGCCGGCGTTTTTGATCAGCCGGATTGCTTCCTTCGCGGCCAGACAGCCATGCGCTGCCATGGAGTGGAAGGGTGTCTCATCCGCGGCGGTGACTGCTACGCCGATCATATCGAACACAATACCGACGACGATGAGCAAAAATAGTACGAAAAAGGCTACGACGTAGCCAGCCTCTTCCATTGCCGCTGTCGATAACAAAGTAAACACGGTGGCCAGCACGATGCTGGAAGCCACAATCCGAATCGCCCACCGAATATCGCTCTTTTTCAATTCGTATGGGCCTCCTAGAGTAGAATGTCTGTGGATCCGTGCAGGGGCGATTATCAATCGCCCGCGGGCAGTTAATAGCCGCCCCTGCAAAGGGTATGGAACACCCAGTGTGCGTCCCCTACAAGGGCAAAAACGGAACGCCGAGGGCGGCGTTCCCTACAAAAATGAAACATACCAGACAGGGCGACCAACAAAGTAAATCTTACGGCTTAGGTACGGGTTGAATTTCTCCAGGAGTGACCTCTCGTCGCCGATGGAGGCGGTTTCCCTTTATCACTCCGGTCCCAGTGTTGCCAACTGGGTGACCCGACTGCCACTGAGTCCGCACTGTAATCCTCTGTCTGTCTGGGATTCATAGTCCCAACAGTCTAGGTGTTTTCCACCGCAGTCTTACCGGTTCTTTAGCCTCTTTTGCAATGGGTATTTCAAGGGGCAATTCCTCAGCGGCCGTGGCCTTTGGCCATCCAAGGCAGCTTCCCCTATCCGCACCGCACCACGCAAGGCAGGCTACTCTGCACACAGCGTCCGAAATTGCACTGCATTGCAGGTTCTCACCCTGGACCGTACCGTTCGCCTCACCAACAAGGGACTACGCGCCGGCACGAGAACAGGTCTCCACGGCAGCAGGAACGGGTTCTCCATGCCATTGGAGAGCGCCCTGAAGCCGCAAGCGCTCCGAAAGAAGCGCTTCCCCCCAGCACCCACCCCAAACTGGGCGTTCAAAGCAGGCACCACGAGTTTCATAGATATGCCCGACGAAGGATTTTTAGCCCCTTCTTGGGAACCGGCAGCACTGACTAGAATACTGCGCCGCTGTCTGATCTATTATCATAGCAAATCTGTGGGAAATATTCAATAGGATTATGGCTTGATCCAGTTTTCGGTCGCATAGTCATGTTGTTCGGATTTTTTGCTGCGGGTCATGAGGTCTTTGAGTACGTGGGTCGGGTCTTTGTCCTCGTAGAGCACGCGATAAATCTCGCCGCAGATCGGCATTTCGACGCCGGCTTTAGTTGCCAGCGCATAAGCGGCGCCGGCGGCGTAATAGCCCTCGACGACGCCTCCGATTTGCTCCATGACTTCCCGGTGTGGGAAGCCTTTGCCGATGAGTACGCCAGCCCGACGATTGCGGGAGTGGCGGGAGGTGCAGGTGACGATTAAGTCTCCGAGGCCTGCCAAGCCCGCGAGCGTCTCTCGTTGGCCGCCGAGCGCGACCGCTAACGTGGCGATTTCGCCGAGGCCGCGGGTGATGAGGGCGGCGATGGTATTGTCTCCGCAGCCAATGCCTTCGGCGGCTCCGGCGGCGATGGCGATGACGTTTTTGAGCGCCGCGCCGAGTTCGACGCCGACGACGTCTGAACTGGTGTAGACGCGAAAACGCTCGTTCATGAAGATGTCTTGGACGAGTTCGGCGACAGCGGAATCGTCTGACACGGCCACGCAGGCGGTGGGGATTTTCCGGGCGACCTCTTCCGCGTGAGAGGGGCCGGATAGGGCCGCGACGGCGGCGCCTACGCCGAGTTCATCGCGGACGACGTCGGAGAAATGTTGCAAGGTTTCCCGCTCGATCCCTTTTGAGACGACCACGACGGGGGTCCCGGGGACGAGCAAGGGCTTCATTGCGCGCGCTGTTTCGCGGACGGCGAAGGAGGGGGTGGCGAGGATGACCAAATCACTAGTCCGCACGGCGGCCATATCTGCTGTGCAGACGAGTTGGTCCGGCAGGGAGATGCCGGGGAGATAGGGGTTTTCCCGTATTGCTTGCAATACGTCGGACTCCGCCGCGAAAGCAGACCAAAGCGTGACTTCGTGTCCGTTTTCGTGCAGAAGCAGCGCGAGGGCCGTGCCCCAGCCGCCGCTGCCTAGGACGGTGATCTTCAAGACGATTCCTCCTCCTTTTGCTCCGGTTGCTCCGCCTGTTCCGGCTTTTTGCCGAGGCTAAGTTTGCGTTCTTCTCCTTTGACGAGCCGCTGGAGGTTTTCACGGTGCCGATAGATGACGAAGGTCGCACAGAGTGCCGCGAGGATGGTGGCCCAGAAGGGCATGCCGAGCACGAGCATGGCGATGGGGAAGGCGAGGGCCGTGAGCACGGAGGCGAGTGATACGTACCGTGTCAGGGCGACGACTGAGAAAAACACGACGGCGACGATCAGGAACACGCGATAGTCGAGGAAGAGGATCATAGTTCCGGCGGCGAGGATGCCTTTGCCGCCTTTGAAGTCGTTAAAACAGGGGTAAGCGTGGCCGATGACGGCGAAAAGTCCGGCGAAGGTCCGGCCGAGGAGGATGCGTTCCTCCACGTTGGCGAAGGCGAAGTGGTCCGCGAGGAGGTTTCCGCCCAAGATGACTGGCAGAGCGGTTTTGATGACGTCGATCAGGACGACGAGGAAGGCGCCTTGGCCGCCATAGGTGCGGTAAAAGTTGGTGAGGCCCGCGTTTCCGCTGCCGTGTTTGCGGATATCGTCTCCGTAGGCGAGCTTGGAGGTGATGATGGCCCCGTTGAGTCCACCGAGGACGAAGGCGAAGAGCGCGATGAAGATGAGGTATAAGACAATCACGGTTGCGTATCCCCCTTTTGTCGGATCACCATGCGGATGGGCGTGCCTTCCAGGCCGAATACGGAGCGGATTTGGTTTTCCAGATAGCGCTGATAGGAGAAGTGGAACAATTCTCTGCTGTTGGCGAAGATGACAAAAGTCGGCGGGCGGACCCCGGTTTGGGTCATGTAGTAAATCTTGAGGCGCTTGCCTTTGTCGGTCGGAGGTTGGACGCGGGCGGTGGCGTCCGCGAGGATGCTGTTGAGCGTGCCTGTGCTGATGCGCATGCAGTTTTGCTGGTGGACGAAGTTGATGAGTTCAAAAATCCGCTCGACGCGCTGGCCGGAGAGGGCGGAGATGAAGAGCGTGGGGACGTAGCTCATGAAGCTCAAATCGTCGAGGATGCGCTTGCGCATTTTTTCCATGGTCCCTGTCTCTTTGGAAACGAGGTCCCATTTGTTGACGAGGACGATGGAGGCTTTGCCCGCCTCATGTGCGAGGCCAGCTACTTTGGTGTCTTGTTCGGTGACGCCTTCTCGGGCGTCGATCATGATGAGGCAGACGTCTGCCCGTTCGATGGCCATTTGGGCTCTGAGGACGGAGAATTTCTCAATGCGGTCATGCACACGGCTTTTTTTGCGGAGGCCTGCGGTGTCGATGAAGACGTATTTGCCGTGTTCGTTTTCGAAGGCGGAGTCTACGGAGTCTCTGGTTGTTCCGGCGACGTCGCTGACGATGACACGTTTTTCGCCAAGGATGAGATTGACCAGTGAGCTTTTGCCCACGTTGGGTTTGCCGATGATGGCGACTTTGATAGTATCATCTTGATCTGCTTCCGCTTCTTCCGGGGGGAAAAGGGCAACGGCTGCATCCAAAAGGTCGCCGGTACCGTGGCCGTGTACGGCGGAGACGGGGATGGGGTCTCCAAGGCCAAGGGAGTAAAATTCGTAAAAATCTGGGTTGAGTTCGCCTACACTGTCTACTTTGTTGACCGCGAGGAGGATGGGTTTACCGGAGCGGAGCAGCATCTGGGCGACATCTTGATCGGTCGCGGTGACGCCGGAGTGGATGTCTGTGACCAATACGATCACATCCGCTGTGGCGATGGCGATTTCCGCCTGCTCGCGCATGAAGAGGAGGATTTCATTGTCCGTTGAGGGTTCAATGCCGCCGGTGTCTACGATGTCGAAGCTGCGTCCGTCCCAGTCGCACTCGGCGTAGAGGCGGTCCCTTGTGACACCGGGTGTATCTTCCACGATGGAGAGCCGTTTGCCGACCAGCCGATTAAATAGATGACTTTTGCCCACGTTGGGCCGCCCGACAATGGCGAGAAGCGGTCTAGCCATAGCGCATATCTCCTTGTTTACTCAAAAATCGCGTCCAAAAAGGAAGCGCCGTTCACGTCTACGGGGATTACCGGGACGCCGAGCGCCGCCGATAATTCTTCGACGGTCATATCGTCCAAAAAGACGCCTTCTCCGTGCCGGAGCATGGAGCGGGGGAGGAAGAGGCGTTTGCCCAAATCGCGGCCCTGTAGTTGGGCGCGAATGTCTCCACCGGTGACAAGACCGGATACAGTGATGGTGTGGCCGAAGAAGTCGTTTTGGATAGCATGTACCTGTCCGTCTAGTTTACCACAAATTTGCTCTGCTGTCGCTAGGTAATCTTGCAAAAATGGGGCGGCGGCAGAGCCGGTGGCGATGGAGAAGGGGGCGGGGGAGTGGTGGGGTGGGTCCATGGACTCCAAGGCTTCTAAAAACTCGGTCTCAAAAGAGCGGATGAGGCCGACGCCGTTTTCCAGTTGGGGGTAGCCTTCGTAGGCGTCTTCGCTGGGTAGGGGCAGTCCGGATTTGAGATAGAGTTCGTCGCCGCAGAAGAAGATGCGGCTGCCGTGTTTGGTAAGGCATTCTGCCGCGAATTGCTCCACTTGCTTGACTGCCGCATGGGCGGTTTCCGAGGTGAAGGCGGTTAGGGGGCATAGGTCGTCGCGATAGCGCGTGAGGCCTACGGGGACTACGGAGACGCTTTGGAGTTGGGGCCAGAGACCCGCTAAGTCCGGCATAGACTGGGCCAGAACAGCCCCGTCGTTGACGGTGGGGCAGAGGACGAGTTGGGCGTTCATCCGGATTCCGGCATCGGCGAAGCGGCGCATGAGTTCCATGCAACGGCCCGCGCGGGGGTTGCCGAGCATCCGGGTGCGGACGGTCGGGTCTGTCGCGTGGACGGAGATGTTGATGGGGCTGATGCGCAGGTGGATCATGCGGTCTAGGTCTTGGTCGCTCAGATTGGTGAGTGAGATATAGTTGCCGGTGAGGAAGCTCAGCCGGATGTCGTCGTCTTTGAAGTAGAGGGTTTCGCGTAGGCCCGGGGGGAGTTGGTCGATGAAGCAGAAAATGCAACGGTTTTGGCAGGAGCGGGACTGGTCCATGAGGTAATCTGCAAAATCGAGGCCAAGGTCTTGGCCTTCTTGTTTTTGCACGGAGACGGTCCGCCGCTCTCCGGTTGGGGTTTCTATCGTGACGGAAAGCGCGGCGTCGTAGCTATGAAATTGATAGTCTAGCACGTCCGCGATGGGGGTACCGTTGATGGCGACCAAAAAGTCGCCTGGGGCGATCTTTCCATCTGCCGGAGAGCCGGGGGCTATGCGGATGATCTCGGTCAAAACGAAACACCTCTCCATATGCAAATAGAGGAGGCAACTTCTGCCTCCTCTATTCCTGTTTTGCGATTAGTCTTCCGCTTTGACAGCGATGACTTCCCGGTCCTTGTATGTGCCGCAAGCTACACATGCCCGGTGGGGCAAGCGAAATGCGTTGCACTTGGAACAGGTCAGGACGTTGGGCGTGGTCAGCTTCCAGTGGGAGCTGCGACGCTTGTCTCGTCTCGTTCTGGATACTCTACTTTTTGGAACCGCCATAATGACACCTCCTTGGCAGGATGATTCTCACTCATTCTTTATCTAGGAACTGCTGCAGAGCAGCAAGTCTAGGGTCGATATCTTGTTTGCAAGCGCAGGGGTCTTGGTTGAGGTCTGCACCGCAGGTGGTGCAGAGGCCGAGGCAATCTTCTTTGCAGACGATTTTGCTCTCCATGTCGAGGAAGAAGGCTGTTGTGAAGACTTCTTCCAGATCGATCGCGCCGTCTTCTATGAGGAAGATGTCTGGGTTGGATTCATCGGTGAGTTCCTCAGCCAGGTATGCGACCACGGGTAGGGTCCGCTCGACAAGGAAGGAGGCCATACACCGATCGCAGGTGCAAGTCATCGCGATTTGGGCTTCGCCCCGGATTTCCAGTGCTCCGGCTATGTTGAATACGGTTCCGGAGATGGTGGATGGGCCGCACATGGTGCAGGCGACCGGGTCGGGGAAGAGGAGAGAAAACGCGAACGGTTTCTTTGCTCCCGGGATTCCGATAATGTCGTTGAGCTTTAAGCGCATGGGATATTACCTCGCTATTGTCGCTCTGACATTATAGTAGGAAATGGCGGTGTTGTCAAATGTTTTTTCTTGTGGGAAATCCACTTGCTTTTCTGCGATGTTTTTGGTAACATAACGGGGACCAGATTTTTGGAAGCGTATCGAAGTGGTCATAACGAGCCTGACTCGAAATCAGGTGTACCGCAAGGTACCGTGGGTTCGAATCCCACCGCTTCCGCCAAGAAAACCGGAAGCCTTGTAATATCAAGGCTTCCGGGAGTAAGAAAACGGCTGCACCCGTTTTTTCAAAAAATAAAGGCTAGGTTTGCAGGCAAGACGCTTACACCGTTCATCAGGTGCAAGCGTCTTTTTCTATCTCTCCGTTCTTGTCGTTTGCCTAGCGTTTGTCCTCTGGCTCTCGCTAACAATAGACCAGACGAAAAGCATTAGTCCGCTCTTTGGGCTGTTTGGTTGGCCTAGGTTCAGGGGCGGTAAGCATCCCTGATTTTGAGCCGCTAGGGTCAAAATATATTTAATCTACCCACTCTGGGGGGTATACCTATAATACGTCCGTTGGCGTTCCCACGCGACGGCCCATACAATGAACCCCTGCAAATTTACATACTGTAGGGAGCAAACGAACATGAAAATATATAGTTGCATTCGAGTATCAGCCGCCGACCAAAACGAAAGCCGCCAGCTTGACGCAAGAAAGATTCATCAATCGGTTCGTTGCGCTACTAAATATGCTGTCTCTGTATAGAGTCTCTTCCGGCACAGAAATATCCCTTGCATTCACAGAAAATGGCGCCATTCTCCGCATCAACAAAGGTCCCGCCGCACTATTTAGTCCTCCAGTACATCATAGAGTCTGCATTGCCCATAAGAACCACTCCTTCTTTTTGAGTTATCCAATGCTTATCTGCACTGGGCTACGCCTATCTGTCGTTGTACCATCACCTAACTGACCGAGATCATTCACGCCCCAAGCCCAGAGCGTACCATCATCACGAATAGCATAACTCGACAAAAGCCCCGCTTCAACATGGATTATGCCGCCGCTCGGCGCACAAGCGCTGAGGCCCATTATGAATAATATCAAAATGGCTGCTATGAGTTGGTTCTTCCTATTCACTCTCTTATCCCCCTTCATAGTAATTCCCTCCAAAACGAATCATAATTGTTCTCGTGCAGAGGTCAAGATGTCTCCGCACAGGTCGAGCAAGTAAAAGTACAGGGCCCGCTTGTTGCCGAAGTAGTGGAATACCATCCCTTTGGAGATGCCAGCGGTGGCGGCGATGTAGCCGGTGGAGGCTTTGCTGTAGGTGTTTTCGCTGAACACCTGAAGCGCGGCGTCGACAATTTTCTTCTGCTTGTCTGCGGGTAGGGCCAGAAATGTTTCCATAGAGGTATCTCTTAGAGGGTATTGATCGATTCGGTTTATGATGGAAACATAACAAACTAAACCAAATCGGTCAATGAATTTGGGGAAATTTTTTATGATTTCTTAAAAAGCGTTGATTTTTGTTGATTTTTGTTGATTTTTGGAAAATTTTACTTGAGTCGATTCAGCGCATATGGTATAATTTATAATAGCGTTTTTGTGCGCGCTACCATATTTTGTGTGGCGTACTTCCGAAGGGCCAGGGGAAAATAGTGCGAATAGGATGAGCGAGCAAGGGGATGCGGGAATGCGTACAAGAAAATTACAGATAAATGCAAAGCGGGGTCTGAGCTTATTGCTGGTCCTAGCTTTGCTGTTCTCTCTTGTGCCGCTGTCGGCATTTGCGGATGGGGAAGTACCCATGGAGCCGGTGCCGGGGTACATTGGGATTGTGCCCTTAACTACCGAGTACGTAAGCACCTTGGTAGCGTGGAACGCTGCAATCGCCGATATAACAGTGACAGAAATTGTCCTCCAAGCTGATATCACCCTCCCCGGCGCTGTCACCATCGTCGCAGGGCGCAATCTTTTGGTCCGAAGCGAATATGGCGAGTTGTGGACCCTGTGGCGAACGGCTGGTGCGGCACGACATTTTACAGTGAACGGCACTTTGACTTTGGAAAATGTCATTTTGAGCGGGAACTATCCGATGTTCTCCGGCAATCACGGCGGGATTCAGGTGAATGCCGGCGGAAGCTTGATTATGGAAGATGGCAGCGCGATTACGAGGAATCGGAATAATGGAAACGCGTCTGCCAGTGCTGTACTTGTAGATGGCGCAGGCGCCACGTTCACTATGAACGGCGGTGAGATCAGCTATAATAGCACACTCTCCATTACCGCCACCTCATCGTCCGGCTCGGCGACAGTGTTTGTCATCGGCGGGGCTGTCTTCACCATGAACGACGGCGTAATCCGCAATAATATTGGCCGCTTCGGTGGCGGCGTGCGTATCGGACAAACCGCAGCGATCGGTGGCGACAATAGGATGTACATGAACGACGGCGAGATATATGGCAATACGGCTTTCTTTGGCGGCGGCGTGAATCTTGAGTTCGGCACATTCACCATGACAGCCGGCATAATCCGCGACAATATTGCGACCGCGTTTCAGAATGATACAGCGCTTGCTCGTACGGATGGTCGTGGCGGCGGCGGGGTGTTCATACAAAACAGCGGCATATTTAACATGTCTGGAGGTGTGATCCATGACAATCACTCTTACACGCACGGTGGAGGAGTGATGTCGGGGACGCCTGCTGCCAATCAGTTCAACATGACCGGCGGTACGATTCGCGACAATACAGCCGACCGGCGCGACATCCCGCCCGCCCTTGCAACCCCCACCAACACCGGCGGTGGGGTGCGGATGTCCAATGGGGTCTTCACTATGGGTACCGCTACGCTGGAGGATGGCACGATCACTTACGGGACCATCACCGGGAACACCGCGACAAACGATGGCGGGGGCATCTGGATTGGCGCGGGCACTACCATAGCGAACGCGCGGCTCAACTTGAATGCCAATATAGGAGTCATCTCGAATAACACGGCGCTATATGGCGATGGCGGCGGGATTTTTACTGTTGCGAATAATGGATATCCGCCGTCACTGCTTCCGACGCATTATCCGAACATCATAGCGACGGCCCCACTCTCGGTCATATTCTTCGGCAATGTCGCAGGCGGTGGACGCTTTGCGCCGCCCTTAAATCCGGGCGCCCGCCCCTTTGGGGGGCTGCTCAACAACTACGCCATCAACTATCGGGGTCCGAATCCAGAGGCCTATATCACCTTTATGCTGCACGGTGGCTATTATAATAGTAGTACGACGAGCGTCTCTTTTCCAATTCCTTTAGGGGGAATGGTTGATCCGGCCGATATTCCGACTCCGCCTAACCTGAACAGACCGCTCTACACCTTCCTCGGCTGGATTCTGCGCGGCGACCTGACGAATACACTGCTCCAGGCAGACGAGATCGAAGACATGACTTTCACGGAAAGCACGATCTTTGATGCCCAGTGGTATCCGCTGAATCCGATTATAATCACTTATTTGTCCGGTGCGAACGGCACATTTGCGGGCGGCGGAACGAGTAGCACGGAGGTTTTGGCTGGGCCCGGGTATCCGATCCAAGCGCCGACGCCGGTTCCGCACAGCGGGTGGCAATTTGCCGGCTGGAGCCGCGATGGCGGCACCGCTTTGCTCGGCACGGCGGAAGTGATGGCGACGTTCATCGACACGAACACGACCTTCACCGCCCAGTGGGAGCCATCGGTTACGATTACCTATCTATCCGGTACAAACGGCACATTTGCCCCGCCGGGCGCGCCGAATCTGCGGACAGAGACGATAGTTGGCGGCGGCGCCTTTCCGAACCAAGTGCCGACGCCGATTGCGAACAATGGTTGGCAGTTTGCGGGCTGGTTGCAGGCTGGCGGCACTACTTTGTTCACTACGGCACAGGTTGAGGCACTTTTCATCAGCGATAACACAACATTCACGGCACAATGGACGCAAATCGGCGGAGGCGGATGGACGCCGCCTGCGCGCCCAGCCCGGCAGGCGTATCTGATCGGGACGGAAGAAGGATTGATCCGCCCCAACGCCAACATTACGCGGGCCGAGGTGGCAACCATTTTCTTCCGTTTGATCAGCGACGCGGATCGCAAAGCAGGCTGGAGCCAGACAAATCCGTTCTCCGATGTGGAGCGCAATCACTGGTTTAACAACGCCGTATCTACCACTACGCGGATGAAGATTTTCCAAGGCAGACCGGACGGCACATTCGGGCCAAACGAGCCGATCACGCGGGCGGAGTTGGCGACGGCGGTGGCACGGTTTATGGATGTGGCGGGGTTTCTAAACGCAGGAGGCAATCAGTTCAGCGACATCTCCGGCCATTGGGCGAATGCGTATATCAATGCGGCGGCGATGAATCGTTGGGTAGAGGGTCCGGATGGTCTGGGCGGCGCATTTTACCCAGATCGCCCGATCACACGGGCGGAAACGGCAGCGATTATCAACCGGATATTCGAACGCCTACCCGAGACGCCGGCGGATTTGCTGCCGGATATGATTACCTGGCCGGACAATGCGAATATAGGTGCGTGGTTCTATTTGTATCTCCAGTCTGCGTCGAACTCGTATACGTTTCAGCGAAAGCCGGATGGCGTTCATGAGCGTTGGATCGCGATTATCCCAGTCCGCGATTGGGCTGCGTTAGAGCGGCCGAACTCTACGCCGGGTGATATTTTGGGTGGCTAGGAGGGGACTGGTGCGGAAGCGGTTGATTGTGTTGCTATTGGCCTTGGTTTTGTTGACGAGTGGTGGGGCCATGGCGATAAGCTGGGTGACAGTCCAAAGTATTGACCAACTGGCAGACGTGGCAACATATGTTGTTCGAGTTGAAGTGTTAGATGGCAGAGAAGTCAGGGTTCTGGAAGTATTCAGCGGGGAAATCCGACCGGGAGATACAATAGAGATTAGGCAGGTTGGAGGAAATTTTTGGGATAGATGGAGATTGCGGCGGACATGGGATGTGCCTGAACTTCCTCTCGTGCGAGGTGATGACTTGGTTTTGTTCCTATTCCGTATGGGAGACAGTCCACGCGCAGGTCTATTGAATCCCTGGCAAGGCGCATACCGATTTCCAAATTCCAACGAAAGTACGCTGACGGTGGACCTGCCCAGAGTACTTGAAAATGCCATAAGGCCTGGATTAAGGTTGACCATTGGGGATTTGCTAGAAATCGCCGAGGCCAACTTCGGGGATGAGCCGCGGGAGGTGCTTGCGCACAGCGGGGCAAGGCCGAGAAATCCGGCGATTTAGTTGCTGTGGTCGTTGCCGCCCATTGCGGTTGCCGCAATCATAGTACGGAGGCGGAGAAGGGCAAAGCCAAATTCTGTGCTTGACAGCGGGGATGCGCTATCCTAGAATAGATGTATCTTCGAAAATTGAATAGTTCAAAATGATGGTGCGCACAGCTTGGCGCTGTGCGAGAATCGAGAATCAGGTGCGAATCCTGAACAGTCCTGCTACCGTGATGACGAGTGAGGTTCCCGTTTGGGCGCATGCCGAAACAGCCATTGGACACTGTGTGTTTGAGAAGGCGAACCTTTGCGATGATGTCTAAGCCGGAAGACCGGCCTCATTTTCGGCGATTTTGTTTCACAGTCGCTGCCGTAATGGCTCCACAGAGTATGGGGGGTAAGGTTGTTGTGGGGGTCTTTTGGCGTATCTGCAATGATGCTGTTTGTCCCGGTTGATCGTGGTGCGATATCACGGTTGGTCGGGATTTTTGGTTGTCAAAATAATCGAAAGTTAGAGAAAAAAACATGAGAAGAATGAGAAAAGGGATTATCGCGTTGGTACTATTAGCCCTTGTGGCACTACTTTTTATGGCCTGTAACACCGGAGAACCGGTGGGGGTGCCAGCGGGCAGTGTGCTCACGTATGACAGAGAAGGTTTTCCCGTTACACTGCCGGAACAGAGAGAGGCCATCATATCCATCGGTCCCTCCAATACCGAGATTCTGGTCGCACTTGGGTTTGGTGAGGCGATTGTTCAGGCGGACATGTTCTCCGCAGATGTAGACGGAATCCGGTCCGGGATTTCTACGCTGGACATGTTTGGCCTGGATTTGGAATACATTATCAGCCTTGCGCCGGATGTTGTGTTTATTACGGGTATGACCCGGACGCCCGGGGCGGAAGATCCCTTACATGCGGTTTCGTCTGCGGGGATTTCTGTAATCTACATGCCCATCAGCGCGAGTATTGCGGAGATTCAAGAGGACATCCGCTTTATCGCCGCTGTGTTGGGGGTAGAGGATAGGGGCGAGGCGATTGCCGCGGACATGATGCGGGAGATCGAAACGATCCTGGCGCTCGGGGAGACGATTACGGAAAGGCGGAGCGTGTATTTCGAGATATCACCGCCGCCCCATATGGTCAGCTTTGGGACGGGTACATTTTTGCATGAGATGATAGAGATCATCGGTGCGGTCAATGTGTTCGCGGACCAAGCGGGATGGTTTCCGGTGTCGGGCGAGACGCTGGTAGAAGCGAATCCGGATGTCATCCTCACCTCGGTGGATTTTTTGGAGGACCCGGTGGGGGATATTATGAACCGGCCCGGTTGGACGACGATTACGGCGGTCCATAATGGCGAGGTGTTCCGGATTGATGCCAATACCAGCAGTCGTCCGAGCCATAACATAGTGGCGGCCTTGTGGGAAATGGCTCGCGCTGTATATCCGGACGTGTTTCGATGAGGATAAAAGTGGCTCTATTCGTCGTTATCGGTCTTGTTATGGTCCTGCTGTCCATTTCTCTGGGGAGCGCACATGTTCCGCTTGCTGACGTATTTCATGTGATTGGGCATGCTGTATTTGGCCTCGATTTGCCTGAGCATATCACGGCGGCTACGGTTTCTATTGTTTGGAGCCTGCGTCTGCCGCGTGTGCTACTTGCCTTTCTCGCAGGCAGTGCGCTTTCGGTGAGCGGGGCGGTGATGCAGTCGGTACTCCAAAATCCCTTGGCGTCCTCGTATACGCTGGGGGTGTCGTCGGGCGCGTCGCTTGGGGCGTCTTTGGTACTCTTTCTGGGGGTGAGTTTGCCGTTCTTGGCAATGTTGACTCTGCCCATTCTAGGCTTTGTCTTCGGGCTTGCCACGATTTTATTGGCGATGGCGATTGCAAAACGAATCGACGGGAGCATGGGGAACCAGACCATCATTTTAACAGGCATCGTGTTCTCGCTCTTCGTCAACGCCATCACGACGCTGTTGTTTTCGCTGTTCCTCAACGACTCCAACAGAATGATCGCCTGGCAAATGGGCAGCTTCGCTATGCGAGACTGGCACACGGTCTGGATTCTGGCTCCGATCGCAGTGGCGGGCATTTTCTTTATCACGCGCTTTCACTGGGAATTGGATATTTTGTCTTTCGGGGAAGAGCAGGCGGAGGCCATCGGGGTAAACAGCAGGCACACCAAGACAACCTTACTCGTATCTTCCGCCGCGCTCACCGGGAGCACGATTGCCTTTATCGGTGTCATTGGGTTTGTGGACCTGGTCGTCCCGCACATTGTGCGGAGACTGTTTGGTCCTGCGCATCGCTATGTAATTCCGATGTCGGCGGTGATCGGGGGTGCGCTGATGGTGCTTTGTGATTTGATCGCGCGGACGGTGTTGGCGCCCAGGGAGTTGCCGGTTGGCGTGGTGACAGCTATGATTGGCGCGCCGTTTTTTGCCTATATCTATTTTTCGAAGCGAGGAGTTTCCAATGGAGCCTAGTTCTAAATTTTTCAGCAATCCCGCGTGCGAGTATTTTCCCTGTCACACAGGGCTAAATCCTGAGGCGTTCAACTGCCTGTTTTGTTATTGTCCCTTATATGCGCGCGGAGATGCTTGTGGCGGCAACTTTACATATAGCGGCCAAGGCATGAAGGATTGCATGGATTGCCATCTGCCCCATATACCGGAATATTACGACATCATTCTGGCGAAACTGGTGGAATAGGGGAGACGTAGATGTTAACATTAGAGCATGTGTCCGCCGGATATGGCGGTGCGGATGTGATCCGCAATATCTCGTTACAGGTCAAGCGCAATGAAAATTTGTCCATTGTCGGGCCAAATGGCTGTGGGAAGACGACGCTGCTCAAAGCAATCGCGCATCTCATTCCATATAAAGGGACGGTTACATTGGATGAGGTTGAATTGCGACACATGTCCCGCCGTGAGGTTTCTTTGAAGATCGGCATGCTTAGCCAACAGTTCGGCATGTATTTCACCTATAGCGTATTCGAGACTGTTATGATGGGGCGATATTTGCATATCAAGAACCGATTTTCCAATCGGCCGACGGATGCGGATAGGGCGGTTGTGATGCGGGCGTTAGAGGCGGTTCATTTGGTGGCTGAACAAGATAAGGAAGTGACAAAACTATCCGGCGGGCAACTGCAGCGTGTGTTTTTGGCCCGAACATTGGCGCAGGAGCCGGAGCTTATCCTGTTGGACGAACCTACAAATCACCTGGATATCAAATGCCAGATGGAGCTCATTGCATACCTGAAGGATTGGGCGAAGGAAGGGAGTCGCGCTGTGATCGGTGTGTTGCACGACATCAATTTGGCCATCCAACTCAGCGAAAATCTGCTTGTGATGAAAGATGGCGAGATGCGGGCATCCGGCCGTGTGGACGAAATTCTCGCGGATGGGCTGCTAAATGAGACGTATGAGATGGATGTGACGCGATATATGCAGTCCGCTTTGCAGAGGTGGGTGCGCTGAACAGGAAAAACTGCTTTTTTCTACCTGTGCGTTTGTGATAGATTACTACTAGCCAGATGCGGAAGATTCATGCTATACTGGCGGAAGCAGTCGAAAGGAGGAGCTTTGAAATGGCAAAAAAACTAGTATCGCTCCTACTCATTCTGATCCTTATGTTGGGCATGTTTGTGCCCGTATCTCTCGCTACACAGCGAGATTTTCCATCGATGCACATCACGAGTGAACGCAATCCATTCGTCCAGGAAAGGGACTTTTGGCACCCGGGGTCCTTGGCCGTAACAGGCGGAGAGGACGACTGGAACTTTCAGGATGTAGACGTGCGCCTGCGCGGCCGCGGGAACTCGACGTGGTGGATCGGCGTTGATAAGCGTCCGCTACGGATTCGCTTTGAAACGCCTCAGCCGATGTTTGGCTCTGACTACCCGCACAGAGACTGGATTTTGCTCGCCAATGCGTTTGACAACTCTATGCTGCGTACGCATTTTGCCTTCTATCTGGCGGAATTGCTGGGGAATACAGGGTTTGTCCCTACGTCTCAATTTGTGCATCTCTATGTCAATGAGGTGTATATAGGTGTCTATCAATTTACGGACGAGAGAGACATCGGCCCAGGACGCGGCGAGGTGGTGACGAATCCCGACCCGACCGTGAGTGAGTTTTGGCTGGAGATGGATGAACGCACACAAGACTATTTCCAGGTGAACGGCCTTTGGTATGACATCCGCTTCCCGAGCGGCAACGCGCTCACAGATGAGCATATTGCCTACGCCAATGATTTCATCGAACGCGTTAGCCTCGCGATTCGTAGCCACGACTGGGCGGCAGTGACGGCGCTGGTTGATATCCCCTCTATGGTGAGTTACTATATCCTGCTGGAGTTGACCAAGGACGCGGACGTCGCCTTTAGCAGCATGTTTATGCAGATCAGAGGACAAGGCGAAAATCGTAGGCTGTATCAGGGCCCCGTCTGGGATTTTGATATGGGTTTCGGCAACGCGCGTTCGGATTACTTCTTCGGAGACAATCCCGAGGGGATCTGGGCGGCAGGCCAGCACTATTGGTTTAGAGAACTTGTACAAATCCCGGAGTTCCGTGCGCTTGTATTCGAACGTTGGAACGAGGCGATGGCGCATGATATCCCGAGAGCCATCGCAAATGTCGAATATATGGCGACGCATTACCGCGCGGCGTTTGAGCGGAATTTTAAAGCCCAGCCAGTCCTTGGTGTGCGTTGGGGACTTGCCCCCGCGCCGCACCGCTATGAACTTGAGACTTTTGTGGAGCATGCCGAATGGCTTGTCTGGTTTATCCGCGAACGCGCCGCTTGGCTGGATGATCGCTTCCGCAACTCAGATGATCCATTCACGCCGCCAGAAGGATTTCACGATGTGCGTGCAAATGCATGGCACCGGGAGGCTGTTCAATTCGTCGTTGACAATGGTTTGATGACAGGCGCTTCCGAAGTGATGTTCTTGCCTTATCAAACCCTGAATCGTGCTATGGTGGCAACCATTCTCTGGCGTTTAGCGGGTGAGCCGGAAGCCGAATGGAGCTCGGTTTTCGCTGACGTGCCGCAAAATGCGCCCAATTGGTATCGCACCGCCGTTATGTGGGCCGAAACCACGGGTCTGATCTCAAGCGAGGACGGAATCTTCCGCCCCTATGCAACCGTCCCTCGAGAGGAGATCGCGGCGATCTTCTATCGCTATACATGGCTGGTCCTTGAAATCGACACGACTGTACCGGAAGACTTTACACTAGACCAGTTTGAAGATCGCGATGTAATCACGGCTGGGATGGAAGCCTATCTGCTCTGGGCAAATTACAATGGAATCCTCCAAGGTACAAGCGAGACGACGATCAGCCCGACCGGGACTGTGAACCGGGCGCAATATGCTACAGTGTTGATGCGCTACGTGCGAGAATTTACGGAGCGGGAACTCTCGCTTTCCGTGCTCAAACACGGCGCATAATTTAGGAGGAATCATTCTGAGAGAAACCGAAGAAAAGCTGGCTGCCTCTTTGACAGCGGAGACAACAGAACTTATCCCATTCCTGCCCTATCTCCTGCAAGATTTCTGGGAACTCGGCAGCGCCCCGGGTATGATGGCTCATCTGATCGAAAAACATGTCGACGTAACTGACGACACAAAAATACTGGACCTCGGCTCCGGTAAAGGGGCGGTATCTGTGCGACTTGCGCAGCAATTCGGGGTATACGTCAAGGGCGTGGACTTGTTGCCTGAGTTTGTCGCATACGCTTCCCAAAAAGCGGAGGAATTTGAGGTTGGTGGGCTTTGCGAGTTTATCGTGGGCGACATCAATGAGGCAGTGCAAATAGAGCGGGGCTATGATGTTGTGATTCTCGGCGCCGTGGGCGATGTTCTCGGTACACCTGCTGAGACACTGGAAAAACTTAGTCAAACGATCTGGCCGGGCGGCTACATTCTCATCGACGAAGGCTATCTCCCTGATGACGGCTCACAGGCTGACGTGCAATATGACAACTACGAATTCCTTACGAAGGCCGAGTGGGAAACCTTGTTCGAAGAAGCGGGCCTAGAACTCGTTGAAACGGTCTCAGAGTGGGAGAATCTGGAGAACCCAGACAGCGATGCCGGGATGGAGATGATAACGCGGCGGGCCAATGAGTTGATCGAACAGTATCCGGACAAAAAAGATATCTTCGAGAGCTATGTCCGCAGCCAGCAGGCGGAATACAATGATCTGGATAGCACGCTTGTCTGTGTGACATGGATGTTGAAGAAACGATAGTTGAACAACGCCCGGTGCAATTGACGCACCGGGCGTTTTGGTTTTGCAGACCCTGCCGTCTGTTTGCCTTATCATAGAAGTCGTGGTATAATTCACCAGTATGTTGTACAATGAAAGGGGGAGTGCCTGGCATGGGACTTTTTATAGAACAGTTTATTCTAGTTTTTAATGCGGTTGTACCCTTTTTCCTCATCATGGGTCTGGGCTGGTTCATGCGGCGGCGGGAGTTGGTGAATGACCAGTTTTTGGCGGGGCTCAATCGCGTCGCTTTTGTTGTTCTCTTTCCGCTGATGCTTTTCATGAACATATACCGGGCGGATCTGGCCGCGGCCTTTAATCCGGCCTTGGTGGGTTATTTTGTCATTGGGCTTTCGATGGTATACATATTCGTGTGGGTCATCGCCGCGCGATTTATCAAAAACAAGCAAAGGCTCGCGGCCTTCGTCCAGGTTGGATACCGGAGTAATTACATGGTGCTCGCAACGGCGATTGTCACTTCGCTCATGGGCCCGGAATCCTTGCCGCAAGCCGCGCTGATGGTACCTGTCGTCGTGTTTCTCCAAACAGCCCTCGCCGCGACGGTGTTTGCCGTTGCCGGATTATCGAAAGAAGCGTCCGGCTTGGAGCGGGTCAAAGGCGTCCTCGTTGGTGTTTTCAAGATGCCGATGATTATCGGGTCGCTCCTGGGTCTTGCTGTAAATTTTTCGGGGTTTACCCTGCCGGTGGTTGTCGACCGCGGCTTTACGAGCCTTGCCAATATGGCGGCGCCTGCCGCTCTGCTCGGGATTGGCGGGGTGCTTAACTTGGAGAAAGTGCGGCGCCAGTTGCGTTTTGCCATCGCGGGTACGGCGGTGAAGAATCTGATCGTCCCCGCTGCGGTGATTATTCCGGCGGTTTTCCTCGGGTTTTCCGGCGTGGAACTTGCGATAATCGCCATGTTCGGACTTGCGCCCGTGGCTACGGCGTCCTATGTCACGGCCTTAGAGATGGGTGGCTCTGAGGCGGGAGAGTGTACGGCCAGTACGCTGGTTTTGTCTAACGTAGTCTCACTATTCACCATCGTCCCGAGTCTTACGATTTTAGGTGTTTTGGGTCTGTTATAGAGCGATAATCGCGGAAGAGAGGGGGCGGAGAAGTATGGAACATGTCGCGGAACAGTTTATCATCACCTTCAATGCCGTTGCGCCCTTTTTTCTGATCATGTTTATCGGCTGGCTTGCGCGCCGCTTTGGCATCGCGGGGGAGCCCTTCTACAGCGGTATCAACAAGTTGGCATTTCTCTGTTTTTTCCCTGCGCTACTTTTCATCAACATGTACACAGCAGACCTTGCCGCCGCCTTCGATCTCGCGCTGGTGAGCTATTTCATCCTCTCGCTCCTGGCGGTCTACGCGGTTCTCTGGGTCGTCGCGGCGCGATTCGTTAAAGATAAGCTCAGGTGGGCTGTCTACGTCCAGGCTGCATATCGGTGTAACTATATCGTGCTGGCAATCCCCATCATTGCGGCTCTCTTTGAGCCGGGCGATATGCCGAGAGCCGCCCTGATACTGCCGTTTCTGGTGACGCTCAACAATATTCAAACCGCCACGCTCTTCGTAGTCGCCGGGCAATCGTCTGATATCTCCGTTGGGGCGCGGGTGAAGGGGATTCTCATCGGTATTTTCAAGATGCCTATGATCATCGCCGTTCTTATCGGCATTTTGGTCAATGTCGCCGGGCTTAGTTTGCCGGTGGTTGTGTCTCGTAGTATTAGTTCTGTGTCGCTCATGGCGGCGCCTGCCGCATTACTTGGTGTTGGCGGGGCGCTCAGTATAGAGAAGGTGCGGCTCAATTTGCAACTCGCCATCGCGGCGACGGCGGCGAAGAACGTACTCGTCCCACTCGCCTTGATTATTCCGGCGGTGCTCCTCGGATTTCGCGGCGTGGACCTTGCTATTATCGCGCTGATCGGTCTTACCCCTGTTGGTCCGGCAACTTATACCACCGCGATCGCGCTCGGCGGCCCTGAAGCGGGGGAGCCTGCCGCGAGTTGTCTTGTTTTATCGAACGCGCTTGCATTGTTTACGATTGTGCCAGGGTTGGCGATTTTGAGTATTTTAGGGTTGTTTTTATGAGCCTGCGGCTCGCTGCGCGCGTTTCGCTGAGACGACCTACCTTTTTGCATCGCGCAAAAAAGGCGAGCCAAGGGGCTTCGCCCCAGACAACCCCATTTGACTTTTGGTTTGTGGGCATTTAAGTCTTGCGGTTCCGCCTGTCGGCGGAAGCGAGGTCGCTTTCGGGCATACACGCTGCCGTGCGGTACACGAGACGAATGTGCAGTGCTTTCCGTACGACACTCCCTTCCGCTGGGCGAGGCGGAAGCTGTGACGCTCTGTTTCGCTGGGTACTAAGTTTAAAAGGAAGAGATTTTTAAGAGAAGCCTATGGTTTCTCTTAAATTGTTTTTTGCCTACTTTTTGTCAACACAAAAAGTAGGTCGCCTTCGGCGACACGAAGCAATAGGCCTTATGGCCTAATAGAAACATCAATATAGAGAAGAAACCAAATCCCTTTTGCCTTGCAAAGCAACTCATGCTATACTGAGACATACAACAGGATCCCACAGTATAATCATCTTCTAATAAATCTCTAATCCATCCAGCATAGCCATCTAATAATATCCTGCTATTCTATACTCACGAAACAAAACACAGAACATCACACAGGAGGAGATAGTATGGATCGCATTGAAATGGTAGAAAAGCTCAGAGAGAAAGCTGGTGTCAGCTATGAAGAGGCGAAGGCTGCGCTGGAGGCCAGCGATTGGGACCTGCTCGACGCAGTAGTCCTGCTGGAAAAAGAAGGCAAAGTGCGCGACGCAGCTTACTCGACCAAGCGGAGCGCCAAGGACGAGCACAAACAGTCGGGCGCGAAAGAAGAGAAACCGAAGGGCGAAGGGTTTGAAAAGTTCCTGCGCTTCTGCGGACGGATCATCCACAAGGGCAACACGAACAGCCTCGTGGTCCTGCGCAACGGAGAGCGGAAGTTCAGCCTCCCAGTGACAGCATTCGCTTTGCTCCTGATCTTCGCCTTCTACTTCACCATCCCGCTCATCATCGTCAGCTTGTTCTTCGGCTTCCACTACAAGTTTAGCGGGAAAGACCTGGGGAAAGATTCCATCAATAACGTCATGGAAAAAGCGACACATGCGGCTGAGGCTGTGAAGAGAGAAGTTCAGAAGGAAATGAAGGACGACACAAAGACCCTCAAAGAAGAGCTCAAAGAGATGCAAGAGGAAATCAAGGCGGACCTCAAAGAAATCCAAGAAGAGATTGATGAAATGCTCGAAGACTTGGAAGAGGACGAAGACAAGAAATAAGCACGCATACCCCCTTGGCGCTCTTTGCGGCAAGGGGGTATGCCAAAGGAGGCAGCTATGGCTACCAAAATTCTGGTCATTGAAGACGAAGAAAAGATCGCCCGTTTTATTGAACTAGAGCTCCAATATGAGGGCTACGAAGTCGAAAAAGCCGCCGAGGGCCGCCAGGGCTTAGAACTGGCGGAGTCGGGGGCGTATGATCTCGTGCTGCTCGACATCATGCTCCCGGGGCTGAACGGGGTCGAGATTTTGCGGCGGCTCCGGAAGTCGTCAACCGTCCCAGTGATTATGCTGACGGCGCGGGACGCGGTGATGGACAAAGTCTCCGGCCTCGATATGGGGGCGAATGACTATATCACCAAGCCTTTTGCCATAGAGGAACTATTGGCCAGAATCCGGGTGTGCCTCCGCAAACACGCGGCGAATGAGTCTGCACCGACGTCCGCCGGTAGTGCTTCCGAGCTTTCCGTGGGCAAACTGACACTCTGTCCAGATCGGCACGAGGTGAATTATGACGGCGCGGCAGTAGAGCTTACCAGCCGGGAATTTTCTTTGCTCCAGACACTCCTAGAAAACAAGAATATCGTCCTCGGTCGAGACACGCTGCTCGAGCGGGTTTGGGGCTATGACTATATGGGTGAGACAAACGTGGTGGATGTCTACATCCGCTATCTGCGGGCCAAGATCGACGACAAGTTCGATGTGCGGCTCATCAAGACGATTCGCGGCGTGGGATATGTGGTGAAAGATGAGTAAAAAAGAGGTGCAGAAAATGGGTTCCATTGCCGGGCGGATCAATCGGCTCTGGGTGTGGCGGCTCTTTTGGATCTTTTTTCTTATCAATCTGATTCTATTTTCCGGAATGGCCTATCAGATGGGCGGGATAGATCTGATTCTCGATTACGAGCGGCTTGCGGAGGAACTGGCGTTCCTCTATATTCCAGTCTTCGCGATTCAGGCCCTTATTTTGTTCTGGCAACTTCTGTTTGGCACAGGGCGTATCCGAAAACTGCTCAAACCCCTACACGACATGGCGGCGACAGCCGATCACCTCAGCGCGGCGGTCCAGCAGGGCGAGGAGAAATTCTACACCTTGGAGACCGCCATCAGCCAGATCAGCCCCACACAGGCAGACCGCCTCGAGACGGGCATGAGCGACCTTGCTGGGCTCGAGCAAGCGGTGAACAGTCTGCTCGAGCGGATGCGGGAGAACTACCGCCAACAGGCGCGCTTCGTGTCGGACGCTTCGCATGAACTCCGCACGCCGATCGCAGTCATCCAGGGCTATGTCAATATGCTCGACCGTTGGGGCAAAGAAGACGAGAAGATCCTGGAGGAATCGATCCAGGCGATCCAGAGCGAATCGGCCCATATGCAGCGGCTGGTAGAGCAGCTTTTGTTTCTTGCCCGGGGCGACATCGGCAAGACGCAGTTCGAACGAAAGCCAGTCGACCTAGTGGCGATGATGAAGGAAGTCTATGATGAGTCCGGCATGATTGACAGTGACCACGAGTATCGGCTCATCGTCCCGGAGGAACCAGTAGAGACAGTGGGAGACCCGGGGCTCCTCAAGCAAGTGGCCCGCATTCTCACCGACAACGCGGTGAAGTATAGCCCGACAGGGTCGAAAATCACCCTCAAAGCAGGCCAACATACGGATGGAGCGCCATACTTCCAAGTCCAAGACGAAGGCCGAGGTATGGGCGCGGAAGACGTACCGCATATCTTTGAGCGGTTTTACCGATCAGATAGCTCCCGAACCAAAAGCACCGGCGGCACAGGCCTCGGATTATCCATCGCCAAGTGGATCGTGGATAAACACGGCGGACATTTCGATGTGTTGACCTGGGATGGGCTAGGGGCAAGGATTACGGTGAATCTACCGGAGTAGAGATGCCTTCTGGTTTTGTTCGTTTTCAAAAGGACTACTCCCTTTGATGGGGGTGGTCCTTTTGCTTTGCCTTGCGGATGCCATAGAACTGTTCGATGCAGCCAATTGGCTCAACTGCTTAAGGGCAACCGAATGGTTTCTCTTAAAAATCTCTTTCTCTTGACTATGCTGCACAACGAAACAGAATCTCACAGTTTTCGCCTCGGCCAATGGAAGGAAAGGCAGTGCAAAAGCACAGCACAAAACGTGTATACCCGAAAGAAATAGCCTTTCCGTTTATCTACGGCGTCAACATCTTAGCGCAATCATTCCGATCCGCAATCAACAGCAGAGAAAATCAAATGGTTGTCTGAACCTCATGCGAATTCACACCAAAACACAGAAAACCCCGAAACATTCAATACCAAAATCGAAACGTTCGGGATCTTTCTATCTGAGACAGTGTTGCCATACCGGGAAGGGGCATGGGTCTTTTTAGTAGTGCACAACATCTGCCTCGGCTTGGATGCGCTCGATCACGCGCTGTCCGCTCTCGCTGGAGAAATAGCGGTATGTGCTTTCCGGCACAAGATCTTTTGTATCGGCGATCTGCCCGTTTTGGAGGAGCTTTCGTACCCTGGAAGCGCTGATCGGCATACCGTTGTGTTCGAGGCGCGGCACGACGGTACACTCGATTCCGCGAAGCGGTAGAGATGTATGCATAGTTTGATTATACAGCCCTGTTACGACGCTGAAGGGCTCCTCTCCGACATAGCGCCGGGTAACACCTGCCGCCGCCGCAATTTGTCCAAAGATGGCGAGGTCCAGCTTCGCCTGTGTTTCTATGGCCGAGGCCTCATCTTGCAAAAAATAGGATGGAAACACGGCGCTTGAAATCATATAGCTCTCGGTTGGGTGCAGGTGGACATTTGAGAGGTCGGCAGTGCCTTCTTGGATCAGCCTCCACCGGTCGGCGAAGGGGAAGAGGGAGAGGTCTTCCGAAACCACGAATAGGTGCACGGTATCGTTTTCAGATGCGGTGCGCTCCACCAAATGTCTGTGTCCGCGGGTGAAGGGATTGCAGTTCATCACGAGTGCCGCAGTTTTGCCGGATGTTCTCAATTGTCTTAACTTGTCCAGATAGCGATCAAAGCCGTTTTTCAGATTTTCCATCAACAGGGCATGACAGTCTACCCGTGCGACTTCATGGAAGCCGAGGGCGGAAAAGATGGTGGCATTTTCGGGTTTTGTGTATAAGAACAAATGCCGCACCCCGCGCGCCATCTGCTGTTCGACAAGGTGACTTACGATCGGGGCCATGAGTCCCTCGCCTTGATAGGCGTTGTCCACCGCGAGGCAGCGCAGGGTATTTCCAAAAAATGCTCCACCGGCAATGAGTTGATAGTTCTCGTCATAGATGCCGGCGATGTATTCTAAGTTGTTGTCTCGTTTGATACCAGACCGCTTCAAAAGGCGATCAAACGCCGTCTGACCTCTCTTGTCATTCGGGGAGATTTCACTGATGATTCGCGCCATAAGGATTTCCTCACTTTGTAATAAAGTGCAACAGATAGGTGACAGCGAGCAAATCGGCGCTGCCTCCGGGGCTGAGATTCCTCTGGATGCACCACAAATCCAGGTCGGCGGCATATGCGAGGATGGCCTCCTGATCTGGTTGGGTGGTTAAGAACTCCAAAAGACGGTCTTGCAAGAGCTTTAGCGAGCTAAGGCCGCCGCGACGGATGAGGTTGGTGTCTTCGACATGGGCCATCAGATGGAGCAATGTCGCTATGCCAGCCTCACCCAGCGAATATCCCTCTGCGAGAGAATGCCGCAAAGCTGGAAGGCCCCAAAGACGCACAGAGGGAAATCCTGCCGCGGCCTCTCCACGGATGCCGGTGAGCCCGTATTTTACAAAAATCTCCTCACCGTGGGTAGACACCGTCTGTGGCGTGAGCGCGCCCAGATCGCTTTGCATGGCAGGGGCGGCGATTCTCGCAGCGGCGCTCAAGATCGTGTCGGGGTCCGAGATCGGAAGTCCCAAATATCCCGAGGCGGCGGCAAGGATGCCCAACGAGAAAATGGCCCCCTTGTGCGTGTTAACACCCCCGGTTGTGGCGAACATTTCAGCCTCGGCTTGTATTCCATGGCTACGCAGGAGCGGCAGCAAGTCCTCTGCCGGGAGAGCGCGGTTCAATGCGCCGATTTTTGCCATTGCGTGAAAGTGAGGGCCCAGCGCGATGGCGCTGTCCAGAAATGTAAAGAAATTCATATCTGAATGGGCGCCGTTGTTGAAACGATCTACCAGACCGGGTTTTGGGGTGGCGGAGAGCTCATAGAGCAGGGCGGAAAGCGCGTGTTTTGCAATCTGCTGGGCGTCTTCTTCGACAAAATAGGCATCCAGCATAGCCTCCGTGCGGCAAACAATCTCCTCCAGCGGATGCAGGCGCTCTCGTGCGCAATTTGGACCGGCATTGCCGCAGATCAAACACCCTCGTTCGGAGAAACCAAGTGTACGGCGGGAGAGTTGTTGTCCGTCGCCGTTGAGGATGTCAATGTCAAACAAACGGCCCAGCGGATGTTTCTCCTCTAAGTCTGTGCATATTGTTTTTAGTTCCTCTGCACTACCCTTCACCGCCCAAAGCGCGGCGAGGCCCGTTTTCTCGTCGGTTCCGATACACTCCAACACCGAAAAACCCTTTTGCTTGAGCATTGCTTCAATTTGTACTTTCCCAACAGAAAAACAGCGGTCCGCACGGGAAAAACGTTTGATTGGTCCCGCGATATTGAGCGTATAGCTCACAAGCGGAGCGCCATATTTAGCAAGAAGCGTACGCTGGCGCAAGGCACGTTCATCGCGCGCCTCAGCCATATCCCAAACGCTCACTTGGTCCGCTTTGTCCATACAACTGCCTTCATCTTTCATCTGTTTCACTAGAAAGAGGCTACCCGTGCGACCTTGCCGACGCGCGCGGGTAGCCTTTTTAAATTCAGGGTTTGTCAGACTCATCCTGCTTTGGTTCTAGGCCCTCCAGCACTTGGGCGGCATTTTGTATGTGCTGGATGGTGAGTTGATACGCTAACGCTTCATTCCCCATCGCAATTGCCGTTACAATTTCACGGTGCTCCCTTTGCGCCTCAGGTCGACGTACCGGTTTGAGATAGGTCGCTACCAGCATGCGACACAATGTCTCCCGCAGGCTTTTGGCGAGACCTTCGAGAACAGGGGCATCGGCGATTTTGGATAGCATGTGGTTGTATTGATCTATATAGTCCGAGACTGCTTCGGGGGTGGTGGCGGTTTCTGCCTTGTCCAGCAGCACGCACAGATGCTTAATATCCTCAGGCGTTGCATTGCGCGCCGCGTGTTTGGCGAGGAGCGCTTCCACATTCGCACGGATTTCGTAAATGTCTCCGATTTCATCGGCAGGGATTTCCGCTATGACAACTCCTTTGTGCGGGTGATAGCGAACCATTTTCTCTACTTCCAGTTTGCGCAAAGCCTCGCGCACTGGCGTACGGCTGGTGCCCATCTCACTGGCGAGCTGCTCTTCCGCGAGGCGCTCCCCCGGGCGCAAGTCTCCCCGAAGAATGGCCTTGCGGATTTGCTGATAGACAACATCCCGGATTGGTTGCATCCGGTGGGATTCGATTTTTTTCATGGTATGATCCTTTGCTATTTCAAGTTTAGAACGACGTCTTTTCTGAATTGGATACAGGATACAAGATAATGTATTATATAATATATCATATTCAAAAACAATAGTGAATTCATACAAAATCGCGGTTCAAAATTAGGAGGATATCATATCTTGACAGAACTTGACATTCGAACTATTATAATGAAGTGAATGAATTGTATCCAGGATACATGATGAATGGGAAGGAGGTGGTAGAGAAGTGGAAATCAAGAGAATGGCCATGGCTGGAACATTAGAATCCAGCGATGTGCAGATTACCATTGAACCAGGAAACGGTACAATAGCAGTTCAGATTGACAGCATCGTGCTCAACCAATACGGAAGACAAATCAAGGCGGTCGTACTGCGAACTTTGGAAGATATGGGTGTCACATCAGCAAATGTTACAGTTGTAGATAAAGGCGCGCTTGATTGTACGATACGCGCTCGCGCAGAGTGCGCCGTGTATAGGGCCTCTGAATTTGAAGAGCAGATACCTTGGGGAGGTGTGGCAAGATGAAAGGAAAAAATCGACTGCGCCGCACACTGATGTTCGTCAGCGCCCAGACGCCAGGTCTTGTGAAAGAGGCCTACATATACGGGGCGGACAGCATCATACTGGATCTGGAAGATGCGGTGGCAGAAAATCAGAAAGATGCAGCAAGGTTCTCACTTTATCACGCCTTAAAGACCGTTGACTTTATGGGTGCAGAGCGCATTGTGCGAATCAATGGAATGGACACGCCGCACTGGAAAGAAGACATCCGTGCCGCAGTAGCCGGCGGGGCCGACGTCATTCGGATACCGAAGTGCGACTCGGCGGCAGATGTTGTGGCAGTAGAGCAATATATCAAGGCGGTGGAACTGGAATTCAACCGTCCGGATGCGGGCACGCTGATTATGGCGGCGATGGAAAGCCCTAAGGCTGTGTTGCGCGCGGAGGAAATTTGCACCGCGAGTGAGCGTTTGGTCGGTATCGCGTTATCCGGCGGCGATTTCCGTAAGAGCATGCAGACGAAGTACTACCCGAGCGGGAACGAAATCCTTGCGGCGCGGGGATTGTTACTGCTTGCCGCTCGCGCCGCCGGTGTGCAATGCTATGACACCATATTCTCAGACCTCAACGACATGGAAGGATTCCGTGTCGAAACGGTAACCGGGAAAGAGATGGGGTTCGATGGCAAATCGGTCGTTTCGCCCCGGCAAATACAGGTCGTCCACGAAGTGTTCGCGCCAAGCGAAAAGGAAATGATCGAAGCCGAACGGACTGTCCGCGCCATCCGAGAAAACGCCGAGCGAGGCATCGGGATATTTACCCTTGACGGGAAAATGCTAGACGTCGCCTTTCTACCTGGCGCAGAAAGAGTTCTGGAACTTGCAAAAGCGTCGGGGCTATACAAGGGGGACTTAGTATGATAAACGCTGTTGGCAGAAACATTCCGGACGAGTTGCTGACAAATGGCCGTGAGGTCTTTCAAGGCAACAACTACCGTGACGGCCAGATATACACAAAGCCAGGTCCAACGGTAAAAGCGCAGATCAAACCCCAAGAGAGCAAGCTGGTGGAGAGCATCCGAGAAGCGATACGGCTTTGCGGTGTGAAAGACGGTATGACCGTCTCCTTCCACCATCATTTCCGCGACGGCGACTATGTAGCAAACCTCGTCATGCAAGAAATTGCCGATTTGGGGATCAAAGACATCACCATAGCGGCCTCCTCCATGGGTGCGGCGCACGACCCCATTGGGAAAATGATTGAGGACGGCGTTGTCACCGGCCTACAGACAAGCGGTATCCGCGGAAAAATGGGCGAGGCCGTATCGAACGGAAAGCTGAAGACACCCTGTATCCTGCGCTCCCACGGCGGACGTGTGCGCGCAATCGAGCAGGGCGAAGTACATATTGACGTGGCCTTTATCGGCGCACCGACCGCGGATGAATACGGCAACGCCAGAGGCAAAGGCGGAAAATCTGACTGCGGCGTTTTGTCCTATGCGATGATAGATGCCAAATATGCTGACAAAGTGGTAGTCATCACCGATTGCCTCGTTCCCTTCCCCAACTTCCCGCCCAGCATCCAGGCTGTTGATGTGGATTATGTGGTCGTAGTGGAGGAGATCGGCAATCCGCAAAAAATTGCCTCCAAAGCCGCGCGTATCACACAGGACCCACGCGAACTCATGATGGCGAAGGAATGCGCCAGGATCATGGCGGCCACACCTTATTTCAAAGACGGATTCTCTTTCCAGACCGGTGTCGGTGGGGCTTCTTTGGCGGTCAACCGCTTCATAGAGCCTTTGATGCGCGAACGCGGCATCCGGATGAGATGGGGGATAGGCGGCATTTCAGCCCCCATGGTGGAGTTGCTCGAAAAGGGACTAATAGATTGTCTGGTAGACGCGCAGGATTTTGACATCGATTCGGTCAATTCAGTACATAAAAACCAGACACACTACGAAATTTCCACATCCCAATATTGCAACCCAATGAACAAGGGCGCGTTTGTCAACAAACTGGACTTTGTGGTGTTGGCGGCTCTTGAAATAGACACGGGCTTCAATGTAAACGTAGTCACCGGCTCTGACGGTCTGCTCATGGGCGCGCCCGGCGGCCACCCAGACGCTTCGGCCGGAGCGAAGTGCTCCATCATCGTCACGCCGCTGGTGCGCGGCAGAATTCCAACCGTATGCGAGCGGATTGTGACAGTGACGACCCCCGGGGAGAGTATTGACGTGCTTGTCACCGATTACGGTATTGCCGTAAATCCGCGCAGGCAGGACTTGATCGACCACATGAGCGCCGCCGGAATAGAACTTACAACCATTGAAGCGCTCAAAGACAAGGCATACTCCATGGTGGGTGTGCCGGATGACATTGTATTTCATGATCGCGTTGTCGCAATCATGGAGGCGCGCGACGGTACGATCCTCGACGTTGTGCGGCAAATAAAAAACTATGAGGTATAAAAAGGGAGAAATGAAAATGCGTAAGAAAATCGGTCTAATTGCAATGCTTTTGGCAGTGGTACTGGTTCTTGGAGCCTGTACTTCGTCCACTCCGACAGCGCCTCCTAACCAGACAGTCCCCGGTGCGGAAGGTGATTGGGTTTGGGAACGTCCGGTTGAGTTTGTGGTTCTCTGGGGTCCCGGCTCTGGCACAGATACTACTATGCGTGCGTTCGTACCCTTCTTAGAGGCGGAACTTGGCGTTCCGATTCGGATTAACAATGTAGAGGGTGCCGGCGGCATCAGAGGTGCTGAGTTCTTTGCGAACCAACCGGCGGACGGATACGTCTATTCCATGTTCACACAGTCTCACATCATCGCCGCGATCAACGGAACCGCGAACTTTGATATCATGGCGGAAACGGTTCCGATCGCCAGCCTTGTCCATGACGCCAGATTGATTCTCGCCGGGACACAGGCCCCCTTTGACGATTTTGACGGGATGGTGGCCTACGCCAGAGCAAATCCGGGCGCACTCACGATCAGCGTTATGTCCATCACCGGACTGGACGCCATCGCGCTGACCGACCTGACCAGACAACTCGACATCGACCTCACCATGATCGCCTTCGGCTCGCAAGCCGAGGCTGACGCGGCAATTTTGGGCGGCCATGTCCACATGTCGCTCACCTCTCCGATGGACGGTGTGCAATACATTGAAGCCGGGCTCATGAACGGTATTGTTCTCTTCGCCGAAGAGCGTTCCGCCTCTGTTCCGGATGTCCCGACTACGGTTGAACTCGGATATGACGCTACCATTGGCCCGTGGCGCTCTATTGTCGCGATGAGAGGTACGCCGGAAGCGGCGATTGTCGCAATGGAGGAGGCGATTTACAGGGCGAACCAGCATCCGGGCTGGTGGGAATGGAAAGAGTCTGTCGGCTTGACCGACCGAGACGGGTTCGCGAGACGCGCGGAATTCGAGAATCAGTGGCAGACGGAATATGTTCTCTTTAGAGAGCTTATGACACAGATGGGCATTATCGGCTAGTCAGAATGTGCAGGGTCCCTGTCCTGCTGGTGTTGCAGACAGGGGCCCTTTTTATGTGGATTAGTCCAACTCAGAGGAGATGTTACATATGGCATTAAAGATGTTAGTCAACGGTGTCCTGTTGTTGTTTTTCCTATACTCTTATATCTACACGCTCCAAAACCCGCCGCCCCCGACGGTTCTCCCTCATGACATGGACGGAGCACAGTGGGCGCAAGGGATTTTGATTCTGCTCATCTTTTTTCTCGGCCTCAATATTTTCAATATTTACCGCACAGCAAAGCCGGAAGAGCGCAATGTCAGTTCCATCACCTCCTTGAACTTTAAAGGGATATGGAAGAGCAAGCTCTTTTACGGCATGGCGATTATGTTAGCTTATGCCTATATCCTGCCGCAAATCGGGTTCATTGTGGCGTCTTTTATCATGGTAATGCTTTACATGATCCTCCTTGGAGAGCGGCGTTTTGTGCGCGTACCAATCTACGCGACAGTCATTGTTTCCGGATTCTATGTGTTCTTTCTCTGGGGTCTGGACGTCTGGCTGCCACGCGGTACGGGCGTGTTCTGGGAATTCTCCATGGCGATTGAGTCATTCTTTAGGTAGAGGAGGGGTAATACTATGTTAGATTTAGGCGTAATCGCACAAGGATTTAGCGCAATATTTTTAAATCCCTTTGCGTTGCTGGTGATCGTGATCGGCACGACTGTAGGCGTTGTACTCGGTGCGACACCCGGAATTAGTAACTCGATGGCGGTTGTTTTGGCTGTGCCCTTTGCCATTGCGATGGACCCAATGATCGCTTTGGCCTTTTTGACAGCGATCTATTGCGCGTCTATCACAGGCGGCAGTATCCCGGCGATTTTGTTCCGGATTCCCGGAACGCCGTCAAGTGCGCCCACTGCCCTGGACGGCTATGCAATGACCACCAGAGGAGAGAGCGGAAAGGCGCTGGGCATTGCCCTGATCGGCTCTGCGATCGGCGGTATGGTGGCTGCGCTTGCCATGCTGTTTATTTCCCCGCAACTGACACAGGTGGCACTTACCTTTGGACCGGCTGAACTGGCCGCGATTGCTTTCCTCGGCCTTTCGGTCTTGACCTTTCTGGATCAGAAGAACATTATTCCAACCATCATCTCTGGTCTGATCGGCTTGTTTCTCGCAACAGTTGGTATGGATCCCATCTATGGATATGCCCGCTTTACTTGGGGCAACTCTACCCTGCTCAACGGTGTGCCGATGATCCCGACCATGATCGGCCTGTTCGCGATCATCGAGGTGCTCAAACAGACAGTCAAGCGCGATACGCTAGACACCAGCAAAGGCTCCGGTAAGTCCGGAAGTATCCTCATGCCGCTCCGGGAATGGTTTGCCATGAAGTGGACAGTTTTCCGTGCCTCCGTTCTCGGAACAGCGATCGGCCTTTTGCCGGGCGCCGGGGCCACAATCGCCTCCTTCCTCGGGTATGCCACGGAAACGAGAATGTCCAAAGATCCGTCTTCGTTCGGCCAAGGAAATCCCAAGGGCGTTCTGGCTTCAGAGTGTTCCAGTAACGCCGCTGCGGGCGCTTCCCTTGTGCCCTTGCTTTCGCTGGGTATTCCCGGTGGTCCTGCGGCTGCGATTATGATGACTGCGCTGACGATTCAGGGTGTGCAAATGGGTCCGATGCTTCTCGTCAGGCAGCCGGAAATGCTCACCAGTGTATTCGCGGCAATGGCTTTGACTAACGTTGTCATGGTTATCGTGGCGGTCTGGATTGCTAAAATATTTAGCAAAATTCTGGACATTCCATACACCATTCTTGGGACCTGTATCTTCCTTATGTCTGCCGTGGGCTCCTTTGCCCTTTCCAGCAGTACCGGTGATGTAATGATCATGGTGCTGGCAGGTGTAATAGGATACGCTCTCATTACCAAAATCAAGTTTAATGCGCCTGCGATCATTTTGGGGCTTGTACTCGGAGATATGATTGAGGCCAACTTCAGCCGTGCCATTACCTTGGCCCGCGGCGATATGCTCTCTATCTTTATGCGGCCGATCACGGGCGTGATCCTGTTGGCCAGTTTGATTCTGTTGCTTATGCCCATTATCAAGCCCTTGTTAGACAAACGGAAAAAGGGAGACTCTTAAGGTCAGATAGCAAATTTATCAAAGCCGATCACCGGAGATGGTGATCGGCTTTGTGTTTGTATTATGAAGATTGCGCCGTGGCAGAAACAAAAATCCAGAGGATTGGTACTGTCGAAGTGGATCGGCAGGGGTAAAAAACAGAAAAAAGAGCCGACTCCAACGGGAATCGGCTCTTTTGAAAACAAAAAACTAGGAATTCTTCTGCCGCCGCTCCGACCGGAGCATCACAATCGCCCCAGCGCCCATCAGGACAATGAAGGCTCCGACATACCAGAACACCCGGGTGCCATGGTTGATTACAATGGCGTAGACCAGGAACAAGCTGCCCGCAATCGCGACTGATGGTGCGATGAAGCGATTGAACACACCGAGGTCTTTTTCTTTGAAGATGACCCAGAAGTAGAGGGGGATAAGCAAGGCTTGGAAGGTGATGGGCACAAAGCCCATGATGTCAAATACGATGTCTCCATACCAACCCGCGCGGTTTCCGCCGTTTACCATCATCCAGCCAGCGGCGAAGAGCAGATAGAGAATGGCGGCATTGGTTGCTGCGTTGGTGTTCGGGTCGACTTGTGAGAACGTTTTCGGGCTGATCCCGCGGCCTCTGACGGCCATGGAGTAGAAATAGCGCTGGCTCGTGATTGTGATGCCATTGAGTGCGCCGAGGCAGGAAACGATAATAAACGCGAGAAGCGCAGGCCCGCCGATGGCGCCGAAAGCACCTTGGAACGCGCTCAGAACGCCGCCGCTCGCCGAGAGTGCCTCGAGAGATGCGGAACTGAAGATACCGACGGTATAGAGCACATAAATCGCCATAACAACAAGCATGCCGCCGATCAAAGCGATCGGCAGATTCCGCTTCGAGTTTTTGACCTCAGAGTTGAGCGACAAAACGGTATCCCAACCCATGTAAGCGAATACTGTGTAGATCGTAGCTCTGAGGAAAGGGTTGTCTGACGCAACTGCGACAAATGTGGAGTTGAGGTTTTCCAGTGTAACACCGTTTCTGATGCCCAAAAGGGTTCCCACAATGCCCATGGCGATGAGTGGGACCAGCTTAATAAAGGCGGTCGATACCTGGAATTTACCCGCCAACTTTGGCGAAAGCGCATTGATCGCAAAGATCGAGACGAGATAAACTGCTGCAAACATATATGTTTGCGGGCTGTGGAAAATGTCGACATCCCAGCCGAAGAGTTCTACAGTAAAGCGTCCGGAAACCCATGCGAGGAGGCCGCCCATGGCCGAATAGAAAATTACGGCCATAAACCAGCCGAACATAAAGCCATAGCGCTCGCCGAGGAGAGCCTCGGAATAGTCGACCAGGCCGCCCACTTTTTCGTGCCGCGTTGCCAACACGCTGAACACATAAGCGGCAGACAAGGTGACAAAGCCGCCGGTGAGCCAAGCGGCAATGGCAATCCAAAGGTTACCGCCCACCACGGCGATGATGTTCTCGTTGCGGAAGAAGATACCCGAACCGATCACCGTGCCGACGACCATACAAGTCGCGGTCAATAGACCATACTTTCGCGTCAGTTTGTTCTCCATACTTGCACCCCTTGTTCAACTCTTATTATACAAATGAAAGAGCCATATCAACCTAGTATACTAGAGGCCGTTCTGTCTTGGCAACTAGTAAAATGAGACGAGTTTACATGTCGCTTTTTGGATGATCTGTGCGATATAGCGTGGCATTGCGGACAAGGTTCGCCTTAATTCGCGTGCTTCGCCGCCAAAAACGCGCGGATGCGCTGCATCTCGTTATATACGATCATATACGCCTCATCTACGCCCATACCAGGTTTTGCAAGCATCAGATCCGGCCTGGTTGCCATGGCGAGATGGACAGAGACTTGCGCTGTACGGTCCGTCTCGTTGCAACTCCCGCCGAGGTAGGCGCTGATGCCGAGGGCTTTGCAGTAGAGCACAGCCTCAACGCTGTTTCCAATCCCGCCGAGGTCCGGTGTCTTGATCTGCACCATATGTCCCGCGCGGCGATTGGCGAAAGCTTTGACGTCTTCGAGTGTGTTGCACCATTCATCCGCCACCAGTTCCACAGGGATGCCTCGTTCATCGAGCAGGCGAGTGAGTGCGGACATGCATTGGATTTGAAGCTCCCGCTCATCTGCATCCATCGGCCCTTCAATCCGCAAAGGGAAGGGAAGAGCGGCCTTGGCGAGGGTTTCGAGATAATACGCCATGGCAGCATAGTTCTCCTTACCGAAAATCTGCCCGATGGTCCCATACACGTCGATATGCAAGGTGGGATGATAGCTGTCATCAGTTTTCAGGGCAAGAATACGGTCTCTAAGCCAGATCACGTAGTCGAGGAGCAACTCCCCAGAGGTGCCGAGTTTCGTCTCCACGTGGTTAATGAGCGCATGCGGCAACGCCGGTACGCCTTTGAGAATCATCTTATCTGCGCCCTGATAGCGCGCATCGCCGGACTGGGTGAAAATGGGAATCTCCCCCCCAGTAAGCGAGAGATCATATTCCGCGGCGATCACCTCACACATCAAAAGACGCTTCGCCTTTGCCACGGCATCTAAAATGGCCTGCGAGACCCCGTAACGGATTGCGGCATGCAAGGGCTTGCCATCCACGCGAATGTCCTCCAATTCGTCTGCCAGACGCCGGAAGCAGTCTGCCTCGGCGCCGATGAGGCGCGGGAAGACGTGCTGCTCGATGAGCGGGATTCCATCCGCTGCCGAAAACAGAGTGTCTCTTCCTCCCACGCCCGCATATTGCACTGTGGCACAGTCTCCAAAGGCGATCTGCCCATCTTCCAAAATCAGCATGACAGAGATCGCTTCCCCTGCCTGACGTATAGCGGTGAAATGAGGCGTTGTTGGGTCGCCCAGATAAGTTGCCCCATCGGCGATGGCGCCCTGCTTGATGGCGCGCTGGTCGTCGTAATAAAACCCCGTGCGCCCCGGTGCGCAAATTGCTTTGACTATCTTCATGCGCGTGCGCCCCCCCCTTCGGCTTTGAGCTCCTGCTTCATCAATGTGAGCGCCTCGCGGGGATACTTTTGGCTGAGTAGTCCGAGGGAAGCGACAACATAGTTGCGGTCAATGTAAATATCTGCCTGTTTCGGACGGAGAGAGGCAGGTTCGCGGCTGTCAAAGAGTGCGCTCTTTGCAACCTCCCCGGCAACTGGGCTGTGAATAATCGCTCCGCCGATGACGATGAGGTGCTTGATCCCCATCAAATCCTTGCCTGTCTGCGCGAGGACGGAACCCTGATAAGTCTCAGCTGTCGCGACTGTTCCAGCGTGCCGGGCCACGGCTGTTTTCAATGCCGCCGAGGCTAATGTCCGGTCAAGTGCCGCGAGTTCCGGCGTATTCGGTAGAGTGTCCGGGACTTCGCCGAATTGCCGAACCAACGCCTCCACTTGATGTGTTGCAATCCCGCTTTTCTCTACGACCCACTCGATTCCCACCGCATCTATAATTCCGGCGGCGCTGTATCGCATCCCGATGTCGCCTTCGACGGTCCGTTTGGCAAAGGGTTCCTGGATTCCCTTGGGCGGGAGCGTGTAATTCACGGTCGGCTCACCGACGGCGATAGAGTAAACATCTGTGGTCGCGCCGCCCAGATCCACCGCGACCAATTCCCCGATACCGCGCATCCCGTCTGTCCCCAGCGCGAGCAGTTCCATCGCAAGAAGCACAGCGGCGGGGGTGGGGATAAGCGGTAGCGTCATCTGTTCTGCCACAGGCCCGAGTCCCTTGGCCTGGATGATCCGATCCAAAAACACCGCCCGTACCTGATCCTGCACAGGGCCGATGCAGAGTTGCTCCAGGCGCGGCATGATATTGCCGGTCGTGTAAACCTCCCGCCCGGACAGAAGTGCCTGGCAGCGACCCACAGCGTCTTGATTGCCCGCCAACACGATGGGAAAGTCCACTTCTGCTGCGGCGAGTACGCCCGCGTTATGGGTAATCACCTTGTCGTTGCCCCCGTCCGTGCCGCCGGAGAGGAGGAAAATGTCGGGCCGGAGCGCTTTGATCTCGGCGGCGTCCTGCTCGGTCAATGCGTAGGTAAAACTACGGACGACTTTTGCTCCGGCTCCAAGACAGGCCATCAACGCGGCCTTTTCTGTGAGGGAGGGGGTAAGTCCAGAGGCGACCATGCGCAGGCCTCCCGCGGCGCTGGAACAGGCGAGTCGATCAATAAAATCGAGCCGCCCTGTTTTGGCCTCGAGATTCGCCAAAGCCTGATTCAGCCCCAAGGCCACATCGCGCTCCACCGTAGTATGAGACGCCGCCGTTCCGAGAATACGCGGCTCTGCTAAATCCACGGCAACTACCTTAGTATAAGTACTGCCGATATCTACTAAAAGCACGGGCTTCATAACATGCAATCCTCCTGGGTACGCAGAGATGAGAAATTATATCATGATTTCTATCGCGGGGCAATGGGTGGAACCCCGCCCTTACAACAACCCCACAATCCCCAGTTGCACTCCGCTGCCATTTCCGTTAAAATAGAGCCAGCCTACAATTCGGAGGACTCACCATGAACTTTCTGCAACGCTTCTTCATCGGTCGAAACGGGACAGACCAGCTCAACATCACACTCGCTGTAACATCCATTGCGTGCACATTGCTCAGTTGGTTTATGTTCCGAAATCTCTTCACATCCATGGCCTATGTGACGATGTTCCTCATGCTCTTTCGCATGATCTCCCGCAACATTGGAAAACGTCAGCAAGAAAACGCGCTTTTCCTCCAGATGGCCGGTAAATGGGGCGACAAAATCCCCAGCGGCAGAGCGAGATCCGCGCCAAAATGGGAGGGGACCAATTATCGCTATCTCAACTGCCCCAACTGCAGACAGCAAATCCGTGTGCCGACAGGGAAGGGCAATGTCAAGATCACCTGCTCCAAATGTGGGCACGTGTTTTACGAACGTACCTAGGCCCCGACCGAAACAGGGTTCTTGCTCCGGAAAGAGGAATCTGCTATACTAATTTGAAAATAAAAATGTTGCCCCCTCGCTATGGGCAAACAGGAAGTGGTGGGTATATTGAACAAGGTAGATAAACTCGCAGTGGTGGCCATTGCTGTCATAGTCTTGATGGGCGGTATCGTTCTGTGGGCCCTCGCAGGGATCATTTCCACGGTCCAGCCCCCAGATTTCGGGACGATTAGCGGCATGCTCGGCATCGAAACCACGACGCCGACCCCAACTCTGGCCCCGGTTGCGCCACCCCCGCCGACGCCGACAGCCCCACAGCCGAACGAAGAACACGCCCTCGTCGGCATCTGGGCCTGGGACGGCAACCACAATTGGCAGTATAATTTTAACGCCAACGGTCAGGCAATCCGCGGCGTTGACGCCGCCCAGTCCTTCACATGGGAAGCGGAGGATGGCTACATAACCATGCGCTTCGCGGACCGCACGGAACGCTGGAGCTATGTCATTGTCGGAGACAGGCTCACGCTGACCAGCGGACAACACGAGTACCACTACTACAGAATGAACTAGGAGAAAAGTAACGTGGTGAGAGAAAATGTAAAAGCCCTGGCGAAATACATCTTCGAAAAAGTCCCCGCCAGATACGTCCGGCGCGAGAAAGACGCTTTTATCGAGCGCACCAAACAGAGCTTTCGAGAGATTGGTTACACAGATGAAGAAATGATGATCCAACAAAGCCGTCTCGGCGGGCGAAATCTCGTGGTCGGTCCACCGGATGCGGATATTCTCTTCACCGCCCACTACGATACCCCCGCCCGCAACGGTTGGGTCATGCTCCTGCCTCTTGCCAAAATAGTCGGGATGGGAATCGCTACTTTGTTGAGCGTGCCTATTCTTGTCACGCTAGTCAATCCCAGATTTGCCCTCGGCCTATTTGGTATTGACCTCATAGATCATAACATACCGGAGGAGGCTTTTATCCTCTTCTTCATTGCCGTGTGCCTCCTGCTCTTCGCCATCAAAAATCCGCACAATCATAACGACAACAGCAGCGGCTGCATCGGTGTCTACAACGTAGCGACGATCGTGGCGGAAAATCCGGATCTACGAGGAAAGTGCGCCTTCGTGTTCTTCGACATGGAAGAAGCCGGTCTGTTCGGCTCCGGCGCCTTTGCCAAATGGAGACGCAAGCACTACCCTGGAAAAGAGAACAGCCGCGTCATCAATCTGGATTGCATCGCAGACGGCGACATTCTGGTCTGCGCCTCCGCAGCGAAGTCGGCGGCTGTGACGGAGCGGGCGCAAATGGCAGAGTTTTTGCGGACAGAGGGCTTTGAAACGGTCCAAAAAACCAGCAACCTACTCGGCTATCTCAGCGACCACGCGAAATTTCCGAGAGGCGTCGGCCTGATGTTTCTAAGACGCTCTCGCCTCGGCGGCCTGTATATCCCAAACATCCACACCGGAAAAGATCAGGTCTGCGACCTGGATCAAATCGAGCGTTTGAGTGAGAGCATTGTAAAATATGTAAGCGAAGCATAGGCACACAAATCAAGAGAGCCGTAGCTTGTCAATGCGACAAACTACGGCTCTTATTTCGTCTATCCTCTTACAAGGCAAAATTCCCGTCCCGAAACACAGGAATCTTTCGCCCATCTTCTGTCGTCCCGGTGATGGAGAGGTCCGGTGTGCCGATCATGAAATCCACATGCACGAGAGAATCATTCATCCCTCGATCCAGAAGTTCCTGCTCCGTGCGCTCGTCGCTGTCCCGAAACTTCGGATAGGCCTTCCCGAAGGCCAGATGGCAAGAGGCGTTTTCGTCAAAGAGAGTATTGTAGAACAGTATCCCCATTTCCGAAATCGGCGACTGATGCGGCACCAGCGCAATCTCACCCAAATACCGCGCCCCTTCGTCAATATCCAGCTCCTTCTCCAGATGCTCCAATCCGCGCGACGCCTCCGCTTTGACAATCTTGCCGCCCGCAAACGTGAGCCGAATATCCTCCACTAAATTCCCATTGAGCGAGAGCGGCATGCTGGCGTAAACCACGCCCTCGGTGCCCCACTTATTTGGCAGGACAAAAATCTCCTCCGTCGGAATATTGGCGACGAAAGGCTGACCCGTTGCAGCCTTCTCCCCGCAAGCGACCCACTGATGCTCCTCCGGCAGAGTAAGCGTCAAATCCGTGCCGAGACTGTTTTGATAATGCAATTTTGTAAAACGATACTCGTTTAGCATCTCAGCTCGCGCCGCCATCGTCGCCACCTTTTCCCGCCAGATGGCGACAGGGTCCCCGTCACCCACATGGACAGCCGCGAGAATTGCCTCCCAGAGCCGTTCCACTGCTTCGGATGCAGACAAATCCGGAAACACCTTCTTTGCCCAAGCCTCTGACGGAATCGCCGCGATGATCCAAGGAAATTCATTCGCCATCTGCTTGTCATAAAAACCCTTGAGCGCCGTACTGGTAGAAATATTGTTCCGCTGAATCCGATCTGGGTCAACCCCCAGAAGCAGTTCCGGGTCCGACGCGGAGATGCTGATTAACGCGGCGCCCCGCTCGGCATATTCTTTGTAAAACTCCGGCACCCACCGAGCCACCTCATCAAAGACGGCGGAATCCGCCCGCAGAAAGTGCATCCGCCGCAGATTTTCGTCATAAAACCGCGTCACAACCTCCCGCGCGCCGGCGTCATAAGCCTTCTCAGCGACAAGCCGTGCAAAATAAGCGGAATCAGTGGAGGCGGAGACGAGAACCGTCTGCCCCGACTGCACGTTCGCGCCCACCTCGACGATGAGCCGTGCGTAATCTTGTAAGTGTTGCTGCATATAATTCGCTCCTTCAGGGCGTATTCGATCACTATTATTATAGTAGTTATTTGCCCAAAGCACAACGCATTTATTCTCCGACTTGACAAACGCTGGCAGTCCTGCTATACTAACCAAGCAAAACAAAGTAGGTATGGCATCCCCATCCTCACCAAGCCACCCGATGCGTCTTGGTCAAGAGCGAAACCCATGAGGCCTTAGCCTCAATATGTGGGATTTGTACGCGGATGCCAAAGTGCATTCGCGTTTTGTGTTACGTGGAGTTTGTGTGGACAGAGAAGGGGAGGGTTTGCCATTAGTAAACAGGCTCATCAGATCAATGAAGACATTAGAGACAAAGAAGTACGGCTGATCGGCGAAGACGGTGAGCAACTCGGCGTCATGTCTTGCACTGCGGCACAGGAAATCGCCGATGGGCAAGAGCTTGACCTGGTCAAAATCTCACCCGGCGCAAAGCCCCCGGTCTGTAAGATCATGGACTACGGCAAGTATAAGTTCGAGCAGTCCAAACGGGACAAGGAAGCCAAGCGCAACCAGCATGTGGTGGAGATCAAAGAACTCCGCATGTCCCCCGTGATCGACACGAACGATTTCAACACCAAACTACGCAGCGGCTGCAAGTTCCTCAACGAAGGCAACCGCCTCAAGGTCACGATCCGCTTCCGCGGCCGCCAAATGGCCCATACGGAAATCGGCGCGAAGATCCTGGAGCAATTTGCCGAGGCCTGTGCAGATTGCGCAGTGATGGACAAAAACCCAAAGCTGGAGGGCCGGAACATGTCCATGTTCCTCTCGCCCAAAGCCCAAAAGCCCGAAAAAGCGGTGAAGTCAGACAAAGTAGAACTGACAGAACCGGAAGACCTAGACTTAGAAGAAGTAGACGAGTCCGACGACGACTAAAAGCAAACCACGGAAGGGAGAGCCACTTAACATGCCAAAGCTTAAGACGCACAGCGGTGCTAAAAAACGGTTCAAGATCACAAAGAGCGGCAAAGTAAAGCGTTCCCACGCTTTCAAAAGCCACATTCTGACCAAGAAGTCGACCAAACGGAAGCGGAACCTCCGCAAAGGTGCCTATGCTGACGTGACCAACGAAGCAGCAATCAAGCACATGATTCCATACATGTAGAGATAGGAGGTTTTTGAGAAATGGCAAGAGTAAAAAACGTCGCGGCAACCCGCGCGCGGAGAAAAAGAGTCCTCAAACTGGCCAAGGGCTATTGGGGCAATAAGAGCCGTCACTTTAAAATGGCCAACCAGCAGGTGATGAAGTCCCTGCGCTATGCCTATATCGGCCGGAAACTGAAGAAGCGTGACTTCCGCAGACTGTGGATCACCCGCATCAGCGCCGCTTGCAAGCAAAACGGCCTGAACTATTCCCGCTTCATGCACGGCATGAAAAAGACTGGAATTGAGATGAACCGCAAGATGCTGTCTGAAATGGCCATCCACGATCCGAAAGCATTCACCGTCCTCTGCGACAGAGCGAAGACTGCAATTGGCTAAAGTACAAAACTGTGAAACCGCCCCCACAATGGGGGCGGTTTTTTGTGCATGATGTTGCAAAAAGGCAAAAAATCCCTTGACAATCGCAGTGGAACCATGTAATATTGTGAACAGATCATGAATATAAGGTGACTGGAGGGGAGACATGTCGAATACGTATGACTCGGAGTCATACGGGTGCGGTAGTTCTCGAAAACGCAACGTTAGAACAGCTTTAACAAAACGAACTATTGGGAGGAAAAAATTATGGGATTCGGCGGAGCCGGGGGTAAATACACTCCCGCATTCTACATCCACAGTGCAATTGGTATTTTCTTCATGTTCTTCTTCCGTTTTCTGCCAATCGAAATCTATCCAATCACCCCAGTCGGTATGCAAGTGGTCGGCGTATTCCTTGGCCTCGTTTGGCTCTGGTGTTTTGTCGGCTTCCTGTGGCCCAGCCTGTTGGGCTTCGTAGCCTACGGTTTGACTGATCTTGTCACTTTCGCACAAGTCGGAACCGCCTCCTTCGGCGGCGGCGTTCCCATCCTGTTGCTGTTCTCCATGATCCTCTTCGGATCCCCGCAACACGTTGGTGCGACAAGATATATCACCAGATTCTTCTTGACCAGAAAAGTTCTAAACGGCAGACCCATCGTATTCGCGTTCATCTACTTCTTCGCGACATATGCACTGTCTGTTGCAGTTAACGTTACTCCAGCTTTGGTTCTCATGTGGGCCGTTCTTTACGGCGTTCTCAAAGAACTGGGTTACAGCAAAGGTGAGAAGTTCACAGCCCTCATGATCGTCGGTACCTTCCTCGGCGCCATCTCCGGTCAAGCTTCTCTGCCGTTCACGGGCTCCACACTCGCCATCCTCAACTCCTTGAACGTGGCGTCGGAGAACATCCTCGGTTTCGTGATCGCTGTGCCGGCACCGCACTACATGCTGACTGGCTTCATAAACACCGTCATCGTCATGGCAATCTATTGCGGCTTCATGAAGCTCACGCTGAAGAAGGACGAACTGACGAAAGTTGCGCATGTCAGCACAGAAATGTTTGACAGAGAGCCCCTGCCCCCCATGAGCAAGCTGCAAAAAGCCAACTTTGGTAGCATGTTGCTCTTTGTAGTACTCATGTTAATCCCCGCTGTACTGAGAATTTTTGAATCGCTCAATTCGGATTCATGGGCTGCCATCGCCGTACTGAACACCCTAGGCCCCGCTGGTATTGCCATCGGCCTTTGCGGCGCTATGGTGCTTATCAAAGTGGAAGGCGAACCAGTCCTCGATTTCAGAGCAGTTGCCGCTAAGTCCATCAACTGGGACGTTTACATCATGGTTGCCATCGCTATGGCGATTTCGGGCGGTCTCACAAACGCAGCCACCGGCGTGCTCGACTGGATGATTATGACCTTCGAACCGATCATGGGCGGTCATACCGCAACGATGACGTTTGTTATGACACTGCTCGTTGGTGCCGTCATCACGAACTTCGCAAGCTCCATGGTTATCGGTATCGCGTTCATGCCGGTTCTGGTTTTCTTCGGTGCCGAAGCCGGTGTCAACCTCCCAGCGCTCGCAACTGTAACCATCCTCCTGCTCCACTACTCCATCCTTCTCCCGTCGGCTTCCGTTTTCGCCGCGATGTTGTGGAGTAATGAGGAGTGGATATCTGCGAAAGATGTCTTCAAATACGGCGCGGTGGTCGCAATTGTCGCTCTAGTTATTGCCCTCGCAATCATGATGCCGGTTGCCAACTTCATCATGCCTCCAGGCATCTAAGCGATCATTTAGATCAAGATACAATCAAGAAGAGCCGCTCCCCAACCGGGGAGCGGCTCTTTGTTTTGTGTGATATGGTATATTTCGAAAAATTATTTAAATAATTTATGAATATACATTGACAAATGAGGTATTGTGTTGTAAGATATATATATGCAAGCGATCAAAGCTAGACAGGAGGGCTGACATGTCGATTGCGTCGGATCTAATCAGAGGCCATACAGACACGATTATTCTCGCACGGCTGATGGGTGGAGACAACTACGGATATGAGATCAACAAATCCATCCAACAAAAGACCGGCGGGAAATATGAGTTGAAGGAAGCCACGCTCTACACCGCGTTTCGTCGATTGGAGCAAGCGGGATGCATCTCATCCTACTGGGGTGACGAGCAAACCGGTGCCCGGCGGCGCTACTACACCATAACCGACCTGGGCCGCGAAACCTACAGTGGTTTGGTTGAGGAATGGCAAGCGGCAAGAGAGATGATCGAAGAACTTATGAGAACGGAGGAGACATAGAGATGGACCAGAGGTTGCGTAAGCATGTGGAAGGCCTATTCGAAGGCACCGCGCCCACGAAAAAAGCCGTGGAACTGAAAGAGGAAATGATCCAAAATCTGGAAGACAAGTACAAAGACCTGATCGCGGAAGGCAAATCGCCGGAAGCGGCAGCAAATATCGCAATAGCGGGAATTGGAGACGTGAGTGCATTGATAGAAGAAATGGAAAAAGGGGCAACGATGCCCAATGAGGCTGGGCGCCATAAGTCGGCCATGCTAACGGCGGTGGCCGTAGCGATGTATATTGTTAGCTTTCTGCCGTGGATTATTTTGGATTCCCTGCGGATTCGCAATAGTGGCACACTGGGATTTGTGATTACGCTCTTGTTCGTTGCCGGTGCGACGGGGCTCTTGATCTACAACTCCATGACAAAGCCGAAGTATTACAAAGAAGATGACACCATGGTAGAAGAATTCCGCGAGTGGCAGTCCGACACGCACGATCAAAGACAAATGCGCCGCGCCATCTCCTCCGCCTTGTGGACAGTGATTGTAGCGCTCTTCTTCATCCTCAGTTTCTCGACCCGCATGTGGCATGTGACCTGGATTATTTTCATCATCGGCGGCGCGATCGAAGCGTTTATCAATATTTTCTTTTTGAGCAGGAAGAAGTGAGGTGTGTCAATTGAGCAAAGTGAGAGTGATTACCATCATCTGCTGGATCATCAGCGCGATTGTCCTGATCGGCCTTGCCGGATGGTTCGCATTCGGGATCGGCTGGGGCGGACTTTCCGGCATGAGCATCAACATCAACAACAGCCTAACCGGGCCATTTGAAGAGCAGGGGAGCCACAGTGTCCCCGCAGACGGCATAAGTGCCATGTCCATCAACTGGACAGCGGGCGCCGTCACAATCTTGCCCCATAACGGCACAGACATCCGCATCACCGAGTTCGCCCAACGCGACTTGCGCGACGGGGAAGAACTCAGCCTTAGAACAGACGGCGGTATAATCCGAATCGAATACATCACGGGCCGCAATTTTAACAATCTGCCCGCCAAATACCTAGAAGTGCTGGTCCCCTACGCACTGATCGAAGGCTTTGAAGCCGTGGGGATCACCACTGTATCGGCCCGTGTAGAGATCAGCAACTTGAGTGCGCGAGAGTTACATGTCGGAACCACATCCGGCAGGATCGAACTCTCCGGCGGGGGCGCCCATGAGTTGTCCTTGAGCAGCGTCTCCGGCCGGGTAGAAATGGACAACGTTGTGGCTCAGAGCCTCGATGTCTCCACCACCTCCGGCAACCAAACCCTCATCGGTACATTTGGCGATGTGGTCCTCGGCAGCGTCTCTGGCAGACTGGAACTGACCAGCGAAACATTGCCCGACAGCTTCCGCGCAAACACCACCTCCGGCGCAATGCGCCTCACTATCCCGGACGAAGGGCCGATCAGCGTTTCGCACTCCTCGGTGTCCGGCCGGTTTGAGAGTGAGATTCCCGTAGTCATGCACGGGCCAGACGTGCAGTTTAGATTCTCCACCGTCAGCGGCAGAACCAGTATTTACACACTGGGATAGAGGCGGCCGCGCAACATAAAACAAACGGGCCACCCGCATGGGTGGCCCGTTTTCCTACGCGATTTACTTGTGCCCCTTCACCTGCGCCACAGCATCCTCAATACTGGTAAACGTCCCATCTGCATCGAGATAAGCCGTCGTCGGCAAGGCCACGCCCTCCTTCGGACAAAGCGCCCCGACGGGACAGGTGGACACACAGAGCCCACAGGCGGTGCAGTTTTCCTCTGTACCCAGCGGTACGGCGAATGAAGGCTCTACCGTTGTCTCAAACCCGCGCCCCACAAAACCGAGCACCCCGGCCCCAGTCGCGACGCAAATCCGCACACATCGTCCACAGAGAATGCACTTGTTCCGGTCCCTTACGATATAAGCATGACTCTCATCAAGCGGATGCGTCGTTTGTTTCCCGGCAAGGGCGAATTGATCCGCGCCATAAACCGTAGAAAACTGCCGGAGTTTACAAGTGTCTACATCCGCACAGCCGCAAGACAGACAGCGTGCGGCCTCCCGTTTCGCCTGCTCCTCCGTAAACCCGCGCTCAACCTCTGTAAAACTATGATGCCGCTCCGCTCCACTGAGCACAGGCATCGGCGTCTTGGTTATCGCCTCCCGCACCCCGAAGACAGAGAGATCCAAAGTCTCATTCTTACCCCGTGTATGGTTGTACGGTACGATGTCCGTATCGTGTCGTATGCCCCGCATATAGCGATCCATCGCCTCCGCCGCACGCTTGCCGCCTGCAATCGCCTTAATCGCCGTTGCCGGACCGGATACAACGTCCCCGGCGGCGAAGATGCCAGCCAGATTCGTCTCCATCGTCACATCATCTGTCACAAGACACGCACGGTTGACCATCAGATTGCAAGAAGGCCCGACAAAGTCGAGATCCTGCGTCTGCCCGATGGCGGAAAGTACGTAATCGAACGCCTGTACATACTCCGATCCTGCCACAGCCACTGGACTCCGTCTGCCGGACTCGTCCGGCTCACCAAGCTCCATTTGAATGAGCTCCAGTTGAATCGTATCTCCCGTTTGGGAAATACCCACAGGCGCCGTCAATGTCTCAATATGCGCCCCTTCATGTTCCGCCTCTTCGATCTCCATCACGTCTGCCGGCATTTCGGCAACCGTGCGACGATAGATGATCCGGACGTCCCGCGCGCCCAGCCGAATCGCCGTTCGCGCGCAGTCCATCGCCGTATTCCCGCCGCCGACGACAGCGATTGTTTTGCCGCTAAAGTCCGGCGGCGTCCCACGTGTTACAGAACCGAGGAAATCCACGCCAATCAGCACACCGGGGCAATGCGCCTCGCCTTTTAGGCCGAGCGGCCAACCGTTCTGAGAACCCACCGCAAGCAAAATCGAATCAAAGCCTGCAGTTTTAAGGCTTTCCACGGTCACATCTGTCCCAAAGTTTACACCATAATAAATCTCCACGCCAAGCGCCTGGATAATGGCAATTTCCGCGTCCAGCGTTGCGCGCGGCATCCGATAGGAGGGGATGCCGTAGCGCAGCATCCCGCCGGGCCGCTCCTGCCGCTCAAAAATAGTCACCGCATGGCCGGCTTTCGCCAAAAACCAAGCCGCGGTCAACCCCGCGGGGCCTGCGCCGATGATCGCGGCCTTTTTCCCGGTAGATGGCTGTTTTTCGGGCAAATAAGGCTGCTCCTGCGCCAGGTCAATATCCGCTGCAAAACGCTTCAGATAAGCGATTCCAAGCGGTCCCTCAAAGGCGTTCCGGCGGCATTTTGCCTCGCAAGTTCGCACGCAGATGCGCCCACAGACCACAGGCAGCGGATTCGTTTCCTTCATGAGCTTCACGGCCTCGGCATATTCCCCCCGCGCGATATGGGCAATATACCCAGGCACGTCCATATGCGCCGGGCATTCGAGGGTGCAGGGGGCTGTGCAGTCTCCATAGTGCTGAGAGGCCAAGAGTTCCAGGCAGGTCTTCCGCGCCAGTCGAATCGCGTCGGATTCGGTGGTGATGACCATGCCGTCCGCCGCCGTTGTTCCGCAGGCCAGCGGGACGCCGCGCTGCCCTTCAATCTCCACCCGGCAGATCATACAAGAGCCAAACGGGACCAGCCGTGGATCATGGCAGAGCGTGGGGATAAATACGCCGTTCTCCCGGCAGGCATCTAAAACCGTTTGGCCCGGTTTCGCCTGGCAAACGGCCCCGTTAATCGTCATGTTCAGCATCCGATACGCCCCCCTATTCCACCACTACAGCGTCAAATTTGCAAACGGACTTACAAATCCCGCACTTGGTGCACACGTTTTGATCGATCATATGTGGCGCTTTCGATCCCCCTAAGATCGCGTTTACCGGACACTTCTTCGCGCAAACGGTACACCCGACGCACTTATCCGGCACGATTGCGAACCGAATCAGGGCCTTACACTGACCGGTAAGGCACTTTTTTTCCCGGATATGCGCGTCATATTCGTCCCGAAAGTACCGAATCGTGGTCAATACCGGATTTGGCGCTGTCTGTCCTAGGCCGCAAAGCGCGTTGGTTTTGATCTGATGGGACAGGTATTCGAGCTGTTCCACGTCCCCTTCGATACCCTTGCCCTCCGTAATCCGCTCCAAAAGCTCCAACATCCGCATGGTGCCGATTTTGCAAAACGTACACTTCCCGCAGGACTCCGATTGCGTAAACTGCAAGAAATATCGCGCGATGTCCACCATGCAGTTGTCCGCGTCCATGACGACCATCCCGCCGGATCCCATAATCGCCCCCGTCTCGGCGAGCGATTTGTAGTCGATTACAGTATCCATCAGCTCCGCCGGAATGCACCCGCCGGACGGGCCGCCCATCTGCACTGCCTTCAACGGCTTACCGGACACAGTCCCCCCGCCGATCTCATAGACCACGTCGCGAATGGTCATCCCGATCGGGATTTCCACCAGGCCGCCCTTTTTTACCTTGCCAGCCAGCGCGAACACCTTGGTGCCATGGCTCTCGTCCGTGCCATAAGCCGCGAACGCGGAGGCGCCGTTGCGGAGAATCCACCCGATATTGGCCAGTGTCTCCACGTTGTTGATGTTAGACGGTTTATCAAACAGCCCCCGTTCCGCTGGGAACGGCGGACGGATGCGCGGCATGCCGCGTTTGCCCTCAATGGACTCAATCAAGGCCGTTTCCTCGCCGCAGACGAAAGCGCCGGCGCCCTCTTTGACGGTGAGTGTGAAATCAAAGCCGGAGCCGAGGATATCTTTGCCCAGGAATCCCCGCACTTCCGCCTGCCGGATCGCGATTTTCAGCCGCCGAATCGCGATGGGATACTCGGCTCGCGCGTAGATATATCCCTTCGTCGCCCCGATCGCGTATCCGCCGATGATGAGCCCTTCGATCACGCTGTGCGGGTCGCCTTCGAGGATGCTGCGATCCATAAAAGCCCCGGGGTCGCCCTCGTCGGCGTTGCAGATGATGTATTTCTGATCGGCTTCATATCCTGCCGCGAATTTCCATTTGAGGCCGGTCGAGAACCCGGCTCCGCCCCGGCCTTTGACGCCGGACGCGATGACTTCCGCAATGACTTCCGGCGGCGACATTGCGCCCAGCGCCCGCTTGAGGCCCTCGTAAGCCGCCATCCCAATCGCGGCGTCGATCGACTCCGGGTCAATCGCCCCGCATCGGGCAAGCACCAGGCGCACTTGGCGGTCCAGAAAACCCTGCTCCGACCCGGCGCCGGTGGAGGTCAGCAGGGGCGCGCATTGCGCGTCCGTCTCTTTGCTGCCCAAGATGTGGCGCTCAAAAATCGCCTTTGCCTGCGCCGCGTCCACCCAGCCGTAGATCGTGCGCGATCCGTCGTCCGCCCGCACTTCTACCATAGGTTCGGCATAACACATGCCCATGCAGCCTGTCTCGCCGATCGAAAGATCGAGCGAGGCCTCCTTGCCCAGTGTTTGCAAGGTTTCCTTGACTGTGAGTCCTCCGGCGGCAATGCCGCAGGAGCCTAGGCCGATAATCAGTTCACGCATGCCGTCTCCACCTCCCGCGCGCGAAACGCCCGAATCACTGCCCGCGCCGTCTCGGGCGTGAGCCGTCCATGCGCCTCTGTGCCGATCATAATCACGGGCGCCAGGGAACAGCACCCAATACAGGCCACCGACTCCACAGTAAACAGCCCGTCCTCTGTCGTGCCGCCCAGCTGGATGCCGAGTTCATGACAAATCGCGTCCGCGATATTCTCCGCCCCGATCACGTGGCAGGCGGTGCCGAAGCAGATTTTGATGATATGCTTCCCCGTAGGCGCGAGCCGAAACTGGGAATAGAAGGTAACCACGCCCATGATTTGGCTCACGAAGATACCCGTCCGCTCTGAGAGCCGGGCGATGATGTCCTTGGGTAAATAGCCGTAGGCGTCTTGTAGCTTTTGAAGCGTGGGGATTAGGGCGGACTGGTCGCCGGTCCAATCCGCCGTGATTTCCTCGAATGCGTCCCAATATTTGCTGTTCTCCGCGCAGTTGTTGCACATGCTGTTACCTCGTGTGGGTTCAAGTGTTGATAAACAAAAAGTATACCATGATGCCGTATTTGATGCAAGCGATAGAATCCCCCGGCAGTGGAAAAACACGTTGTACGTCATTGCGGGCTCGACCCGCAATCTCCGGAATGTGTAATAATCAACAGGATTCGTCCACGCCCCAATCCCCCTATGTTTCAATTTCATTACAAGTTTGGAAATCCATTGAACGAACAAGAACTGCCGTGCTATACTTGAGATCACTTCAATCTAAATGGAGCTGTATGTAAATGCGCAAAAAACTCAAACGGATCGCTTCGCTGCTCTTCGTGCTCTGTCTCCTCCTGCCCATTGGCGCGGCGGCGGTAGAAAACGGGGGTTGGCAGCTGGACGAGATCACCCATTCGAGAGACATTGCCACAGACAACGAGTGGGAGACGCTCATCCTCATCAACACCCTGCGCCTGAACGCGGGCAGAGAGCCGCTCGCCATGACGAGGGACCTTCAATCCGCGGCGTCGATCCGCGCCTATGAACTTGACACTAGCTTCGGGTCTACCCGTCCGAACGATACCCCTTGGTACACCGTTTTGGACGAAGCCGGGATTGTTTACAACGGCGCGGCGGAACTGACCGCCCGCAACTTCCTCTTCGGCTCCGCCGCGGTGGCGGAATGGGCAAATGGGGGAGCGGCGCTGGACATTTTACTTGGCAACTTCACCCACATCGGCATCGGACACGACTTCGGCGGAGATACTTGGAGCGTCCTATTCCTCTCCGCGGCGGCCCATACGGAACTCTCGCTCCATCCCTCCGGCGCGCGGCATATCACCGCCGGAGAGTCCCTGTTTAGCCTTGGGCTCATGGTGCAAGCGGACGGCCCCGCGGGAATCAGCTTCCTCCCGCTGATGGACGGTATGGCGCGCGGCCTAGATCAGACCCAGGCCGGACTCCAAACCGTGACAATCGGCCTCGGCGGCCTCTTCACCACCTTCTATCTAGAAGTCCGTTTCACAGACGTGCCGGGCAATAGCTGGTATTTCCCTTATGTCCGCTTCGTGACCCACCACGAACTGTTCCAAGGCATCTCGCCGAGCGAGTTTGATCCGGAAAGTCCCATGACCCGCGCAATGTTTGTCACTGTCCTTGGACGCCTCGCTACGCAGATGGGTCTAGAGATTACCGGAGATCATAGTCCATTCTCCGATGTGCAGGCCGGCATGTGGTATACCCGTTACATTGGCTGGGCGGCGGACCGTGGCATCGCCCAGGGCTTTGACGGTAGATTCGGCGTGAACGACCCCGTTACCCGCGAACAGATGGCGACCTTTCTCCTGCGCTTTGTCCACTATATCGAACTGGAACTGACATCGGCGAGAACGCCGTTCATCGCAGACCGCGCACAGATCAACGCCTGGGCCAGGGAATCGGTAGACCTCTTCGTCGGCCTCGGCCTCATAGATCTTGACGAAAGAGCAGGTACATTCAATCCCAGCGACCCCGCCACAAGGGCAGTGGTCGCCAAGGCTTTGACGATTCTGGCGAGAGATCATATTCAATAACACCGATCACACACGACGAAAGAGCCGCCCCCTTTGCGAGGAGCGGCTCTTTTCTGTTTTAGCTTTGCGCGATGCGTAGACTATCTCTGTTCGTTCATATATGTCTGGATGCGATTTTGCAGAATACGGGCCGTGTCAGCCGCGCTCCTGTCACCGGCTAGGAAGGGAAGGAGTTCCTCTGTCACCATGTCCATCACGGTTTCATCAAAACGCCCCATGCGATTCGCGCTTTCCACAATCGTCCGCAAACTGTTCGCTTCCGCCGCTGTCATGGCGTAGAGCGAAACCATAAATCCGCTCCCGCCAAAACTGACCATGCCCCTGGGCTGTTCGATTTCCTCGCCGTACTCGTTGATAAAAAACTCCGGTTGCATCGCGGTAGCAACGACCTCTTCATACTGGTCAATTCGCAGCGGGAAAGCGTTGCCCCAGATGCGGTTGAGGGGCGCGTCTGCCAAGAGGAATTGCCGGATAAAGGTCCAAGCCTCCTCCTGGTGCGGGCTGGCGGCATTGATCCCTAACCCGTCGCTGATCTGCACCAAATGCGCGCCGCCGTCCGGAGTTGGTACGCCCAGGGCGATCACCTCTCCTAAGGTAGCTGTATACACCTGCAAATGGAGCGGATTTGAGAGAGTCGCCATGTCGAGCAGCTGCTCACCGCGCTGCATCCGCTCATAAGCGGTGACATGCCCGGTGAGGATGAACCCACCGCCCCCGCCGCCAAAATTCCGGTTATCCGGCAGGCGTCGGACAATTTCGAGCAGATGGAGAAATTCCTCGTTCTCCAAGTTGACGCGCCGCTCTGTCCAGTTGATAAAAGCATCGCCGAACAGGAGAATCGTAGAGAGGAAGGAATCTCCCGTCAGCCATTCTCCTAAGATATACGGCATGTCCTCATCTGCCGTCTGGTCCAGAAGCTCCAACAGCGCGGCAAGCGTCCAGGAATGGATATGATCCACGTTCTCTGCCATGCCGACCATGGTTTGGATGGAGAAGCTGTTTGAGATCAAAGGCAAGGTGCCGTCCGGCATCTCCATGGCGCTCAAAATATTCTGGAAGAAGTCCGAGCGGCGGAGCTCCGGGTCGGCGTCAAGGAAGGGGTAGAGGTCTGCCAAAAACCCTCTTTCTACCGCAGTGCCGAGAATACGGGAATCGCCTAAAATAATGTCTGGCCCTCCGCCGGACGTGAGCTCTGCGCGAAACCGCGCGATCCCCGCTGTCCTGTCCTCGTTTGTGTCGTGCATTCTGTAATCTGTCACTTGAATCTGGTGCGTCTGGCTGGTCCTGTTGAAAGCCACAACCTGACTGCGCACGTCTCCCGAGATATTGAAGCCGCCCAAGGTGATGATTTCCCGCACCGGGAGCTCGCTGCGCGGGGTGCGGCTCAGGATAATCAACTCTGTAGTCTCCTCCGAGCCGGAGAGAAACATCGCGTCTGAGATAAGAACCGCGATCCGCCCGTCGTCCAGAAAGTTTACATGATAGTCCCGCTCCGCCGCGACACCGGACTCGATCCAGTTGAGCAAAAGCGTCTGCTCGCCGGTGGCCAGGTTGTACCCGATGAGATGAATGCGGTCGTCTATGATGAAGTCGAAGTCATCGGCCGCGGCGGCGGGGAAGAGCGCCGCCGCGGCGGCAACGGAGATCGGGAAAGTCTCTCCCCATGCGTTAACGGCCAGGTTCACTTCCCGAGCACTGTCCCAATCAAGCACAAATACGCGCCCATCTGCCGTATGGGAAAGACTGCTCTGGAAATCTACATCTAACCGCCCGCGTACCGCGCGATTCTCGTCCAATATGTAGACCGCCGAGCCGCCCATACCCTGCGTGCGCAACAGAATATAGTCACCCGTGAAGAGCGTCTGGGTGACACGGAACCAAGCTCCGCCCTGCGGCGCGACACCCGTAATTTCCTGAGAAAACAACTCGTTCCCATCCGCGTCATATGCGGCGTAGAAAAGCGCGATACTGGACCCCGTCATGCCCCATGCGGTATCGGTATAGAGGATCGCATAGTGTCCCTCGTCTGTGACCGCGAGGCCTACAACATCAATCATCGAAGTGTCTGGGACTTGAATCTCCGTCCGTCTGGGGTCTGTTCCGTCCGCCGCCATGCTGGCGATTATAATTGGCAGCGGGGTCGCTTCCCAAGCATCCCAGGCTGTGCCCGCGTCCGGCAGTTGCCATGGGGCGAAGAAGTAATAGATCCGGTCGTTGTGTACGATGCTCCGCACGCTGGACGGGCCAGTTTCTAGCTCGAAATACGTCGGCACAAAAGCATAGGCTGCGATCGGAGCGTCGCTGATTACGGTATCCGCCTCCGTGCCGCCTCCGCCGCCGCAAGCGGCGAGCGAGGAAATGAGCGCCAAGGCCAATATAAAGGCCAAAATTCGTGTCTTTGCAACTGTAATGCGCATGCTGTAAGTCTCCTTATTCAAAAAAATAACCTCCTGCGGTCGATGTTGCCCAACACATCATACCGAGCGGAAGGTTAAGAGAAGGTTAAATTGTTATGGATGCTCCCATTTATTGCTGCAACACGATCGTCGTCCCCTTGCCGCATGCGCTCGACACTTGGATTGCAATGTGGTGTTTATCAAAAATGTTCTTCGCAATCGCCAGCCCCAATCCGTGCCCGCCCAAATCTTTTGACCGAGATTGATCGACGCAATAAAACGGCTCAAAAATGTGCGCCAAATGCGCGGCGGGAATCCCCACACCGCTATCTGCAATCGTAATACCCTCCGCCGCAAGACGAACCTTGACCGTCCCGCCATCCACATTATAGCGGATCGCGTTGTGGACCAAGTTCGAAAACGCCCGCTCCAAAAGCGCTCTGTCGCCCCGAATTTGACAATCGCCCTCAATGGAAATGTCCAGATTTTTCCGCACAATGTCCTCTTGTAAGTCATCCAGGATCTTTTCAAACACGTCTCGACTGCTGAAAAGCTGGGCCCTGTCGTCTGTTCTGTTGTCAAGGAATAACAGCCCTTCTACCAGCGCAATCAACCGCTCGGTGCTGTCTTTCACAACACCGACCACTTCTCTATATTCTTCGATCGACGGCTCGGTGTCCATCTGCAAAACTTCAATATTCGCCCGCATAGACGCAAGCGGTGTCTTCAATTCGTGGGCGGCATTTTGAGCAAACAGCTTTTGCGCCTCAAACGAGCGGTTTAATTTCCCCAGCATATTGTTAAACGAGTAAGTCAGGCGTGCCACTTCATCTATCGTGTTCGGCGGAGCGATTAGCTGATTCAGATTATTCGCATCCACATCTTCAATGCGCTCAGCCAGAGATTTGATCGGCTTCAAAGCCTGCCCGGAAATGACATATGCGGCAAGCGTTCCCAACAACACCGCCCCAAGCGCAATGAGGATACTATGGGTTTGAAAATCGCTTTGGGACTGGGAAAGCTCCGCCAGCGCGTCCTGGCCGCTGATGTGCCAACCGGACATGTTATGCAGATGTGTAGGACTAGATACAATCTGCACCGTATCCGTTCCGAACAGCGCGTCTGGATGCATGAAGATGCGCAGGCTCGCGCTGTCAAAATGACGCGGGAAGGCAACAGCTTGCGTAATGGTAACCGTTCCTTCTCCGCGTGGGAGGAATGTAATCTGTCTCGCGTTATAGATCGAAAGTCCGGTTACAAAAGTGGCGACCACGGAGAGCGCCAAGGCCGTCAAGAGCGTTATCTTCGCGCGCAGTGTAATCCTATTCCACATAATACCCGTGCCCTCTCGCATTTCGAATAAAGGTGTCCGGCAACTTCTTCCGCAATTTGCTTAAATGCACCTTGAACGAATTGAACACATCATCGGCCTCGCTTTCCCATATGTGCTCAATAAGCTCTGTGGGGCGCACAGCCTCGCCGCGGCGTAAACAGAGATATTCCACGATACCATACTCCTTTTTAGAAAGGCTGATCTCACGCGCAGACACAAAGAGCCGCTTGGCCGCCGTGTCAATCCGTACCTCGCCAATTTCTATGACGGTATCAGCAGTTTTGAAGTTCCGCCGCAACAAAGCCCGCACGCGCGCTTCCAGTTCGCCAAAATGAAACGGCTTTGCCAGATAGTCATTGGCACCCTCGTCAAATCCCGCGATTTTGTCCTCCACCTCACTCCGCGCGGAAAGGATCAACACAGGGAGGTCTTTGTTATCCATGCGGATTTCCCGCAAAACCTCCATACCGTCTAGTTTCGGGAGATTCAGGTCAAGCACAACGAGCGTGTAAGTGTTTGAGAAAAACAACTCCACCGCCTCTTCTCCGTCCGAGGCGGTGTCTACGGTGTATTCCAATTTGTGGAACCCTTTTGCTAAGGCGGTTTGCAGGGGTTTCTCATCTTCGACAATAAGCAGTCTCACGTGCGACACACCTCCAGACATAGGCAGCATAACAGAGAAAAGGTTAAGTTTAGGTTAATTGATTATAGCACAGATGCGTGCGCCATATTGATGTTTTTGTTAGGCCTAGCAGGCTTGGGGCTATAATGCCCTGCCGGGCGGGCCTTCTTTTTGACTTATATGCACAGCGGACCACAGCGTCACAGCTTCTGCCTCGCCCGGCAGAAGGAGGTGCAGTGCGCAAACCACCGCACATTCGTCCAGCGTACCGCACAAGAGCAGACGTGCCCGAAAGCGACCCCGCTTCGGCCGGCAGGCGGAACCACGGACTTTGTGGCTACAAGCCAAAAGTCAAAAGGGGTTTTTAGGGGCAAAGCCCCTAAATCGCCTTTTTTGACGACGTTTGTCAAGGGGGAAAATGATATATTTCCCCCGAAACAGCAAAAACCCCGCCACAACTCCCCTAAGTGGAAAGGAGGCGGTTTTTTTGCTGTCCAAAATCCTGACCATATACAGTGGCGGTATTTCCTATCTCGGGGCCGTCATGATCCAGAACGTCCAAGCAGTCCCCCATTCGTGTGTGTCGCCACTCGCAAAACCCACGCCAGCATAGGGCATCGTCGCCCATTCCACGGTTAGTCTGTTCCCTTCCGCTCCGACCAAGATACCGTCACGATGCACCGGGGATTCCATCCATGCGGTTACCATATCCTGCGGCGTACCATGCCCCCACCCGGCGTTCTCCCCGGCGTAGAAAACATTGAGGCCCTGATTGTTCGCGTGTGCCGTGTGCGCAAGCCCCGTGGTTGGCGACACATGGCTCATGGAATTGTGCCGTATCATTTCATCCGCGCGGCCTCTTGCGATAGTTGAAAGGGCCGAATGACGGATCAGCGGTGCTAGGCCGTAGCTACTGCGGATTTCATTGATTAACCGCATCAGTTCTTGCTCGAACATGGCCCTAACATCCGCGCCGGGAAACAGCCGTACAATCTCGCTGTACTCTATCCCAGCCCGCATCGCTTCCTCCTGCGTCATAGAACTGCCCAAGAACCGCATGAGGATCGTCGCGGCTTCGGCGCGGGAGGCGTTTCCAGTCGGTACGATAGTCGTAGTGGTTCTGCCTGTGATAAAGCCGTGGTAGTTGGCCCACATCAAAGCGTCCGTTGCCCAACTTTGGATTTGGTTGCGATCCGCAAATCCAGCCCACGCCGCGCCCTGCCGGACGCTCGTGTCCATATCCGTCATCGTGTCCGCGAAGCGAAAGAGCATCGTGGCAAACTGCTGTCTGTCCACGTTGTCATTCGGCGCGAAGTGATCGCCATGTCCTGTCACGATCCCATGCTCTGCCGCCCAAGAGACGTATGGAGCGAACCAATCGCCGTCCTGCACATCGTTGAACGGTGTCTCTCTCGAATCGGTCTGGTTTGCCGCTCTGTCGTGGTAGATGCGGAACAGGGTCGTAACCACCATCGCGCGGCTAAAATTCGCGTGTGGCGCGAATGTTGTCGATGATGTACCATTCATGATGCCGTTTGTGCTGACAAATCGGACAGCAGAGAAGAACCAATCATAGACCGTGACATCCTCGAAGTCGGTATCCTGCGTGTTCGCCGCCGCTGGCGTTACGATCACCGTTAGGAGCATGAGTAGAGCTAGTGCGACAATGGCTAATCGTTTCATTTTGCGTCTCTCCCTTTTCCCATTGTGCCGCCAATTATATCCTTTTTACGTTTAAAATGCAATCTCACATCAAACGAATGTTACACTTTAACAAAAGCAAAAGGCGTTATGTTAATGTGAGAATTGGAATCAAGGCCCGGTTTCCAATGAACATTTTAAGAACTTGGTCACAGCGCAACGCATTATGTCTACTTGCACTTAAAACGGCCTTGCGAATCGACGCATTTTGTGATATATTGACAAAGGTAAATTGGTTATTTGACTACTGGTAATATGACCCGCATGAAAAGGCTATAGCCTTTTCATGCGCCCCTGCAGGGGCGCATGATGGACATTTGGAGCAGTAAAAATGTCAAAAAAGCTTGGAAATTATCGAAGGGGAAGTTATACTATGAATACGAGACATTTCATAACCAGAGCCTTGGCAATCTTTCTCGCGATCCTGATGCTTGTCAGCAGTGTCCCACCGACAGCTTTTGCGGTCGAGGCAGACGAAGCATATCTTGAATCTGGTTATGATACTACTTCGGAGGTCCCTGCACCTCCTGAGTACCCTCCGTATCCCGAAGTGCCTTCGCTCCCCGAAGAGCCGTCACTTCCTGAATACCCTTCGTTGCCTGAGCATCCCACACTCCCGGAGTACCCGTTACTCCCCGATGACGAAGAGGACTATGAGGATGACGAGGACGAAGAAGAGTTGCCTCTGCTTCCAGAGCCATCTCCAACGCCCATACCGCCTGTGCTTCCTGAGTTGCCGTCACTTCCAACGGTATCCGCATTCCCCACCGTGGTCCTCGAAGGAGGCCGCGCAAATGCGATTGTGGGCGAGGATATAGTTGCAATGTCGCGGACGACCATCATGCAAGGCGGCACAATGCTTGTCCCGGTAGAGCCGATCTTTGCGCTGGTCGGCGCGGAGATCATGTTCGACGGAAGAATCTTCACAGCCCAGTTGGACGAGCGCAGAATCATGCTTGAAGCTGGTTCAACCATTCTGCGGATATGGGAAGGCAGACAACCGCAGGAGGATTTCGCAATCCCGCCGCTGGAGGAAATCAATCTCGTCCTGTATGCTCCGCTGGAAGTAGTCGTGATGGCCTTGGGCGGTTACATAGAATCCGTGCTCTTGGGCGGTCAGCATTTCGCCATCGTTAGCCCGCATGAGCTTTATCCCTCGGAAGCGCTGGAACTAGCGGAAGCGGCACAGGCCCAGCTACATGAATTGCGTGTAGTGTCCGATGCAGTAAGAAGAATGACACCCATGCCTGCCGTTGCCTTTGGTTCCGTGGTTGTCCAAGACGGCGCGTGGCGCGCGCTTGTCGATGAAGTCAATATTGTTATGACAAATCCGATTTTTAGCGTGGACGGCGCTCTGTTTGCGCCTATGGACGGGATATCTCAGATGTTGGGCGCGGCGACCAGTTTCTCTTCTCCGACCCTCTCTATCACGATGGGGAATCAGCGGTTCGAGATGGATGTCGGGTCTGTTACCATCAGACAATGGATGAACGGAGTAAGACAGCCAGACACTACCATAGAGGCAGTTTTGGGCGGCGCGCACCCTGTCGAGCCTGTCCGAATTGTAAACGGCGTGGTATACGCGCCGCTCCGTTTGTTGACCAACCTATTGGGCGGGCATATCATGTGGCTCGATTATCCACCTCCGGGTACTGGACCCGGCTTTGCCGTTATTACCATGTTCCCAATTTCCAATGCGGAAGCCTACCGATTGGTGCGGGAAGCGCAGAGAAGATTGCATCCCTCCTACGTGCCAACGCAGGGCATTGCCGTAAGTCCGAGCAGTACACAACTCGTCCTAGACAACGGAGAGGTAGATGGCGTGCGCCAACTAACCGCCACGGTGCTCCCCACAAACGCAACAGATCAAAGCGTGCGCTGGACATCGAGCAACACAAATATCGCTACAGTGAGTTCCAATGGTTTTGTCACACCACACGCTACAGGCACCGTATTCATTACGGCACACGCGGCGGACAACGGTGTCTCGTCATCGAGTACCGTGACAGTAGTCGAACGCGCTTCGTCGGTTACGCTGAACCAGACGAATGTTACCTTGGGTATCCAAGGCACTGTCACCGAGGAGTTTACATTTGTCGGGACCGTTTGGTCGGCACAGGCGACGAATCGGGATATCAGATGGACGACGAGCGATCCAAATATCGCGTTCGTATACCAAGACGGGCGGGTCAGAGCAGTCAATCCGGGGACGGCGACGATCACGGCCCATGTAGATGGCTCCCGCATCCCTGTCAATACATCAGCTACCGTGGTGGTCAGAAGATTGGCGACGGATATTTTCTTGGAACCAACTGCCTTGACCCTGCACATGACGGGGCCGATTTCCGAGACGGAGCAAATCGCCAGAACCGTATTCCCCACAGACGCATTCAACGCAAACAATATTGTTTGGACAACGAGCAACCCTGCCGTTGCCACGGTAGACCAAAACGGCAACGTCACATCGGCGGGTGTGGGGACGGCGACAATCCGGGCAACGGTGCAAGGGAGCACGAATGTTTGGGCAGAAGCTACTGTCACTGTGTTTAATCTGGCTACGGCGGTGGAACTGAACCAGAGTTCTATTACATTGATTATAGAGGGCGACCAATTCGGTGAACGGCAACTGCTCGAAACCGTCCTGCCGCTCGACGCGATCAATAGAGACGTAACATGGTCCTCCTCAGACCCGGACATTGCCACGGTCGATCAATATGGCATTGGTGACAGCGGGAAATGCCGGAACTGCGATCATCACCGTGACAGTCAACGGGACAACCCTTACCGCGACTTGCATCGTAAATGTAGTCGTGATCCCGACTGGGATCACGCTCAACTACACGGCGCGGACGCTGATGATAAACAATCCGGCCCGGAGTTCTGTCTGGCTCCAAGCGACAGTAGACGCGGCATCGGGCCTCGCCGGAACCATCATCTGGTCGTCGGATGATCCGAGTATCGCCACGGTCAACCAGAACGGGAACGTAACCGCAGTTGCGGAAGGTGTGACATATATCCGGGCGACGGTGCTGGGTAGCGGCGTGGTCGCGGTAGCCAGAATCACCGTCGGCGTCGAAGTGATAAGCCTCTCGATCCCGGAAACCGCGAGGCTGGAGATCAATGGGCCTGTCTTTGAATCGCAAGTATTGCCTCTAACGATTGATCCGGCCAACGCGACAGATCAGCGCGTCACTTGGACGACAAGCAATCCCAATGTGGTCATCGTAGATCAGAACGGCAGGATTACCGCCATAGGCGGCGGACAGGCGCGGGTGACTGTGACGAGCCTGTGCAGCGGTGTACAATCCTCGACCCTCGTCACCGTCATTGTGCGCGTTACGCACGTATTGGTCGATCAGTCGGAGATGTTCCTCGTCATTGACGGCAACACAAGAGGCCGTGGACGATTGAACGTAACGGTACTACCCCAGAACGCGACGAACCGCGCCGTTACCTTTGAGGGCTATGATCGCAATATCATCAGCGTTTCCTCGGATGGCTGGGTTACGGCCCGTGACGGAGGGGTTACGCAAGTCACAGTCCGCTCTGTGTGCAACGATGGGATTTATTCCTCGACCGTCGTCACCGTTATTGTTACGGCGGTAGGGATCAGTCTGCATCCGGCGGCGGTCAGCATGACGGTTTCTAACACTGCCATAACGGATCAGGTGCAACTACGGGCTACGGTATATCCCGAAAATGCGACAAGTCTGATTCGGTGGATATCGAGCAACACGAGCGTTGTGCGGGTCGATGAAGAAGGTCGGCTCCACGCGGTACGTCCCGGCGAGGCGACGGTTACGGCATGGATTGACGGCAGATCAGCCTCAAGCCGTGTCATCGTTGAGCCGGAGATTGTGCTCAAGATGGATTGGGGCGGTATATTCGTCAACGGAGAAGTCATGTACCGCAGTTTCCCCGGCGCGACCCGTGTCGGGGCGCACATGATGGCGCCGATTTCCGTGCTGGCTGATGCGACGAGAGGTGCGTCCTCGTGGAGCCCAGAAACGAGGACGGCGCAAGTGTTCCTCGACGGACGGATATTTGATTTCACTATTGGGTCACGCACGATGGGTGTGAGGTATAACGGGCAGGCAAGCCCGTCTTCGACCGTTACGCTCCCCGCCGCGCCTATGGTGTTCGACTTGCATCCGGGGCAGGTGTTTGTCCCAGTTCAGGCGGTATTTGAGGCGATTGGCTGGAATGTATATGAGTGGGTAGGGATACCCGGTCAAGAGTATGTCTTGCTCACGAGAATGGACTTGTCTGGAAATGTGGAAGGGCATTGGACACAAGTGCTGGCGAAGATGGAACACGCGCGCGGGCCGGAAAACTGGAATTTGTTGCCGCCGACTGGTATAATACTACAGGACGCGCCGCAGATTGAGGTGGGTCGTCCGCGACAACTCAATGCGGTTGTGTTGCCAGCGATTGAGCGTTTGGACAGCTCATTAGTGCGCTGGGAATCAGACAACCCGAATATCGTGCGGGTGGATGAATCCGGCACGGCGACAGGAGTGGCGCAAGGCCGTGCGACGATTACGGCGATCAACGCCTTAGATCATAGGGCGACTATACAGGTAAATATTGTTCCCGCGACTGCGCCGCCGTTCGATTGGCGATTTGTTGACGTATCGACAAGCGCAAGCAACTGGGCGTTTAGGTACGTCTATGCGATCTCCAGCATGGGGATCATGCAGGGTGATGGCTCATATTTTTCGCCGCATGCAGAGATTAGCAATATACAGATCATCGCAACAATGCATCGTATTCTTCATGGAGGGATGCCTTGGGAACCCGATTGGTCGGCTCCCTACATTCAGTGGGCACATGATAACAATATTATATTAGACGTTGATGGCCCCTTTTACCCACACAGAGCCGCATTGCGGCAGGACATTGCGCGATATATGCACCGTTTTCTGGGGAGACCTAGTTCTCCGAACAGTCCAGAATGGGAAAATGTGCCTGATCGTGGGCAAATTGGCCCACATCCACTGGTGAATTACCGGCTCAATATCTACAATTCTACCGCACTTCGCTGGGCGCACCATAATGGCATCATCATGGGTGACGGGTATGGCAGAATCAATCCGCAGGGTCAAGCCACTCGTGCGGAAGCTGCTGCCATGCTAGTGCGTCTTATGCGCGATGTTCAGGGTCGCCATATACCGACACCGCCCCAATTGCCTGCTACAATGGATAGATGGGTGATTACTGATGCGCCCGTGAGACCTACCACCCATGATCCGCACACGGAGCTTGGCATCTTGCCTGTAGGAACCACATTGAGAGTTGTGCCGGTAGTAGGGATGCAACACGCTGGCTCGAATATATGGTATCAGATTTGGTTTGGAAACCGATATGCGTTTGTGCATAGTGGGTATCTTGGGGATGCCGAGCCGCCGCCAATGTTTGATGTCCGCTGGCCTGCTCCGAATGTGTATAGGATTAACTTTCCTTTCTGGACAACTGGTGGTGGTAACCATTGGGCTATAGATATCAATTCTGTGCGTGAAGAGGTTGTTGCGGTGGCGAGTGGTGCGGTAGAGTTTAGAGGGATATGGGGAGGGGGAAGTGGTCGCACTATTCGTATCAATCATTATGTTCCAGGACAACGTGCTGACTATCGCTCTCTATATATGCATCTGGAGGAGTATAGGATAGGTTTGAATGTTCCGGTAAGGGCAGGTCAAGTAATAGGGATTTCAGGTGATCACGAATCGCCAGATAATTTCCACTTACATTTTGAAATCTGGAGACCGGGCGGTTGGCGGTCACAGGATGCATTTAATCCATTGGAGTGCTATCATCCATCTGATTATAACAATCAAATAATGTTTCGGCACGCGCCTTTGGACTATCGAATCCCGCCTAATAGTGAAGGTCAGGGCGGCAATCCCAATCCGCTGTTTATTTGGAGAGATGGTAGGTTTGTAGCTAACCCGGCTTTCCATTGGACTCGCCCGGGAGCGTAAAGATTTGTTTATAGAGGAGAATATCTCATGAAAAAACTAAAAATCATTTCCATAGCAATTCTGTGTCTTGTGGTATGCTTATCCATATCAGCATGTTCTTATGTAGAGGATAATTCCCCGCCTTTGATCGTGAATGCACCTGTACCTATAGAGGAACCCGTTGCTCCGCAAGAAAACTATGTTGCTACTCTACCAGCAGAAAATCCAGCTTCTTTGCCTGAAAGTGGAGATGGCAGTGCTACCGATCAAACGAGCCATATTGATGCTATAACAGAAGATGATATTTATATTTTAGCTGCCCCTCTGCCGACAACGGGAATGCCAGATGTTCCTTTCCCGTGGCCTAATGCTCTTCCGCAACACGTGCCGGGGTCGATTAGGCTAAGAGACGCAGATTCGCTTCGAGCAGATTTCTATCTACCATACACCCCACAACTGCGAGCCGCTTTTTATATGATACCGGGTTGCTTTGAGGATTTGGTTCAAGGTCGTCCCGGCGCAATAGTGTGGATCAATGAAAATTTACTTGGCACTGGGGATAATGATTATCCATATATAATGCCTTTATTGCGTTTTGTGCAACATTTTAATATCTCAAGAGAAGAATTTGTGGCTGTAGCCGAAGGTCTGAGAGAAGCCTATATAGCATTAGGCCATGACATTACAGACGAACTATTTGAAATCCCCAACGCGGACATCATCTTCACCTTCGACAACGACATCATCCGCTACTTCTACCGCCGGGCATAGGTAGGGGAAAAATCCATGAACAGAGTAAAAATGATATGCGTAGCAAGTTTCTTTGTTAGCCTGTGTTTGGTGGTATCAGCGTGCGCTAATACCGAAACTATTCCAGCTTCACTGCCTCCAGCAATCAGCTCTCCCATCCCAACAGAAGCAACTACTCCTGTGGTGGAGCCTCCGACAAATCAGACGGAGCAGGTGTCTACTTTGCCAGAATACCCCGGCACTCTAACAGGAGAGGGTGCCGTACAGGTACCTCCTACCGCAGAGGATGGAATCGAAGTACTAGGCGCACCTTTACCGCCTGCCGGTATGCCAGATGTTCCGTTCCCGTGGCCGGACCACCTGCCGCAACACGTACCAGGGTCGATTCGATTGCACTCAGATATTGAAGGATGGCTTGGTATGCCCTATCCAGCACAGCATCGCTATATTTTTTATAGCATACCTGGGATCATTTTGGGATTGATAGATGACCAAAATGCGCTAAATGAGTTTTTAAATGCTCTTACCGAAGCAACGCACCTATATGAGATGCCGCTAATGCTTCTTGTGCAACATTTTAATATTCCCAAGGAAGATTTTGTTGAGGCAATAGAAGAATCGAGAGCGCGCAGAATAGAGCTAGGCTTTGATCTCTACGACGAACTACACGAACTCCCCAACGCCGACATCATATTCACCTTCGACAATGATATCATCCGCTACTTCTACCGCCGTGCATAGATATAAAGAACGGAGGCACACCATGAACCACAAGCGCATCATCGTCCTACTACTCGCCCTAGTGCTCGTGCTCCAGCTATTCCCTCTGTCTGCCCATGCAGAGCAAAGGCGTAGCTTTGCAGATACGCACAATCATTGGGTGGCAGGGTTTTTGAACTCTTTGGCCGACAGAGAGGTCGAGATTTTCCGAGGCATTCAACAAGATGGCCGCTACTACTTACGCCCCAACCAACACATCACCCGCGCGGAGTTCGCCGCAGTGCTGGTGAGAGTGTTTGACTTGTACGACCCCACCGCCCCGAACCCGTTCCTTGATGTATATGGGGGCGCATGGTACGCGACATATTTAGCCTCCGCAGCAGAGGCAGAAATCGTACACGGAGCAAACGCGGCAGGAACGATCTTCAATCCCCGTGCGCTTTTGACCCGGCAGGAAGCCATGGTCATGATCGCCCGTATCTGTCTGGAACTACCATACTTTGACGATATCGACGAAGACGAATGGGAAGAGATACTTGACCGTTTCCTCGATGTGGACGCCAAAGACGCTTGGGCAAGCGAAGGCGCGGTTTTCGTGGTCTACCATCAGATCATCCGTGGTATCGCGCAGGGCGATGGTGCGTATTTCCTGCAACCCCACGGCAGAACAACCCGCGCAGAAGTTGTCGCTATGATCGAGGGGATGCTAAACCGTATCCACATCGAACGTGTCTTCAATCAAGACCGGGAGTATGATGTTGTGTATCCCGAAATGCCACAAACTCCTCCATATCCGCAGCAACCGCCACCACCACCCCCGCCTCCAACTCCGACACCGCCCCCGCCGATTCCGGATGTAAATCGGAACGACCTATGGGCCGCATATCAAAGCGCGGGTGGAGATGTTGACCTTGCCTTCACGTTCACGCCGGGGAGCTTCGGGGCGTTCCTCACGGCATATAACGATGTGTTCCGGGTGCTGTCCAACGCTTGGTCTACGCAGGAGGAAATAGACGCGGCGTATGACGCTTTGGACGCGGCACGGGCTAACCTTGTACCACTGCCGCCAGCGGACTATCTGCGGGAGGCAATCATCATGGGCGAGGTCAGTGAGCAACTGCCGGACAGATTCACCCCGGCAAGCCATGCGAATATGATGAACGCGCTGAACACCGCAAGAGCCGCCGCCAACGGCGGATCAGATGCCGCGCAGTCTGCCGCCGCGAGGAACTTGATGAATGCGATTCGGGCGTTGCAGCCAGTGTAGAGACTGGACGGAAAATAGCAGGGGGCGGAATCAAATTCCGCCCCCTTTCCTTATCTTTCCATATTCCAATCCCGATTTCTGCGTTTCGGCTGCGGTGACACTATCTCTTCCGCTTTCCGAATCCGCTCAATTTCCCGCAACTGCTCGGATAGGGGTATGCGAGAATCGCTTAGTCTTTCTTTTTCGGCAAGTAGTCGCTCACGCTCCCTTTTCCATGCGTTAGTTGGGATTTTGTTCTCCCTGTTTCTGAGAGGTTTCAGGTACGCGCTTGCGGATTTGTATTGCTCTATCTTGGCTAGAAGCTCATCCCCAAGCTCCGCTTTTTCATACGAATAAAGAGTGCAATAGTGTTTGTAATAAGGGTAATTTTCACGCCGGATTGCCGCTTGGCGCAGGTGTTCGTCTAGCGCATTTATCCGACCATCAATCTCTTTCATCCGCTCTTGTATTTTCCCTTGCCCGCTCAGTAGCTCTTTGATTTGCTCCTCGGCGGTAGGCACCTTTGCGGGTTCGGGTGTCGGTGTAAGCAACTCACGCTTTAGCCAATCTGTTAGCTTGCGAATTTGCTCTTTGAGCTTTTCGATTTGCCGATTGATAAACCCGATTTCACGATTGTGATTGCCCCGATCCGTGGCAATGCCTTTCTGCTCCATCTGGTGAGCGGCAACGCCCAGATGGATGGTAGGGATTTGCTCAATGCCCTGCCGCTCGTATGAGCGGTGGTCAATTCTGGCGGCGTGATTCCCGCGCTCCAACGTGGCGTTGACTGCCACCGCCCATGCCTCCCGCCAGACTTCGGCTTTCGTCTGCTCGTTCCAATCAATGGTCGGAATTTTCTTGCCAGCCACTTTATGCGCTTTCATACCCCACTCTCCGTCCCGTTCAATGGGACGCATGGTGAGCATAATGTGAGCGTGTGGGTTGCCCTGTTTGGTGTCGTGGATTGCAAAGTCCGCGCACATACCCGCCGAAACAAAATGCTGGTTCACATACTCCCGCACAAGGGAAATGTTTTGCTCTCGTGTCAATTCCAACGGCAAGGCAAGCTGTATCTCTCTTACTAATTGACTGTTGCTTGCCTTCTCGATTTTTTCCACGGCGTTCCACAACGTCGCGCGATCTGCATACTCGGCGGGGGCATGGTTGGGGAGTAGGATTTCCGAAAACACAACCCCCTTTTTGCGGGTGTAATCGTGTGTCATACCGTCATATTCGTTTTTGATTCTTTCTGCGGCACGGTAAGCAGCGGCGGCAACGGCAGACTTGCCGCCTTTGCCTCTGTTGATGATCTTAATACTGCAATGGTAAATCGCGATAGGCATTGCTCCTTTCTTCGTGTTGCAACCCAAAACAAGATGAGGCGCGTTAAAGTATCTGCTTTAACGCGCCTCATCTTGTCGGCCTTGGGGGTTCGGGGGCAGCGGCAAGCAGTCCCCGTCAGACAAAGGAAAGGCGCAGAGCCTTTCCTTTGTCTGCAAGGCGTTGTGAGGTGGCGGGAGCCGCCGGGCAACGCCTACAAGTGGCAGGGCCACTTGTCCGTGCCGCAAGGCACGGTAGCCCCCGGCAGGGCGCACATACCACGTTAGTGGTATATAAGTGCGCCGTTGGAAGGCGGGAGAGGAGGCGTTAGCCATCCTCTCCCGTGCCGCCGCCCTCGCCCGATAGGGCGGGGCCGGCGGCCTGTTGCGGCGTTGTGTCGGCTCTCGCCGAGGCTACTTCGCCTCGTTGCGGGTGTTTGATTCTGCGCAGAGCTTTGCGGGCGAACTCGGTGTCGAGCGTCTCCTTGAGAAAGGTCTTGATCTGCTCCTCGGTATACTCCGCAGGGTCGGAGATGAAGCTCTCCAAGAGCGCCCCGCGCTGAATCAAGCGGCGGGTTCTGGCCTTGCGTTCGTCCTCTTTATGCTTCTGGACGAGCTGTTTCCGCTGATTCTCTAGTTGTGCGATCTGATCCTCAATACTTGTGATTCTCTCAACTTTGGTTTTTCCCATGTGATGTTCTCCTTTGATTGTTTTAGCTTGGGGAATGGAAAAGGGGATGGCTTTTGCCATCCCCTTACTGTGTTATGCTGTTTTCATTCTTGTCCGCTTCGCCCTCCGATTAGCGGCATACCGCCGCTGGGCCTCTCTGTGTCGCGTCCGTTTATACCGCGCGAACTCCTCGGCCTCAATTTCCCCCTGCGACGGTTCCGGCATCGGCACTTCAAACTTGCCGATAAAGTTGAGGAAGATTTCCACATCCTGCTCACGCTCACCGCCGGACTTGTCCGCCTGATGCACGACGATCCGCTCAATATATTCCGCGATCATGGCGGAGGTCAATTCAGAGAAATCATTATGCCGCTTCACAATCTCGATGAAGCTCTCGGCGCGGTTCCCATCGGCGGCGAAGGTGTTGAGTTCGGCTCGTATCTGCACGGCAGAGCTTTCAAGTTCCGCTTGCTCCTGCTCGTACTCTTGCGACAACGCCTCGAAGCGTTTGTCCGTGAGCTTTCCGCTCACATTGTCCTCGTAAATCCTCCGAATGAGCGTGTTGAGTTCCGTGATCCGCTTCTCCTCTCTGGCAAGTCTCCTCCGATGGGCTTTCACCGTCTCGACTTCGCGGATAGCGGAATCCTCACGTACCCGCCGAATAAATTCAGCCTCGTTCGTTTTTACAAACTCGCTCACCCGCTTGATCGCATCGAGGATCAGGTCGCGCAGAGTGGCGGTACGGACATAGTGGGAGGTGCAAGTGCGACCAAAACGGATCGCGGACAAGTCGTAGGTCGAACAAGTGTACTCATCCTTCGGGCTACGGGTTCGCGTTTTTCCTTCTTTGTCCACATAGGTTTTCGCATATGACCGCCTATGATTGTAGAGCTTCGCCCCGCAGTCCGCGCAAAACACCAAACCCGTGAGCGGATTCGCTTCACCTGTCGAATCAGTCCGACGGACGGTCTTCCGGCATCGCTGTGCTGTCTCCCACGTTTCGGGGTCTACGATCCGTGGATGCGTGTTCTCGAAGATCACCCACTCCTCTCTGGGCCTCTCCTTTGACCGCTTGTCCTTGTAGGATTCTTTGGCGGAGCGGAAATTCACCGTATGCCCCATATATTCCGGCTTTTTCAAAATGTCCGAAATACTCGTGCCGCTCCAAACAGACGACCCGCCTGTATCTGAGTAATTCACAAGTCCATGTGCGGCTTTGTACTGCTTGGGGCAGAGAATTTTTTCCGCAGTCAATATCCGAGCAATCTTATGCGGCCCTTTGCCCTCGATGGTAAGTTGGAAAATCCGACGTACCACCTCGGCGGCTTCTGGATCAATGATCCATTTGCTCTTGTCCTCCGGGTCGAGCCTGTAGCCATAGATGGGCATGAAGGTGAGCCGCTTGCCAGCCATCCCATTTGCTTTGTGCGCGGCTTTGATTTTCCGGCTGGTGTCCCGCAGAAACCATTCTGACATGATGTTGAGGAAAGGTGCGAACTCGCTGCTCTCACTATTCTTGCTGTCGATATTGTTGCCGATGGCGATGAAGCGGACGCCTTTCTCTCGGAAGAAAACCTCGGTGTAATACCCGGTTTGCAGATACTCCCGCCCAATCCGGCTCATGTCCTTGACGATCACCGTGCCGACATTGCCTTTCTCAATCTCGGCGATCATCGTTTTCCATCCGGGGCGGTCGAAATTCCCTCCCGTGAATCCGTCATCCGTGAAGTGGATGACATTACAAAAACCATGCTGGGCGGCGTATGCCTCCAACATGGTTTTCTGGTTTTGGATAGAGCCGCTCTCGCCATGAAGCTCATCGTCACGGCTCAGACGTTCATATAGGGCAGTGATCTTTGTCTGCTTGCTCATAGGGTTCTCCCTCCAAGCAAGCGGCTCATTTGCAGTGACAAGAGTATATCATAGAATCCAATCATTTTCAATCGTTCGCCGTCCTTTTCGTCGCAATTTCATTCTGGATCATGCGGAGCATCTTATCGTCCATTGTCTCCTTGCTGGTCTGGCTAAAATGCACCGTGACATGGTAGGTGGTAGACCCGATACGCCTCGTAAATCTCCCCGTCTGCGTTGACTGCTTTCCTCCCTCGTGATAAACTTGTTTCGTTCTGGTGTTCCTGCCTGCGTAACCTCTTCTTGTTTTCAATGTCTGTATACGCGATTCCTCCTTCGCACAATGATGATGGGAAATGACTCCCTCATATATATGGTCAAATATATGGGCGATTTCGGAACTGTTTTTTAGACGTGCCAAAAAAATATTTTTGCGAAGATGGTGATGGGGTGAAGGCGACTGTAGAACACTTGGCTTTGAAACGCGAAGCAGACAAAATCGCCCTGCTCCGTTTAGAAGCCGCCGCACGGACAGAACAAGATTTCAAATATCTCATTAAGACATGGGACAGGATCGACGAGAATAGAGAACGCCGGGAACGTAGAGGCGAAATCTTATGCGCCGAGGATAGTCTAAAACGAATGTTCGCGGAAGGCGAAGTCATTCCTTCGCCCATAGCCCATATCTGGTGGCGGCAGATCGTGCGCGGCAATTTCAACGATGTCATCTTCGATTGTCCGTTGGAGATTCAGGAACTCACAACAAACACAGACATATTTCTCGCTGTCAAAAAGCTGAACGACGGACAAAAAGAAGTTTTGTACTACACCGCCATCCGCGAGTGGACACCACAACGGGTCGCCATGCTCCGAGGGCAAACAGACCGCAATATCCGCAAGGTATATTCCACGATGATCGCAAGCTTACGCCGCAAGTTGGAGGTAAGGAAATGACAAAGGCTCTGTTTCAAAGGACGAGTTTCCCATGGGTCAAGTACAGCGAATATGAATGGCGTGAGCGCGACGGTATCCTCTACGTCGTTACTGCCCCGAATGCCAACCCCACGATTTACAATCCGTTGAAAGACACAGATCAGCTTGTGCTGGACGCACTCAACGTCGGAATGCTCCAAATGGATCGCGCAGACGATGCAACGGTCAAAGCGGCGTTGATGGACTTCGTTTCTAAGTATGGGCTGCTCGGCTTCATGACTGCCCTGCCGACTACGCCGCACTTTACGGATTACGATGCGGTCTATCTGCCGACAAACCATTTCATCCGAGCGGAATCCATGCCGGTGGTGGAATACGTCGAACAATTCTTCCCCTTTGAAAAGCCGGACTTCACGCACCACAAAGGCGACAGCACTTGGCACCTCCGCGATGATGACAATGAAATGGCGGCTCTTGCCATGACCTTTGCCACCGGGCCGATGGCTTTGAGTTTGAGTTTCCAACGGGAATATGCCGAACGGGTTGACTGGCTCTTGGAGCAGTTCAAAGATTTGGCGTTCACATTTATCGCCAGCCACTTCTACTATCGAGACTATGACAAGATCGACGAGGACAATCGCAACCTATACCGCCGCGCTGTAGCGGCCTTCGGCGGCATCACGCCAACCTATCGTATCGGTCTGTTTGAGAAGCCGACGATTATTTGGGATTTCTATTCTCTGTCGCTCGGGATTCAGATGATGTTCAGTTTCATGCTGACGGACGAGAAGGCACCGCTTCACTTTTGCCTGAACTGTCACTGTATCTTCATGGCAAAGCGGACGGACGCAAAGTTTTGTTGCCCGGAGTGTAAGAATCAATACAATGTGGGGAAGAGCAGGGGGAAGAAATGATACGTCGCGGTCAAAGGTCGGAAAACACGACCTTTGACCGCGACGGCAAAGGACGCCCCGATTCGGGGCGTCCTTACACATGTATCTTGAAAGGTTAGGCGCAATATGATAAAATATTTTGCGTCGTCTTGCGAGATTCGAATATCACCAGCCTCTCGCAAAGCATTGGAATCACTGCAAATGAGCCGCTTGCTTCGCTGTATTAGTAGTGGTCTATCAGAACCACCCTTTACAGCGTAACTCTTTTGCATACTTTTTTGCGCGATGCAAAAAAGTATGTCGCCTCAGTGAAACGAGCGCAGCGAGCCGCAGGCTCACAAAATAAAACACTATTAAAAAAAGAGCCATCTCCACCAGAGACGGCTCTTTTTCATTATCTTAAGTTCCGCAAAGCCTCGACTCGCGCCGCAATCGGCGGATGTGTCGAAAACAAAACCCCGCCCTGCTTCTTCTGCCGTCCCCGGCGAAGCTCCGCGCAGGGCGTAACGATATACATCCCCTCCGTCGCGTTGTTCGCGTTCCGAAGCGGGAGATTGCTTCCGCCAATCACCTCAAGCGCACTCGCAAGCGCTTCGGGATTACGCGTAAACTCGGCAGCCGTAGCATCCGCCAAAAACTCCCGATTCCGGCTGAGCGACATCTTGAGCAACTGCCCCGCAAGGGGAGCCAAAATCATAAAGAGAATCCCGATGACCGCAAAGACAAGCGCGGCGCCCCCGCTGTTGTTATTGCTGGACCGCCGACCACCCGCGCCAGACCAAAACATCGTCCGAACGGCAATGTTTGAGGCGATAATCGCCGACCCAATCATAATCCCCGCAACCGTCTGAAGCAGGATATCATAATTCTTGATATGCGCCAACTCATGCGCCACGACGCCCTCCAGCTGGTAATAATCCAACTGATCTAACAAACCCGTGGTGACACAAATCACCGCATTCTGCGGATTCCGCCCCGTCGCAAACGCATTGGGGGAGGGGTCTTCCATCACGTAAAGCCGCGGCTTCGGCACTCCGGCGGCGATGCAAAGTCCTTCCAAGATGTTGTTCAACTTCGCATCCTGTTCCGGCGTCGCCGGGCGGGCTTTATGTAACCGCAGCACAATCTTGTCGCTATTCCAAAAAGCCGCGAAAGAGGCAATAAAGGAGATCACCAGCGCGATCACAGCGGTGATGATACCCAGATCAAGCAAAAAGAACGAGATGGCATAGATAATCGCAAAGAAGAACAGAAAAATCGCCGTTACGATAACGGTAGTTTTCGTCTTATTGCTGCGGACTGCTTGAAACATAGAAAACGACCCCCTTTGTCGATCCGTCGATAATTAGAAGCTTACCCGTGGTGCGGTTCTAACTTCGGGCGAATCCACTTGGAAGTATTCACGCGCGGTAAAGCCGAGCATGTTTGCGATGATATTCTTCGGGAACTTTTGAATATCCGTGTTGAACTTCTTCACAGTGTCATTGTAGAACTGCCGGGCAAAAGAAACGCGATTCTCCGTGTTGGTCAACTCAACTTGGAGATCTCTGAAGTTCTGGTTCGCCTTGAGGTCCGGATAAGCCTCCGCCACGGCGAACAGAGATTTCAGTGTGCCAGACAGCACGTTGTCCGCCTCGGCCTTCTGGCCGGGCGTGGTCGCGTTCGCCATGCTCGCGCGGGCGCGCGTCACGCTCTCAAATACGTCCGCCTCGTGTTTCGCGTAGCCTTTGACCGTCTCTACCAGATTCGGAATCAAGTCAAAACGTCTTTGAAGCTGCGTGTCGATCTGTGCCCAACCGTTGTCCACGCGATTTTTCAGCGTGATAAGACCGTTATATACGACGATGACATAAACGGCAATGAGGCCTAATACGATGAGTGCAATTACCAATGGGTTCATATGAATTTCTCCTCTCTAATACGTTAAAAAATAGACTTACTTATTGTACCACGAAATACCTGGACGCGCAAGGTAACTTTTCTCCGCTTTATTTCACCAAAACTTTCTTCAAATTCGCAAACCGCGGCAAAGAGTGCTCCAACGTCCGATTCGGCTCGCCTTGAATCAAAGGTAACGCATACGCAATAAACTCCTGCGTAATCCCGTTCCCCTCTGGTGTGATCCAATCGAGGGGTAGTTTCTGTTCGAAATTAGCTACTTTTTCGAGCGGTAACAGCACCATTTTGCACACATATTGCCCCGAGGACATATCCCGCTCAAACGCCACCATCTTCCCGCTCTCCCCGGCGACAGCCTGCTCAACCGCCGTCTTTCCGGCGAGGAAAGCTTCGTCAATATCTGTCTGAGAGGCGAGATGCGCAGCCGCCCGCTGCAACAGGCTCAGTTCAATACCCCGCACTTTCGCTCCCGTCCGCTCCTTGACAATCGCCGCAAGCGTGGCCGCCAGCCCGCCGAGCTGCGCGTGACCAAAGGCGTCCTTCGACTTTGCCGAGCCGGTATATTCGGCGATCAACTTGCCCTCCGCGTCGTGAATCCCCTCGGAGACGGCGACGAGGGCGTTTTTATCGCGCTCATAAATCGCGGTCACGTCGGCGAGGAATTTTTCCATATCAAAGGCCACTTCGGGAACATAAATGAGGTCCGGTCCGGCCCCGGCGTGTGAGGCGAGTGCGGCCGATGCCGTCAGCCATCCGGCGTGGCGGCCCATGATCTCAATGATCGTGATCTGCCCCGTATCATACACCCGCGCGTCGCGGTAGACCTCCATAAAGCTGGTCGCCACATACTTTGCCGCTGAGCCAAAACCCGGGCAATGATCGGTGCCGTAGAGGTCGTTGTCTATTGTTTTTGGCACACCCATGACGCGGCACGCATAGCCGACCCGCTGGAAATAGCGGCTGATTTTGTTGCAGGTATCCATCGAATCATTGCCGCCGTTGTAGAAGAAATAGCGGACGTTGTATTTCTCGAAGACCTCCAGCAGCCGTTTGTAGTCCGTCTCGTCCACATCCGGATCGGCGATCTTATACCGGCAGGATCCAAGCGCGGACGAGGGGGTGTTGAGCAACAGCCGCAATTCTTCTGGATCCTCCTGGCCCATATCATACAGCCGGTCCGCCAAGATGCCCTTGATCCCGTTTGCGGCCCCGTAGACCGCGGTGATGTGCTCATTATCCAGCGCCGTGCGGATCACGCCGTAAGCGGAGGCATTGATGACCGCTGTCGGTCCGCCCGATTGCCCGATGACACACGCGCCTTTGAGTGGAGTTTGCATGATTGATTTCTCCTTCCTATTCTGTAGGGGCGCGCATTGCGCGTCCGCCAGGTATCTAGTATGCAGTATACCATGCTTTTCCTGTGGAGTATACGTCCATCTGCCAAAATTCTCTTTCCCTGCTTGTCCGAATGTGCTACACTGAGACAAATGAAATGAAAGGGGAGCCACATTATGCCACTGGTTACTACCAAAGAAATGTTCGAAAAAGCCTACGCGGGCGGATACGCCGTCGGGGCCTTCAACGTCAATAATATGGAGATCATCCAAGGCATCACAGAAGCCGCAAAAGACCTCAACGCCCCGCTGATCTTGCAAGTGTCCGCTGGTGCGCGAAAATACGCCAACCACACCTACCTGATGAAACTGGTCGAGGCGGCCCTTGAGGAAACCGGCCTGCCCATCGCCCTCCATCTCGACCACGGAGACAGCTTCGAACTCTGCAAAAGCTGCATCGACGGCGGCTTTACCTCCGTCATGTTCGACGGCAGCCACCATAGCTTCGAGGAAAACATCCGCCTCACCCGTGAGGTAGTCGAATACGCCCACGCGCGCGGTGTCGTCGTAGAAGGGGAACTGGGTCGCCTGGCTGGCGTGGAGGATGACGTCAACGTCTCCGCGGAAGACGCTTCCTACACGAAACCGGAAGAAGTAGAAGAATTCGTTCGCCGCACAGGAGTAGACTCTCTCGCCATCGCCATCGGCACCAGCCACGGGGCCTTCAAGTTCAAACCCGGCCAAAAGCCACAGCTCCGCTTTGACATTCTGGAAGAGATCGCAAGACGCGTCCCCGGCTTTCCCATCGTGCTCCACGGCGCGTCCTCCGTTGTGCCGGAATATGTGAAGATGATTAATGACTACGGCGGAAAAATGCCGGACGCCATCGGCATCCCCGAGGACATGCTCCGCGAGGCGGCAAAATTGGCCGTCTGCAAAATCAACATCGACTCTGACCTCCGTCTCGCGATGACGGCGACGATCCGGCAGCACTTGGCCCAGCACCCGGATCAGTTCGACCCACGGCAGTATCTGAAGCCCGCGCGGGATAATATTAAGAAGATGGTGGCGCACAAGATTGTGGATGTGTTGGGGTGTGACGGGAAGGCGTAAGCTAAAAATCGTGCCGGGAGCCGCCATCGCTGCCGAACCGCTCAAAGACACACACAATCTGTTCTACGCACTCAAAATCATCAAGGCTGTCATCCTCAATGATGGCCTTGATTTTTTGCAAGGCAGCATAAGATTGCTGCTCGACAATTTCGGCCGCGTGGAGCTGCAAATGGGGAAGTGTAACGCGCATGACGTCTTTTCCGATGGCTTTGGCTAGTAGTTCTTCATAGAGTTCCATAGAATCACCTCAATAACATTATATCTCTATTTGAGCTAAAAAGAAATAGCTCTCTTTGAGATATCTTATGTTTATCTGGGTGATGTCACATGAGATATGAACTGCTAAAATATAACAGAATCAGAGATCTTCGGAATGACAACAAATACAGTCAAGCAAAAGTTGCTGAGCATTTGAATGTTGCGCAAAACACGCTTTCGCAATATGAACTCGGTGAGCGCAATATCCCGAACGAAGTTCTAGTGCAACTAGCAATCTTTTATGAAACCAGTGTTGACTATTTGCTCGGCCTAACGGACGAGCGCGACCCATATCCCCGCAAGCGCCTGAGATGATTGAAAGCCAATCCTCTCAGGCGTTTGTTTTACGTTCGACACCCCCGCCTTGCCTTTTCCCATTCACAGGAGTATACTACTCCCATGAGCATAGTTACAAAAACCATCACCTGGGGCGCCCGGCGTACAAAACGTATGCCGCCCACGCAAATCATCATCCTCGTGTTCCTCGCCATCATCGCGGCGGGGGCGCTTTTGCTTACCCTGCCTGTCGCCACGAGAGCCCCGGGCGGTACAGATTTGCTCACGGCCCTCTTCACCGCCACCTCTGCCGTCAGTGTCACGGGCCTCACGCTGGTAGACACCTACACCCACTGGACATTCTTCGGCCAAGCCGTAATCCTGCTCCTCATTCAAGTCGGCGGCCTTGGTTTCATGAGCATCATTTCCATCTTCTACTTCCTGTTAGACAAACGCATCGGCCTCAGAGATCGCCTCGTGATTATGGAGAGCATGAATCTCGATGAGATGAGCGGCGTTGTTGCCCTCCTCCGTCACGTGCTCATCGGCACACTTCTTTTCGAATTCGTCGGCGCGGTGATTCTCTCATTGCACTTTATCCCCGAGTTCGGCCTGGCCGCTGGAATCTGGCGCGGGACATTTTTGGCCGTCTCCGCCTTTTGTAACGCCGGATTCCACATCCTCGGCGGCCACGACATGTTCTCCAGCCTCGCAACTTATTCCGATAGCCCCGTGGTGCTCCTCACTATGGCTATCTTAATCGTCATCGGTTCGACGGGCTTCTATGTCTGGGAAGACATCCTAAAGCGCCGCCGTTGGAAGCGGCTCCATGTACACTCGAAGCTGGTCCTCCTCATCACCGGCATCCTCGTCGTATTGGGTGCTCTCATGTACCTCCTGATGGAAGGCCAAAATCCGAATAGCCTCGGCCTTCTGCCGATCGGCGACCAAATCATGCTCTCCCTCTTCCAATCCGTCAGCACGCGAACGGCAGGTTTTGACGTAATCGGCCAGCTTACTCTCACCGAAGATACACGCCTCCTCTCGATTTTCCTCATGTTCATCGGCGGATCATCGGGCTCCACGGCGGGCGGCGTCAAGACGGTAACGATAGGCATCCTCATCCTCTCAGCCGTCTCTGTTATGCGGGGACGGCACGACCTCACGGTCTTCGGGAAGACAATCGCCCCCAAGCAAATCCTAAATGCCGCAACCCTCGTGGTGATCGGCATGATCTTCACCGTAGGCGGCGGGATTTTCATCTTCCGCACCGCGGGCGTATCTCTCGCGGACGCCCTGTTCGAGACTGTCGCGGCCTATGGAACGGCGGGCCTCAGCATAGGTGTCATAGATGAAGTGGGCACGATTGACCGTATCTTACTCATGTGCTATATGTTCTTCGGCAAGATCGGCATCACCAGCATCAGCATTGCCTTCCTGATGCACAGCAAGAAGGCCCACGCAAAAATCAGCTACCCGACAGAATCAGTAATCATTGGATAGGGGAGGAGACTATATGAAATCATCATTCATCGTAATCGGCATAGGCCGATTCGGCCAGGCGGTCGCAAAAACGCTCTCTGAACAAGGCCACGAGGTGCTCGCTGTAGACAAAGTGGAGGCGCACATCGAAGATGTGACCGACTTCGTGACCCATGCCATCATCGCCGACTGTTCCGAAGAACGCACGCTAAAAGCCCTCGGCGTGCAAAACTACGACTGCGCCATTGTCGCCACGGCCCAAGACCTGGGAGACAGCGTGCTCATCACACGCGGCCTCAAAGAACAGGGCGCAAAGCAGATCATTTGCAAGGCGAGAGACGTTCGGCACAAAAAAATCCTGCTCAAAATCGGCGCGGACCGCGTTGTCATCCCCGAACACGAAGCCGGCGCAAAACTCGCGCTCCACCTATCAGACCCAAAACTGATCGACACCCTGGACCTCTCCGATATTTATGGCATCTCTGAACTCCATGTGCCGGACCGATGGATCGGCAAGACCGTGGGAGAACTCAACGTCCGCCGCAAACACGGCTGCGTCGTTGTGGCGATCAAAAAACCGGAAGACCACGACGAAATCGTCGTCGCCCCCGGCGCGGACTATGTATTCATGGCGGGAGACATCTTGGTCCTCCTCGGTGAACATGGGTTGATTGCAGAAGTAACGCATTTGTAGTTCGAACAAGACATACCGTTGTCGTGTTTTACATGGTATCATGATTGTATCAAAACAACGAAAGGAGCACGACCACATGCTGATTCCAATGATCCATTTTCCCGGCAACTGTGACGAAGCCATCGCCTATTACAAAGAGATAGCCGGAGCGGAAGTGAGAACGATCGAATATTTCCGTGACGCCCCGTCCGACTCCGGCCTGGACTTGCCGCCCAATTTTGTCATGTATTCGGAGGTATTGCTGTTCGGTACCCCCATTTCTATGACCGATGGAGCGGAACAGCCGATCACCTGCGACAATTTCCAGTTTGCTGTCACCCTCGATTCCGCCGAAGAAGTGACGGCTCTATTTCACAAACTTGCAGAGAGCGGACAAGTGATAGAGGCCCTCGAACCACAATTTTGGGTTGCTCTAACCGGCGCCGTGAAAGACCGCTTCGGGCTAAACTGGAATGTGTTCACAAGTGATGCGCTGAAGTAAATCGTATGCAAACAAAAAGGCCGCTACCCTGTGGGTAGCGGCCTTTTCAATAGCCAAGTTATTTGAGCTCCACTTTCGCGCCGGCTTCTTCGAGTTGCTTTTTGAGCGCCTCTGCATCGTCTTTGGAAGCGCCTTCTTTGAGGGTTGCGGGTACGTTCTCAACCTTCTCTTTTGCCTCAGCAAGGCCGAGGCCGGTGATTTCGCGCACAACTTTGATGACTTTGATCTTCTCCGGGCCGAAGTCAGTCATAACAACGTTGAACTCGGTCTTCTCTTCAGCGGCTTCAACGGGAGCAGCGGCGACCATAACTGCAGCGGCAGGAGCGGCAGCGGATACGCCAAACTCTTCTTCGAGAGCCTTTACGAGCTCGGAGAGCTCCAGAACGGTCAGGTTTTTTACTTCTTCGATCAAATTAGCTACTTTAGACATGTTGATGTTCCTCCATCGTATTATTTTTTAGTGTAGACACCTGCGGTGTCCCGCGCGTAAGTTACGCGGATTTCTTGTCGGCGATTGCTTGCAGGGCCACGGCTAGGCCGCGGATGTTGGCGTTGAGCACAGTCGCGAGCCCGGTGATGGGTGCGATCATTGTGCCGAGGACCTGTGCCACCAGGACCTCTTTCGCGGGCAGTTTGCTGAGGGCTTCGACCTCGGCGGCGGTAATGACCCGACCGTCTACGAATCCGGCTTTGACCTGCATGGGCTTATCTTTGCCCATGAAAGCGTGAACCATTTTCGCGGCTGCGACGGGATCATCCTTGTGAATCGCGAGGGCTGTCGGCCCTTCCAGGAAGGGGTGCAGACCATCGAGCGCGGTATCGGCTGTCGCAAAGCGGATCATGGTGTTCTTGATAACCGCGTACTCCACACCGGCGTCGCGCATTTTGCGGCGCATCTCGGTATCGAGGACTACGTTGGTTCCTTTGTAGTCCACCAAAACACCAGCTGTGCTGCTGCCGAGCTTTTCGGCTAAGGCTCTGACCAGCTCCTGTTTTTCGCTGAGGATTTTATTACTTGGCATTCTTTCATTTCACCTCCTCGAAATAAAAAATGTCCTCCCGTTCCGAAAGGACGGGAGGACACGTAAAAACGCATCATGTGCGCGAGATAACACTCGAAACACTCTCCTCGGCAGGACTTACAATTGCCTACTGTCTTTGGAACGCTAAGACAGTATACCAAGGGAGGGGAGGGTTGTCAAGGGGTGGAGATGGGATTTTTCTTTACAGGGGGTAGAAAATCAGGTATAACTGATGTATGTAATATGTAACTGGACTGTAGAGAATTTATATTAGGGGCTTATTATGATTGATTTTTCTGAAGTTATTAAAGAATATTTTAAATCATTAGAAGAATCACTAGGCTTAGAAGGCTATACGGGGGATCAGATGCAATGGCTTTTCAATGATAGCGATGACTTTTCCGAAATATATGAAGACGGCTTGCGTGATATTTCTAAAATAATTGTTGATGATGTTACTGAGAATTTAGATAAACGCGATAAAGAAGAGAAGAATGAAAGGACGCAAACTCGCAAGCGTTTCGGCGCTGTTTGGGGTGAAGGGCTCGCATGGATGCGTCAGTTTTATTCATTAGCGCTAGAGGTTTGCGGGAGTTTTCAACGGATCACGAAGAAATCGTCACTTAGTATAGAAAGTTCCAGCTTTCATAAAGCATTGTATCTGCTAAATCAGAGGGCGGTATTGGTTTATTCCGAAGTGTTATGCTTAATGGAGAATGGCTTCCCCGACGGTGCATATGCACACTACAGAACTTTGTATGAGCTTTGGGCAGTGGCAGAGTTTTTATTTCATGACGAAGATAGGGAAGTTGTCTCTTTAGCATTTTTGGAAAGTGTAAATCAAGTATCCAATAATGAATCAGGGCATTACAAATGGGCACAGGTGTCTAAGCGGTTTGAGGGTTGTGACAACATAACGATAAATGCTATTGTCAAAAAGGCTCATGAAAAGTGTATGCTAAAGCGAGAGCAAGGTAGGTCTAATAGCAAGCTAACGAAGGACTACACGTTTCCAAACGTACTTATTCACCCTTCCGCTGCAGGTTTAGAGATATTGTCTAGTTCATCTCCAAATGCTAAAACAGTGGGCATGGCTAATCCAGCCATAGGTTCGAGTTTAAAGCTTTATGAAATTAGTTCACTATATCTATATTTATTTGCAGATATACATGGGGAAGGTGACGAAGAGGCTCTGATCAGTAATAACGCATTTATTTGTAATGAAATATTGAAAACTATGTTATGGGATAAAATTTTTCTGATATTTAATGCAATTGAGCATGGTAGCGAATCAGACAATTAAATGCAGCCGGTGTACCAAATAAACATTTTCTGCCCCCGCTACCCTCAAAAAAGGAGGCCCCCCTCATGCTATTCGCCATCGACGCCGGCAACACCTACATCGTAGCCGGCGGCCTAGAAGCCGGCACAGTCCGGTTCACCGGCACCCTCTCCACCGACCCCAATAAAACCGCCGACGAATACGCCCTCCTCCTCCAAAATCTCCTGCGCCTCCGCGGGATCGACAGCAGGGAAGTAGAAGGCGCCATCGTCTCCTGCGTCGTGCCCACGCTCACGGCAAAACTGCGCGATGCAGTCTGCCAAGTCACAGGCAAACGCCCCCTCATCGTCGGTCCCGGCATCAAAACCGGGCTCAACATCCTGCTGGACAACCCCGGGCAAATGGGGAGCGACCTCGTCTCCGTCGCCGTCGCCGCGCAAGGTCACTATACCTTGCCCGTGGTCACCGTAGACATGGGTACCGCCACCATCCTCGGTGTGCTGGACAGCGCGGGCAACTACATCGGCGGCGCCATCTGCCCCGGCCTGCCCCTGTCCCTCGCGGCTCTCGCCAGAGGCACCAGCCAACTGCCCAACGTAGAACTCACGCCCCCCAGCCGCGTCATCGGACGCAGTACGGTCGAGTGTATGCAAAGCGGCATGCTCTACGGCTTCGCCGCCATGCTAGACGGCATGCTAGACCGCTTCGAGACAGAACTCGGTGCGGATCCCACCGTCGTTTTCACCGGCGAACACGCGGAACTCATCGCGGGCCTCTGCAAACGCCCCGACATCATCAGCGACCCGCACCTAATCCTAAAAGGCCTCTGGCTGATCTATGAGAAAAACGCAAAAAGATAGGGGCGGCAACTGCCGCCCCTATCTTTTTTACGCTATTCATGATTCGTCAAAATCGCGTCTCTGCTCCGCATAATATGCGCATGCATCAGTTCTTTCGCAAGGCCCTCGTTCTTCGCCAAAATCGCCTCGATGATATTCTTGTGTTCCATGATCGACCGCTTCGCGTACTCTTCTTCCGTCACCCGGTGTCCGGGCGCGAAGCCGTTCCACATATCCGAGAGGAGCGCCTTCACCTTGTCGTTCCCGGCCGCGTCCCAGATGGCAAAGTGGAACGCTTGATTATAGTTGGCGACGTTGGAAAAGTCTCCGGCGGTGATGTCTTGAATCGAGTTTTCATAAATGTGCTCAAGGTCGCTGATATCGGCCCCATTGCGACATACGGCGGCGGCGCATTCCCGCTCTAACAGCGCGCGCGTCTCAAAGTGGTCCTGGATGAACTTCCGGCTGAGGGTGAGCACCTCGGCGCCCTTGTTGTGGCGCTGAATAATCAGACCCTCCCGATTGAGCATCTGAAAGGCCTCCCGCACCGGCGTAATAGAGACTCCGAGTTGCGTCGCGATCCCCTCCAGGGTAATCACGGTCCCCGCGGGTAACTCCTTCGTCAAGATGACCTTCCGCAGAGCCGCCGCGACGCGTTCCCGGGCTGGCAATAATTTGATGGGCTTGAGTCCGTCTAGGTTATTCATGCTTTCTCTCTTTCATATTGGAAAGTAAAAGTTGCGCCAAGTCGTGGTAATAAGCCTGCATACTGGCGCGGATCGCATCGGTCGCTCCGCTTTGCAAGGCCAGCAAAATAGCCCCATTTTGTTGGATAAGCTGGGCATTGTTCCTGCAAGTATCCCACACATACTGCGGGTAGATGTTGAGCAGCCGCCGATGCATCTGGCGCAGATAAGGATTTTCCAGTTGCTCGGAAAAGCGATGATGGAATCGCTTATTATCCTGCGGATCAAGATCCCCTGGCAGACGGTCATTCTCGACCAAAAGCAGCGCAAGCTCCGTCTCGACCGCCGCGATCGTCCGCATCGTCTCATATACCGCGTGTGTCTCCAAGCCAACCACGCGCATATGGCGATTGGGCAGGCGGGTAAGTAGACCTTCCAACTCCAAAATTTGCAGCGCCTCCCGCACCGGCATGCGGGACACTTCCAAAATGTCGGCGAGTTGTTCCTGGGTGAGCTCCTCGCCGCCCTCAATGCGCCCGGAGAGGATTTCCTTGCGGAGCA
>WRAO01000004.1 GCA_009780175.1 Oscillospiraceae bacterium
ATATTGTATCCAATTCGATTGAAAAAGTCAATCCCTGGCCACAATGACGAAAAGCGGGAGGGAGGATTGACAAACGATAGGAAAAGCGATATAATATATCAAATCAATAATGGATACATTATCAATGACGTTCGTCTGATTGAGCATTTGAGCGACAAGGAAAGAAGGGGAACTATGGGATATATCGTCCATGTTAACGGTGTTGCCTATCGCGTAGAAGTTGATTCTGCCGGCGGGCAACCGGTCCCGGCACGGCTGGCCAGCAATACTGGCGGGCAGAAAGTAAAGTTCGTAGAAACCACCCTGCGGGACGGGCAGCAATGCCTCATCGCCACCCGAATGAAGACAGAAGACATGGTCCCCATCCTAGACACCATGGACCGCGCCGGCTTCCACGCCGTCGAAGTCTGGGGCGGCGCCACGTTCGACGCCGCAATGCGCTTCCTCAATGAAGACCCCTGGGAAAGACTGCGCACGCTCAAACGGCATTTCAAAAACACCAAACTCCAAATGCTGTTCCGCGGGCAAAACATGCTCGGTTACAAAGGCTATCATGATGAAGTGGTAGACCGTTTCCTCGAACTCGCCATCGCAAACGGCATCGACATCGTCCGTATCTTCGACGCGCTCAATGACACGAGAAACCTCGAATCCTCCGTCAACGCCGTCAAGAAATACGGCGGACACGCTCAGCTCGCCCTCAGCTACACCACCAGCGAAGTACATACCATCGAATACTACGTGAATCTTGCCAAAGAGTTCGAAAACATGGGCGCAGATTCCATTGCAATCAAAGACATGGCGGGTATCTTAGTCCCAGCCGACGCGTACGACCTCGTGAAAGGCATCAAAGAGGTCTGCAGCGTCCCCATCGAGATTCACACCCACTGCACCAGCGGCATGGCGGACATGGTCTACCTCAAAGCCGTGGAAGCAGGCGTTGACATTCTCAGCACCGCGTCGTCACCCTTCGCGCTCGGCACCTCCCAGCCGGCGACAGAGGTGATGAACGCGGCGCTGACCGGTCTTGGCTACAGCACAGACCTCGACCAAGCGACCCTCCTCGAAATCGCCCGCTATTTCCGTCCGATACGAGAACAGGCCATCGATTCTGGCCTCCTGAGCCCGAAAATGCTCGGCGTAGACGTGGAAACTTTCGAATACCAAGTTCCCGGCGGTATGCTCTCCAACCTCGTGTCCCAACTCAAGCAGCAAAACGCGGAACACAGATTTGAAGAGGTCCTGCAAGAAGTCCCCCGTGTCCGAGCAGACCTCGGCTATGTCCCGCTGGTCACCCCATCGAGCCAAATCGTCGGCACCCAGGCCACGCTCAATGTGCTCCTCGGCGAACGCTACAAGATGGTCCCAAACGAAACCAAAGACCTCGTCCGCGGCAAATACGGCAGAACCGCCGTGCCCATCTCAGATGAGATTCGCAAGAAGATCATTGGAGACGAAGAGCCCATCACCGTCCCGCCCTCCCAACTCGCAAAACCCGCGCTCGCGGAGGCGGAGGAGAAGATCAAAGACTACATCCGCCAGCCGGAAGATGTCCTGAGCTACGTCATGTTCCCGCAAGTCGCGGAAGAGTTCTTCAAATTCCGCGAAGCGCAAGACGCCAAATAACGAAAAGAGAGGCAGGGAAGCAAGTGTTTTGTTATGACCTCACCGTAGTGCTGTTCGGCATACTGCTCGGCACCATCGCCGTGCTGCTCCTGTGTCATGTACTCCTGTTTGCAAAGCTCGTGGCAAAGGTAGACCGGCTCGCCAACCAACAAATCCAATCAGCATATCAACCGCTCGCCGCTGGCCAAGTCACGGCAAGCGCGACCCAAGAGATGGACGAAGAACTCGCGGCAGTCATCACCGCCGCCATCGCCGCCTACGAACAAGATAAATAATAGGGAGGATCACTATGAAAAGCTATAACATAACCGTCAACGGAAAAACATTCCAAGTCCAAGTAGAAGAAAACCGGGGAGGCCCCGTTGTTCGAACAGTAGCACCGGCTCCGGTGGCAGCACCCACACCAGTCGCGGCGCCTGCGCCTGTTGCAGCCCCCGTCGCGGCTCCGACACCAGCCGCCGCACCTGTGGCACCGGCTGCCGCTCCCGTCGCTGGCGGCGGCGCAAAAGTAGAAGCCCCCATGCCGGGCAAGATCCTCTCGATTAATGTAGCGGTAGGCGACGCAGTCACACAAAACCAAGCGCTCTGCATTTTGGAAGCCATGAAAATGGAAAACGAGATCGCCGCGCCTGTCGCTGGAACAATCACCAGCGTCTGTGTGACCAAAGGGGAAACGGTAGACACCGCAAAAGTCCTGTTCACCATCGGCTAAGGACGAACGGTTCTATCAATAATTTGCAATTGCGCAAGGAGATGTAATCATGTTTCGTGAGTTTATTGGAACAATGGGCTTCGTGGGAATGACGCCACCGCGGGCGCTTATGATCGGTATCGGGTTCCTATTCCTCTATATTGGAATCGTAAAAAAGAAGGAGTCTCTCCTCCTCGTCCCGATGGCCTTTGGTATGATCCTGGCCAACCTGCCCTTCGCAAACCTTTCCGCCCATGACGAGGGGTACCTGCTCAATTTCATGTATCAGGGCATCCATCTCATCATCCTTCCGCCGTTGATCTTCCTCTGCATCGGCGCTCTGACCGACTTCGGCCCGCTGATCTCCAACAAAAAGACCGTGTTCATCGGCATCGGCGGCCAGCTCGGTATCATCATGGCATTCTTCCTTGCACAGGCCACCAGCTTGATCCCCGGTTTCGCCGGATTCGGCCCGGGAGAAGCCGCGGCCATCGCCATCATCGGCAGCTCAGACGGCCCGACCGCCATCTTCACCTCGGCGGCCCTCGCGCCTCATTTGCTGCCAGCCATCGCGATCGCCGCGTACTCTTACATGGCGCTCGTCCCGCTGATCCAGCCCCCCATTATGCGCGCCTTGACCACACACGAAGAGCGCATCATCGTGATGCCCCCGCCCAAGCAAGTGACGAAGACGCAAAAGATCGTATTCCCCATCGTCATGACAGTTGTCATCATTTTGCTGGTTCCCGCCGCGGGCGCGCTCCTCGGCATGCTCCTCCTCGGCAACCTGATCCGCGAATGCGGCGTGACAGAGCGCTATTCCCAAACCCTGCAAAATGAGTTCCTCAACATCCTGACTTTGATCCTCGCGCTCGCGCTCGGCGCTTCCGCGACAGCAGAGGCCTTCTTGACCCCGACAACGCTCATCATCACCGTACTCGGCCTCCTCGCCTTCGTCTTCGGCACCGTCGGCGGCGTGCTCATGGCAAAACTCCTCTGCAAGCTCACAGGCGGCAAGATCAACCCCCTCATCGGCAACTCCGGCGTCTCTGCCATGCCGATGGCGGCGCGTGTGTCTCAGAGCGTTGGTCAAGAATACAACCCGCAAAACCACCTCCTCATGCACGCCATGGGCCCGATCGTAGCGAGTACCGTCGGCTCGGCGATTTTCGCGGGTATCTTCGTAACCCTGCTCCGGTAAGCAGATCGACCGGTAACTACATCATTTGGGCGGCGGCACCTGATACGTGCCGCCGCCTAGCCATTGAAACGTGGCTGTGGTATACTATCTGGACAAATCACGGATTCAGGAGGAAAAAGTATGAGAAGTGGCCGAGCAAGACCGGCTCCGGGGGTCGTAAAAATCATTTGTATGAGCGCGGTTTTTGCGGGCATCGTGTTTTTTGCGATGGGCAACATATTCGTAACCGTGTGTATGATCGCAAGCGCTTTTGTACTGGAGAAGAATCTGTATCGCTGCCCCAATTGCGATCATAAACTCAACATGAAGGTCCCGCTGACGGCCCACCCCCTCTGCCCCGCCTGCGGCTGGAACCTGCGAAAAAAATAGCCGCATTCCGCAGGGGCGCGCATCGCGCGTTCGCAGACGGCCAATGGCCGCCCTTACCTGGAACAACCTAACTCCCACTCTATGTGATCGAGGACATCCCATGCTATATCTGCTCCTGCTCCACCTCGTCGGTTTGATCGGTGGACTGCTCGCGAGAAAATGCAAAGTCCCGGCCGGGGCGCTTTTGGGCGCCATGGTTTCTGTCGTTGCGCTCAATATGGTCACCGGAATCGAGCAGGCCTACCCGCTCAACCTCCGATTTGTCGTCCAGGTATTCTCAGGCATCCTCATCGGTCTGACCTTCACCCGCACCGACATTATTATGTTGCGCCGCATGTTCAAATCCGTCCTCATCCTGCTCGGCGCGATGCTGACCCTCAATGTCCTCTTCGCCTTCATCGTCCACCGTTTCACCACTCTAGACCTCACCACGGCCCTCTTCGTCACCGCCCCCGGGGGTATGTCAGACCTTGCCCTGATTGCCGTAGACTTCGGTGCCGACACCCGCCAAGTCGCAATGTTACATGTGTTCCGCTTCGGCTTCGTTGTGCTCTTCTTCCCCTTCGCCATCCGCCGCACCATGCTCCGGAAACACAAAGAAAACGAAGCCGAAAAACCGCCTTGCCCGATCAATGTGCCCACAACCGCAAAACCATGCCTATCGACCAAGCGGAAAGCCCTCCGAATTTTCCTCACCGTCCTGGTCGCCGGCACAGGCGCGTTCCTCGCAAGAGCTGCGGGCGTTCCGGCGGGCGCTCTAATCGGCTCCGTCACAGCCACGGTCATATTCGGCGCAGGCGCGCAACTGGCGTTGTTCCCCAAAAAGGCCAGAATCGGCGTCCAAGTCTTCGCGGGCTGTTTCTTAGGCAGCCAAATCACCCTCCAAGCCGTAGAATACATCCGCACCCTGCCCGGCCCCATGGCGATCATCCTGGTGCAGGTATTTGTCGTGGCCTTCGGCGTTTCCTGGCTCCTCCGCCGCTTCTCCACGATGGACCGGACCTCCTGCCTCTTCGCCAGCATCCCCGGCGGCATGGTAGAAATGGGGATCCTCGCAGAAGAAATGGGTCTAGATGTCCCCAGAATTATCCTGATGCACACCTGTCGTATTGTCGGCGTAGTCAGCATGATGCCCGTAATGCTTTGGCTGTTTGTCCGCTAAATCCGCAAAAAAGCCCAGCACATCTACAAGGTGTGCTGGGCTTTTTCATTTTTAAGAGGATTTTGTGGAAAATGCGCGATGAAATGACGCATTGATTGACAGATTTATTCGATTGTGATAAAATTCATACGCTTCACGCTCGAACAAAATAGAAGAGGAGTTGTTACAATGCGGCTATATGTTTTCCAATGTGGTGTGCTCTACAGTGACAAGGGTGCCTTCGTCGCTGGAACTGCTGGAACAAAGTTCGATGTGCCCGTTCCATACTTCTTAATCAAACACGAAAAAGGCTACGTGCTGTTCGATTCCGGGCATAACAAAAAAACGATAGAAGACGCCAAAGCCGCCCTGCCCAAAGTAATTTTCGACGCCTACCACCCCGCCGATTTCGGCGACGGCTACGTGTTAGACGCGCTGGAAAAAGCCGGCGTAAAACCGGAAGAGATCGTCTACCACATCTGTTCCCATCTCCATTTTGACCACTCAGGCGGCATCGGCCTCTTCCCGAACGCCACATATGTGCTCCAACGCCAAGAACTCCAATACGCCTACATGCCAGACCCCTTCATGAAACTCGCCTATCTGCGGGAAGACTTCGACCGAGATGTCAACTGGCTACTGCTCGATGGCTGGAACGACCATAAATATGATCTCTTCGACGACGGAAAAATCATCATCCACTACACCCCGGGCCACACCCCCGGCCATCAATCCGTGCAGGTCAATCTGGAAGAGTCCGGCCCCATGCTCTTAGCCGCAGACGCCTGCTACACCGTAGAAAACCTGACTGACCTCAAACTCTCCGGCCTCGCCTGTGACAATTCGGCCTACACAAATACGCTCAAGCGCTTCCAAGACCTCCAAAAGCGCGGCGTCCAGATCGTAACCGGCCACGACCCCGAAGCCTGGCGCTCCATGAAAAAATTCCCGGCGTTTTATCAGTAGGTCTATCCAGACAAAACTCCACCGCCTACCCGGCGGTGGAGTTTCTTTTACCCATTTAGCCCTTTTGCCAAAGCCGCCAGAAGTCTCCGCTTTGTCGGTTCGGTGCAACAGTAAAAAATACTTATTTTACAAACTAGCATCTATGAATCATACTCAAAATCTGTTTTGGTAGAATGGCGGCAGTTTTGCTAGGGGCGTCGATGGGCCTTCCAAAAGCGCAGGGCAAGAACTACAACGCCCGCAAAAGCAAGTACAATACCGAAAGTCGTGGCTGGATCTCCGGAATTAGGGCCATATTGCAGAAATGCCTCAAAACTTCGATTCATTGCACTGCCATAAAGGATGGCGCCAATGCCGCTCAGGATGATGCCAGCACCAGCTAAAAGCATGGTCGTTTCTGCTTTGCGTTTCAGAACCGCAAGGCCTACCGCAATCACCACGACAGCAATGCCAATGTTGATGAGAGGAATTCCTTCATATCTGGCTTCCTCCATCAGACCGAAAAATGCTGTAAGTGCAGCGAACCCAAATAATAGCGCCGCACCTATTTTCCTGCCAATGGATACGCCTTTTACGACAGAGGATGACGCTGTATCTGTGAATACAGGCTCTCGTTTGGATGCTTTCGGCTGTGGCGGCTGCACAGGTTGTACCGGACGTGTTGGCCGCGCCTGCGATGCTTGCGTTGGACGCGTTGGTTGAGACTGTGCTGGCTGTACCGGGATGCCCATTTGTGCGCCGCATTTCACACAAAACTTTGCGTCATCCGCAAACGCGCCGCCGCAATTGGTGCAGAATTTTGCGGGCGGCTCTTTTTCGACAGCCTTGCCGCAACCGGCGCAAAATTGATCCCCAGAATCGACTTCTGTGCCGCATGATTTGCAGGATAGGTTCATGGTTTGTCCTTTCTGAGCATTCTCTTAGAGTTTGGGTTGAGCCTGTATTACAAATTTGCTAATCTTTGCACATAGGCTACGAAGCGGTCTGCAATTTGACCACATGCTTCCGGACCCGGCATATGTTCTTCTTCTCCAAACCAAAAGTCGTGAAAACTTCCGTTTCTTAGTGCAATCTGAAAACCGGGCAACCCGACCGGGTTGCCTTCGTCAATATTGTAATCTTTACGAACGATCGCTGCAACGTCCTTCAAATAAAGTGTGACATCCTTCTCCCACGTGGGAGTCTTCTTGAAAAGAGCTCCCGTCACTGTAATCGTTTGCAATTTCCAAACAAGGCGCTGTGTCGTTAATGTTAACATTCCGACCCCGACATCAAGCGCTTTGAACGATCGGCCGAGCTTGCCGTTTTCTTCAGACGCATGTTCTTGGAGCAGGACATGCTCACCAGGCAAAACAGAATCAAGTGGGCGCTCCGGATTTATGGGTATGAGTTCCTCCTGAAACGTAGCAGAGTGTTGCGTATGCGCAGACTGTGGCGCATCTCCCGCCTTCGTGCCGCAATTTGCGCAGAAGTTCGCGTCACTTGCGACACGGGTGCCGCATTTGGTGCAAAATTGCTCCGCCGGCTCCCGGACAATAGCCCCGCCGCATCCTCTGCAAAATTTATCTTCTTGTCTAGTTTCTGCACCGCATGATTTGCAGGATATGTTCATGTCCTTGCCTCCATTTTTCTTGTTTTAACGTACCGAATAATTATATATATATATATATAGTCAAGACTAAGTTCTACAAAAAAGCGGCTATACTCCGCAAAAGACGAAGATACCCGCTTAAAAACAACCTGTGGCTATTCAGTTTTTGGCATAACGAACGCAAGCGACACTTCACCGTCCGTGGGCTGCCCCTACAATCACGCCCCACGACGGCCCTCTACACCGTATCCACAACCCCGCGCACCCCATCCAAGGCCCCCGGATATAACTCCCGCACCATGCTCCATTCCGCCGTAAGGGACGCGTCCTCCTGATGAAAAATCCCATACCGATAAGACGGCAGAAACCCCAGCCGCCCATATATCTCCGAGTCTCCGCAAAGAAACACCGCCCGAAACCCAAGCCCCCTCGCAACGCGCAAAGCCTCCGCAACCATTGTCCGCGCAATGCCGCGCCGAACATAGTCCGGATGCACACAAATAGGGGAGAGGAGGAGCTCAGTTAGCTCCCCCTCCGGCGTAGTAATCGCGGTTTTGTACAACACAATCTGCCCAACAAGCGTCCCGTCGTCCAGCTCTGCAACTAGAGATAACTCCGGGATAAACGCATCCTTCCCCCGCAGCTCCTCTAAGTAGTCCTGCTCATCCGGCTCCGCTCCGTCCCGGCAGACCGTGGCGAAAGCTGTTCGGACAAGCCGATACACCTCCGCGTAATCCGCCGGCCTCTCCGCGCGAATTATCATATCAGCTGCCGCAATAGCGGACCGAGGGCTGGAGAGACTCCCGCAAAAGCGGCTCAAATACCGGATCAAAGTTAAAAATCAAGGTCTGTCCAGCCTCCGTGCGCAGCACGACAAAGGGCGTCTCATCCGTATGGAGCAGCAGAAACGCGGAGCCGATGCCGCCTGCGAGCTGGAAATGACCGCTCCGAAACGTGCCGATCGACGTGCCCATCGTCCGCGTGCCGCCAGGCAGGGTAGAGATCAACTCAGACGTAAAGTTGTCACCGAGGTCAAACCGCCTGGTGGTCACATGCGTCACGATCACCGTATTGCCCTCGACCTCATAGCGGATCGGGCTAAACTCCTGCGCGATCGCCCAAACGCCGATGAGCGGCATGGCGAGGAGAAGGATGCCCGAGAGCGCCATGCAAATCATCCCGATCGGGCGGCCCAGGTTCATCGTCATGTTCATGCCGATGCGGTCCTTCATGAGGATGCGGCTGTCGTTCTTGTTGAAATAGAACATGCCCCAAAGCCAATACTGGTCATCGTCTACCGCCAAGGTATCTCCGACAAGTTGCGTAAACTTCTCCTGCGCCCGCCGCACAGCAAACTCGGCCTTAAATGAATAGGCTACCACCACGAGCGCCAGGGCGCAGATCACGCCGAGGAAGAGGAACTCCGATACCGCCGTGATAAACCAAATGCCAAGCCCGCAGACCGCAAGCAGCCAAGCCGAGAGCACCATCATGCGCAGATACTCCCGCCGCCGGATACGCGTAAGGATCACATTGAAATCACTGACCGTTCCGACGATCTCCGCATTCTGCCGCCGAATCGCCTCACCCAGAACAAAAAACAGCGGAATCCAAATCACCGTAACGACATAGCCGAGCACCTGTCCGCCCTCAAAAGTCCCCGCAATGATCTGCTGCACCATCGGCGCCAGCGGAATCGCAGCGACCAGCGCAGGCAGCAAAAACGCGAGCCGAGGCATTGGACGGCTCTTCTCCTCCATCGCCTTGAGGTCCGCCATGGAAGGCACCGTCTTGCGCTCATCCTGCCAGCCAGACTGTTGCTTGAGCGCCGCCAAAGCCCGATTGGCCTGAATAAACACGAGCCCCGTGCCGAGGATGAAAAACAGCAGCACAGTCATGAGGATAAAGATCTGAATAGACCAGAAGGGCAAGAAAAACATCGAAAGTCCAAATACCGCCGATACAGCGGTAACCAGGCGAAGTCGGTTCAAATAAACGGCCCCAACAGCCCCGATTTCGGGTGCGTTATGGTGCGCATAAGGTACCGTAACCCCGAGGATAATGTTCTTTTTAGGGAGCCGATTATTGGCAAAAAAGAAGTACATGGGAACCAATGTGATGAGCAAAGTCCCCCCTAAAATGAGCGTCATAACCATATCCATGGACCTATACCTCGCCTTCGTGATAGAGTTTACGGCAGAGTTTTGCCACCGTGTCTTCGTCAATACCGGACACCCTAGCCTCAGCTATGATAAGCCGCAAAGCGTCTTCCAGACGAGTAAGAGCCGCGCCTTCGTTCGTCGTCAAGGCCACCCAGGCTCCGTTGCGGCGGTCAGAGGCGATATAGCCCTCCTGTTTGAGCATCTGATAGGCTTTCGAAGCCGTCATCATGTTGATCCCCAGCTCATTGGCAAGGGACCGTATTGTAGGCAATTTCTCGCCCGGACGAAGCTCACCCGCGGCAATACCCAAGACAATCTGGTTGCGGAGTTGCTGATAAATAGGAAGATCTCCCGAGAAGTCTAATGCAAGCAGCATAGTGCCACCCCCTTTGCATGATTTATTATAATGCAAACGATGCAAACTGTCAAGCGATTTCTCGTGGAACTTTCGTTGACTTTTTTCGTCAAATATGATAAAGATGAAGGGAAAGTATCTGCTCGTGAGGTGCGGCACCACGGCGGTTTGAGCATTCACTTGTGCAGCGCATCGAATTTATATTTGGAAGGTATTTGCTATGCCTACACGAAGACATTGGGCAGAGATTCGCAAAATATTGGAGCAGGATTTGATATGTGACGCGCTAAAAGACCGAGTACGATATTTTGCTACCAGATATAGAAAAGCACATGATGGATATGGACGAGTTTGTATACTTGTAGATGAAAAAGAAATTGTTAATATGTCTTTTATAGTTGAAGATAAAGGGTATGCGGAAGTATCTAGGCGTAAAAACGCTGGAAGCGATAAAAGTTATGCCGAACTTCATCAAGAAGTGAAAAAAGAATCTAGCGAGCAAGGACTATACGCCCCTGGTGATTTTGGGTCTGCATTGGATGAATTTTTATCAAACAGTATTTCTGAATCTTTAGAATCTGAAGACGGGCTTGTCCGTATGCTTGCGATAATGGATAGACGAGTTGGCAAGCGTACTTTGAAAAAAAATCAAGCCGTCCGTGGCTGATTTGCCAGAGTGGCTACAGTATTTCTATCATCTTAGGATCCAAAGCGAGAGAATTTAGAGTGCATAAAATAAGCAGTTTCCACCACATATGACACATAGCACCCCACCCAACAAGAGGAGATAAACATGAAAAAACGCCTACTCGCTCTGCTCGTCATGACAGCCCTACTCGCCGGACTCCTGTCTGCCTGCGCCGGCCAAGCGGCCCCGCCGCCCCAGACGCCAACACCGCCGCCCGCCGCAGAACCCACGACAGAGCCAGAACCCCTACCCACGGCGTCGACCGGAACAATCGACGAGGCCATCTTCCGCTTCTCCGAAGCCCTCTTCCGCGAAGTTCTATTGGCAGGGGAGGAGAACCCGGTGATCTCGCCCCTGTCGGCCTATTACGCCCTGGCCATGGTAGCGCTCGGCACACGCGGAGACACGCGAGCAGAGTTTGAGGCGGTTCTCGGCCTGGACCCGGAGGCTCTAGCGGCGGAACTCCGCGCCCTCAGCGCCGCGCTTAAGAACACTTCGGGCAGTACAGATCTCAGCATCGCCGGCTCCATCTGGACCGCGGACGGCTTTACCATAGCCTCAGCCTTCGCCGAGGCTATGCGCACTTATTTCGACGCTCCGGCCCACACGAGAGACTTCGCGTCCCAAGCGACAGTCGACGAGATAAATGCCTGGATCGCCGAACGCACTGAAGGTCTGATCGAAGAGATGATCGACTCCATCAGCAGAGATGAAGTCATGCTCCTCATCAACACGCTTTACTTCTCCGCAAAATGGGCACAGAATATGAATCCGATGACGGAACTCCTGGCTGAGTTCCACCCCGCGACCGGCAACCCAGTCGAAGTGCCATTCCTCTTCACCGGTACGCAGAGTCTCGCCGTCTCCGTGACAGACACCTTCGAGGCCGTCATGCTGCCCTACGACGACGGACGCCTCGGCCTCCTCCTTGTTCGTCCCACAGACGGCACCCTTGTGCGAGAGTTCGCGGCAACTCAAAATATTAGAACCATCATCGCGAGTCTCAACCAAGAGGACAGCGTCCAAGTCCGCATGCCCCGGCTTGACCTTGAGTTCGAACTCCTGCTCAATGATCTGCTCAAAGCGATGGGCCTGGAAGAAGTTTTCGGCGACTTTGCAGACCTCTCCGGCCTGCTCGAAGAAGACGAGCGCCTGCGCATCTCCAGCGTGCGGCAAAAGGTACGCCTCCTGGTAGACGAAGAGGGCACAGAAGCCGCCGCAGTGACGGTGGTCGGCATTGAGCGCATGAGCATTCCGATGAACCTGATCGAGTTGACCTTCGACACGCCCTACTTCTATGTAATCTACGATCTGGAGACGGGAGTCCCCCTATTTATGGGTGTATTAGACAATCCCGCATAAAATGAGAGACACCCATTGACAAAGTCTCCGTTTCTAGCTATAATGACACTTGCCTTTCATTTGCGCGAGTGCTGGAATTGGTAGACAGGCATGCTTGAGGTGCATGTGTCCTAGTGTCGTATGGGTTCAAGTCCCTTCTCGCGCACCAGTACGGGAGTTTTTACAGTATTGTAAAAACTCCCGCTTTTTATGGAATACTGTATCACCACGCATACCAAACCATGATAATCCGAACCCTGTGCCGGTAGGCGGTGGGTTCGGATTTGTCATTTGGCTCGACGAAAACAAATTTCAACTGGGCGATGACGATGTCCCGCTCAAAGTCTCTTCGCTCTCGTCGCATCAATCAATCCATACTTTATCTTAATCCGATCCAATTTTTCAAGCATAGGCCGCGCGAGAATCAGCAGGAAGATCACGCTTGCCGCGGCATGGATCAGATCGAAGGGAATTCCCCGCAAATACGCGAGCAGGAACATTTCAGAGGTGGGATAGGGCTGGAACATGAGTACACTGGCAGGATTCATAACGCCGCCGAAGATCAAAAAAGTAGCCAGTCCGCCAAATATCGCGAGAAAAAGCGGTGTCCGACGAAGCAGACCTTGATGAAAGAGAATCCCTGCCAAAAACCCGATTATGCCGAGCGCGAACATTTGCCAAGGCGTCCAAGGCCCTTGTCCAAAGAACATATTGCTGACAAATCCCGTCATTGCACCGACGAGAAAGCCGGATTCGCCGCCGAAAGCGACACCCACAATAATCACCACCGCGATGACAGGCTTGAACTGCGGCAGCATGAAAAATGCCGTGCGTCCCGCTACTGCAATCGCGCAGAGGACAGCGAGGACAATCAGTTCCCGCGCGCCGGGCTTGCGGCCCTCGAACACCAGTATGAAGGGGAGCATGGTTTGGAACAAAATCAGCATGGAGATGAAGTGAAATCTGCGGTCATCAAAGAGAGAGAGCCCCATGTAGATGGTAAGAGGGATTGTAAGCAGGATGAAAACTGCTGCTGTGAGAGTGCGCTTGGACAACGGAGGCCGCTGAAAGGTCGAAGAGGGCTCGCCGCAATCGTTGTGTGTTGCCGTAGGGGGTGGCGGTTGCGGTTCATCTAAATCCGGAGCTGGCGGCAAGGTCCCGCCAAGCGCGCCGATGATATCTCTGGCGGTGATCGCTTCAGGTAGCAATTCGCGCGCCATACGATTCGCACTAGTGGTGTAGAAGCTGTTGCGGCTGAAAAATGCGCGTGGCGTATTTTCTGTGACGATACCGCCGTCGAAAAACAGGGCGCAGCGATCAGCGTATTCGGCACAAAATTCGATATCGTGGCTTACTAGAATAACGGCGACTCTCTCTGCCGCAAGCCCTTGCAAAATAGCGGCGAATACTTGTTTATACGCGGCATCTAGTCCCTTTGTTGGTTCGTCCAACAGCAGAATCCTCGGCTTAAGCAAAAGCACCTTTGCCAAAGCTGCCCGCTGCTGTTCGCCCCCGGACAGATCATAGGGATGACAGTCAAGCAACCGTTCCAAACGGCAGAGTTTCGCCATCGTAGCGAGTTGCGCTTGCCCAGTGGCGACTTCGAGCAAGTCTTCTCGCACAGTTTTCGCCACAAATAAGGATTGCGGATTTTGTGGTAACATATAGACCCCAGCTTCCGCATGAATCTTGCCGCGATAGGGCGTGTGCAGTCCGGCAATCAGCGCCAGCGTCGTTGTTTTTCCCGTGCCGTTGCCGCCGAGGATAGCCGTAATCTCGCCGTAGTTTGCCCGGAACGTAAGACCTTTGGCTACATCCGGCAGAGATTTTTCATACCGGAACCAAATCTCGTCAAGCGTGATGGCAGGCGTCACGTTCGCCGGAAGCGGCGGTTCGGGGGCGATGGGGTGCAATATCTCTGCTTGCCGCAACCATTGCGCCCCGTCGCGGACGGTGACAGGGCAATTTTCTCCATCCGCACATGCCGCCCATACGCGCATTGGCACGGGCATGGCGGCAAACATCTTGTGGTTCTGTCTGCGCAGTTGAAGACCAACTTCACTAGGCAACCCGTCTGCAATCACTCTGCCTTGCTCCATCACAATAGCGCGAGTAGCGAGCGGGAACACTTCCTCCAGACGGTGCTCCGTGAGAATCACTGTCACACCGAGTTCGCGGTTGATCTTTCCTATAATCGCAAGAAACTCTCCCGCCGCTATGGGGTCCAGCTGGCTCGTCGGCTCATCGAGAATCAACACACGAGGGTGCATCGTCATAATCGACGCAAGCGCGAGAATCTGCTTCTGCCCGCCGGAAAGCTCTGTCACGGATTTATGAAACCACGCTTGAATGCCGAAAAAACTCGCCATCTCTGCGACGCGCAGACGGATTTCTGCGGTGCTCAACCCAAGGCTTTCAAGCCCAAAGGCCAGTTCGTGCCACACCTTGTCCGTAACGATTTGGTTCTCCGGAGACTGCCACACAAAGCCGATTTGTGCCGCCGCGTCACGGGCAGTGAGCTTGTCAAGCGGCGTACCCTCAAACCAGATATTGCCGGATGTTACGCCATGCGGAGCGAGGGATGGTTTGAGTTGTCGCAGCAGTGTCGTCTTGCCGCAGCCGGACGGTCCGCACAGCACAACAAACGCGCCCTGCTTAATGTCTAGGCTGACGTCGCGGAGCGCTGCGGTTTCACGCTGAGGATAGGAAAAACTCAGATGTTCGATTCGATACGTCTCCACACCAATTCCTCCTTCCAATTTACAAAAAGCGGGAAGCCAGCTAGGGCAAACTGTGCGCCAAACACTACAATGGCTCCAAAGCCGCTCCACTGTCCTCGAATGGTTGGGAAATAGCGGAATTGATACGCGCCGGTTGCCGCACCGACCATCACAACGACGGCGCAGAGGAGAATGTACGCCATAGCCCACCCGCTTCGTCGATCGAAGCGGAAGAGGGAGAAGACAGTGCGGCCCGGTAGGCCATAGCCGCGCGCCTTCATGCTATCCGCTGTCTCAATTGCGTTTTCCAGCGCCCATGTGATGAGCATGGATAGGATTCTCAACCCGTGTCGCGCCTTTTGGAGCAGATTCCCATTCGTCACATCCCGCCCAATCCCCTTCTGCGCGGCGGAGATCACCTTGATCTGCGCCCGAAAGCGCGGTACAAAACGCAGGGCCATTGCGAGGACGAGCGACAGCGCCGGAATGACGCGACCAAACAAATAGATCAGTTTGTCACTGGTCATCACGGCGTTGAAGCAGGAGAACCACAAGATCACTGTGACTAACATCACCGCCGCCGCAAGGCCGAATAAGATAGATTCGAGTGTCACAGGGTTGCCGTTTGGCAGATAAGCCAAAATCGTCGCCCCCGCGTGATTGAACAGGGGGTTCAGCGCGGCGGTGAATAGTGCCATCGGCAATAAAAACCAAAATCCCAGCCGCACGGCCCGCTTGCCGTTTAGATATCCAGCGTAAACGCACGCGCAAATCAGCGACAGGGCAAGACTGACCGGGTGCAGGAAAAACATGGAAAAGCCGATTACCAGAGTGAAGTACAACAGAGTCACCACTGGGTGAAAGCTGCCGAATGTGTCTCTGCTCAACCAAACCCGCCTCCTATGTCGCGTCCGAGATCGACGGTGAACAACCACTCGATCACATCACCCGGACTCAGAATATACTGCGACGCGCCAAAGCCGGGGAAGACGCCGTTGACGCGATACATCCAACCAGACAGCGGACCGGCATCGAACTCAAACAGATTATGAATTGCCTCGACATAAGCTGAATTGTGGATCGGTGTAAAGCGGGAGGCCATATGGATGCCTGCGTTCCGCATCTCGCGTTGGAGCACATCGAACGCACTTTCGCCTTCGGAGACTGTGACAGTCTGTGAGAAGATCACGCCGCTCTCCGGTACAAGTTCGTGCTTGTTGCTGTCCAGCAGATGCATATGCTGTAAAAGCGTATCGGCCCGCACAGTCAGCGTGACAGTAAATGTGCCGTCGTCTGGGGTCTGGGGCTCTTCAGTAGGTGCGGGAGTTGGTTCGGGGGGGGGCATAGGTAAGGGCGTAGCGGTTGGCGTTGGGAGCGGAACCGATGTGGGCGTAAGGTCTGTTAGCGGTTCGTCCGAGCGATCTTCTGCCGATTCAGCAGGAGTGGGTTCTGGCCTGTTCGGCTCGGACGGCGTGATTTCCGCTACTGTGCCCGGTGTAGTTTCGGCGGCGAGTGGTATATGCTCCGTCGGGCTGGGGCCTCCGCCTAACAACCACGCGCCTGCTAGAATAACCAGAATCAGAGCCGCCGCGATGAGTTTTGACTTATGCTGTCGCATAGCGAACCTCCTACAACAGACTTGCTCTGTCGAGCAAGCGGTAGAGCATCTCTGCGATCTCGCCACGTAAAATCGCGGTTGTGGGCTGGATATTGGACACAAAATCGTCTAAAATCCCCGCATGATAAAGAAACGCAAGTCCATTCCGCGCCCAAGGCGCTGCCGTGTGAGAATCGCCAAACTGCGCCAAGATATTCTGGACTTCCGCGTCACCAAGCGTCGTGTCCAGCCCCGCAAGTCGCGCTGCCCGAGCAACCATGACGGCGGCCTCTTGTCTGGTAATCGTGCCGTGCGGATGGAACGTTGTCGCCGAGGTGCCGTTGACGATCTCATAATAGAATGCAGTCCCCACCGGGGCGGTAAACCACAGATTCGGGGGGACATCGTAAAACACAGAGGCAGTCCGAGCCGGAAGGCCGAAGGCGCGGGTGATAATCGCGGCAAACTCGGCGCGGGTCATGGTTTCGTCCGGGGCAAACACTGTCTCGCTTCTGCCGGTGATGATACCACGGGAGGCAAGTGCCTCTATCGCCGGACGGCTTGCATGGGGTTGCGCGTCGGCAAATGTCCTGCCGGGGACGAGGACTTCCATCCTTCTGATATCCTGGTGCTTGCCCGGCAATCCAATGGATTCAAACGGTGCGAACGAGCAGCGTCGGATTGTGTCGGACATTTGATACAGACTATTTCTCCCCTCTATCGCACGCTGGGCGGCGACGAAACCATATAAGGCCTGTTCCGTAGACATGAGATTTGTCGCAGACTGTGCATGCGAATGCCGAAACCCGCCGTCTGGATTTCGGAAACTCAGGAGGTTGTCCAGTAGCGTGTTGCCATGTTTCACGAAACGGGGGTCATCGATGGGAATCCCCAGTTCACCGAGAGCGACGAGCACTTGAACGGTACTCTCAACAGTCGATGCGCCAGCCGAAAACCCGCCAGGGAATCCGCCATTCGCATCCTGAATGCCCGATAGAAACGAAAGCGCCCGTTCCGTAGCCGCTCGGACTTCCGGGATGTGCTGATAGCGCGCGAGCGCTTGCAGGGCCATCCCGGTGATATCCGCGTTGCCCGTCGTGCCAACCAAATTCCATCCGCCGTCCGGCAACTGTTGTCGTAAGATTTCCGCGATATACAGCCCCCGTGTCGCCTGTGTTTGCGCAGCTTGATTTGCCGGAATGGAATACCCCAAACTGTCTAGGGCCAGAAGGGCGAAAATCGGACCGTTAATGCCCTGCCAGATTGTCCGCTCAAAATCGCCAAGCGGTGCGGTAAGGTCAAAGCCCGCGACATTGCGCGGATCAAATCCCGCCGCCGTAAGTCCGAGGATGACGCGGGAATATTCCGAAAACCGCCTCTCATCCAAAACGCCATTACGCGCTCTGAGATACTGCTCGACGCGCCTATGATACGCCTCAAAAAACGAATCTGGTACATGCTGACCGCTCCGCGCAAGGCCAAGTACGAACCATTCCCCGCCGACCGAGCCGACCTCCGGCTCAGACACGGTTCGCAGTAGAAACTCCACCGTGTCGGCGATGATGGTTTCCAATTCAGAACTGGCGGCCGCTACTGCGGGCGCGGCAAACAAACCGAATAGCAGTACAATCGCCAGAAGAACAGATAAACCTCTACGCATCAATCATGCCCCCTGCGATATTCTCAATGAAACGGTACAAAAGTGCCGCAGATTCCGCGCGGGTAGCGTTCCCGGCAGGCGCGATCGCTGTCGGTGTCCGCCCGTTGATAAGACCGTTTGCATTGGCCCATTGCATAGCGTCAACAGCCCAGCCGGATATCATATCCGCGTCATGAAAATCGGCGACGAAGGAACCGTTGGTAATCTCAAGGTCTTGATATGCCGCGAAGTTTTTGAAAATCACGGCAAGCTGTTCGCGGGTAACATAGTCGCCTGGTCCGAACCGTCCGTCACCGAAGCCTTGGGCAATCCCGTTTACACTCGCCCAAGCGATGGCATCCGAATACCAGCGCCCGGAGGCTACGTCGCCGAAATCGCTATCGCCCGCCGCAGTTGGCTCCTCCGCAAGCCGCCACAAGATCGTGACGATCATGCCGCGCGTGAGGTTTGTGTGCGGCGAAAATTGCCCTGGCGCTGTGCCGACTTTCAGTCCCTGCTCATAGACAAACCGTACATAGTCGAAATACCAGCTATAATAAGCGACATCGGCAAAAGGGTTGTCCCACGCTTCGGGGACTGGTGGTGGAGGCGGGCCGAATCCGCCGCCGATATCATGACCAAGGTCGCGAGTAAACAGCCATGCAACGCTGTCTCCAGCTTGTAACACAAGCGTATCAGCAGACGTGGCGGGAAATTGACCATTCACCCGGAACATCCAGCCAGACCCCGGGCCGCCGTCAAACTCGGCGACTCCGGCGATGGAGTACACATAGACGCCCATCGCCGTAGACCGCGAACCAATCGCAAGCGCTGTTCTGTGCAGAAGGCTATAAGCCGTCTCGCCGGGATCTAAGTAAAAGCTCCCCGAAAACAGAGCAGGCCCCCCTGGATCGGTAACGCTGATAGAAGCCCGCGCCGGAGGGGGAGGGGGAGCCGTGGCAAGCTGAAGCGCATTGATTGCCGTCCGCAAATTGTTCGTCGCCGTGTCAATCGGGCCTTGCAAAATGGCAATATCGCGGACATTCCGTGCCGCCGTCAAAGCTGTTTGCATCGCCGCCCAAGTCGCGACAGTATAGTTGGCCTGCGTCCGTCCCTCCGCCCGCGCAATTTCCGCGAGCAGACCAGTCAAATCCACATTCTCAAGCGGAATAGTAACGGTAGGCCAGGGGATCGGATTTTGTAGGTTGGTAAAAATATTCGACTCAAGACCGATAGAGGCCAGACCAAGCCACCCTTGCCACGGATCGCCGCCAATGATTGTACCGTTGGGAGCAATAAACTCCATCATCGCATGAACCGGGGTCCTGGTTATATCGCCGTCAACCGTCCAGTCAAGCGGACATTCCCCCATTGCGGCGATTGCTTGGATGACATGTGAGGTTGTTTCCCAACCTGGAACACCCATGCCCATCGCTTCAAAAGCGCCGCAAGGAAGCTGCTGGGTTTTGAGAAAGGCTCGCGCTTGCGCGATTGCGCCAGCAACGCGGGGGTCTGAGGCGGAAAAAGGCTGTAAAATTGTAATCAGCAACGCGGTGTCTTCTGTGGGGTATCCCCATGCCGTGCCAAACCCCCACATATCAAAATACCCTGAAGTTCCCTGCATATCCAACAGCGTATCAAGGACAGCAGTGTTAATCTCATTTAAGGCATCTGCGGCAGTGAGCGCGTAAAAAATCCGCACATTCACGAAAGCGCCCCAGCCAGCGACATTTAAGGGGTCAGCATGATTTTGGTTGATAAGGGAGACTAATTCATCAATGATATCTCGCCCCCCATGCTTCCGCGGGTCTTCCTCCATAGCGATCATACTGATCGCGCGCTCGGCCCAAGTGGAGGCATTAAACATGGTTAGATTCGCTGGCATAGCCGGAATGGTGGGGAGGGTAAAGTCATCTAAATCAGCGCCTACAGTAGCGAGCATAACCAGCTGGTGCCATTGTAATGGCGTAGTAGTAGAAAAGTTGCCAATCACGGAATCTACAACCGCTCTGTTCGAAGTAGGCCCCGCAAACGGAACAGCCTCCTCCGCAAACGCGGCAGGGACGAATACCCCCGTCGCCAAAATCAGCGCAAGTAACAGGGCAAACAACCTCGTCGTAATTCTGGTCTGTCTCATACTACCATTCCTTTCTCAATCCCCAAAATGAAAAACACGCCCCGTCGAATGGCGACGAAACGTGAGAACATACACGTGCAAAACACACGCATATACAACACATCGCTCCGTCCGGGGAAGCCAGTGGACTTTTAGATGTATCACAGCGTATCTGACTTATCGGCAACGGCTCTCGCCATGCCGCATCACAGTGACCCGCTCGCAGGGATTCTCACCCTATTCCGCAATCTCGCCAAGATTTTCCTTGGCGTGTGATACATCTTATTTACTTTGTTGCGATTGTAGCATAGGCTGATGTGCTTGTCAATTTTTGGGAGCTAGTTCCTCTTGCCCGCCAACGAAATATGTAAAATCTACGTGAGTTTTATGTGAATTAAACTTGACAAAAGTTAGCAGGACGGGCAAAATTTGAATAAGGCAACATAACACTATAACCTTAAAGTGGAAATAGACAGGTATCGATGAAACAACTGAGGTAGATCAATGAGAAAGTGTCTTTGCATTCTTTTATCAATCATACTCTTGATTGTAACCGTCAGCCCGGTCGCGCTCGTACAGCCTCAAGCAGATGTGCCAGACACGCAAGCGGCGGACAGCGCCCCTTCGCCAACGACGATTGGTACCGGCTTCACAACGTAATCGCCCATGATTGGACTGTAGAGACGATCGTCATCCACCCATCCGGCACAGCAACGGAGGGGATCGTTGGCACGGTGTTCAACCTCGTCGTAACCGACGGAAATATCGTTGATACAACGCTCGTCCCCACCATAGAGGGCAACATAGTAGCAGATATGATAATCGTAGCGCGCCCGCTCACGATTGTGGCAGCCCCGGGTACGGATATTGTGCTGCAAATGGCAGATGTAAGCCCTCGCTTCCAGGGCCTGCCGGACGGTACATTCCAACCAAGCCGCGTGATTACCCGCGCGGAACTCATAGTGATCGTGGCGCGCTATATGAATATCACTCCCTCAAGCGCGGCGCCCCAGTTCAGCGATATTTCCGGGAATTGGGCGGAGGACTATATCAGCGCCGCGGCCAGACAGGGCTGGGTGCAAAGCGCCAACGGGCTAGAGGGACTGTTTCGTCCCAACCAGCCGATCACCAGAGCGCCCTTGGCACCTGTTGGAGCGACCAGACGCAAGACCGGGAGATATTTTTAGAACGCCATAAGCGCACCGTCCAAATATCCAATCCTTGTTTTGCAAATGGCGATTTGCTATAATCGATATATACAAGATGTTTAATAGACGCCTTACAGTTGCACAATAAGCAGTAGAGCGAATCAATGCGTCTATCAGACACGGGAGGGGTCGTATGAGCCAGACACCCAGAATAACCTGTAAGCACTGTGACCGGACTTATTCCGAACTCAAATACAGATGCCCCTATTGCGGCGCACACCGCAGCGAAGACGGTCAACACGTAGCGGAAGCGAGCAATAAAACTGCAAGAAGAGTCATCAGCCTATTGCTTTTCGCGGCCTTGGCAATCGGCGCCGTCAGCATGGCCGTGCTCGGCCTGGGCGATGATCTCGCAAGCGCGTCGCTCAGCAACCCGCCCGGTATTTCGCAGGCGCAGGGCGAGGATACCGAGGCCGGCGTCCAAGCCGACCTTCCGCCCGTAGAACCGGAACCTGAGCCAGAACCAGTTGAAATCAGAATCCAATTCGCCGGAGATGTGCTGATGCACAGCGGCTTCGGCATCGTCGACGTCGCCTGGATCGGTCAGAATGCATATGGGGAGAATATGTATGACTTCAAACCCTACCTGCGAGACATCAGTCCCTTTGTAGACGGCGACCTCGCGATTATCAACATGGAAACCCCGGTAGACGCATTGGGCGGAAACCAAGGCATTTCAACCTTCCCGTTGTTCAACGTCCCCTTTGAAATCCTGCCAGCCTTGCAATACGCAGGCTTCAACCACCTAATCAGCGCCAACAACCACTCCTTCGACAGAGGATGGACCGGGCTCATCAACACCGTGTACAGCTTCGAGCGCGCGGGCATCAGCCACACCGGAATGAGTGTGGACGAAGAAGCCTTCAACACCCCCACGATTCTCGATGTAAACGGCATCCAAGTCGGAATCATCGCCTATACCGACTCTGCAAACGGCCTGGAATTCCTCATCCCAGACTATGCGCTCCCCTGGGCCGTGCGCCGCTTCCGCTCCCATGTCATGGACGACGTCCCGGCGATGGCCGCCGACATAGCCGCCCTGCGCGCAGCAGGTGCGGAAGTAGTCATCGTTGCCCTGCACTGGGGCGCGGAATATGTAGACGCCCCCACGGAGATGCAACGCCAAATCGCCAGAGCCCTCAGCGACGCAGGCGCAGACGTGATTATGGGAAAACACTCACACACCGTCCAGCCCCTAGAATGGCACTACCGCGAAGACGGCACGCGCGCCCTAATCATCTACTCCCTCGGCAATTTCCTGGCCGATCAAACCAGACTAACCCCACCCTCCGTCGCCGATCAGATCAATTCCAGCTTCGGTAGAACCCAGTTCGGTATGTTAGTGAGCCTACAGATAGTAAGAGAGCCAAACGGCGAAATCCGGCTAACGCACGCAGACGTACTACCCACATTATGTATGAGAGATTTCGCCGGCAACACCCTCTTCACCGCCAATGCCGTAAGCGTATTACCGATCATAAATGGCGAACTGCCAGCCTTCGTAGTCGCCGAAGACCTCCGCCTTTGGGGCAGACACGCATATGCGCATGTAGTAAGAGTCGTCGGAGAAGAATGGATCGCCCAAAACTCGCACGTTCAATAGCCAATAAAAAAGAAACGTCTGCGCAAGCAGACGTTTCTTTTGCCTATAATGTCACGCCAGTCTTAAAAATAGTAAACTCCCGCGCGCCAAGCATCTCATTTTTAGACCGACACTCCCCAGAGGCCAAGGCGCGGACAAACGTATAGAGCTCATCCCGCAATTCGCCCATCGGCGTCCCATTGAGCAGCGGCCCGGCATCAAAGTCAATCCAAGCACGTTTCTTCTCGAAGAGAGCCGTGTTACTAGAAATCTTCACCGTTGGCACAGGCGCGCCAAACGGCGTACCCAGACCCGTCGTAAACAGGATCAAATGCGCACCACTGGCCGTCATATTACTGATCGAAACCAGATCATTCCCAGGACCCGAAAGCAGATTAAGCCCTTTCATGCACACAGGCTCCGCATAGCCCAAGACATCCGTCACATCAGAGCAACCGCCCTTTTGAATACAACCCAAGCTCTTATCTTCCAAGGTAGATATCCCACCCGCCTTGTTGCCCGGAGAAGGATTTTCATAAATCGCCTGCCCGCTCTCGATGAAATAAGTCTTAAAGTCATTGATGAGCGCAACGGTTTTATCGAACAGCTCCGGAGTCCGGCAACGATTCATCAAAATCGTCTCCGCCCCAAACATTTCCGGCACCTCGGTCAAAATCGCTGACCCACCTTCCGAGATGAGCCGATCGGTAAACGCCCCCACCAGCGGGTTCGCCGTAATCCCCGAAAATCCGTCAGACCCGCCGCATTTGAGCCCCACGATCAACTCACTCATAGGCACAGGCTCCCGCTGAGCTTGACCGGCAAACGCGATAAGTTCCTGCAAAAGACCAAGACCAGCCTCCAACTCATCAGAGACATCCTGGCAGACAAGAAACTTCACCCGATTAGGGTCATAGGCCCCAAGCATTTCTCGCATATCTTCGACAGAGTTATTCTCACAGCCAAGGCCTAGCACTAAAACGCCACCGGCGTTCGGATGCTGAATCAATCCCGCAAGCACGCGGCGCGTGTTCTCATGGTCCGCCCCGAGCTGCGAACAGCCATACGGGTGAGGAAAAGCATATACGCCGCCAATCTCCTCCGCCACAAACGCCTGCGCTGCCTTCTGGAGTAACGAGGCCTGAATATTCACACAGCCCACCGTCGGTACGATCCAGATCTCGTTGCGTATCCCCACCTTGCCGTCAGAGCGCCGATATCCCATAAATATACCCGACGTCTCCGGAGAGAAAGGAGCATGCCGGGGATTGTAGCTGTATTCCAACAGATTTTCAAGCCCCGTCTTCAGGTTGTGGACATGGACAGTCTGCCCCGGCATAATATCGCAGATAGCATGCCCGATGGGGTTTCCATATTTCACCACGACGTCACCCGCGGCAATAGGCACAAGCGCAACCTTATAGCCAGCAGCCACCGGCTCAGCGACCGTGAGCGGCACACCCTCCACCGAGACAACCTCACCCGCCTCAATTGCAGTGAGCGCCACCACCACCGTATCAGCCGGATGGATTTTGAGCAGCTTCATATGCCCCACCTCACTCGACCAGCGCCTGCATTGCGGCGGTCATACCCTCTTGTTCAATTGTCTCAAGATACTTTGTCACACGGGCGGTCATATCGCCGAGCGCGTTTAAATCTTCGCCCCAAAACGCGACATTCCCGAGGAACGCCGGAACCAAGACGGAAGCAGGCTCATCCGCATGTGCGGCAAAAAAGTCAAGTACCTGCGCATCATCCCGAATTGGATAAGTCTCTGCTCCCCGCTTGCCGACGAGACAACCCTCGCCGCGCTCCCCGCTACGATAAAAAGCGATAAGCGCCGCAAGGCTAAAGGTCAGACAAGGAGGCAATACCCCGTTTGCGGCTAAACTGTCCTTCAGCGTAGACAAAATCCGCGTCTTCCACTTCGAAACAGAGTTCAGTGAAATGCTGAGCAACTCATGACGAATAAAGGGGTTCTCAAACCGCTCCATCACCGAGTCGGCAAAAGCCTTCACCTCGTCGGCTGGCAGCGGAACCGTAGGCGCGATCTCACGATAAATACACTGCTCCATAAATGCCCGCATGGCCGGATTCGCCATCGCCTCACCAACAGTATTAAGCCCCGCCAAAAAGGCGCCCAGCACGGTCGATGTGTGCGCCCCGTTCAAAATCCGCACCTTCCGCTCCCGGTATGGACGAAGGTCATCCGTGAATACCACAGGCATCCCTGCCCGATCCAAGGGAAAAGCCTCTTGAACCTCAGCCTGCCGATCACTCTCAATCACCCAGAGTCCAAACGGCTCCCCGACGACCAAGAGCGCATCCCGATAACCCAACAAATCCCGCTCCAACGCCTCAGCCTCGGCGGCAGGGTAACCGGAGACAATCCGGTCCACAAGGCAATTACAGAAAATACAAGCCGTGTCTACCCATTGAAGAAACGCAGGCGGCAACTGCCACAAGTCAATCAACCGCTCCACACACTGCTTCAACTTCGCGCCATTTTGGTCAATGAGTTCCACCGGCAGGAGAATAAGCCCCTTGTCCAAAGCCCCGTCAAACTGCGTATACCGAGCGTAAAGAAACTGCGTCAACTTACCGGGAAAGGAGTTCGCAGGTTTTGTCTCAAACCGATCTGTCTCGTCATAGACAATACCCGCATCGGTCGTGTTCGAAATCACAAACCGCAACTCCGGACGTTGGGCGAGATTAAGATAAGCCTCGTAATTGGCAAACGGGTCTATCACTTCACTAACAGCGTTCACAACACGGTGCTCCACCACCTTCTGTCCGCCCTGTAGTCCGCGTAGAATGACAGTATAAGCATTCCCCTGCCGCCGAAACGCATCCAAAGACCCAAAGGGGATGGGCTTGATGATTGCCACAGAACCGTCAAACACGCCCTGTTCATTTGCGACATCAATCATATAGTCGGCGAAGGCTCTGAGAAAATTCCCCTCCCCAAACTGCGCCACAACGACCGGTCTAGTCGTGGCTTTACTCTGACGAGTAAGTGGTTGCATAACAAATCCTCCATGACACACAGTACAATTAAAATGTAAAGAAATGGGCAATTTGTTCAAACTGAATGCGCGCTTCCTTCAACGCACTTTCAATCGCCATCTTTTTTTCTGCATCATAGCGAAAAATCGGCGTAGCAACGCTGCTGGCCGCAACCACAGCGCCCCGCTGATAAATGGGTACAGCAATACAGCAGATAGACTCGGCAGATTCCTCAGATTCATAGAGGAACATATCATTGCCGTTCACTGCCGCATGTAATTGCTCGAAGTCTGTGATCGTGCGCGCGGTCAACGGCCGGAGTCCTTGGGGATACAAGTGCTTTAGTTCCTCCAAAGACCGATTTCTCAAAAGCGCCTTTCCAATAGCCGTGGCATATGCCGGGACTCTCCTTCCGCTTGCGCATTGCATACGAACTGGATGGGGGGAATCCACCGTAGACAGAAAAAAGACCTCTCCGCCATCCAATACCGCAAAGTGACAGGTTTCACCACAGGCCAGCACGACATCGCTTAAAATGCCGGATATCTTTTGGTAAGTAATCGAATTTTGCACCCGGCTCCCAATCTCAAACAGACGTGTCCCGAGGGAATAGCTCCGCGTATTCTCTTGGAACCCCAAATACCGCTCTTCCCGCAAGGTCTGCAAAATCGGAGACAAGGTACTGGTAGGGATATCCAAATGCCGGGACAGGTCCGAAAGGGTATAGTCTTGATTGTTGGTCGAAATGATCTCCAAAATAGAAAGTACGCGCAATGTAGGCTGGTGTTGCGTGCTCAAAAGATCATCCTCCTTTCCGTATATACGAGATCTCGAGCTTGAAGTGATTGTACTAGCACCGTCCCCCATTGTCAATGGCGTTTGACGGAATCACTTTGTCAAAAAATTCCATTGTAATTTAGAAGAAACGACTGATTCACGTCGCGAAAGCAAATAGAGCTTTACACGGCGAAAAAACCGTGTTATCCTTATATGTGGACATGTTTCCCGATATGCGGAAACATTGCTTGAGAAATCGCAACTCCATTTGCAAGATCGAATCGCTTAGGGAAAGGGGCGTGGAAGCGGCAGTAGAGGTTCATAGTAGCCTTTATATTTGTGAGTTGTTTCAGTTACCTGTTCTAAAGCAATGATTTTTAGGAGGAAATGAATATGAAAAGAAAATTAGTAGCGCTTCTCATCGTATGTGTTCTGCTCTTTGCGGCTTGCTCCCCAGCCGCACCCACAGCGACCCCGACTCCGGCACCGCCCGCAGGTGGCGCGACTCCGGCACCGGCAGAAACCCCCGCCCCGCCGGCAGACCAAACCTTCACCCTCAGACTGTCCGAAGTCCACTCCGGCGACGGACACCCGGCTAATGTCGGCCATCATCTGTTTGCGGAACTCGCACATGAGCGCAGCGGCGGCACACTCAATATTGAAGTGTTCTCCGGCGGCGTCCTCGGCAGCGAAATGGAAGTTATGGCACAAGTACAGATGGGCATCATCGAAATGATCCGCCTGCCGGTCCCCATCCTTGCCAACGTCGAGCCGAACTTCAACGCTCTGTTCCTTCCCGGCGTATGGGACGGCCGTGACGCCATGTTCGCCGCTCTAGATGGAGAAATCGGCACCTATTTCGCCGACATGCTCCGTGCGCACGATATGTACATCCTCGCTTGGCACGATGCGGGCGCCCGCAGCCTGTACAACTCCGTACGTCCCATCTACACCCCGGAAGACCTGGAAGGCCTGAGAATCCGTATGCAGGAATCCCCCCTCATGATCCGTCTGATGGAACTGATGGGCGGCGTTCCCGTACCGATGGGCCCGGCTGAAGTATATGCCGCAATCCAAACCGGCCTGGTAGACGGCGCTGAGAACAACTGGCCATCCTATGTCACCAGCTTCTCCCACCATGAAGTCGCCCGTTACTTCACAGAAAACGAGCACTCCAGAGTGCCAGAGGCCGTTGTCATCAGCCTCGCAGTTTGGGAAAGCCTGAGCGAGACGCAACAAGCAGTCCTGAGAGACGCCGCCATCGAAGGCGCATACGCACAACGTGCGGCGTGGGCCCAAGTTGAGGTAGAGGCAGAGGCAGAAGCCGTCGCCGCTGGCGCATACGTTGTCCGCCTCACCCCAGAACAACGCCAAGCCTTCACAGACAGAATCATGCCCATTTGGGACGACTTCCCAGAAGTGGCAGACCTCATCGCTATGATCCGCGCCGCCCAGAGCTAATCGGACTTACATGACTTTGGGGGGGAGATATCCCCCCCAAACCCATTCACCGTAAGAAGGGGAGAATCCTAGTTGAAACTCTACAATAGCTACAGAAAATTGATCGGTGGCATGGGGAAGGCGTTAGATGTCGTAACCATCCTCCTAATGCTGGCGATGGTTGCCGTGGTATTCTATCAGGTTATCATGCGGCAAATTTTTGAAAGACCGCCCATTTGGGGCGAAGAAGTCGCCGTGACCTTTATGGTCTGGTTCGTGTTCCTCGGCATCGTCCTCGGGCTCGAAGAAGACCTGCATATCGGCATTACAATGTTTGTCGACAAACTGCCCCGAAAAGTGCAATTCGCGATAGAGATTCTTGTCAATCTCCTGATATTAGCCCTCGCGATCCTCCTGCTGGTATACGGCTATCAGTTTGCATCCAGAATGCTGAGCTTCGGCACCGCACTGCCCGCGACAGGAATGCCCGCGGCCACCCACTATGCGGTCGTCCCGATCACAGGTGCCCTTATGATTTTGGTAACACTGGGTAAAATCGCAGGACAACTAGTCAACAGGAAGGAGCTGCCACAATGAGTGATCCGATTGCAGTATTTATATTGATCGGCGGCTTTGCCTTCCTGATGGCGCTAAAAGTCCCTGTGGCCTTTGCCCTTGCCCTTTCAGCCTTCGCCTCCGCCTTCTATTTCGGAGACGGTACGCGCCTATTCCCAATCGTAGTACAACGCCTAGTCAGCGGAATCCGCCCCTTCAACTTCATGGCCATCCCCTTCTTCATCATCGCCGGCAATCTCATGGGCCAAGGCGGCATCGGCAAGCGGATGATCGACCTAGCCGACGCCTTAGTAGGCCGTGTCCGCGGCGGACTGGCCATGGTCAACGTGCTCTCGTCCAAATTCTTCGGAACCGTCTCCGGCTCTGTAGTAGCGGACACCTCGGCGCTGGGCACCATCATGATCCCCATGATGGAAAAGCAAGGCTATGACAAAGAGTTCGCCACCGCAAACACCGTTACCTCCTCCATCGTCGGCCTCTTGATCCCGCCCAGCCACAACATGATTATCTTCGCCATGGCCGCTGGCGGCGGCGTCTCGATCGCCGCGCTCTTTCTAGCCGGTATCATGCCCGCTCTGGTGCTGGGCGTCGGACTCATGATCGTATCGTACATAATCGCTGTGAAAAAGAACTACCCCAAGGGCGAGAAATACACGCTCTGGCAAACACTAAAGCTCTTTTTCGACAGCTTCTGGGGCCTCTTAACCATCGTCATCATCGTCGGCGGCATCACATCAGGGTACTTCACCGCCACAGAAGCCTCGGTAATCGCGGTTATCTACGCCTTCATCGTCACATTCTTCGTCTACAGAGAGATCCCCCTCCGGCAATTCTGGCCCATCATGAAAAAATCCATCCGGACCGTAGCAATGGTCATGGCCATCATCGCCGCCTCCCAAGCCTTCGGCTACATGATGACCATTTTGCGCGTACCCGATATGGCCACAAACGCCATCCTGACACTTTCTGAAAATCCCTTCGTGATCCTCCTGCTCATCAATGTCATCCTCCTCGTCCTGGGCCTAGTTATGGACATGGCGCCCATGATCCTAATTACGACGCCCATCCTCTTACCCGTCGCCACCCAAGTCGCGGGTATGCACCCAGTACAGTTCGGTATTGTCCTCCTGTTGAACCTGGGCATCTCCCTCATCACGCCCCCGGTAGGAACCGTCCTGTTCGTCGGCTGCTCCATCGGACGAACCACCATCGAGGCCGTAATCAAACCGCTCTTGCCCTACTATTTCGTCATGATCCTAGTCCTCTTGCTCATCACCTATATCCCGGCGATTTCCATGTGGCTGCCGGGCGTCCTACTCTCGTAAAGCTCGCTTTTACGTGCATAAGAAGGGGTGTGAAACACTTCACACCCCTCTCATTTCATCCGAGACATACTATTTTAAAGGAGGTTTGGATCAATGGATATCAGATATTCCGCCAACCAAAAAGATGTTCGCCGCTACACCACGGAGGAACTGCGAGACGAGTTTCTCATCACGGACCTCTACCAGCCCGATCAAGTGTCCGCCGTCTATTCCCACGTAGACCGCATGGTCGTCCTAGGTATTATGCCCGTAAAAGAAGCGCTCCCCATCGACAAAGGCATCAATGTCATGAGCAACTTCGGCACCGAGTATTTCTTAGAGCGGCGCGAGGTGGGCTTCTTTAACCTAGGCGGTCCCGGCGTATGCACCGTAGACGGCACAGCCTACAAACTAGGCCCGCGAGACTGCATCTATATTACCAAAGGCTCGCAAGAAGTCACCTTCCAGAGCGACAACCCAAGCGAACCCGCCAAATTCTACGGCGTCTCCGCTCCCGCCCATAAAGCCTGTGAGACACGCCTACTCACCATTGCAGAGGCCGCAAAGAATCCCCTGGGCAGCGCGGAGACAAGTAACAAACGCGTCATCAACCAATTCATCCACCCCGCCGTGCTCGAAACCTGCCAACTGCTGATGGGGCTCACAATCTTAGAACCAGGCAGCGTCTGGAACACCATGCCGCCCCACACCCACGAACGCAGAATGGAAGTCTATACCTACTTCGACATCCCAGAAAACGGAGCCGTTTTCCACTTCATGGGCGAACCCAAAGAGACCCGGCACCTCGTCATCCAAAACTACGACGCCATCATCTCCCCGAGCTGGAGCATCCACTCCGGTTGCGGCACCGCCAATTATGCCTTCATCTGGGCCATGGGCGGCGAAAACCAAACCTTCACCGATATGGACACCATGTCCGCATCCGACCTCAGATAGGAGAGTATGCATGAACTCATTTTCGCTCAAAGGCAAGGTCGCCCTCGTCACAGGGGCCGTCCACGGCATCGGATTTGGAATCGCCTGCGCCCTGCATGAAGCCGGTGCCAAAGTGGCCTTTAACAGCTTAAAACAAGAAGAAGTAGACAAGGCCATCACCGCCTACCAAGAAGCCGGCGTAGACGCCAAAGGCTACGTCTGCGACGTCACAGACGAAACTGCCGTCAAAGCCATGGTAGCCCAAATCACAACAGATATCGGCGCGGTCGATATCCTCGTCAACAACGCCGGCATGATCCAGCGCACCCCCATGCTCGAAATGTCCCCCGAAGACTTCCGCCGCGTGATCGACGTAAACCTAAACGGCCCCTTCATCGTTTCGCAAGCGGTCCTCCCGGCGATGGTGGAAAAACGGCAGGGCAAAATCATCAACATCTGCTCGATGATGAGCGAACTCGGCCGCGAGACAGTCGCGGGCTACGCCGCCTCCAAAGGCGGGCTGAAGATGCTCACCAAAAACATCGCCAGCGAGTTCGGCCAATACAACATCCAATGCAACGGCCTCGGCCCCGGTTATATCGAAACCCCCCAAACCGCCCCCCTGCGCGAACCCCAAGCGGACGGGTCCAGACATCCGTTCGACGCCTTCATCGTCTCCAAAACCCCCGCGGACCGCTGGGGCCGCGTAGAAGACCTAACAGGCCCAGCCGTCTTCCTCGCCAGCCCCGCGTCCGATTTCGTCAACGGGCACATCCTTTACGTAGACGGCGGAATCCTAGCCTATATCGGCAGACAACCCAAATAATAGGGAAGGGGAGCTCTGTATGAAACTTTCTTACCATGACGCCTATATTCCCATCTCAAATGAGAAGATAACCAGGCGCGTCCTCGCCCACGACGGAACTCTCATGCTGGTACACATGACCTTCCACGTGAAAAACGACGATCCCGGTATGCATTCCCATCCCCATGAACAGATCGTCTATGTGGAAAAAGGTAAGTTCGAGTTCATCAAAGAAGACGGTAGCGAGCCCTTCATCCTAACCGACGGGGACTCCGCCTATTTTGAACCAAACGTAAAACACGGTGCCAGAGTCCTAGAGGATAACAGCGTCCTCCTAGACATTTTCACCCCCATCAGAGAAGACTTCTTGCCAAAATAGGCAAATGGGACCGCCCGTGACGCTTTCCATCCACAGGGGCCGGCAAACCGCCGCCCCTGTGTCTCCATGTCAAAGCCCGATCCGAAGTTTGAAAGCATATGGATATAGAGGTATGTCAGAATGAGCCAATCATTTTATGCAAAGCTTGACCCAGCCAATAAATACATATTGTTCTGTTGCTTCTTCATGTTCGCAACCAACGGCCTATACGGTATGGTGTTGGGCTCCCTCTTGCCCCTCATCAGCGCGGAATATGGCCTGAGCAACACCATCAGCGGCGCGCTCCTGTCCTCCCATCAGATCGGCGCGCTTATCGCCGGATTTTCCGCCGGCATCCTGCCGCTCTACCTCGGGCGAAAAAAAGCCCTGCTCTTCCTCTGCACCTTCGTCATCGTTGGCTTCACCATTGTTATAATTACCGGCAACCCCGTCTGGCTCATCATCGGCTTTCTCTTCACCGGCATCAGCCGCGGCAGTATTTCCAATTTCAATAACGCAATCGTCAACGAAGTATCCAACGGCAGCGCAGCAGCGTTGAATCTCCTGCACAGCGTCTTCGCGATCGGCGCGCTCTCAGCCCCGTTCCTAGTCATCTGGAGCACCAATCTCATGGGAGACGAAGGCTGGAAACTCGCGGTCCTCATCATAATCGGCTTCGTAACAGCAGCCATCCTTTTTTTCTCGCGGGCAAAGATTGCCGAATCTACGAAAGAACAGCGAAAAGAAAAGCTATCCTACCAATTTCTGAGAAACAGATGGCTCTGGTATAACATCGGCATCCTGTTTTTCTACCTCTGCGTAGAAGCCACCGTCAACGGCTGGATCGTAACCTACTTCGTCAACACAGATATCATGTCCCGGCAATACGCGCAAATGCTCGCATCCCTCCTCTGGCTTGTAATCCTAGCAGGTCGCCTCAGTGTCGCCTTCTCTAGAGATAGAATCCCCAAACAATGGATTCTGATCGGCACCTCCATCGGTACCGCGCTCTTCTACATCCTGCTCCTCGCAACCAGAAATCTCACCGTCATCACCATAGCCATCGCCGGTCTAGGTTTCTCCATGGCGGCTATCTATCCGACCACGATTGCAAACATCAGCAAAACCATCAAAACCCACCCGCAAAGCCTCGGTGTCATCCTGTTAACCAGCGGCGTAGGCGCAATCTCCATGCCCCTCATAACAGGTATCCTGTCCGATCGCTTCGGCCTGGTTGCCGGAATGGGCGCCGTAATCGTCGCTATTTCCCTCATGCTCCTCTGTGTCATCCTCGCCATAACCGGTCGACCAAACGAACCAGAGCAGGCCAAATGAGATAGGGAGCAGTAGCTATGTCACGAGTGGTATCTGTAGCGTCTGCCCAATATGAAGCACGGTGTGCGTCAAACCGTTCCATTCCATGAGCCGCTCAACACTAGCGCCAAACCGTTGCGCCAACAGCCAAAGCGTATCCCCAGCCTGAACTGTATATGTCATCGGTATCGGCGGCGATGGCTGCGTAACGGTCGGTAGCGGTGTATTCACAGGATCCGTCCGTGCCAAATCAGGAAAGGCCGTATAAACGCCAGAAACGCGAACTTCAGTAAACACGCCGGAAGTAGAACGCCGCAACTCCGCAACAGATAAATCCACTGCGATCGGCATACCGCCTGCAATGGCACGCTCATCCGCAAAAACACGCATCCGCGGATTCCCCCAAATACTCCTCGCCCCCACAGACAAGACTTCTGTTTCCGCGTAGGAACCCGAGACACCAGGAAATCGCGGCCGATCAGCGCGTATAAAAGTGTTGTTCGACACCATCAAATGAAAAATCGACGCGCCGCTGTTGGCTTCAAAAGGTAAAGTCCCAATCCGAATTTCCTGCACGGTCGTATTGCTACGAAGCGCCTCATTCACTTGCGCCTCCTCATAATTGAGCCTAAAAAATCCATTCACGAAAATCTGATGCCCCACTCTCGTCCAATGCCCAGTTTGATCTGCGTATTGGCCTCGAATCACACCATTCCCAATCTGCAAAGACGGAACCCAAGTACCAAACTGAAAGTCCGCACGCATAAGCTTTGCCCTCCAAACCAATTCACTATACCCACATCCTATGCCGATTCCATCGAAAACGCCTCATATTCTAATTTTACCGAAAGAAAAAGCCCCGTATCAAAACGATACGAGGCTTTCACATTTTCAAGTGGGAGCGGGATATCAACCAACACGATCCAAATACTTCCGCAAAGTCTCTCTTACTGCACCGGGGCCACGATAGAGCTCGGCGACCATACCCTCAACCTTCTCGCCCAGACCGACCGCATACAGATCCACCCCAAAGATATCGCTCCGCATATACAACTCTCGCAAAACACGCATATCCTGCGAACCCGCATTCACCGCAAGACCCGCCACGATAGCGGAAAGCTCCTCCAACTTCGGGTCGGGGGAGGGAGTAAACGCCGCCCCCGCATCATCAATCCCCTTCAAATACCGCGCATAAGCCGCCAGCGTCAGCGGAATCAGTGTCAACGCGCCGACATCCAACCCCCGCGCCACATAAGCCTTGAGCGTCTCCCCAAACCGGATCGGAAGTTTCTGCGAAGTATCCGTCGCAATCCGCTGCGGCGCATCCGGCAAGAATGGATTCGGCAGCCGCTTCTCGATCACCGCCGCAATAAAATCCTCCGGCCGAATCACGCCCGGATCCACCACAACAGGCATAGCTTCCCGATATCCCATATGCGTAATCAGCTTCACGAGGTCCGCATCCTTCATCTCCTCACAAACCCGCGTATATCCGAGCAGACAACCAAAAATTGCCAGCGCCGTATGCAACGGATTCAGACAAGTACAAACCTTCATCTTCTCAATCTTATCCACCGTCTCCCGCTCTGCAAAAAGAACGCCGCCCAGTTCAAGCGGAGGCCGCCCAGCCGGATAGTTGTCCTCAATGACGAGATACTCCGTCTCCTCCGCATTGATAAACGCGGCGGTACGCGCACCCTTCTCCGTCACAATTGTCTCCGCATCCTCGAATCCATCGGCCAAAAGCAAAGCCTGCACCGCAGAATCCGGAAACGGCGTGATCTTATCTATCATGCTCCAAGGATAAGTGACGCTGTCTCTGAGATAAGCCAAAAACGCCTCCGGCACCAGCCCCGCCTCGACCCAAGCCTTGGCATAAGCGCCCACAGCATCCCGTACCACATCGCCATTGTGACTACAATTGTCCATGCTCTGCAAGGTGAGAGGGGCACCACCCGCCAGAAACCGCCGATAAAGCAAACAAGCGATTTTCCCCATCGTCGTCCGAGGAGCAAAGCCCCGCGCAAGGTCTTCGATCGGCACAGCATAGCCCTTCTCCGTAACCGTAAAGCTCACCATCTGCAACGACGGATTTTCAAAAATCTCCACAAGCCGCGCCCAATCACTCTCAAACTGCGCATCCGCTTTCAAACTCTCAGTCACCGAGGCAATCACACGCCTCCCAACCGACCCGTCCGCCCCCAGCGTAACAAGCAGACAAAGATTATCAAAAGGCCGATAAGCCCGATCAATAATCTCATAATCAAAGCCCTCCGCCACGATCACGCCGCGATCATACGCGCCGCTCTCCAATATCCCTTGTAGAGCCGCTGCCGGAAACGCGCGAAAAATATTTCCCGCTCCAAAGTGAACCCAAGTAGGGGAGTGGAATGTCTTCTCCCGAACCGCCTGAATATCAAACGCGGGCAAGACATAGCCCTTTTCCTCCCAAACGGCCTTCGGTCCCTCTGGATTCAATAAATCTGTCAGTTTCATTTCTTCTCCCGCTCCTCCTTGAGCTTATCGAGCATGTCCCAGATGCCCCACATATACATGATCCCAAGTCCGCGATCATAAAGCCCATATCCAGGCCGACACTGCTCTCCCCAAATATGCCGCCCATGATCCGGACGAATGTACCCCTCAAATCCACAGTCGTGATACGCCTTGACGATATCCAAAATCCCGCTGTGCCCATCACAGTCCCGATGAGAAACCTCCGAAAAGTCCCCATTCGGATAATGCCGCACATTCCGAATATGCGCAAAAGCAATCCGGCTGCAATGCTTCCGCACCATATCCGCCACATTATTCTCCGGATTCGCACTGAAACTCCCTGAGCAAAGCGTCAAACAATTGTACGGATCATCCACCTCCGTCAGCAGCCGATCAATCGCCGCCTCGTCAATAATCAAACGGGGAAGCCCAAAAATATCCCAGGGCGGATCATCCGGATGAATCGCCATCTTGATCCCACATTCCCGACACACAGGCATAAGCGCCTTCAAAAAGTAGATCAAATTCGCCCAAAGCGCTTCCTTGCTCACCGGTCGATAAGCTGCAAACAATTCATCCAACCGTGCCATCCGCCCCGGCTCCCAGCCCGGAAATGTCATGCCATCCTTCTGCATGCTGAGAATATACTCCGCCATCTGCTTCGGATCATCCTGGATTTTCGCCTTCTCATAATACAGCGCGGTCGAGCCGTCTTCCAACTCAAAATACAAATCCGTCCGCGTCCAGTCGAAGATCGGCATGAAGTTATAGCAAATCACCTTCACCCCAAACGCACTGAGATTGCGGATCGTCTCAATGTAATTGGCAATATACTGATCCCGACCCGGTCCCGCCGTCTTAATGTCGTCGTGAATATTGACTGACTCCACCACGTCCATGTCAAACTCATAAGGCGCAAGCTGATCCGCCACCTTCGCAATCTCTTCCTTCGTCCAAGTCTCACCTGGCATCTTGTGGTGCAGCGACCAGACAATGCTGCTCACACCCGGAATCTGCTTAATATCCGCCAGCTTGATGCTATCGTTCCCCTCGCCAAACCAGCGAAATCCCATTTTCATCGGCATATGTGTGTTACCTCCTTTGTTTTATCGGCATTGCCCCCGCCAAAGGCAGGGGCAATGTAAGTTTACAGCGGTAGATCAAACCCGAAATAGCGCACAGCGTTGCGGTAAGAAATATCCTCCACCAGCGCCCCGAGCGCCTTCTTGTCCCACGGATACTCCCCATTCTCCACCAAATCCCCAATCAGATTACAGAGAATCCGGCGGAAATATTCGTGCCGAGGGTAGGAGAGGAAAGACCGCGAATCCGTCAACATCCCAATAAAGGTCCCCAAGGCCCCCAGACTGGCAAGCATAAGCATCTGCTCTTCCATGCCGCGCTTCGTATCATTGAACCACCAAGCCGACCCGTGTTGCATCTTACCCACGCCGTCGCCCTGATAACAACCGATAATCGTCCCCAACAGCGCGTTGTCATTCGGATTCAGCGAATAAAGCACCGTCTTCGGCAAACGCCCAGTCTTCGCCAGCGCATCCAAAAAGCCCACAATCGCCTCACCGCTGTCTCTTGTGCTGATGGCGTCAAACCCAGTGTCCGGCCCCAGCCGCTCTAACATAGCCGTATTGCAATTGCGCTGCGCACCATAGTGAATCTGCATCACCCAGCCCAGTCTAGCAAACTCGCCGCCGAAAAACAACATCAGCTCAGTCTTAAAAATCTCCGCCTCAGCCTCAGTGACAGCCTCGCCCGCAAGACCCTTCTGGAAGATATCCTCCACCATACGCGCATCGCCCCGCCGATAAGTCACATACCCAAGCCCATGATCCGAAGCGCGGCACCCCAACGCGTCAAACAGCGCAATCCGCGTAAGTAGCGCAGCCTTGAGCTTCTCTACAGTCCCGATGTTGACATCAGACACATCCGCCAACTTGGCGATATACGCCGCAAACCCCGGCTTATCAATGTTAATCGCCTTATCCGGCCGCATCGTAGGTGCGACGATAACGTCATTCGTCGGATCCTCCAAAAGCGCACGATGCCACTCTAAATCATCCACCGGATCATCCGTCGTCCCGATGGCTTTCACATTCGACTGCGCAATAATCCCCCGCGCACGGAAACTGTCCTGCTTCAGCTTCTCTCCCGTGAGAGTCCAAATCGCCTCCGCATTCTCACCGTTGATGACCAAATCGCAGTCAAAATACCGCCGAAGCTCCAGATGCGACCAGTGGTAGATGGGGTTGCCGATCAGCAAAGGCATCGTCTCACAAAACTTCTGAAACTTCTCCCGATCCGGCGCGTTACCCGTGATAAACTCCTCCGACACGCCAACCGTCCGCATCTGCCGCCACTTATAGTGGTCCCCACCAAGCCAAGCTCTCGTGATATTCTCAAACCGCACATTCTCCATAATCTCCTGCGGATTGATATGGCAGTGGTAGTCGATGATTGGCATCTTCGCCGCGTGTTCGTGATATAAAGTCTTTGCCGTGTCGCTCTGCAACAGAAAATCCTTGTCCATAAAAGCGCGCATGGTCATTCACCTCCAAATTTACTTACTTCCCGACATCCCGGCCCAGCGTAATCTTACTCGTCGCAAAATTCTCAACGCTATGCGTCTTCTCAAAAAAACGCGGCATCTGCGCAATCATCGTCTCACCCACATAGAAGGGATCAGAAGGGGAGAGCGGTAGTTCCACCGGCTGATGTGTCGCGGCGGACTTATAAATCGCCATAATCAACTCCATCGTCCGCCGCCCCTGTACCCCATCAATCAAAAGCGGTTCCTCGCCATTGATCGCGCGGAGGAAGTTCAAAACCTGAGCAGGATGCCCCTCCAACTCCAGATCAGGCAGGTTCGCATACCCCGCCTCCAACTCAGACAGTGCCGCAACATTCTCCTCCGGGAACCCGTTCGGCAATGCCTTCGCCGCCGCTGTTCTCCAAGGCGCAGACAAACGCCCTTTGTCCGTCTGAATAATAATCTCCTGCTCTTCGCCGTGGAAAGCGATAGAAGTAGTGAGTTGCGCAATCATCCCGTCATACTCAAAAATCGCAATACCCATATCCTCAAGCTCCGAGTTCGGATGCGCCACATTCGTAATCACCGCCGTAACACGCTTCGGCATCCCGATTAGCCACTGCATGAGATCCAGATGGTGCACCGCGTGGCTCGTCACCGCGCCGCCGCCCTCCGTATCCCACTTGCCGCGCCACCAGATATCATAGTAATTCTCCCCCCGCCACCACAGCGAGTTAACCACCATATGGAGCGGTTTCCCGGCCGTGCCACTCTCAAGCAGTTGCTTCAACTTATAATGCGGCGTCTTATACCGATTTTGCGCAACCACAGAAACCAGTCGCCCCGCCTGCTCCGCCGCTTCGATAATCCGATCACACTCCTCCAAAGAAGGCGCCATCGGCTTCTCGATCAACACATGTTTCCCAGCATTTAGGGCAGCGATAGCGATCTCCGCATGTGCCCCCGGCGGCAGACAAATAGACACCGCGTCAATGTCATCCCGCGTCAAAATGTCCTGATATTCCGTATAAGCGACAGCTCCCGTGATCTCTTTCTCATCGATCATAGCCTGCGCCTTTTCCACATACAAATCGCTCACCGCGCGAATCTCACAGAGCTCCGGATACTTCAAAAAAGCATCCGCATGCACATTCGCGATCGCACCCGCGCCAACAATTGCAATTCCCAGCATAGGGTTCACTCCTTTTTATTACGTGTAAAACAAGCAGTAGAAACGAGTGCTGTGTTTCTACTGCTTGCTGCAGGACATTATATGAGGCGAATCGCCTTTTCCTGCGCATCAATGGCAAGCTCAATCGCCCGGAAGGCATGCGCCTGGCTCATCGCCGTCTCCGTGCCATCCAGACAGTCTCTGATAAACCGCCCAAAGAAGGGGAATCCGCATGTCCCAGCCGCGCGGAAATGGTGCTCGCCCTCATGGTTGACCAGATAAACATGATCCCCCTCCGGGTCCCGCGCCACATCGATATACTTGCGCAGTTCGATATAGCCGTCCGTGCCGAGGATTGTAGTCCGCCCGTCTCCCCATGCGCCAAGACCTTTCGGCGTAAACCAATCGACCCGGAAATACCCCGCCGCGCCGTTCTCGCAAACCAGCGTAGCATCCCCGAAATCCTCAAAGTTCGGATAGTCCGGATGATTATAATTCGCAATCCGGCTGCTCTGAATCTGTCCGTCCGAACAACCCGCGAAGAACAAAATCTGCTCGATCTGGTGGCAGCCGATATCCACCAAAATTCCGCCATACCGCTTCGGGTCAAAGAACCAATCCGGACGAGCCGCCACATTGGCCCGATGCGGTCCCGAACCCATCACCTGCACCACGCGACCAATAGCGCCCTCACGAATCAGATTCTCCGCGTACACAGCCGCCTCCACATGGAGCCGCTCACTGTAATACACACCAAACTTGCACCCAGATTCCGCCACTGCCAGCCGAGCCCGTTGCAACTGATCCCGCGTAATCACCGGCGGCTTATCCGCAAACGCGTGCTTCCCGTGCCGGAGCGCCGCTATGCTAACTTCGCCTCGATGATCCGGAATCGAAGCCGTCGCGATCAGCTTCACCTCAGACTCCAGCACCTCCGCCTCCGACCGCGCGACCTTGACATCAGGGAAAACCTTCTGAAAAGCCTCCACCTTCGCCGGATCCGGGTCAAACACGAGACGAATTTCCGCCCCGGCCTCGCTCAGACCGTTGCACTGCCCATAGATATGCCCGTGGTCCAGCCCGATCACCCCGACAGGGAACTGCCCAGGTCCGACTACCGGAGCAGCCTTACCCTTCGGGGCGTAATTTTGTCCATCTGCTTTTTTCTGCATCAGTAGCCTCCTAAGACCCGAAGAATAGCGTCGGGAGAAGTGTAGTAATTTGCGGGATGAACAGTAGAACAAGGACAAGGAACATGATACACGCGATATAAGGCATCAGCGGCTTAAAGCTCTGTTCAAGCGGTAACTTTCCTATACTACAAGCGACAAACAGGAAGCTACCAGCCGGCGGCGTAATCGCCCCGAGTTGCATAACGAGGATCATAATAATCGCGTAGTGAATCGGATCAAACCCAAAGGTATTACCGACCGTGAAAACAGTCACCGAGAACATAGCAATGATAACCGTCGGATCCAGGAACAGACCCAAAACAATCAGCACCGCCATAACAAAGAATGTGGCCATGATGGGGCTTCCAAGCGTGTTCACCGCAAAGTCCAGCACCTGCGCCTGCAGACGCATCCGCACAAACACGTTCCCGAGCACACCGGTAGCCGAAATGGTCACCATGACAACCGCGGTAGTGATCGCGGAGCTCCAAACAATCTTAGGCAGCATGCTCACTTTCAGTTTTTTCGTGACAAAAAAGCCATAGAACAAACCATACACAATCGCCAAAACGCCAGACTCTGTCGCCGTAACAAAACCAGTCGTAACACCGATGATGATAATAGCGGGCATCAACAGCGCGCCGACAGACTTATAAGCGGTGTAGAGCAGGTTCTTAAGCGAAAACGGCGTAGTTGGGATATTATAACCCCTCCAACGATACATCGCGCCGTTGACAAACATCTGGAAGCCAGCCAACATCAGCCCCGGGATAATACCAGCCATAAACAAGAGAGCAACGGAAACACCCGTGTAATAGGCATAAAGAATCATGGCGATAGAAGGCGGAGTAATCGGCGCGATCATCGCGGAAGCCGCTGTAACAGCGACGGCGTAATCTCTGCCATACCCTTCTTTTTCCATGGCGGGGATCAAGATGCTGCCTGTCATCGCCGCATCCGCGACACCCGAGCCTTGCTTGCCGGAGAACAGAACGGAAGTCATGATATTAACGTGTCCCATGCCGCCCTTCATAAAGCCGACACCGGCATTCGCAAACTGCATCAGACGCTCCGTAACACCGGCGTGCAAAATGATATTACCTGCAACGATGAAAAAGGGAATTGCCATGAGCGCAAGGCTGTTAATAGAGCCAAACATCCGAACGATAACGACCCCAAGCGGAATCCCATCCGCCCAAAGAAAGTAAATACCGGTCGCCAAAATGGACAAAAAGACAGGAAATCCCAAGAAAATAAGTCCCAACAGGACCGCAAATACAAGTGCTACTTCTAACATCGCTTACGCCCCCTCTTCTTCGGTCTGGATCACTGGCTTCGGACGCTCTGCGGCTGCTTTTTCTGCCGCCGCCGCTGCTTCAGCGGCAAGAGCCTGAGAAGAGAACGGGTGATAGCCATAGATCAAAATCAAAAGGAAATCAACAAACACAAAGGACATCCCCACAGGAATCGCGAGGAAAAAAGCTGTCATAGGAATAGAAGGCAGGTTTACCATGCTCGCGGGATTACTCATCGCAGACTGGAACCCAACCCGAATAATCAGACCAATGATAAAAAGGCAGGCAATCAAAACAAGCTTATCCACAATCACGCGTGCCTTACCCTTAAAGAGTCTTTTCACAAGAAAATCGAGGCTCATGTGAGCCCGTTCCCGGGCGGCCATACTTGCCCCAAGGAAGAACAACCACGCGCTAAGGTTACGGATGAGTTCATCCACCCAAGCAAAGGGCCGAAACGCGCCGGACGCGACATAGCGCAGGAAAATATTCATCAAAATCAGCCCGACCATAAAGACCACCGTGAGGATAATCGTTATGTCGCGGCATTTACAGAGAGCCAAGTAGGCCTTCTTTATTATTTGCACACATTTCACCTTCTTCAAAAATTTCAGGCCAACAGGACCTTTGTAAAAAAACAGGGAGTTTGCGAGTCAGAGACCCGAAAACTCCCTGTTCTCAAGTGAATCGACTATACGCTCGCTCTATAAATCCCTAGCGAATTGCGCGGATTGCGTCGATGAAGCTGTCGAAGTGAGCGCCTCTCGCGCGGAACTCGCCTTCCATCGGAGCAACTGCCGCTCTCCAAGCTTCGATGTCTTGGAGCTCGATCACTTCCACGCCGTCAGCGATCATAGCTTCGAGCGAGGAGACTTGTGCGATATCGTCAATCTCACCTTGGAAGATCGCCGCGTCACGTGCCGCTTCACGGATCAGCTCTTGCAGATCTGCCGGCAGAGCGTTCCACCAAGCTTCGTTGAAGAAGTAGAACACGTTTGCAATGATGTGGCCTGTGATGGTCAGATATTGCGCCTGATCTTGGAAGCTCATGGAGTTGAGCATGTCAGGGGAGGCTTCTGCGCCGTCGATTACGCCGGTTTGCAGCGCGGTGTAAACTTCGTTCCAGTCGGTCGTCGTGCCTGCCGCGCCGAGGTGCTCGAACATAGCGACATAAGTCGCGTTCGGACCACGCATAACCAAACCTTGCAGGTCGCCCAGTTCACGAACCGGACGTTGCGTCAGCAGATGACGTGCGCCCTGGCTTTGACCAGCCATAGCGACAAATCCGAAAGGCTCCACGCGGGCGGACACTTCCTCTTCCATGCCGAGCAGAACGCGGCGGAAGTGGTCGTTGTCGTCATAGGAGAAGGGGAGCTCGAAGCTTGCGAGCTCCGGCACCAGAGGGCCGAGGCCGCTGCCCGGGGAAGCGACAACCATGTCCAACGCGCCGATACGGGTCATTTCTACTTGCTCTGCTTGGCTGCCGTGCTCTGCGCCGAAGTTCGCAGTCGCAACGATGCGGCCGCCCGAACGCTCATTGACCAGGTCTACAAAGTATTGCAGAGCTTGGCCAACCGTTCCGACTGCTGCGAGGTTCGTGGATGCGCGCAGATGAAACACTTGATCCGGTGGTGCGGGTGTTTCAGCGGGAGGGGTTGCGCCGCCGGCTGGCGGTGCCGGTGTCGGCGTAGGCGTTGTGCCGCCGCCGCAAGCCGCGAGGCCCGCTACGAGGAGAACTGCGAGGAGAAGTGCGATAATCTTTTTCATTTTTGTTTTCCTTCCTTTTCCTTTTAAGTTGTTCGAGCTAGGTAGATTTTACCAATTTATCAAAGCGCTCTTTGGCTCCTTACCAAAAAACGATTTAATACGATCAAAGTATATCCCGTCAAACCACGTTCAAGTCCCGAACAGAATCGCCGGAGTGGAGTATACCGGTCAATTTCTCCTGCACATATGCAGTTGACCCATCCTCCAGCTTCGCAAAAATAATCTCCGCCGCCTTTTCGCCGATCAACTGCCCCGGCTGCACAATATGCGCAAAGCGAACTTCCGACATTTCGACCCACTTCGGTCCGCCCAACACACCGACAGATATCTGCTCCGGAATCTGAATCTTATGCTGCCGCATATACTTGATCCCGCCCTCTGCCAACACATACTGCGAGTAAAAAATAGCCGTGACCGTAGGATCTTCCAAAATTTCTTCCGTAATCCGCGCCCCTTCAACATGAGTGAGATGCTCCGTCCGATTGTTGAGCGCCGTCCGCTTGACCAGAGTCTCATCAAACGCAATCCCATGATCCGCCAAGGCCTTCTGATACCCCGCAAAACGCTCGTTCAAGTTCGAAATCAAAGAATCCCAATAGGCGAGCGCGATACGCCTATGACCCTTTCCAATCAGATGCGTGGTCATATCATAAGCGGCCTGAAAGTTATCACTGGATATAAAATCATATGCGTCGTTCCCAATTCCCATAAGCGGACGCTCAATCGCAATCAGCGGGATATTATGTGTCCTCAGATAAGCGGTATTCTCTGTCCCCCGATAGGTGGGGATAATCAAACAAGCATCGACCCAAAGTTGATTCATCCGCTCCAAAACGGCTCGCTCATGAACCGGGTCGTCATAGGTATTACAAACAGAGAGCACATAGCCCTTCTGATTCGCGATCTTCTCGATCGCGAAGAAAATTTCCATAAAGTAATGGTTATCAAACTGCGGCGTCAAAAAGGCGATCACGCCCATCTTCTTGCCCTTCAGCCCGCTCGCGACCATAGACTTCACATATCCAAGGTCCCGGGCCGCGTCCTCCACATTCTTCCGCATCTCCGGCGTAATGTAGCGGTCCTGACAATTGTTCAGCACATAAGAAACCGTCGCGACAGATGTCCCCGCCCGAGACGCAACATCCTTAATCGTAACCCGATTGGCCCTCGGCACAGTGTTTCACAACCTTCTTTCCCACATAAGGAAACGTTTACTTATGCCGAATATCGAAAACTCTGGATCCCAGACCCTTCATTTTGCCCGGCCGAACTTTCTATCGTCTCTCTGCAAGCCCACAGCTTCACAGTTTTTTCACAATCTGTAAACGTTTCAGGAAACGTTTACCTGAACTATATATACCACAGCCCCGCGCGGATGTCAATGATTTTCGGAACTCTGCATAAAAAGAGCGGGGGAAACCGAAGCCTCACCCCGCCTCAATAAAAGGCAATATCTCAATCTTATCCCCCGGCACAAGCCCTGTGTCAAGCCCGCCCGTCGATAATATCCCTTTCCCGTTCACCAGAAACAAACAAGTCTCATCCCCAAGCAAAAACGCCTGAAAGCGCGGTCCAAAACAACTTCCCAATTCATCAATCAGCATGCGCACACTCGCACTATGTTGCGGCTGAAAGGAGTTCCTGCCCCCCGCCTGGTCAATCACACTCCCATAAAATAGAACCGTCATTTTAGACCCCTCCTCGCCGCGCTGTCGGACCCGCAGACCAAACAACCCTCATCTCGCCGAACTTCAATGAGGTCCGTCCGCATCCGCAGCCCATCATACCAAAAAAGCTTGTTGCAAAGCGGGTTCTCAAGCCCCAGCAGATGCAGCAACGCAACATTCGCCATCGCCGTCCCAATCACACCCGCAGTCGTCCCCAAAACGCCTGCCGTCTTTCCCTTTGAACGCTCTAAAGGAAACACACAGTTCAAACAAGGCAAATCCGGCGGATAGGAATAAAACACAGACCCCGAAAACCCATTCACCCCACCGTCGATATACGGTATGCCAAGGCCAATCGCGGCCCTGTTAATCACCGCCCGCGTCTCAAACGAATCCACCGCCCCAAGGATCAAATCATACCCCGCGAGCAGTGCCGCCGCATTCTCCTCTGTCAAACGCACATCGTGCGTCCGAACCTCTATCGTACCGTTCAAAGCCGCAAGTCTCTCCCGCGCGGAATCCGCCTTCGGCCGCCCAAGATCCGCCTCTCCATGCAAAAACTGTCGATTGAGATTTGTAAGCTCAACCGTATCCCCGTCAATCAAACCAATTCGCCCCACACCCGCCGCCGCAAGATAAGTCAGTGCAGGAGATCCAAGGCCCCCTGCACCGACAACCACGACAGCAGCGCGCGCCAATCTCTCCTGGCCCGCAACATCAATCTGCTCCATCAAAATCTGTCTCGCGTACCGCTCATTCATAGAGTTTCCTGCATGAGCGCATCCGTCTTCTCCACATACTTCCGAATCAACCGATATGCGGTTTCCTCCTCCAATACCCCGTTCGTACTAGGGGTTTCAAAGAAGCGCTTGGGCAGCTTCACGTCCTTTTGCTCAAAGCCCAACGCCTGCTTGAGTTGCAATTTCGTCTGATAGATCCGCTTCCCGATAGCGGTCAAATCCGCATCATTAAGCTCCCAACCAATCGAATTGAGCGCCATCAAAATCGTCTCACGGTCATAGATTTTCCGAGCAAACAGGCACATAACAAGCGAGTTCGTCATGCACCGCTCACACTCTTCCTTGAACAAGCCTTCCACCAAAGCATCCTCATCAAATTCTTTCATGCTCTGATCCAAACTATACCCGCCGTTACACAGATGCGAATGCCTCGCTCCCACAGCCGGACCCACAACAGACCCATACCCGGTATGATACCCAGCCATCTCGTTCCCCGCGATCTGCATCGCAAAGTCCTCGCCGCCGTATCGCTCCGCCGCAACGCGGCACCCCTTGCCAAGCGTCTGATAAAAAGCATTCCGCCGCTTCGCCAGATGCTTGACCGCCTGTATATAACCCGCGGCATCCCCAAATTGGAGGTCCACCAACGTATCCTTCGTCGTCACATACCCGCGCGCCAAAGCCTCCGTCGCCCACCCGAGGCACACACCGGCGCTCATCGCGTCCAATCCAGACTCTTCCACCTCGTCAATAATAGCGAGGATTTCATCCGTATCCTTCACGCCGAGGAATGTCCCAAGCGCAAAGATAAGCTCATAGTCATAAGCGACACTAATCGCCTCATATTCATGTCCCTTGTCAAACTCCCGGCGATACATCCCCACATGGATACATCCCACCGGACACCCGCTGCAAGCCAACTTGCGCACCAGATTCTTCTGCGCAAACGCCTCGCCGCTGATATTATCGGCATGCTCAAACGTGCCGCTCTGCAAATTCCGCGTCGGCAGTCCGCCCGCCTTATTGAGCGGCAAAATATTAATCGGCGTCCCCGCGTCATGATACTTCGCCATCATATCCGTAGCGGTACATTTTTTGTAGATGTCCTGATACGCCTTGAAATACTGCTTCTGGTTCAAAATCGGAATCGAGCGATTTCCATGCACCATAATCGCCTTCAGATTCTTGTTCCCCATGCAGGCCCCAAGCCCCATCCGCCCAAAATGGCGATACGTATCCACCGCGACACAGGCATAAGCAACTCCGTTTTCACCCGCCGGCCCGATGCAGAGGATAGACCGCTTCCCGGAAACGCCATCACTATTCTCCCGGTCGCGGACTTTGAGAGACGCCTCATTCAAAGGCAAGCCCCACAGCGAACGGGCGTCACGAATATTGACATCCTCTGTAGAAACCGTCAAGTAGCTATGTTTTTTTGCCTTCCCGCTAATCACAAGCGCGTCATACCCCGCCATCAACATCGCCATGGCCAAACGCCCGCCCGCGTAACTTTCTCCCATCTCCCCGGTGAGGGGAGAGACAAACATAGCAACCGTCTTAGAGAGCACCGGGAAAATATAAGCCCCCGAACCAATGGCAAACACAATCGGCTGTTCCGGCGCGGTAGGGTCCAAATCAGGGTTCAAGTTCTCCAAAAGCAACTTGCTCGCAATGCCGACCCCGCCCAAATAAGGCACCAGATCCTCTCTCCGCTCAATTCGAATCTTCTCCGTCTCCAGATCAACGTGGAGCACCCTAATAAATCTCTCATTCAGCATCGAGCATCCCCTCCTTCGCCTCAATCATCTGCAGGCAATCATGCGGACAAAACCGCGCGCATACGCCGCAATGCTTGCAAATGATAGGCTTCTTTCTCTCCTCGTCAAAGTTGATCGCCCGCGCAATGCAGACAGGCACGCACTTCCGGCAGCCGATACATGTCTCTTCATTCACCAACACCCCGCCGCCGGCCCGCTTTTTCAGAGCCGAACTCGGACAGACCTCCATGCAAGCCGGTTCACTGCACCCGAGGCACACAATCGCGACATAACTGCTCGTCATGCCCCCAATCGTCCGCACTTTAATCGCGCTCTTGCTCAAGGCGTGATTGCTCTGATTGACAGTAGAGCAAACCGTCATGCAAGCAAAACAGCCCAGACATTTGTTCATCTCTTTCGGCCTCAATATCTTCGCCATATTACCCTCCCAAAATCTATATCACAAGAATGCTGGTCCACCTGCGTCAAAACACAAAATAGTGAATGATCTTCTCAAACTGCCCAACCGACTCCTTCAATGCCCCCTCGACAACCGCGCGTTTCTGTGCGGTCCAACGAAACAGCGGCACCGAGACACTGCAAGCGGCGACTGGGATCCCATTCCGATAAATCGGAATCGCGGTACAGCAGACATCCTCACAAGCTTCCTCGCTCTCATAAGTAAAGAGCCCGTCTGCGTGGAGCTGGGCGTACAACTTCTCAAAATCCGTGAGGGTATACGCCGTGATAGGTTTGAGCCCCTGCGGATACAACTGTTTCAAAGACTCAATCGAAGCGTTCCGCAACAACGCCTTGCCGAGCGCCGTCGCATACGCCGGAATCCGTTTGCCGACCATAGAAGTCATGCGAATCGGCTGAGTCGAGTCCGTCTTCGCGAGATACAAAATATCCCCCTGGTCCAATACCCCCAGATGGCAAGTCTCATTGCAGACCTCCGAAATACCGCTCATAATCGCCGTGATCTCACTATAAGCCGTCGAACTCTGCATCCGGCTGCCGATTTCAAACAGCCGTATCCCAAACGAATAATCTTGTTCCCTCTCATTAAACTCTAAGTATTTCTGATCCCGCAAGGTGTGCAAAATAGGGAGCAGAGTGCTCGCCGGAATATCCAAACTGCGAGATATTTCCGAAAGACTATACTTATGTTGATTCTCTGAAATGAGTTGCAAAACAGAAAGAACGCGCAAGGTCGGCTTATGCTGCGTATTCAAGGAAACCTCCTGTCCGTATCTAAAGAAAATACACACTACTTTTCCATTGTACCAATAAATTCACTATAAGTGCATCCACCTCTCGTGTCAACTGGCTATTTTTACAAATTAAAATCAACAATATTGTGAAAATGCATGATTGACAGCGGAGTTTCGCGATTTTATAATAAAAAAGACTGCGAATATCAGAAAGCAAATTCGCATATACGAATGAAAAACCAGGCGAAAATACGCCCGGCTCGAACAATGGAAAGAGAGGTATAAGCAGAATATGGACATACTAAAACGGATCAGCATCTGCGGAATCGTACCAGTCGTCGTATTAGACAAAGTGGAAGAAGCCGTCCCAACCGCAAAAGCCCTCCTCGCGGGCGGCGTAGACGTGATGGAAATCACCCTGCGCACCGCCGCCGGGATAGACTCCATCCGCGCAGTCGCGCAAACCTGCCCAGACGTCCTAGTGGGCGCCGGAACCGTGCTCACCCTGGACCAGTGCAAACAAGTCGTAGCAGCCGGCGCACAATTCGTCGTCTCCCCAGGATTTGACCGCGCGGTGGTAGAGTGGTGCCTCGAAAATAACATCGCCGTCCTCCCAGGCTGTGTAACTCCAACCGAGATCACCGCGGCCCTGGCCTTGGGCCTAAAAGTGGTAAAATTCTTCCCCGCCAACATCTACGGCGGCCTCCCCGCCATGCAAGCCCTGTCCGCCCCCTTTGGAGATGTAAAATTCATCCCCACCGGTGGCATCTCAGACAAAAACCTCGCCGAATACATGGCCGCCCCCTTCATCCACGCCGTAGGCGGCAGCTGGCTCTGCGGCAAGCAAGATATCTCGAACGGCAACTTCGAAGCCATCCGCGCTTTGTCGGCCCACGCCTCTAAAACCGCCCTCGGCTTCGAACTGGCCCACATCGGCATCAACTGCGAAAGCCCCGAAGCGTCCCTGTCCCTCTGTGAGTTGTTCGACAAAGCCTTCGACACCGGCATCAAACTAGGCGAAAGCTCGAATTACGCATCCCCCGGCATTGAAGTGCTAAAAACCCAATACCTCGGCGACCACGGCCACATCGCCATGAAAACAGCCAATATCGAACGCGCCATCGCCGCCCTCACCAAAAAAGGCTTCGAACTCGACCTATCCACAGTCAAATACAAAGGCGACGCAATGATCGCCGTGTATCTGAAACAGTCCTTCGGCGGCTTTGCCGTACACTTATTACAAAAATAGAAAAGGGGAAGCAACAATGAAATACTTAGGTTTTGGTGAAATCATGCTGCGGCTCAAGCCGCCCGGAGTCGAACGCTTTTTCCAATCGCCCACGCTCGAAGCCACCTTCGGCGGCGGCGAGGCCAACGTAGCAGTCTCCCTCTCCAACTACGGCTGCGACGCGGCCTACCTGACCATCCTGCCGGATAACGCCATCGCGGACCACTGCCTCGGCGAACTCCGCCGCTTCGGCGTAGACGTCAGCCGCGTCCAACGCGGCAAAGGCCGCATGGGCATCTACTTCCTCGAAGGCGGCGCCAACCAACTCCCCAGCAAAGTGATCTACGACAGAGCCGGCTCGTCCATCTCCGCCGCCAAACCCGGCGACATCGACTGGGACAAAGCCCTCCAAGGCATCGGCTGGTTTCACATCACCGGCATCACCCCCGCCATCAGCGAAACCGCGATGGCGCTCTCGCTGGAAGCCGTGCAGGAAGCCAAAAAACGCGGCATCACCGTCTCCTGCGACCTCAACTACCGCAAAAATCTCTGGAAATACGGAAAAACCGCCCCACAGGTCATGACCGAACTCGCCAAATACGTAGACGTAGCCATCGCCAACGAAGAAGACGTACAAAAATGTCTCGGCATCACCAACGACGTCACCGTCGAACACGGCGAGTTGGACCGCGAGAAATACAAAGCTCTCTCCGACGAAGTCCTCCGCCAATACCCAGACATGAAACTCATCGCCATCACCCTCCGCGAAAGCAAAAGCGCCGACTCCAACGGCTGGGCCGCCTGCCTGAACGACCGCACAGCCTTCATCGAGAGCCGTCATTACATGATTAACGACATCATCGACCGCGTCGGCGGCGGCGACTCTTTCTCCGCCGGCCTCATCTACGGCCTGACCCACTATCCCACCCATCAAGAGGCCCTAGAGTTCGCCGTAGCCGCAAGCTGCCTCAAACACTCCATCGGCGGTGACTTCAACCGCGTCGACGTGTCCGACGTCGAAAAACTCATGGAAGGCGACGGCAGCGGCCGCGTCCTGCGCTAACACAGCGCGATTCCAAACATCCAAACGCGAGGCCCAAGCTAAAATCAGCTTAGGCCTCGCCCTGTTTTTATTTGCCGGGACTTATGCTATACTGGGAGCGTATATTTACACCATGAAAGGGGAGAGCCCGCATGTTCCAACAACAAAACCAAACTCATGTGCAAACCCAACGGCTCTCCCTGTCCACAGAAATGCGCCAATCCCTCAAAATACTAGGCATGTCCGTCGGCGAACTCAGGGAATACATCGACGAACAGCTCAACGAAAACCCAATGCTCGAACTAGACCAAGCCGAGCCCATCGAAGACGAAGCCCCCTTCGCCGACCTCGCCGCCCCAGAGCTAGAGCCAGCAGACACCGTCCAACAACTCTGGGAAGAACGCGAGCTCTCCGAAATCTTCACCTCCAAATCAAGCGACCACCCCAGCCGCGACCTCTCCGAATTCGCCACCGAAGAGGAGAGCGAAACCCTGCAAAAAACCCTCCGTGACCAACTCATCGGCCGAAAACTAGACCCCGCCTGCTTGGACCTCTGCCTCTTCCTGATCGCCTGCCTCGACCACCGCGGCTACCTTGATTTCGCCCTAACCGACCTCGCCGAAGAAATCGCGCTTCCACTCTCCGACCTAACCAAAGCCCTCACCCTACTCCAAAGCCTAACCCCACCCGGCGTCGGCGCCCGCAATCTGGAAGAATGCCTAACCCTACAACTCGCCGACCGCAACCTCCTAAACGAATACACCCAAAAACTAGTGACCGACGGCCTCTCACTTCTCGCCGAGCACGACTGTAACGCCATCGCCCGCCTCTTAGCCTGCACCCCCAAAGAAGCCGCCCACTGGTCCAACATTGTGCGCAGTCTCAACCCAAACCCCGCCCAAGGCTTCGCCGACAACCGCCAAATCCTGCGCATCATCCCCGACGCCATGATCCACGTCGAAGACGGGCAGCTCAGCATCACCCTAAACACCCCCGGCATCCCCAAGCTAGAAATCAGCACAAACTACGAAAGCCTCCTGCGAGAGCATACAGACAAAACCGTAGAACAATACCTAGCCGAACGCACCGCCTCCGCCAAAACCCTAATCCGCTCCGTCGAAGGCCGCGCGAAAACCCTCTATAACCTCCTCCTCTGTCTCGCCCAAACGCAGCCAAGATTCTTCCAAGACGGCAAACAGTTAAGACCCGTCACCATGGGCGACATCGCAACCCAGCTCGACCTCCACCTATCCACCATCAGCCGCGCCGTGCAAGGCAAATACATTACCTGCGCCGCCGGCACCATCCCCCTCCGCTCCCTCTTCGCCTCCGGCGTCAACTTCACAAAAGAAGGCCCCATCTCCGCCACATCCGTCCAACAAAAAATCAAACACCACATCGACACCGAAGACAAAACCGCCCCCTTCTCCGACGAAGCCCTAAGAACCCTCCTCCAAACCGAAGGCATAGCCATGGCGAGAAGAACCATCGCCAAATACCGAGAAGAACTAGGCATCCCCAACTCCCCAAAGCGAAAGAGGCATTCATAATGTTTAATGTTGGACTCTTGCTTATCTTATGCTTCTCCTTCATCGCGTTCTCAGCATTATCGGCTGCTGCCCTATTTGCAGTTGCCATACCAATGAGTCGAGGCTTAGAGTACTTCTTCGCCCAAAGACTCCCTTGGCGAAGAAGCACATATATTGCTGCCCTGTCTGCATTGATCCTAACTGCCGCCGGAACCTATGCAGCGCGCCTTTTCATCGTGGTAAGCGAGAGATTGCGGTTTGCCGGGCTTGACCCATTTCCCGGCGATATTGAGGTTCTGCTTGTGGAAGCATTGGTAAACACGATGTTTGTTCTAATTGCAGTTGGTGTAGCCGCTTTCAGGCTCCGCAACATACTGCGTGCCACCGATCCATTAGAGCCAAGAGGCAGCTTCAACGCGATCAGCATACTCGCCGTATTGTCTTTTTTCAACTTTACCCAGACGATGTTGATGGCAGCTAGTCCCTTGCGCTAATCAATTCCTTACAAGGTATCCCGCACAGAAAAGAGGCAGTGTTCCGCTTTGCGCGAGAACACTGCCTCTTCTGTTTTACACACACCCTACAACCGCATCCCACCATCCACATGCAGCGTCGTCCCCGTCACATAAGACGCCTCATCACTCGCGAGGAACAACGCCGCCTGCGCAATCTCCTCCGGCTGTCCCAACCGCCCCAGCATCGTCGCAGCCGAAAACTTATCCAGCAACTCCTGCGGCACAGTATGGAGAATATCCGTCATAATATACCCCGGCGAAATCGCGTTGACGCGAACCTTCGCCCCCTTAATCGCCAGTTCCTTCGCCAAACTCTTGGTCAGACCAATCACCCCAGCCTTCGTCGCCGCGTAATTGCTCTGCCCCAGATTGCCAAATTCCCCAACCACAGAAGAGATGTTGATAATGGATCCCGCCCCCTCCGTCCGCATATGCGGCCCGACATGGCGCGTCAAATTAAAAATCCCGGTCAGATTCACATCCAGCACCTGACCCCACATCTCATCCGTCATCTTATGCAGCATAGCATCCCGCGTAATCCCCGCGTTGTTGACCAAAATATCAATCCGACCATAGTCCCGAACCACGTCCTCAAAAAATCGCGCACAAGCCGCGGCATCTGTGACATTGAGGTGCCGATGCTCCACACCCGCCGCCTCATACCCCGGCGCACTCATATCCGCCGCGATTACCCGAGCGCCCTCGCGCGCAAACAGCTCCGCCATCGACTGTCCCAAACCCTTCGCCGCACCCGTTATAATCGCGACCTTACCCTGTAAACGCATATCATAAGCCTCCTAATGCTCACTTATTCTGAAACCGCGGCGATCTCTTTTCCTCGAACGCCGCCATGCCTTCCTTTTGATCCTCTGTCGAAAAACAAAGCCCAAACAACTTCTTCTCAAAGCCAATCCCTTCCTCCAACGGAAGTTGACCGCTCTGCACAATACACTCCTTCGCCAACGCTACCGCAATCGGCGCATTCTTCACAATCGCCGCCGCCATATCAAAGGCCGTGTCCATCAAGGCCTCCGGCTCCGTCACCTGATTCACCAACCCAATCCGCAAAGCCTCGTCCGCCGCGATGATCTTACCCGTCAAAATCAACTCCATCGCCTTCGCCGACCCCACCAGACGGGGGAGACGCTGCGTCCCACCCCCACCGGGCAAAATCCCAAGCGAAACCTCCGGCAGCCCAAACTTCGCCTTAGCCGAGGCGACTCGTATATCACAAGCCAGCGCAAACTCCGCGCCCCCGCCAAGTGCAAATCCATTAACAGCCGCGATATAAACCTTCTTCGACCGCCCGATCACGTCATACACATCCGTCGTATCCGTCGCATATTCGATTGCTTCGAGCGCATTTAGCCCCCGCATATGCCCAATATCCGCCCCAGCCACAAAGGCCTTGCCGACCCCTGTCACAATCACAACCCGAACCGCCGCGTCCGTTTCCAATTCGCGCACGACGCACAGCAACTCCCGCAAAGTCTCCACAGAAAACGCGTTGAGTTTGTCCGGGTCATTCAGGGAGATCACGGCGATTCCGCCCCGCTTTTCCAGCAAAATCCGATTATACTCCATGCCGCACATCCTCTAAAACGTCAAATCCGGATTAGGCACCCTGGTCCCATCAGCGTTATACACATAGAACCCCTTACCCGTCTTCCGTCCCAGCCAACCGAGCCGCACCATATCCCGCAACAGCCCCGCCGGCCGATATTTCGGATCCCCAGTCTCCCGGAGCAAAACCTCCATAACCGCGAGCTCCACATCAATCCCAGCCATATCAATCAACTCCAACGGCCCCATCGGGTGGTTCAGCCCAAACTTCATGCCGTTGTCAATATCCTCCACACTGCCAATCCCAGCTTCCAAAATCCCGATCGCCTCATTAATCATCGGGTCCAGCATCCGATTGACAATAAAAGCCGGGCTATCCTTGGCCACAATGCAAACCTTGCCCATCTTAAGTCCCACAGCCCGCGCTGCCTCAACGGTTTCGTCCGAAGTGCAAATCGCCTTAACCAACTCAAGCAACTTCATGAGCGGCACCGGACTAAAAAAGTGCATCCCCACAACCCGACCCGGATCCCGCACAACAGAAGCGATCTCCGCAATCGAAATCGAAGACGTATTAGAAGCCAAAATCGCGTCCGCGCGGCAAATCTCCGAAAGTTTCGAGAAAATCGCCTTCTTGATATCGGCATTCTCAATAATCGCCTCAATCACCAAATCCGCGTCCTTGGCGTCCGCAAGCTGATCCGAAATCCGCAGCCGCGCCATCGCCGCGTCTTTCTCAGCGGCCTCCAACTTACCCTTCTCAACGCTCTTAGCCAGCATCTTCTCAATCCCGGCCTTCGATTTCTCAAGGGCTTCCATCGACATATCGTTGAGCACAACATCAAAACCAGCGGTAATCGCGTTCTGCGCAATTCCCGCCCCCATAAACCCGCCGCCGACCACAAATAGTTTCTGAATCATTTCCATATCCTCCTTAATAATCACAGTTTTCAACAAGTATCGCAATCCCTTGCCCGCCGCCAACGCAAAGCGAAGCAAGCCCATACCGACCCTTGCGCCGTCTCAGTTCATAAATCAAGGTCGTCAAAATCCGCGTACCGCTATTGCCCAGCGCGTGCCCATGCGCAACAGCCCCGCCATTCACATTGACCCGCTCATAAAGCGCCGACCCCGGCTCCATGCCCAACGCGATCAAACACCCAAGCGCCTGCGCCGAAAACGCCTCATTAAACTCGAACAGATCAATGTCCTCCAAGGCCAGCCCCGCCTTCGCCAACACCTTCTGCGTCGCCGGCACAACCCCGAGCCCCATCACATTCGGATCAATCCCCGCCGTCGCCGTAGCGACAATCCGTACCAGCGGCGCGCAACCGAGCTCCTTCGCCCGCGTTTCACTCATCACCACAACCGCCGAAGCCCCGTCATTCATCCCCGAGGCATTACCCGCGGTCACCGTCCCGGTCCCATCCCGCACAAACACAGGCTTCAGTTCCGCGAGAGACTCCAAGGTAGTGTCCATCTTCGGATGCTCATCCTCAGACACCGTGACCGTCTGTTTCCGCACCTGCACCTCAAACGGCAAAATCTCATCCTTGAACTTGCCCGCTTCAAAAGCCTCTTTATACTTCCGCTGACTATCAAACGCAAACGCGTCCTGCATCTCCCGCGAAATCGAATGCTTTTTTGCCACATTCTCCGCCGTCAGTCCCATGTTCAGCCCCTTATACAAAGCCGCCGGATGCGCGTTGGAAGAAGCATACGCAAACGCGTCGCTCACCTCAAAGTTCCCCATCCGGAACCCCTCATACCGCACATTGTCCGGCAAATAATAAGGCGCCCGAGACATACTCTCCGTCCCCCCGGCGACAATTACCTCTGCGTCCTCATTGCCAATCGCCTGCACCGCGCTGACCACAGCCTGCAGGGAAGACCCGCACTGCCTGTCCACCGTAAACGCCGGCGTCTCAATCTCATACCCCGCAAGCAAGGCGGAAATCCGCGCAATGTTCGGCACATGACTGAGCACATCACCTAAAATCACCTGGTCCACATCCGCTGTGGTGATACCGCTCCTCTGCAAAACCTCGGCTAAAACCGGACTCGCAAGATATTCCGGCGCCACCGTCTTCAAACCGCCCAGATAGCCGCCGACCGGAGTGCGCACCGCACCTGTAATGACGATGTTCTTCATACGCAGAACCCTCCTGAAAAGTTTATTTATTCACAAAGATAGCAAACCCCATGCCAAACCCAAAACCGGGCCTTCTAGTAATTTGAAGGCCCGGTTCCATATGTTCTGTTGCAATCGGCAGCAGATTCCGATGGAAATAACAAGATCAGACACATCGAAACGAATCAAACTAGAATGAAATAGATCAATTTGGCGCAATTCGAACGAAAAAGAAAAGGAAACCACTCTAACCTTAGAAAAAGACGCAAAAAATCTGCCGAAAAACAGCGGAAATCTCAAAGAAAAAATATTTCTGCAATCCCACCTCGCCGCTTGGCATGGATTTTGCTACCTAACCAAGCAGGGAAGTCATATCCCATATCTGTCCATCAAGCGATACAGCTTCCCCGCGGAAACCCCCAGCAATTTCGCCGCTTTAGACTTATTTCCATTCGTCGCCAGCAAAGCATCCAACACCCGCTGCCGCTCCAACTCTTGATAAGACTGCCCCACAGCCGATCCATCCACACGCCTAGATCCATCCGTATCTGTTTGGCGCGGCAATCTGGCATCCTTCGCGTTCCACCCCAAAAACTCCGCAAAAAACGGATTCTGCCGCAAACTATCCATCGTAATCACGCTCTCGGTCGAACTCAGCGTAATCCGCTCTACCGCGTTGCGCAGTTCCCGCACATTTCCCGGCCAAGGATAGTCCATGAGCACCTGCAGCAAATCCGGCGCAAACCGATGTGTCAACCCATACCGCTTCGTACAAGCCTCCAAAAAGAATTCAGCCAAAGGCAGAATATCCTCCCTCCGCTCCCGAAGCGGCGGAATATAGCACGGGATCACATTGATCCGGTAATACAAATCTTCCCGAAACTTCCCCTCCTGAATCTGCCGGAGCAAATCCTTGTTGGTCGCCGCAATCAACCGCACATCCGTCCGCGTCACCTTCGTGCTCCCGATCCGGTAAAACTCCGAAGTCTCCAAAACCCGAAGCAGCTTCCCTTGCAAATCCAAAGGCAATTCCCCAACCTCATCCAAAAACAAGGTCCCATGATTGGCCATCTCAAACACACCGGGCTTGCCCTTCTGGTTCGCCCCCGTAAACGCCCCGGCCACATACCCGAAAAACTCAGACTCCATCAAATTCGGCGGAATCGCGGCACAGTTCACCTGAATATAAGGTTCGTCCTTCCGGGAACTGTTCTCTTTAATATAACTCGCCAGCACTTCCTTGCCCGAGCCGCTCTCGCCGCTAATCAACACCGCGCTGTCCGTCTTGGCGATGTGCTTGGCAAACGAAAACAACTCCTTCATCTTCGCGCTCTCCACAATCGGCGTCTTCTGGCCCGCTTTCGCGCTCGCGGTATATTGCAAGGCATACTTATAATTCTCCGCCGTCTTCCGCTCCTGCTCCACCGCGTCCGTCAGCGCGTGAATACTCGACTTTTCCTGGCTATACGTCAAAACAAGCTGCACATTGCCCGCGTCGTCGAGCAGGGGAGTACTGGTAGAAATATACTCCACCCCGCCCCTCGTGCAAAACCCGCCGATAATCGTCTTCTTCTGCTGAATCGCCTCCAAAGTCGTAGACCGGCTCATCAGCCCTCCCGCCAAATTCTCCGTCGCGTTCATGGTGAGCAGTTTCTCACGCGAAACCCCAAGCACCGTGGCCGTATTCTCATTGACAAAGAGAATCTTCCCCTCGCCGTTGGTAATAAAAATGTTGCCATACATATGGTCCAAAATCCAAAGCAGCGTCTCCGCGTTCAGCGCCGGCCCAATCGTCGGAATATAGTTCGGAATCTGTTTCAATGCAAATCACTCTTTCCAGGTCGGTTTTACGAGATTTGCACTGATTCTATAATGAATATCCGAAAAAATCAACAATAGAAAACAGCCCGGGACCTACAAAATATATGGTTAGGAGTAGTATAATGAACTGGGAGAAACTATACCAAGAAAAAACAATGACTGCGGAAGAAGCCGTCAAAGCGCACGTCCAAACCGGAGACAAAGTCTTCGCAGGCGGCCTCACCACCGCGACAGAAACCATACAAGCCGTCCTAAACGCCGCCAAACGCGGCGACCTCAAAGGCATAACGCTCCACGGCAACATGCTCCTCGGCAACCTAGACCTCACCGACCCCGCCTTCACAGAAGACGTCCTCCGCTACCACTGCTTCTTCGGCGGCGCCATGGAGCGCGCGGGCGCAAAAGCCCATGCCGTCAGTTTCGTCCCGCTCCATTTCCAAAACTACGGCCGCTACATGAACTACCTCAAACCAGATGTAGCCCTCGTCCCCATGACCCCGCCAGACGAAAAAGGCTACTGCAACCTAGGTCCTTTCGGCTTCAACCCCGCTGGCACGCGCAACGCCAAGAAAATCATCGCGCAGATCACACCGAATCTGCCCAAAGTATACGGCTCCGACCACGACTTTCACGTCTCGCAAATCACAGCCTTCGTAGAGGGCAATGAGCCTATGGTCACCATCCCCTCCGGCGTTCCAACCGCCGAAGAGCAAAAAATCGCCGAATACATCGTAGACATGATCCCAGACGGTGCCTGCTTCCAACTCGGCATCGGCGGCCTCGCAAACGCCGTCGGATTTGGCCTGAAGAACAAAAAACACCTCGGTGTCCATAGCGAACTCTACACCGAGTCCATGGCTGTCCTCCAAGCCGCCGGCGTAGTAGACAATAGCCGCAAAACCTTCATGCCCGGCCGTTCCGTGGCAGGCTTCGCCCTCGGCACCAAGGAACAATACGACTTCCTCGCCAACAACCCCAGCGTCTATTTCACCCCCTATGAATACGTCAACAACATCCAAAACATCGCCGCAAACGACAACATGATCTCCGTCAACAACGCCCTCTCCATCGACCTCACCGGCCAAATCTGCGCCGAGAGCATCGGCTACCGCCAATATTCCGGCAGCGGCGGCCAAGTAGACTACATCCGCGGCGCTACCTATTCCAAAGGCGGCAAATCCTTCATCGCGATCCCCTCCGTCGCCCACACGAAAGACGGTCCGCAATCCCGCATCGTCCTCAGCCTCCAGCCCGGCAGCGTCGTCACCTCTCTGCGCGCCGAAGTACAATATATCGTCACAGAATACGGCTGCGTCAACCTCCAATTCGCCGATATTCCCACAAGAGCAAAACGCCTAATCAGCATTGCCCACCCCGACTATCGGGAAGCCCTGACCTACGAAGCCAAACAAGTAGGCTATATTTACTAATCCCGCGCAACAATAGAAGGGAGGGGAGCCCCGCAAACAAACGACTCTGCCCGTGACCCTTGTAGGAGCGAACTGTGTTCGCCGCCTGCTTCAGCCCCAAAGCGCACAAGAAGATAAAAAATATATGTATGGAGGAAACCTACCTATGAAAACTCGTAAATCAATTCTCGCGATCCTATTAGTCATTGCCCTCATCGCAACCTTCGCCGCGTGTACCCAAACCCCAGCCGCCACCCCGACCCCGGCGCCGGTCAACACACCCGCCCCAGGCACAGACCCAACCCCGGATCCGGGCGCTGACCTCGGCGGCTTCCCGTCCAGAAACATCAGCTGGGTTGTCCCCGCACCCGCAGGCGCCCCGCTCGATATCCCCACCCGCGTCCTCGTAGACGTGATCGACCTCGGCGCCAATGTCGTCATTGAAAACATCCCCGGCGCCGCAAACGTCGTAGGCATCCTAGACGCCTCCGGCCGCGCTCCAGACGGCTACACTGTCCTCACCACCAGCGCCGGCGGCATGGTCGCGCAACCCGCCCTCATGCACACCGGCTACCTCCCGTCCGATTTCCGCCACATCGTACAACTCCAACCCGTATTCCCCTATGTCGTCGTCATGCTTCCCGATGCGGCAGTAACCAACGGCGCAGAGTGGATTGATTTCGTCCAAAGCGGCGACCGCTTCACCTACAGCGTCGCAAACCCGGGTTCCATCTCCCACCTGGTCATTGAGTTCGCCCTCGGCGAACTGGGCAGCACCAGCGGCACCTTCGTCCCCTACACCGGCGGCGCGGAAGCCCTAGCCGCGGTCGTAACCGGCGAAATCGACTTCGCCGTCCTCCCGGCCTTCCAAGCGGTCCCCAACATTGAAGCGGGCACCGTGCAAGCTGTCATCATCCTCGGCGACATCCCGCACCCCCTCCTGCCAGACGTACAACTGGCCGCAGATTTCAACATGCCGGGTATTGAGCGCTTCCTCAACCCCGTATTCGTCTCCATCCACGTCAACACCCCAGACGCGATCGTCGAGTTCATCAAAGCGCAAATCACCGCCGCCATCGCCACCCCGGAATACCAGGAATACATCCTGCAAACCACCGGTATCTCCGGCTTCGTCAGCGAATCCGAAGCATGGCTCACCGACCTCGTCCACGGAAGCTGGGAGATCATCGTAGAAATCCTGGACGAACTGGATCTCGGCTAAACCAATCTGCCCATAGGGTGTGTCTTGAAATTGGGCATGTTGACAGTTTCGAGACACACCCTAAAACCAAGGGAGGACAAGCATGGACAGCAAAATGATAAACCGCGACCTAGTCACCTATAGCGCGCTGTGGTTCGGGAGCCTATTCCTATACTTCTGGGTCATCCCCAACCACGTAATCCTAAGGGCATTCGCCTGGACCGCGGACATCGGCTTCGACGGCCGCACCTTCCCCCAAATCCTCGCCGTATGTCTGTTCATCGTCGCGACTCTGGGACTCGTGAAAACGGTCCCGCTGGTGCTCAAGGCCCGCAAAGCCAAACGCGAAAGCGGCGCCGAGACAGGAGCCGCCAAAAACACAGACGACCTATACACCCAAGTTCTCCCTCTGCTGGTCTTCCTGGCATGTGTGCTGTTCGTGGTCCTATTCTCAACCGTCGGTTTCCTCATAGCCGCGGCGGTGGCCACGCCAATCATCCTGGTATTGCTCAAGGCCAACAAGTGGTACTACTACGTCATCGCATACGCGTTCGCCGGGGTCCTCTACCTCGTGTTTACGCAACTGCTCAGAGTTCCCATTCCCTAAAGCCCTTTTTCACCCAGCTTTGCCAGGCCACCTGGCAAAGCAGGGTTGAAAGATTACATTCCGCCGGGAGTCCGGCGCCAAGCGTTTTGCGAAGAAAAACCTTGATATAGGCGGGCTTTGCCTGCCGTGATAGATAAAATGAAGGGGTCCACGCGAGGCGAAGCCTCGTGGGGAAAGGAGTACCCATATGGAGCTAGCCAGTATTTTTGGTACCATTTTCACCCTGCAAAACCTATTCATCATGAACGTCGGCCTATTCGCCGGCATCCTGATCGGCGTTTTGCCGGGCCTAAACGTGGTGTTTGCGGTTGCAATCATGCTGCCGTTCACATTCGGCATGGAGTCCATCACCGGGATGTACCTCATGCTCGCCTCCTACATCGGCGCGATTTACGGCGGCGCCATCCCGTCCATCCTGCTCAACACCCCCGGCAACCCCGCTAACGTCATGACCGTCTTCGACGGATCCCCCATGGCCAGAGGCGGCCGCGCCGGAGACGCGCTCAAACTCTCCCTCGTCGGCAGCGTCGTCGGTGGACTAATCAGTTCCGCGGCCCTGCTCGCCTTCGCGCCGATGTTGGCCTCCGTCGCCCTCGCGTTCGGATCGCCTGAGTTTTTCGCCCTCAGCATCTTCGGCATGTGCGCCGCGATCGGCCTCGCCGGCGGCAACATCCTCAAAGGCCTCGTCATGGCCATCTTCGGCCTCCTCGTCTCCACCGTCGGCATGGACGCGATCGACGGCACCCAGCGCTTCATGTTCGGCAGCCCGCACCTATTGTCCGGCGTGCGGACAGTCGCCGTCATGCTCGGTATGTTCGCCCTGAGCGAAGTGTTCGTGCAAAGCCGCCAGATCGTCAATATCAGCAAGGGCAATGCGGCCCCAGTCGAATACCAAAAATCGACCCTCACACTCCGCCACATCTTCAAAAATCACTGGCGGACCCTACTGCGCTCCTCCGGCATCGGCGTGGTCATCGGCACCATCCCCAGCGTCGGCGGCTCCGTCCCCTCCATGATCGCGTATGACAGAGCCAAGCGCACCTCAAAAAACCCAGATGAATACGGCAAAGGCTGCCCCGATGGCGTCCTCGCCTCCGAATCAGCCAACAGCGCCACCTCCAGCACCACCCTCGTCCCCCTGCTCACGCTCGGCATCCCGGGAGACGCCGCGGTCGCCGTCTTGCTCGGCGCCTTCGCCATGCAAAACATCATCCCCGGTCCCGAACTCTTCACCAGAGACGGCATCTGGGTCTTCTCCCTCATGGGCGGCCTCTTCGTGCTCAATATTTTCCTCTTCCTGCAAGGCACCTTCTTCATCAAAGCCATCGCAAACGTGACCAGAGTCCCCCAAGTCATCCTCATGCCCTGCATCGTCATGTTAGCGACAGTCGGCTCCTTCACCATCGCCAACACCACCTTCGACGCCATGATCCTCCTCGGTTTCGCCGTCGTCGGATATTTCATGAAAGCCAACGGCTTCCCCTTCCCGCCCTTCATCATCGCCATGGTGCTCGGCGCCTTCCTGGAGACTAACCTCCGAAGGTCGCTGATCCTCTCCGAGGGAAGCTACGCCATTTTCTTCACCCGTCCCATCAGCGCCGCCTTCCTCATCATCTCAGCCTTCTCCATCCTCTATCCCATCATCAGCACCATATTGAGAAAGAGAAAAGAAGCCGCGGCAAAAGAAGCAAAATCGTAAGCCGCATACATGCCCCGTTCGTATGGGACGCATAGCATCTACGCCCTTGTAGGGGCGGCTAATAGCCGCCCGCGGGCGATTGCATAACCGCCCCGACATGGCTTCGTCCCGCCCCAATTCCTCTCCTTGGAGCGGGTGCCACAAAGGGGCGGGGTGGTGACCTTCCGCTCTCCGGCCATCCCGTTGTGAGGGGGTACCCTTCGCACCCCCCAATCACCCCATCAGGCTTCGCCTGCCACCCCTCCGGAGGAGGGGAATTGGGACAAGTCCGAGCGTTCCTATGCGCAAATCCCATCATCCCCCGCAACGAGCGAGTAAGCAGGTGAACCCTTGTCAACAATCAAACAACTGCTAGGCAGTAAATACCTCCAATCCCCCTGGCGCGAAGCCCTCATCATGGGTGCCGCAATCCTAATAAGCTACTTTTGCCTCACAGTCATCGCCATGGGCCCCCGCGAAACAGCCCCCGGCGAAATGGCGACTGCAAGCATCGTCCTCATCCTCTTCACCTTCTTCCTGCTCAGCACCGCCATCGCCGTCGTCGGCGTCATCGCCGGCATCGGCGGGGGAGTCATCTTCACCCCCATCATGCTCGCCTTCACCGACGTCAACAGCCTCGTCGTCCGCGGCACCGGCCTCATCGTCGCCATGTTCTCCGGCCCCCTTTCCACCGGCGTCTTCACGAGAAAAGGCCTCTCCAACTACCGCCTCAGTCTCGTCATGACCCTCAGCCAAGGCCTCGGCGCCTTAGTCGGCGCAACCCTCGCCATCCTAACCGCCGCCGGAGCCGGTGTAACAGGGGAGGGGATGCTCCGTCTAGCCCTAGGCATCATCCTAGTAGCCCTCGCCGCCTTCTTCATCACCGGCGGCAAAAAACTAGAATGGCCCGAAATCGGCCGCATCGACAGCTTCACCCGCCGCCTCCGCCTCGGCAGCCGCTATTATGAAGAAAGCACCGGCGAAATTAGGGAATACGAAGTCAAACGCGCCCCCCTCGGCATCGTCCTATTGTTCCTCGTCGGCGTTCTCGGCGGATTCTTCGGCATGGGCGGCGGCTGGGCCATCACCCCCGCCCTCAACATCGGCATGGGCGTACCGCTCAAACTCGCGGCGGCCAACTCCAACGTCATCCTCTCCCTCGGCAGCTGTATCTCCGTCTGGCCCTATGTCTTCGCCGGCGGCGTCATCCCCCTCTTCGTCCTCCCCTGGATGTGCGGCCAAGCCGTCGGCGGCCTAATCGGCGCTTACGTCCTCGCAAAAATCAAAGTAGCCGTCGTCCGCGTCATCCTCATCGGCATCATGGTCTTCACCGGCTTCACCCTAGTGACCCGCGGCCTGGAAATGGTCGGCCTGATCGGCACAGTCCCCGCGGTCGTGCAAGTCCTAGTCTTCCTCCTCACCATGGCGGGTGTCCTCTTCATCATCTTCGCCAAACACAGAAAGCGAGGGGAAGCGCGTGTCTGATTTAGAAAAACAAGTCCTAGACGCCATGCCCAAAAGCCAAAAAATCTTCGGCAACACCGTCTACTGGGTCGCCATCTGGTCCGCCGTGGGCGCCTTCTTCGTCCCGGTCTTCATCCTGGCCAATCCGTCAAACAACGTACTCAACCCCAATCTCATCTTCGGCGCCATCTTCGCCGGAGCCAGCCCAACCGAAGTTTGGTCCTATTCCACCACCGGCGGCTTCCCCGGCGCCCATTTCTACCTAGACCACATCACCAAAGCGGACAGTTGGGCCATGCTCCTCATCGCCATCGGCTGCGCGTTCGGCCTGTTCGGCCTGATACCCGCGGTGATATATCAGTTGCGAAAAGAGAAAGATTGGTTCTGCGCAACCCTCGGCACCATCATCATCGCACTCATCGTACTGTCAGTTTTAGGCGTGCTCAGTGTCGGCGGTTAATGAAGGGACCAAAAAGGGACTCAATAAGGGGCAAAAAGGTATCATTTCCACCCCCTTACTACCCCCAAAAGGACCCTGCGATGAAACATTTATTTGCAAACAAGAAAACGGAGGACTACGCAATGTCAAATGAAATTCTAAAAGGCGTAAAAATATTGGACTTTGCCACCATGTTCGCGGCCCCCATGGCGGCGACCTTCCTTTCCGAATTCGGGGCAGACGTCATCCATGTCGAATGGAAAAAAGGCGACCCCGCCCGCGCGTCCCTGCCCAGAAAAGACGGCGTATCCCTAATCAATAAGATCCTAAACCGCAACAAACGTTTCATTACCCTAGACTTCCACCACGAAGAAGCCGTCGAACTGCTCCACGAACTGGTCAATTGGGCAGATGTCGTCGTCTCAAACTTCCGCCCGGAAAGCCTAAGAAAATTTAACCTAGACTATGAAACTCTGGTTAAAATCAAACCAGACCTCATCATGCTCCACTTCACCGCCTTCGGCAGAACCGGCCCCTATGCGGAACGCCCCGGCTTCGCCCGCATCGCCGAATCCTTCGCCGGCCTCACCTACTACACCGGCTGGCCCGACAGAGCCCCCAGCTTCTCCGGCAACTGGATCGCCGACGGAATCGGCGGTATCGCCGGCGCCTACTCAATCATGCTGGCCCTCTACCACAAACAAAACACCGGCGAAGGCCAACTGATCGACCTCTCCCTCTACGAACCCCTCATGCGCATTATGGAAGACTTCGTCATCAACTACAGCGTGAGCGGCCAAGTCAAAGAACGCGCGGGCAATTACAATTCCAGCGCTTCCCCAAACAATATGTATCAAACCAAGGACGGCAAATGGATGGCCGTGCTCGGCAACCCCAACATGTGGCTCCGCCTCTGCCAGGCCATGAACCGCATGGACCTGACCGAAAACCCAAAATTCAACACCAACGACGCCCGCGTGCAAAACAACCTCGAAATCGACCAAATCGTAGCCGACTGGTGCGCCACCATGACCATGAAAGAACTGGACGAGGTCTTGATCGAGCACAAAGTGGCCCACGGCCCCATCTATTCCGCAGAAGACATCGTCAACGATCCCCACATGTGGGAACGAGAGAGCCTCGTCAAAATGTATGACGCCGAACTAGACCAAGAAGTAGTCGTCCAAAACGTGTTCCCGAAGATGTCCAAGACCCCCGGAAAAATCAAGTGGACCGGCGGCCCCGCCGGCTCCAACAATGAGGAAATCTTCCTGGAAATGCTAAAAATGTCTCCAGAACGCTATAAAGAACTGCAAGAAAAAGGCGCGATTTGATTTCTGCCAAAAACCACAACTCCCGCCAAGATTTTTCGAGCGGAAGTTGTGGTTTTTCATACAATTCGCCTATCTGCGACATTCACCCGTTTTGTGCATTGCATGTCCATTCCTATTATGTTATATTGATAGACAAAAGGTTTTTCGTATAGACGAAAACCTGTCAAAAATCAAGATTTAGGGGAGTTTAAAATGAAGATGAGAAAGATGTTAGCCGTTCTGCTTGTCCTGGTATTGGTCGCGGGCCTCGCCGCTTGCGCCGGTACACCCGCAGCAACCCCGACCCCGGCCCCGCCCGCAGCAACCCCCGGCGCCCCCGCAGAAACCCCGACCGAACCAGCCGACGAGCCGCTCCACATCGGCATCGTCCTCTCCCTCGGCGGCCTGGGAGACAGAAACTTCAACGACGCCGCGTTCGCAGGTATGCAGCGTGCAGAGCAAGAACTCGGCATTACGTTCGACTATGTCGAGCCAAGCTCCCCCAGCGACTTCCTGCCCTTCCTGCGCACAATGGCAGAAACCCAGGAATATGACCTCATCATCGCCGTCGGCTTCCTGCAAGCCGAAGCCCTGACAGAAGTCAGCGAAGACTTCCCGAACCAACGCTTCACCCACATCGACTCCAGACTCGACCTGCCCAACGTCAGCGGCCGCCAAACAAGATGGCAAGACCAGACCTTCCTCGCGGGCGTTATGGCCGGCCTCGGCACCCTGAGTGACGAAATGCCGGGCAGAAACCCCGATGCAAACGTCCTCGGCGTCATCCTCGGCATGGACGATCCCGTCCTCCGTATGGGCATCGTCGGCTTCACCGCCGGCGCGACCTTCGTCAACCCCGATGTGGAAGTTCTGACCGGTGTCGTGGGCGACTTTAACGATCCCGGCCGCGGCAGAGAAGTAGCCCTCGCCATGTATGTCCAAGGCGCAGACTTCATCCAAGCCATCGCCGGCGCATCCGCTGTCGGTGTGTTCAACGCGTCCGCAGAAGCTGGCCGCTATTCCTTCGCAGCCGGTATGACAGTCAACTATATCGAGCCGGACCACATCGTAGGCACCTCCCACCGCGACATCGGCGCGATGGTGTTTGACGATATCCAAGCAGTCGTAGACGGTACCTGGCACGGCGGCTTCAACATCAGCGGCCTGAAGGAAGGCTCCGTCGCCTTCGACACCGCCGGTTCCAACGTAGTCATCCCCGCCTATATCCTCGCGGCGATCGAAGAGGTCCGCATGATGGTCGTCAACGGTGAACTCGTCCCGCCCGCGACCGAAGACGCGTTGGAAGACTGGATCGCCAACAACACCTGGGGCGGCAGATAAGTAGATGACACCGATCAACGCTGTCGAAATGCGCGGCATGGTCAAGGATTATCCCTTGGTAAGAGCCGTAGATAACGTAGATTTCACCGTCGAGCAGGGAGAGATACACTCCCTGCTCGGCGAGAACGGTGCAGGCAAAAGCACGTTGATGAATATCCTCTATGGCATGACCCGCCCGGACAGCGGCGAGATATACCTCGCCGGACAACCTGTCCAAATCCGCCGTCCGGCGGATTCGATTGCGCTCGGCGTCGGCATGGTGCACCAGCACTTCATGCTCACCCCCGTCATGACCGTGACCGAAAACGTCATCATCGGCAACGAACCCACCCGCGGCATCTTCACGGATTACAAAAAAGCCAATGCCGAAGTCCAGGAATTGATCGACAAATATGGCTTCCATATCTCCGCCAAGGCCACGGTTGAATCCCTCTCCGTCGGCCAGCAGCAGCGCGTCGAGATATTAAAAGCCCTCTACCGTAAAGCCAATGTTCTGATCTTGGACGAGCCCACAGCCGTGCTCACCCCGCAAGAGGTCAAAGAACTCTTCGTGGTCATGCGTGAACTAAAAGCGGCAGGGAAGAGCATCATCCTCATCACCCACAAACTCAGAGAAACCATCGAAGTCGCAGACCGCGTCTCCGTCCTGCGCGGCGGTAAAATGGTCACCTCCGGCGTCTTCGCAAAAGACTGCGACGCGAGCCAACTCGCCCTCATGATGGTCGGCCGCCGGGTCGACCTCTATTCCACGCGCCGCAGCCAAGTCGTCGGCGAAACCGCCCTCGAAGTCAGCAACCTAAACCTGAGCAGACGCGGTGTGCCCATCCTCAAAAACCTCTCGCTCCATGTGAAAAAGGGCGAGATTTTTGGCATTGCCGGCATCGAAGGCAACGGGCAAACCGAACTCATAGAAGTCCTCACCGGCCTCACCAAACCCGATTCCGTCACCCTCAAAAAAGACGGCGAACCCCTCACCGGAAAACCCGCCGACTTTTTATCCAACGGCGTCGGCCACATCCCCGAAGACCGGCTCACACGCGGCCTGGTAGTCCCCATGAGCATCGAAGACAATGTCATCCTCGGCTACCACAAACGCCCGGCCTTTTCCAGGCGCGGTCTGCGGCGCACCAAAGCCATCCGCACCTACGCCGCCGACAAAGTCAAAGAGTTCGACGTCCGCACGCCGAACGCGAAAAACCTCTGCTCCTCCCTCTCCGGCGGCAACCAGCAAAAAGTCGTCATCGCCCGCGTATTCTCCCAAAACCCAGACGTCCTAATCGCCGCCCAACCCACCCGCGGCGTAGATGTCAGCGCCCAAGAGTTCATCTACAGCAAACTCCTAGACCTGCGCGACATGGGCAAAGCCATCATTCTCATCTCCGCCGACCTGGACGAGGTCCGCCGCCTCTCCGACCGTGTCTCCGTCATCTACGACGGTCAGATCGTCGCCGAGTCCAAGGCCGACGTCTGGGATGAAATGGAAATCGGCCTCTACATGACCGGCTCAAAACAAGCAGGGGAGGAGACATCCGAATGAAACAGCGTCTGAAATCTCTCTTCCGCCTGGAAGACGGCGGCGTCCTCCTCTCTGTCTTATCCCTCATCATCGCCATCATCATCAGCGGCATCATCATGGCGATCGCGGGGCATAACCCCTTCACCGCCTTCCGCGCGATTGCCATCGGCGCCTTCGGCAGCCAACGCGCCATCGCCAACACCTTCACCCAAGCCACCCCGCTCATCTTCACAGGCCTCGCCTTCGTTTTCGCCCGCAAGGCCTTCGTCATCAACCTCGGCGTAGAGGGCCAGATGTACATGGGCGCACTCGGCGCCGCTTTGGTCGGCCTCATGGACCTCGGCCTGCCCGCTTTCATCCACCTGCCCCTCGCCATCCTCGGCGGCATTCTCTTCGGCGCGCTCTACGCCGGATTCGCCGGTTTCCTAAAAGTCCGCTTCGGCTCCAACGAAGTCGTCGCGACGGTTATGCTCAACTCCATCGCCCTCCTCTTCATCGGCTACCTGACCAATGGCCCGCTCCTAGCCGCAGGCAGCGCCGCCGCACAGACGGAGCGCGTACTCGAAACCGCCCTCCTCCCGCGTATCCTCCCGCCCAACCAACTCACTTACGCCATTTTCTTCGCCATCCTCGCCTGTATCTTCATGAAGTGGTTCACCGACCGTACCACCATCGGCTATGAAATCCGCGCCGTCGGCCTGAACAAAAAAGCCGCGGAGACAGCGGGGATCAGCACCGGCAAAGTCATCTTCATCACCCTCTGCATCAGCGGCGCGATCGCGGGCTTCGCGGGCGCATCCCAAGTGCTCGGGGTAGATCGGCGTTTGATTATGGGCTTTTCTCCCGGCTTCGGCTTCGCCGGAATCGCGGTTTCGGCCCTTGCGGCAAACAATCTGCTCGGTGTCATCCCCGCAGGCATCGTCTTCGGCGCCATGCGCGCCGGCTCCATGGAACTCGCCCGCACGACGAGCATTCCCGCGGAGTTTTCCGACATCATCCAAGCCATGGTCGTGCTCCTTGTGGCCTCCCCCTTGCTCGTCCGTGAGATTTTGAAAGTCAACCAAGTCGCCAAGAAGGGGGGGAGAAAGCTGTGGAAGTTGTCATCCAAAACATCATCCCCATCCTAGCCACAGCGATCTATATGTCCACCCCCCTCATCATCGCGGCGATCGGCGGCGCGTTCTCTGTCCGCAGCGGCGTTATGGCCCTCGGCCTTGAGAGTATGATGATGATGGGCGCCTTCGGTGCCGTAGTCGGCGCTTATTTCACCGGCAGTGTCGTACTCGGATTCTTAGTCGGTACGCTGGGCGGCATGCTCTTCGGCTTCTTCCACGCCGTCCTCAGTGTTACCTACAAAGTCAACCAAGTCATCAGCGGCATTGGGCTCAATCTCTTGGCGCTCGCCGCCACGACCCTGTCTATGCAACTCGTCTGGGGCAATCGCGGCATGTCTCCGCTGGTCAACTCCCTCACGACCAACATCGGCGGATTCATCACCCAAATCCCCGTCATCGGTCCTATCCTCGCCGGTCAATCAATCAACTTCTTCGTGATGGTCCTAGTCGTCATCGTCAGCTGGACCGTCCTGTTCCGCACCCGCTACGGCCTCCGCCTGCGTATGGTCGGCGAAAACCCGAAAGCGGCGAACTCCATCGGACTGCGTGTGCATGCCCTCAAATATTCCGGCGTCCTCATCTGCGGTGCTCTCGCCGGATACGGCGGTGCCTGGCTCTCGCTCGACCAACTCAACGTCTTCGTCCGCGACATGACAGCCGGCCGCGGCTTCATCGCCGTCGCGATCAACATCCTCGGCCGCTACAACCCAAGCTGGATCGTCCCCTGCGCGCTTCTGTTCGGCTTTGCCGACGTTATGCAGATCTACCTCCAAAACGCCGGCATCCCCTCGCAGTTGATCCAGATGCTGCCCTTCGTCGTCACCCTATTCGTACTTGCCTTCGGCGTCCGCCACATCCGCGCCCCAGCTGGCGTCGGCCTGCATGAGGATTCCTAAGATGAAATTCGCCCTCAACACAGTCATGTTCATCCCCAACATAGAGGAAAGCCTGACCTACGCCAAAGAGTTGGGCGTACCTCTCGAACTCCTCCCCGCCTGGCACGAAGCCAGCTTCGTACAATTCATAAACAAAAACAAGGCAGCCCTCGGCGGCCTTGTTTCGTCCTTTCACGAACCCTTTTACCTCGCCGGGAGTTACCCGGACGGCCTCGTCTCCGAACACGCCGCCCCCCGCGGCAGTGAGGACCACATCCGCACCCTAGCCGCCTGTCGCAAAACCCTGGAAATCGCCGCAGAACTCGGCGCGAAAGAGATGGTCTTCCACCACAACAACCACCCCTTCGCCCCAAACGAGCAACCAACCCGCACAGAGTACGCCGCCGAAAGCCTCGCGGAACTCAATAACCTCGCCAAAACCTACGGCATCTCCATCCTCGTCGAAAACGCCGGCACCATAGGGCAAAACAACATGCTCTTCGACGAGACGGCCTTTATCGCCCTCTTCGCCAACATCGAAAACGACTGCATCCTAGACATCGGCCACGCCCACGCCAACGGCTGGAATGTCCCAAGAGTTATGTCCGCGCTAGGCGACCGGATCAAAGCCTACCACATCCACGACAACGACGGCACCCGCGACGCGCATCTGCGCATAGGGCAGGGGACGTTTGACTGGGCCACATTCCAACAGCAGTATCATGCCCTAACCCCCAACGCCCGCCTCATCTTCGAATACAGTCCAGCCTGCAACGTCAACATTGCAGACATCCGCGCAGATATGGCCAGTTTCCAATAAGGAGAGATAACCATGACCACCAAACTCACCAACCCCAAAACCGAAAACGCCCAATTCCCCGGCCTCTGCCAAGACGCCGCGGGCAGCGCCCACATCCACTGGCAAAGCCACCGAGGCCGTCAAGACACATTGTGCGTCGCCAGATTGACCGAGGCAGGCCCCACCCCCTACGAAGAAATCTCCGGCCCTGGGCTGGTGATCCATCCAGTCAGCCTCGCTGTTGACAATACCCTTTGGTACGCTTGGAGCGAATATCACGGCGGCCAATGGCGCATCCTGGCACGCCGCAAAATAGGGGACACCTGGAGCGAAATCCTCGTCGCGGCAGAGGGCGAAGCCCTATTCTACCCCTGCCTATTTACCCACGCCGATCAACTCTACCTCCTCTACACGCGCCAAAGCAAAAGCGAAAGCCAAGCCGTCCTCAGTGTCTTCGACGGTACCGCGTTCAGCCCCCCCGAAGTGGTATCCCTCACGAGGGAAGCCTACCGCGCCAAAGCCTGCACTGGCGGAGACGGCAACCTCTATCTCACCTATGACGCCCCGGTAGACGGCGCCTATCAAATCCTCGTCCGCGTCAAAACTGCCGCTGGATGGAGCCGCGAAATCCGTGTGGATCAATCTCCCACAGAATGGTCCGCCCGCCCCTGTCTCTTGCCCACCCCAACAAGTGCGACGGTATGCTGGTACGCCTTTGATTACGACGCCAAATTCGCCATCTACTCCGCCGATCTCGCCGCTTCCGGAGGCGACCTGTGTGCATCTGCGCCACAAACCATCACCTCCGGCCTGGGCTGGTATATGGACATCGCCGCCGCCTCCAATCAAACCGGCCTCCAAGCCGTGGCCTACGCTGTGCGCAGAGAGTGCATCCAAGTCCGCTGCCGCCGTGGAGATGGAGCATGGGGGCCGCCTGCCCGCATGAGCTTTGAGGGCCGAATCTCCGCCACCCATCCCGCGCTCCTGGTAGGGGAGGACGAAACCATCACCCTCGCCTGGCAACACGCCCCCGCCAACGGTCACAACGAGCGCAACGCCGAGATCATTGTTACAAGTTTCACCCCCGAAGAACTTGCCGCGCAAGCCGACCCCGTCGCCGAGCAAGCAGGCAATCCCTTCACCATCCCCATCCCCGTCAAAAAAACCTGGGCCACCCACCCGGCCCAAACCGTGACCGACTGGCTCCAACGCAACGGCTACGCCGACAAACATCTGCTCTTCGGCGACATTCACGGCCAAAGCGGCATGTCCGACGGTATGGGCGAAATCGATCAATACTTCCATAGGGCCCGCGCCAAAGCAAACCTCGACTTCGTCTCCCTCACCGATCACGACTGCTTCCCAGACTGGCTCTCCCAATCCGAATGGGAACAAGTCCGCACCACCAACCGCCTCATGAACAAAGACGGCGAACTCTCCTGCATTCTGGCCTTTGAGTGGACGCCAAACGAATACCGCTACGATTTCGGACACAAAAACGTCTACTACCGCGGCGACGAAGGCGAACTCTTCCGCTCCAACGACCCTGAGAGTCGAACCCCGGAGGGCCTCTTCGACAGCATCCGCGCCTATGGCGCCATGTGCATCCCCCACCATCCCGCCGCCGATTGGACCACCGCCAGCGCCGCCACGGACTGGGACTTTCACGACCCGGAAGTCCAACGCCTCGTCGAAATCTTCTCCCGCCACGCCCCCTACGAAGACTTCGAGAGCACGAGCAAATACACGAAAAATATCAAGAAAAAGCCAGACTGTTGCGTCCAAGACGCCCTCGCCCGCGGCCACCGCCTCGGCTTCACCGCCGGCAGCGACTCCCACCAAACCGAACACGGCATAGAAGGCGGCATCGTCGCCGTCTTCGCCGAAGCCCACACCCGCGCCTCCATCTGGGACGCCCTCTACGCCCGCGCCTCCTACGGCACCACCGGCGCCCGCATCCTCCTCTCCCTAAGGGCAAACGGCCACCCCATGGGCAGCGAACTAACCCTACCCAAAGGCGATCCCGTCCAACTCAACCTCAGCGTCCTAGCCACCGCCCCGGGAAAAGTAGACCTAATCAAAAACAACCAAATCGTCCAAACCTGGCAGTTAAGTGACAACGCCTGCGACGCCGTCTGGACCGACTCATCCCGCACCCCCAACGACTACTACTACCTCCGCGTCACCCAAAACGACGACCACATGGCCTGGTCCAGCCCGATCTGGGTGGATGAGGAGGCAAAAAAGAGGCTATAAGAATGAAAAAAGCCATAGGGGCTATTGTTGTAGTTATAATACTTATAATACTCATTTTTTCGCTACTCATTGATGGGCTAGTGACGGGATTTTTATGGATAAACCGCTGGAACGCAGGAACCGCATACTCTCGTGCAATTCAGAACTACTTAGAGGAAAAGTATGAAGAGGACTTCGTTGTGGAGCGGCGGTGGCGCACGCAAGCGTTTAATATCGGCCCAAGCCTCGTCGGGCGGCCCTTTACAACGCATGTGTATTTCTATGCTTGGCCCGCTGCGGACCCGGAGCATGTGTTTATTGTAGATGTAATCCGCCGAAGTGAAAGAAGCGGCCAAATTGGACTAATTCGAGATCACTATTACAGACGGTTTTTGCGTGAGAAACTACAGGAGTATGCGGAAGTATTTTTTGTCGATGTATTCGGCGAGGAGATGAAAATAGATGTTTTTTTTGGTAGCCGCCTAAATCGCTTCCCACCGGAGCTAAACCACCGCTCCACATTAAAAGATTTTTTCATCGCTTCCTCCAGAGAAGAATTTTATTGGTCTCCGGGGCCGACAGGAAGACCGTCCTTTGCGATGACATTCAGTGTAATAATCTTTTTGCCAAGTTATGAGGGAACCTCCGAGAGTGAAGTGAGGGAATCTGTCAGAAGGTTTTTGTTGCAGATACATGAAAGTGCGCCCAATGTGGGCGCGAGCGTGCTTGTATATTACACAAACAATCCAAGGGACTTTGACCTAATTGACACAAGCATTGATGATGAGGTTCGTTTCAACTGGTACCGATTGCATGGCCGATTAGTAGCGTTTGAACATTCTTTTTGGAATCGACACAACTCTACCATTGGTGCTGATACGAGATTTAATCGGAGATTTACCGAAATTTATTGGAATTCTATTACCCACATACTACTAGAATTAGAAACCCCACCCCCCTACACCCCAAGCTCCACCACCAACGCCATCACCCCATAAACCACCAACGCCAACCCAGAAACCACATGACTAACCACCGGCGGAATTCGCCTCACATACTTCGTCCGCGCCAAATAGAACGACAGCGCCGAATACCCAAAATGCGCCAGCGCAACCGTAACCGGAATCAAAACCGTAGACCCCGGCAAAAAAAGAAACGTAATCCCCATCGTAATCAACATCGCCTCAACACTCATCACAAGCCCAACGAGCACAATTGTCCGCAGCGAAGCAGTCTCACCCTTTCCATCCCCCCTCCGCCGCCTGATCCGCTCCGACACAAAGAAATGCAAAATATACCAAAGCCCCAACGCGATAAACGCGAACCCAACCACCAGATCCGTATCAAACGCGATCCGCCCATAAATCTCCTCCGCAATCAAAAACCCAAGCATACACAGCGCAAACAAAAACACGTTGATGAGCGCAAGGTATAAAAACTTGCACCTCTCCTGTAATCCGAGCGAAAGCCCAATAAAAAACGCATCCACCGAAACAATCAACCCAGACAAAATAGCCATACAATCCAATCTCCCTCATCCAAAATTGCAGAACTCGCACAGTAAAATGATATGCTATTGTTTGGATTTTGTGATAGAATGGCATGGTAAAAAGGGGAGAGGCAAATGAATGTTCTGGTCATAGACGGCATGGGCGGCGGAATCGGCAAGGCGATCATCGAGCGGCTCAAAACCGAACTCAAAGACGCGCACATCATCGCCGTCGGTACAAACTCCATCGCGACCTCTGCCATGCTCAAAGCTGGCGCAGACGTCGGAGCGACAGGCGAAAACGCCATAGTCTACAACGCGCCCCGTGTCGATTACATCGTCGGGGTACTGGGTATTGCGCTTGCGAACTCCATGCACGGCGAGGTCAGTCCCAAGATGGCGGACGCCGTGGCCCAGAGCCCCGCGCACAAGGTCCTCCTGCCGACAGAGAAATGCAACGTCACCGTAGTTGGCCTTGGCGAAGTCTCGATGCAGGCGCAGATCAACGAGGTCGTGCGCCGCCTGCGGGAACGCGTTTGACACCTTCCGCGTGACATGCTACAATGACCGTTAAGTCAAACTGCACATCATGAAGGTGTGCGCCGGACTTTAGATGGAAGGAACACTGGGTGCCAAGAGGTATCTCGCGCGGCAGAAGCGGCGCGGATAGCGCTTGGCATTTTTATTTTCAGAGAGGACAGACGACGAGCAGGATGAAACGAGCATTTTTATTCGCTTTCTTGATACTGATACTTGTGGCGCTCTCCGCCTGCGGGCCAGGGAATCACGCTCCAAACGAGACAGAACCCGCGACAAGACTCGTCACAGACGTCTGGGGCCGCGCGGTAGAACTCCCCGCGGACGTGGAGACAATCGTCACCCTAGGTCCCGGTGCCACGCGCATCGCCACCTACTTAAACGTTGTCGATCGTATCGTAGGCGCAGAGGCACAGACCGCGCAATGGAATGTGCTGATGGACTTTAATCCCATTGTCCACGAACAGTTCGGCGCCCTGCCCATCGTCGGGCAAGGCGGTGGTTCCGGCGAGAATAACGCCTATGTGGAAGCCCTCATCTTAGCCGCGCCAGATGTAATCCTTGCGGCCTTTTCGGCCGAAGCCGCAGAAGAGTTGCAAGCCCAGACCAATATCCCAGTGGTCGCAGTCCGATACATCAGCACCGGCCTTGCAAACGAGACATTCTTCGCCGCCACGCGTGTATTTGGCGAGGTCGTCGGCGAGCAGGAACGCGCGGAAGAGGTGTTGGCCTTCATCGAACAGCTTCGCGCAGATTTAAACAGCCGCACTGCCCATATCCCGGACGAAGAAAAACTCCGCGTCTACGCCGGTGCCATCACCTTCGCCGGCCAGCGCGGCTTCGGCGGAACCTATTCCAATTTCGGCCCCCTTGCGGTCATCAACGCCCACAATGTAGCGAACACCACGCTGGAACCCGGATTCTACGAAGTAGACTTCGAACAAATCCTAGTATGGGACCCTGACGTGATTTTCCTAGACCCCGGCAACATGAGCCTGGTCAATGCCGAATATGAAATCAACCCGACCTTCTTCCAATCTCTGCGCGCCGTCCAACAAGGCCGCGTATACGCCATGCCAGCCTTCAACTTCTCCGCCACCAACGTGACCTACGCGCTGATGAACGCCTATTTCGCCGGAACCATTCTATTTCCCGAAGAATTCGCCGATATCGACATCACCGCAAAATCAGCGGAAATCTTGACCTTCTTCCTCGGCGCCGACACGCGCAGCGCCATGGCTGAAGGCGGCCTTTTCTTCGGCAGAATCACCATAGGGGACTAACCACTTGAAACGAGTAGAACAAGACGAATACACCCGCTATATCAGACGCAAATGGCTGACCCTTTTAGCCCTTTGCGCTCTCATGCTCGGCACAGGCCTCTTGTCCCTCTCCGTAGGAGCCGCAAGCCTGCCCCTGTCTGAAATTCTCCGCGTTCTGACAGGCGGCGGCGCAGAAATAAGTCAAACCATCATCCTCCACGTCCGCCTCCCGCGCATCGCGACCGCCATGAGCGTCGGAATCGCACTCGCGATGGCGGGCTGTGTCATGCAAAATGTCCTCCGCAACCCCCTCGCCTCCGCCTCGACCCTCGGGATATCACAAGGCGCCTCCTTCGGTGCCGCGGTTGCGATTGTCTATTTCCAGGCCGGAATCCAATCCGGCGTCGTCTCCGGAGCCGCGATGATGGCCGCAAACCCCTATACCGTCACCCTCTTCGCCTTCGTCGGCGGCATCAGCACCACCATCTTAATCCTGCTCCTATCCTATCGCGGCGGCGCGGTCCCCGCCACGATGATTCTGGCCGGCGTCGCAATCGGCGCGATGTTCACCGGCGCGACAGCCCTCGTGCAATACTTCGCCGACGACGTGCGCGTCGGCTCGATTGTCTACTGGACCTTCGGCAACCTCGGCCGCCCCGGCTGGCGGGAAATCAGAATCTTAACTATGCTCAACCTCGCTGGATTCCTCTATTTCATGCACAACCGCTGGAACTATAACGCCATGGAGAGCGGCTCTCACACCGCCAAAAGCCTCGGCGTAAACGTCGACCTGCTCATCCTAATCAGCATGGCAGTTGCGACGCTCGTCTCCGCCACCGCCATCGCCTTCGTCGGCACAATCACCTTCATCGGCCTGATCGCGCCGCACATCGTCCGCAAATTCGTCGGTAACGACTACCGCTTTTTGATTCCCGGCTCCGCCTTTATGGGCGGCGCTATCTTGCTCGCCGCAGACATTGCCTCCCGTACGATCCAATCTCCCGCGGTCCTGCCCATCGGTGCGCTCACCTCTTTCCTCGGTGCGCCGCTGTTCCTCTATATGATTATCAGGAGGGGGAATCTGGCAAAATGATCGAAGTAAACCGCCTCTCCTACGCTTACGACAACAAAGCCGGGCACGAAGTCCTGCGAGACGTCAGCTTTGACGTCAAACCCGGCGAATGCGTCGGCATCTTGGGCAACAACGGCGTCGGCAAAAGTACTCTCATCACCTGCCTCTGCCGCATCCGCACCCCCAAGAGCGGCAGCGTCACCATGGACGGCCAAGACATCTATCAAATGAAACGCCTAGACACCGCCCGCCGCATTGCCTACGTCGCGCAAAAAAACGAGATGAGCCAAACGACCGTGTTCGACACCGTCCTCCTCGGCAGAAAACCCTATATGAAGCTGTCCGTTTCCAGAGAAGACATGGACATCTGCGAACAAATGATCGCCCAAGTCGGCATATCGGAATTCGCCCTGCGCTATGTGAGCGAACTCTCCGGCGGAGAACTGCAAAAAGTCATGCTCGCCCGCGCGCTCGTTCAACAGCCAAAACTCCTGCTCTTAGACGAGCCCACCAGCAACCTAGACCCCAAAAACCAATACGAGATGCTAACCCTGGTGCGCAACATGGCAAAAGAGTCCAACATCAGCGTGTTAATGGTCCTGCACGACGTCAACCTCGCCCTGCGCTACTGCGACCGCTTCCTGTTCCTAAAATCCGGCACCGTGTACAAATACGGCGACGAAACCATCGTAACCCGAGAAACCATCGCCGATGTGTACGACATCCACGCAACCATCGCCGAAGTAAACGGCCGAAAAACCCTAGTGGTTGACTAACCTATAAGAAAGAAGTGATCCGAATGACCCTAGAGCAATTCTTCAAAGAAAATCCCAAAGTAGCAATCGGCTTCTCCGGCGGCGTCGATTCCTCCTACCTGCTCTCCGCCGCCCTCCACTACGGCGCGGACGTACATGCCTACTATGTCCAAGCCGCCTTCCAACCCCAATTTGAACTCGCCGACGCAAAAAAACTCGCCGCCCTTGTCGGTGCCAACATGACCGTGCTCGACGTAGACGTATTCACCAACGAACAAGTCCTCTCCAACCCCCCAGACCGCTGCTACCACTGCAAACTAGCCGTATTCGGCTCTCTCGTAAAAGCGGCAAAGGCAGACGGATACCCCCTCGTCATAGACGGCACAAACGCCTCCGACGACGCCTCGGACCGCCCCGGCATGAAAGCGCTCGAAGAGATGGGTGTCCGTTCCCCCCTCCGCGAATGCGGCCTCACCAAAGAAGACGTCCGCCGCCTCTCCAAAGAAGCCGGACTCTTCACCTGGGACAAACCCTCTTACGCCTGCCTAGCAACCCGCATCCCCACCGGACGCACCATCACAGCAGACCTGCTACAACGCGTAGAACACGCCGAAGAAGCCCTCTTCATCCTCGGCTTCTCCGACTTCCGCGTACGCGTATACCACGAAGCCGCCCGCCTGCAATTCCCAGAGGACCAAATGTCCGCCGCCCTGGACCAACGCGAGAAGATCATGACGGCCCTCAAGCCGCATTTTTCTATCATTCTATTAGACTTGGAAGGAAGGTAATCTATCATGAGCAGTCACAACGCATTAGAAATCCTAAAAAACATCGAGGCCGGCAAACTCACCCCCGAAGAAGCTCTACTGAAATTGCGCGTCCAGCCCTTTGAAGAACTGGGCTACGCCACAGTCGATCACCACCGCCAGCTCCGCACCGGCATTGCCGAAGTCATCTACGGCGAAGGCAAAACCCCCGCCCAAATCAGCGGCATCGCCGCCTCCATGCTGGATAAGCAGCAGAGCGTCATCCTCATCACCAGAATGTCCAAAGAAAACGCCGAGATCGTAAAAAAAGACCACCCCACCATGGTCTACCACGAACTGGCCCGTGTCGGCATCATCGGTGAAATGCCCAAACCAAACGGCATCGGCTACATCGTCGTCGCCACTGGCGGCACCACGGACCTCCCCGTAGCCGAAGAGGCCGCCCTCACCGCCGAAGCCTTCGGCAACGAAGTCATCCGCCTCTACGACGTCGGCGTAGCGGGCCTCCACCGCCTCCTCGCCAAGCTCGAAATCGTCATGGGCGCAAGATGCATCGTCGCCGTTGCCGGCATGGAAGGCGCCCTCCCCAGCGTCCTCGGCGGATTGGTAGACTGCCCCGTCATCGCCGTCCCCGTCAACGTAGGCTACGGCGCCTGCTTCAACGGCCTCTCGGCCCTCCTGACCATGCTCAACTCCTGCGCCAGCGGCGTCTGCGTTATGAACATCGACAACGGCTTCGGCGGCGGCTACCTCGCCAGTATGATTAATCATCAATGAAAAACATGCGCCCCCGCTTCTGGCGGGGGCGCAAATCCCATATGGAGGCTCAAATGAAAACCCTATACCTAGAATGTAACATGGGCGCCGCCGGCGACATGCTAATGGCCGCCCTCCTAGAATTACACCCCAATCCCGCCGACTTCCTCATCCGCCTAAACGCCATCGGCCTACCCGACGTAGAGGTAACCGCCGAACCCCGCACCAAATGCGGTATCACCGGGACGCATGTGCGGGTCAAGATCGGTGGTCAGGAGGAGCACAGCCACGACCACCATGGGCACGGTCACCACCATCATCACGACCATAGTCACGACCACGACCACCATCATGTCCATGACCACGCAGAGGAAGACGATGACCATCACGATCACGGGGAACACAGCCACAACGCCTACCACGACATCGCCCACCGCATCGACCACCTAAATGTCTCCGGCACGGTCAAGCAGAACGCACTCGCCGTCTACCAGCGCATCGCCGACGCCGAAAGCCAAGTCCACGGCGTCCCCGTCAGCCAAATCCACTTCCACGAAGTAGGGGAGATGGACGCCCTCGCCGACATCGTCGGCGTCTGCATGCTCCTGGAAGACCTCGCCCCGGATCAGATCCTAGCCTCACCCATCCACGTCGGCAGCGGCCACGTCCGCTGCTCCCACGGCATTTTACCCGTCCCCACCCCCGCAACCGCGCTAATTTTGCAAGGCGTCCCCATCTACAGCGACCAAACCAAAGGAGAACTCTGCACCCCCACAGGTGCCGCGCTGATCCGGCATTTCGCCAGCGCGTTTTGTGCCCTGCCCTCGATGGCCGTAAGCGGAATCGGCTACGGCATGGGCACAAAAGACTTCGACAAAGCCAACTGCGTCCGCGCCTTCCTCGGAGCGACCGCCGATATCGAAGAGCAAGTGTCCGAACTCGTCTGCAATCTAGACGATATGACCCCCGAAGCCATCGCCTTCGCCGGGGAAGAACTCTTCACCGCTGGCGCGCTGGACGTCTACACCACCACCATCGGCATGAAAAAAGGCCGCACCGGCCAAAGCCTAACCTGCATGTGCCGCACCCCCGACAAAGACAAAATGCTAGCCCTCCTCTTCAAACACACCACCACCCTCGGCATAAGAGAATACGTAAGCCGCCGCTACGCGCTGCAAAAAGAATACACCGAAGTCCAAACCCAATACGGCCCGGTGACAATAAAAACCTCCCACGGCTTCGGCATCCAAAAAACAAAACCCGAATACGAAGACCTAGCCAAACGAGCCCGCGAAGCCGGAGTTTCGATCCAAGAGGTGTTGGAGAAATTGTAGGCGATATCAAAAATCGTGCCGAGAGCCGCCGTTACTGCCGATTTCCTCCAACACACATACGATTCCTTCTATGCACATAAATTCTGAAAGGCTATCATCTTCGATGATGGCCTTTATTTTTTCCAAAGCTTGATAGCACTGCAGTTCGACAATTTCAGTTGCGCTTATTTGTAAGCCGGGGAATACGACGTGAGCGGTTGGTTGTTCCAACACTTTGACTAATATTTCTTTGTATAATTCCACACCATCACCTCAAGCATAGTGTGGTTCATATAAAGATGGATGTCAATCATCATTTTATGGATTGCACAAGGTTTAATGACGCTGTGCAAACTCCTATAATTCACATGAGGTGAATTGTTTGGATATCAATCAAATTAAAAAATATAGGAAATTAGGGCTGAATGTTGCGTATTATCGCAAGGAAAAAGGTTATACGCAATTAGAATTAGCAGAACTTTTAGATATTGATAGAACACACATGGGCAGTATCGAATTAGCCAACTCGGGTGTATCTTTAGATGTGTTGTTCCGAATGTCAGATTTGTTAGAAATACCTATTCATAAATTTTTTGAGTTTAGGGACTAACGTGCCCAATAAGCATTTCCCCGCATAGTGCAAGGCTAGAAAGGTGAAACCCTCATCTTTCTAGCCTTTTTTCGTAATTTGCCCTTGACAAAGCTCAAACTCTCTTGTAATTCACGCCAACCTAGTGTATACTATATTGTTATGTCAAAACCGAAAGGACTGATCCCCCATGCAAACCCTCCGCAACATTGCCATCATCGCCCACGTCGATCACGGCAAAACCACCCTGGTCGACGCCATGCTCCGCCAAGGCGGCGTCTTCCGCGAAAACCAATCCGTCTCCGAGCGCGTCATGGACTCCGGCGACCTCGAGCGTGAGCGCGGCATCACCATCCTAGCCAAAAACGCCGCCATCCAATATGGCGACTGTAAAATCAACATCGTAGACACCCCCGGCCACGCCGACTTCGGCGGCGAGGTCGAGCGCGTCCTAAAAATGGTAGACGGCGTCCTCCTCGTGGTAGACGCCGCTGAGGGCCCCATGCCTCAAACCCGCTTCGTTCTCTCCCGCGCCCTGGAACTCGGACACCGCGTCATCGTCGTCGTCAACAAGGTAGACAGACCTGACCAACGCATCTACGCCGTCATCGACGAAGTCCTAGAACTCCTGCTCGACCTCAACGCCACCTCCGACCAACTCGATTCCCCCATGCTCTTCTGCAGCGCCCGCCAAGGCACCTGCTCCTTCAGTCCGGATGTGCCGGGGGAGACGCTCGAGCCTCTGTTCCAGACCATCCTATCCTATATCCCAGCGCCGGAGCAAGATGTAGACGCCCCGCTCCAAATGCTCGTCAGTTCGATTGACTACAACGAATACGTAGGCCGCATCGCCATCGGCAAAATCGCCGCCGGCACCCTCCGCCAAAACCAAGAGATCACCGTCTGCGATTACCACGGCGAACGCCCCGCCCGCAAAGCCAAAGCCGTCACCCTCTACGAACACGAAGGCATGGGCCGCAAAGAAGTCACCGAAGCCTTCGCCGGAGACGTCATCGCCCTCTCCGGCATAGGCGACGTTTCCATCGGCGACACCATCTGCGCCGCGGGCGAAGTCAACCCCATCCCCTTCGTCAAAATCTCCGAACCCACCATGGAGATGACCTTCTCCGTCAACGACAGCCCCTTCGCCGGTCGCGAAGGCAAATTCGTCACCACCCGCAACATCCGCGACCGCCTCTTCCGCGAGACGCTCAAAGACGTGAGCCTCCGCGTCACCCCTGTGGAGAACAGCGACAGCTTCCTCGTCGCCGGCCGCGGCGAGATGCACTTCTCCATCCTAATCGAAACCATGCGTCGCGAAGGCTATGAACTCCAAGTTTCCCCGCCCCGCGTGCTCTACAAAGAGATCGACGGCAAACGCCACGAACCCCTCGAACAAGTCGTCCTAGACGTCCCCGAGGCTTCCGTCGGCTCCGTCATGGAAAAACTCGGCTCCCGCAAGGGCGAACTCATGGAGATGACCCCCCTCGGCAACCGGATGAAACTCACCTTCCTCATCCCCAGCCGCGGCCTCTTCGGCTACCGCGGCGAGTTCCTGTCCGACACGAGAGGCGAGGGCATCATGGGCAGCGTCTTCGTCGAATACACCCCCTACAAAGGCGAAATCTCCCGCCGGACAACAGGCGTCCTCATCTCCCACGAAACAGGCGAAGCCACACCCTACGGCCTCTACGGCGCCCAAGACCGCGGCAACCTCTTCATCCCAGCAGGCACGGCAGTCTACGGCGGCATGATTATCGGACAAGCCCTCAAATCCGAAGACGTCGTCGTCAACGTCTGCAAAATGAAGCAACTCACCAACATGCGCGCCTCCGGCAAAGACGATTCATTGCGCCTCGTCACCCCGAAGACCTTGAGCCTCGAACAGTGCATCGAGTTCCTCGGAGACGACGAACTCCTCGAAGCCACCCCCGAAAGCCTCCGCCTCCGCAAACGCATCCTAGACCACAGCCTCCGCATGCGCGCCTCCAAAAAGGGCGAATAAACAACTGGCATCAAATTATTTGGTGACGTAGGGCAAGGGCTCTGCCCTTGCCGCCTATCAAATTGGAGGAACGATAAGGGCAGAGCCCTTGCCCTACAGTCGGCGATATAATTGGTGCATTAAAATCAACCACCACCTCAAACAAAAAACAACGGACACCTCTCCTTCGGTGTCCGTTGTCCCTTTTATCTTACTCAGTCGCGCGCTCCGCAGAACCAAAAAACTCCCCATACCACACCAGGAAAGTATAAACCGTCCATATCTTCCTTCCATGATCGGCCTTGCCGCTTCTATGCTCGTCCAGCAGAGCCAGCAACGCCTCCGTCCGGAAAAACTCCCGCGCCACATCCGACTCAAACGCCGCCTTGACAATCCCATAATACCGTTCCTCCCGCAGCCAAACCCGCGTCGGAACAGGGAATCCAAGCTTCTCCTTGGATGCCACCGCCTCGGGCAGATGCCGCTTCGCCGCCATCCGAAACGCCCGCTTTGTAGTCTGCTTGTCCACCAACAGCCGCGTCGGGATGCTCGCCGCCACGCGGAATACCTCCCGATCAAGGAGGGGACACCGAATCGTCAGCGAATGCGCCGCAGACATCCGATCCGCCTTCTGCAAAATGTCGCCCGGCCCCCAAAGATTGAGGTCGATATATTGCATCTTCTGCACATCGCCCAGATGCTTCACTTGGTCGTAATAAGGCTTTGTCACGTCGGTAGGGGGTCCGGCTGTGGGATGCTTCAGGATTTGCCCCCGCTCCTCAGCCGTAAAAATCTTCGCGTTTCCAATAAACCGCTCCTCTACCGTCTGGCTTCCGCGAATCAGGAAATTCCGACCCTTGACGCCAGCAGGCAGCAACTTCGCAAGTCCTCCAAGCAGCCGCCGAATCGGCATCGGCAGACGAGTGATGGGCCGAAGCCCAAGCGGCTCCCCATAGATGTTATACCCTGCGAAAAACTCATCCGCCCCCTCGCCCGAAAACGCGATTTTGACATGCTGACTCGCCACCTCGCAGACGAAATAAAGCGCGACCGCCGCCGGATCCGCCAAAGGCTCGTCCAGATGATACTGAATGCGCCCAAAACTGCCAAAGTATTCGTCGGCAGAAATAATCTTATGATAATTCTCAATCCCGAGATGCGCGGATAGATTCTGCGCGTATTGGAGCTCACTATAACTGGAATTCTTCTCCCAGCCAACAGTAAAGGTCTTCTTCCCATGAAACGTCGCCGCAATATAGCTGGAATCGACACCGCTAGACAGGCAGGACCCAATCTCCGTGTCCGCGACCTCGTGCAAGGCAACGGAATCCATCACAACCCGGTCAATCTCATCCACGCACGCGTCCATCGTCTTCGTCTCATCCGGCGCAAACATCGCCTGCCAGTATTGCTTCGTGGTAACGGTACCGCCCTGAAAGGTCAAACTGTGAGAAGGGAGGAGCCGATATACGCCTTTGAAAAAAGTCTCCGGCAAAACCGAATATTGAAACGAGAGATACTGTTCCAAAGCCTCCTGATTGAGCTCTTTCCGAAATCCGGGATATTCCAGAAAACTCTTGATCTCAGACGCAAACACAAACTCCCCGTCAATCACGGCATAGAAAAACGGTTTGATCCCGAAAAAGTCCCGTGCGGCGAAAATCTGCTCTTTTTGAAAATCGTAAATGAGGAAGGCGAACATGCCCCTCAGGTGCTCGAAGAGGCCTTCGCCGGTTTCTTCATAAAGGTGCAACAAAAGTTCGCCATCCGTATCCGTCGCGAAGACGTGCCCTTTGCTTTCCAGAAATTGCCGCGTCGATGCAGTATCATAAAGCGCACCGTCAAACACGAGCGCCAAAGAACGGTCTTCATTGTAAATCGGTTGGGTATCAAAAGACCCCAAATATCTCGCTCCGAGTGTGATATGGGGATCGATATGTACCCCCATCCCGTCAGGACCACGGTGTTTAATGCGCTCTGTCATGCGGGTAATAACCGCATTTTGGTCCTGATAAGCGCCTCCTGTAAAGCCGCAAAACCCACTCATAAATGTGTCCTCCTGACGTTTATTTCGCTCGATTAGGACCCTAAACGGAGTGATTAGGACCCTAAACGGGAGTGATTAGGGATCCTAAACAGAGTGATTAGGGGCAAAAACCACATGGATAAATGTACCATATTTCCAAGTGAAAGTCTACCACTTTCCACAAAGCGTCATACTCAAAAAATTTTAGTAAAGCATTGACAATGCCGCTCCATGTGCTATAATACCCACATAGCGTGGTAGCGAATTAACACGCGAAAGAGGACTAGAGAATGACTGTGACATACACCCTGACACATGTGCATACCCACATCGGCGCGCATCACCATGCGCGTCATCATCGCGTGCATGCAATGTGAACAGGTGGCATATCTTGTGGATAGGGAACTAACAAGTGGTTAGTAACGCCCTGTACAGGATCACCTGTACAGGGCGTTTTTTATTGCTCTGCAGACAAAAATAGAGAAAAAGGAGACAACTATGAGAAACATTGTAATTGCTCTGCCGAAGGGCAAGAGACTGCTCAAACAAGCATACGGCGTATTCAAGAAAGCGGGCTACACCAGCACAGCGCTTGAGCGGGAGATCGAAGGCGGAGACTGGAAGCACCTAGAATTCCCCTGCGACGACAAAGCCGCGACCTTTTTGCTTGTCCGCATTGCCGACATTCCGCAATATGTGGACAAAAACTGGGCCGACCTCGGCCTTTCCGCCTTCGACTGTTACCGCGAGTACGAGCTTTCTCATGTAACCGCAAAATATAATATGCGCGGCGACAACTTCATCTCCGACCTCCTGCCCGACCTGAAACTCTGCCAAAACTCCCGTTTCTGTGTCGCCGGACTTCCGGAAGGGCTCGATTTCTATAACAAGTGCAAAGAAAACGAGGAGAAGATCCTCACCGTGGCGACCCAACATCCGAAGATCACCGCCCGGTATTTCACCAGCAAACACATGTGCGTAGACATCGTAACCGTGACAGGCTCCACCGAGCTCATGCCCAAACACGGCGGTGTAGATGCCATTTTCGACATCGTAGAAACCGGCCGCGCCCTCACCGAAAACGGCCTAATCATCTACGAAGAGGCCATGCCCATCCAGACCAAACTCCTCGTCAGCAAAGCGGCCTATAAATATGACGAAAACGTAAGAATCCTAACGGAGGCGCTAAAAAATGCGATTGAATAGAGACTTAGAGCGAATCAAAAGCCGGAAGATAGAAACCGACGCCGGCATCGAGCAATCCGTACGGGGGATCCTGGCCGATGTCCGAGCCAACGGCGACAAGGCAGTCCGCAACTACGCCGCAACCCTAGACGGCTTCACCGGCGCGGACCTTCTCGTGAGCGAGGAAGAGATCAAAGCCGCAATCCACGCGGTAGGGGAGGACTTCCTCCGCCTCCTTCAACGGGCGCGGGAGAACATCTGCGAATACCACGCGAACCAAATCGAAAAGTCGTGGAGCATGATGCAAGACAACGGCGTGATGCTGGGCCAGATTGTCCGCCCGCTCCGCCGCGTCGCGCTTTATGTACCCGGTGGCACGGCCTCTTATCCATCCTCCGTTCTGATGAACGCCATCCCCGCTGTGATGGCAGGGGTAAAAGACATCGTGATCTTCACCCCAGTCAAGGCGGACGGCAAAGTGGCGGATACCATCCTCGCCGCGGCGGCGACCAGCGGGGTACACACCATCTACAAAATCGGCGGCGCGCACGCCATCGCGGCGGCGGCCTATGGGACCGAGTCGATTCCGAAGGTCGATAAAATCACCGGTCCCGGCAACGCCTACGTCGCCACCGCAAAGCGCATGGTATACGGCGAGGTAGACATCGACATGGTCGCCGGCCCGTCTGAGGTGCTCATTGTCGCCGATCATACGGCGGACCCGAAATATATCGCGGCAGACCTCCTCAGCCAAGCCGAGCACGATGTGCTGGCGAGCTCTATCCTGGTCACCACAAGCGAGGCCTTGATTGCGCAAACCGAGGCCGAGTTGGATCGCCAACTCGCCTATCTAGGCCGCGCAGAAATCGCGAGGCGCTCCCTGGAAGATTACGGCGCGGCGATTCTGGTCAACACCTTGGACGAGGCCTTCGCCATCTCCAACGAGGTTGCCCCCGAACACCTCGAAATTCTGACCGAATCTCCCATCGAGCAATTGCCCAAAGTACAAAACGCGGGCTCTATTTTCCTCGGTGCCTACAGCCCCGAGCCCCTCGGAGACTATATGAGTGGCACGAACCATGTCCTGCCCACAGGCGGCACGGCCCGCTTCTATTCGCCCCTCGGCGTGTACGACTTCGTCAAATACAGCGCCTACAGCTACTATCCAAAAGAGGTACTCGCAGAATACAAAGACGACGTTGTCACCTTCGCCGAACTGGAAGGCCTGGACGCGCACGCAAATTCAATCAAGGTGAGGTTTGAGAGATGAACTACTTATCAGGCAAAGCCAACCGCCTGACGCCCTATGTGGCGGGGATCCAGCCGCGGGAAGCGGGCTGGATCAAGCTCAATACGAACGAAAACCCCTATCCGCCCTCGCCAGCGGTGACAAAGGCGATCGGTGAGGTAAGTTCCGCAAAACTCAAACTCTATCCCGATACTCTCGGCGGTCCGTTACGCAAAGCACTGGCAGAACACTTCGGGCTGGGGGAGGAGTACATCTTCTGCGGCAATGGATCGGACGAGGTAATCGCCCTCTGCTATCAGGCCTTTTTTAGCGGCGAATCAAACGTCCTCACGCCGGATATCTCTTACGGCTTCTACCCAGTCTGGGCCGAGCTGTATGACGTGGAACTAACCAAAATCCCGCTCCGGGACGATTACAGCCTCGTTGCGGCCGACTATCAAGGCGGCAACGGCGTAGTCCTAGCCAACCCCAACGCTCCGACCGGGACAGCGTTGACGCTCCCGGAGATAGAGCAGCTTGCGCAGCGCAATCCAAACGGCGTCGTGCTGGTGGATGAGGCTTACATCGACTTCGCTGGGGTGGATAGCGCGGTGTCTCTGATCACGAAATATCCCAATCTATTGGTCGTGCGGACCTTCTCCAAATCGCATTCCCTAGCTGGCCTCCGCGTCGGATATGCCATTGGCGATCCCGCGCTGATTGAAGGCCTCCGCCGTTGCAAAGACGCCTTCAACTCCTACCCCCTAGATCAGCTCGCCCAAGCCGGTGCGGCCGCCGCGATCCAAGATGTGGCCTATTGGGAAGAAACCAGGCGGCAGATCATCCAAACCCGCGATCAGACAACAGAGCGGCTCCGTGCGCTGGGCTACCCTGTGATCGAATCCCACGCGAACTTCCTCTTCGTAAAAGCGCCGGACGCAAAGGGTATGTACGAACATTTGCTAAAAAACAAAATCCTCGCACGCTACTGGGATAAGCCGAGGCTGAGTGAATTTTTGAGAATCACAATCGGCACCGATGCAGAAATGGAGGCTTTGATACAATGCGTAAGTCAGTTTTAGAGCGGAACACGAAGGAGACGGAGGTACAGGTAGAACTCAACCTCGATCAAAAGGCAGAGAACAGACTCAATACCGGAGTTGGCTTCTTTGACCACATGCTAGACCTCTTCGCCTTCCGCGCGGGCATCAGTCTCAATGTGACCTGCAAAGGCGACCTCCACATCGACGGCCACCACACCGTCGAAGACATCGGCATCACCCTCGGCCAAGCGATCAAGGCGGCGCTGGGGGATAAGGACGGTATCCGCCGCTATGGCCAAGCCATGATTCCGATGGATGAGAGCCTCGCGAGTTGTGTGTTGGACATCTCTGGTCGGCCCTATGTCGTCTTCCACGCGACCTTTCCACTCGAACGCGTAGGTGACTTTGACACCGAATTGGTAGAGGAGTTTTTCCGCGCTCTGGCCCTGAATGCAGGTGTGACCATCCACATCAACCTCGCCTACGGCACCAACACCCACCACATGATCGAAGCCATCTTCAAGGCCTTCGGCTGTGCCTTTGCGGAGGCGATTGCAGTGACGGGGACGGGCGTATCGTCCACCAAGGGGGTTCTCTAAGATGCTGATTATCCCCGCGATTGACCTGCAAGGCGGTGAGGCTGTTCGGCTGTTTAAGGGCGACTATGCCGCCAAGACAGTTTACAGCAACGATCCCGTCAGTCTCGCCCAAGGCTTCGAGCAGATGGGCGCGAACTACCTGCACGTCGTAGACCTCGACGGCGCAAAAGACGGTAGTACGGAGAATTTGGAGACGATCCGCCGCATTCGGGCGAGCATCAGTATCCCGATGCAAGTTGGCGGCGGGATTCGGACGGCGGAAACAGTCTCGCTTTATCTCGACACCATCGGCATTAACCGTGTGATCCTCGGAACAGTCGCCGTCAAAAACCCGGATTTTGTGCGGGAGATGCTGGAGCGCTATTCTCCCGAGCAAATTGTAGTTGGTGTAGATGTGCGAGACGGCAAAGTTGCCACAGCCGGATGGCTCGAAGACAGCGGCGTTGATTATCTCCGCTTTATTGAACAACTCCGCGACATGGGTGTCCGCACAATCGTCGCAACCGACATCTCCCGCGACGGTACCCTGACCGCCCCCAATTGGGAGATGTACCGACAAATCGCCGATATCGAGGGCATCCAAGTGATCGTCTCCGGCGGCCTCGCAAACACGGACCAAATCGAACAAGTGAAAACCGAAGGGCACTACGGCGTCATTGTCGGGAAGGCCTACTATGAAGGAAAGGTGGATTTAGCAGCATGTCTGAAAAACGAATCATCCCCTGCTTAGACATCAAGGATGGAAGAGTGGTCAAAGGCGTCCACTTCGTAGACCTCGCCGATATCGGCGACCCAGCGGAGATTGCCCGCCGCTACAATGAACAATCCGCTGACGAGATCGTCTTCCTCGATATCACCGCGACCACCGAGAGCCGCGATACCCACTACGACCTCTTCCGCCGCGCGGCGGAAGGCCTCACCATCCCACTCGCGGTCGGCGGCGGTATCCGCTCGGTCGAAGACTTTCAAAAGCTCTTCGACGCGGGCGTGAGCAAAGGCTCGATCAATTCCGCCGCAGTTGCGAACCCAGCGCTGATCGCAGAAGCGAGTGCGAAGTTCGGCAAAGCTGCCGTAGTTGTCGCCATTGACGCAAAAAAAGTCGGAAACCGCTTCGAGGTTGTCGTCAACGGCGGCCAGACAAACACGGGCCTGGATCTCGTCGAGTGGGCCAAACAGTGTGAAACGCTGGGAGCGGGGGAGATTCTCCTCACCTCCATGGACAAAGACGGCACAAAAGACGGCTACGACATCGAAATGACCCGCGCGGTTGTGGAGGCTGTCAATATCCCCGTTACAGCCAGCGGCGGCTGCGGCAGTGTGGATGACATCGTCGCCGTATTCAAAGAAACCGACTGTGCCGCCGCGCTCGCCGCCAGTCTGTTCCATTACGGCACGGCGACAGTCGAAGATGTAAAACGCGAACTGGAAAGGAACGGAATTCCATGCCGGAGATAACAGATCTCACCCCCGCCATCGTGCAGGACTATTACACCGGCCGTGTCCTGATGCTGGCCTATGTCAATCAGGAGAGTTATGACTATATGCTCGAACACGGCCAGACCTGTTTCTGGTCCCGCTCCCGCCAAGAACTGTGGCACAAAGGCGCAACCTCCGGCGATGTGCAGAATATCAAGCATATAGCCTTCGACTGTGACGAGGACACCCTCCTCATCCAAGTTGAACAGATGGGCAAAGGCGCCTGCCATACAGGGAGCTATAGCTGTTTCGGCGATGAGCCAGGACAGTTCCACATCCTAAACGAAGTCTTCGCCCAGATCGAAGACCGGAGTGAGCATCCGAAAGAAAATTCCTACACGAACTATCTGCTGGACAAAGGCGCCGACAAAATCTGCAAAAAGGTCGGCGAGGAAGCCGCCGAAACCATCATTGCCGCCATGCACCGCGACAAACCCGAACTCACCGGCGAAGTCGCTGACCTAGCCTATCATCTGCTCGTCCTCCTCTTCGAGCAGGGCTTAACGCCGCGAGATATCACGGAAAAGCTGGCGGAACGACACATGGTTGAGGGGAATTTGAAGGCAGGCTTATTGCGCTGAAATCCAAAACGAAAATGGGACGGACTCCTCAGGAGTCCGTCCCATTTTATTCCACCAAAACCCAAACATCATATCCGCCCAACGCATTCGCCTCCACCGTATAGGGGAACCCAAATCCCTTTTCCAGTACCTCGACCGGCAGATAGGCCCAGCCCATGAGTTGCAGGATAGGAGCGGACAACCAAACCGACTCCTCTAAATTGCCGTGTAGGTAGATGTGGCTTGCGACGCCAGGGTGCGAAAACAGCAAGACGCCATCTCGCATAAACCGCCCCGGATCAGGCCCGCCCACCCACGCGCTCGTAAATGCGCTATCGCCCACCTGATCGAGCCATGTCACGAGCCTTTGAGACTGCAAATATAAAGCCCCGTCACGCCGGATGAGCAGATTCGGAGATTCGACTTGCTGTCCGTTGAGAAACAGACGATAGCTGCGGCTGTCCGCAAGTACGATCAGGTCCAGAGCGTCCGAAATCCTGTAATACTGCATGTAGAACATCATGTACCACGAGGAGAGAGAACGCGGCCTCTGCTCAAACGCAAAATCAATATTGGGCAGGGGCGCAAAAAAGACCTCTTCCGCTACCGGGGTCTGATGCTCCCGCATCGCAGTCACCATTGCGACCCGCTGCAACTGTACCTCGCGGTTTTGCACGTAGCCATGCAGTGTGGCTCCATATTGATAGAGGCCAAACAGGCACAGAAGCACAAATCCGACCGCGAAGATATGCCGCTTCGCGACATTGAGGTGCGTCTTACTGAATTCCAGATGCGTTGCGACGGTAGCGAGCAAAATCACAATTGCCGGCAATAAGGCGACCAAAGACCCGAAATACATCCGATTAAAATGCACGTCCGCCATCGCCGAGACGACCTGTCCTGCACCGGCGGCCAGGAAAAAGGCCAGCGGCGCAATTTGTCCGGTGTGAAAGAAAAAGAGGAGCAATACATAAGCAACCGCGCCAATTGCGGCGGCGCAGCTAAAGAGGAAAACAAAGGCCATTCGCGGCTCCCCGCGCCAACTGGCGTCATTTATGAGGAGCAGGACGAGGAAAACAAACAGTGCAAGCAAAGCGCCCCCATCTAAGAGCAGACGCCACCGCTTTGAGCGGTGGCGCGCCCAAAACAGATAGAGCAACACTGCGATCACAGACACCGTAAACAGGAGGATCACAAACCGCGAGACAGGGGAGGTAAAGAAATACAAAAACGTACGCGCTAAACTGGAAGGACTGAGGGGAACGCCCTCGAATCCATGCCTATTTTGAAGACCCGGCGCAAACACCACCGTCATCATGCCGAGTGTGGCCGTACCAAGAGAAACAAGATGTACCCAGGTGACGGATCCTTTTTTGAGCAACAAATGTGCCCCGAAACAAGCGAAAAGCGCAACGCCGAACATCAGCCCAATCTGCTCCATCGTCGCGGCGGCAAGAAAGGTCAAAAGCGGGAGCGCCTTCATTTTTCGCTCGGGTGCCGCTAATTCCTTGGCAAAGAAGTGATATCCCAAGAAAAACATCAGCATGGGGTATAGATAATTGAGCGCGCCGCTCAGCCAAAAGAATGTCTCCCGCGTGAGTGCGATAGGGAGGGAGAGAAACAAGGCCGCCGTGCTGACAAGCACAATCGTCCATTTAGAGCGTTCCTGTGCGCTGTCTATCCCAAGCGGTAGACTCGCGCACTTTGCGGCGAAGAAGATGGCTCCAAAAAGAAGAAATGGATTGACAATTCGCCAGAGGTAGACGTCAAAATACAAAAGCCCTGTGCTGAAAATATGCACCAAGACACGTCCGTTGGTAAACTGATAATGCGCAATGTGGAAGTCGATGAAGGAGCGGAGGCTGCCTTGGGCGACAACGCCGTAATAGAAATCGTCCTCATAGAGAAACACAAACTGATGCAGCAGGAGAAACGCGGCGAGAAAGCCGATCGGCAATAGAAATGGTTTCAGTTTCGCCATGCTTGTCCCTCCGTTTCTTATATAGACTTTGTGCCCGGTCATTATACCCAAAATGACGAATAAGGTCAACCATGCCGGGGATAGAAACGGCATCGCTGTTGTATTTTGACAAGATTTATGCTATGCTAGCCGCAGAGAAAGCATGTCCATTATGGAAGATGCGGAGAGAGGACCCTGAGTCATGCGTCATGATTTGCAGAAAATAAGCCTTGTGGTGCCCTGCTACAACGAAGAGGAGAGTATCCCGCTCTTTTTGGAGCGGGCTTTGGCCGTTGCCGCCACGATGCAGCGCGTCACATTCGAGATTATCTTTATAGACGACGGCTCGAAGGACGGCACCCTCCAAGTGCTCCGCACTCTGCCGGACCTGCACCCCGAGGTGAAATATCTCTCCTTCTCCCGCAACTTCGGTAAAGAGGCCGCCCTGCTAGCCGGACTAGAAGCCTCCACCGGCGACTTCGTAGCCGTGATTGACGCCGATTTACAGCATCCACCCGAACTACTGCCCCAGATGTACCAAGGGATTGTAGAAGAGGGCTTCGACTGTGTCGCAACGAGACGGATCAGCAGAGCCGGGGAGCCGAAAATTCGCTCCTTTTTCTCCCGGCGATTCTATCGGCTGGTCAATCGCATCTCCGAGACGGAAATGGTAGACGGCGCCACAGACTATCGCCTGATGACGAGGCAAATGGTAGACGCCATCCTCGCGCTGAAAGAAAATAACCGTTTCTCCAAGGGCCTATTTAGCTGGGTCGGATTCTCCACGAAATGGATTCCCTTCGAAAACGTCCCCCGCGTTGCGGGAGAGACTAAGTGGAGCTTTTGGCAACTATTCATGTACTCGCTGGACGGGATCGTGGGCTTCTCCGTCAAGCCCCTCGCCATCGCCTCTCTGTTTGGGGTCCTGTTTTTCTTCCTCGCCATCCTCGGCGCGGTGCTCATCGCTGTGCGTTGGCTGATCTTCGGAGACCCCGTACAAGGCTGGGCCTCGACGATCTGTCTCATTCTCTTCGTCAGCGGCACGCAACTGTTATGCACCGGTATTTTAGGACAATATATGGCGAAGACTTATCTGGAAACCAAAGCGCGGCCAGCCTATATTGTCAAAGAAGGAAAACCATGAAATTCGTAAAGCGACTCCTCGAAAAAGCCCTCGTCCGCGAAGTGATTGTCTACGGATGTTTCGGCGTCCTCACCACTATCGTCGGCTTTGGTTCCTATGCGCTGTTCATCCACCTCGGGCTCAGCGTGGCGATTTCCAATACGCTATCACACCTGCTGGCGATTTTGTTCGCCTATGTGACCAATAAAATCTGGGTGTTCAAAGCCCGCGATTATTCGGCGAAGCAGATCGCGACGGAATTTTTCAAGTTCCTATCCAGCAGACTATTGGCCTTTGTGATCGACACGGCCTTGCTCATTCTGCTGGTCGATTTCCTCCACTATGATCCCATTTTATCAAAAGCGGCGACCTCTGTTGTCGTGGTGATTTTGAATTATTTTATGAGCAAGATGGTTGTGTTTCGGAAGAAGCAAGCTTAGATGCGAGAGAGGAAAGACGGCAAACCCAGGCCGTACAGAGACAATAAAGAAAGAAGCCGTCAACGAAAGTTGACGGCTTCGCTGCTATTATGTAGCCCCTACTTCCCCGCCAAATACAGCCTCGCATCCTTAAAGAAACTCAGAATAATAATAATAAAGATAAACCCAATCGGGAAGGCCGCGATAATCGCGACGGACATGAGACTATCAATGGCATTTTCCGCAAAGATCAATCCGATGGGGAAGACGATGAACACACCGGCCCAGAACAGCTTGAGCGGCCGCGATGTCTCCGCGCTGTGCTCGAGGCTTTTATACGAATACTTGGCGACGACCATGGTCTTGGAGTCGAATGTAGTGGAATAGAACAGCACCATCATGACGATCAGCACGACGAGAAGCAGTTCCGTAAACGGCATGGTTTCAAATATTTGGATGATCGCGATACTCATGTCGTGCCCGGCGCTGACGGTACCAATGGCATCGACTGTTCCGGCAAGTTGTTGAGAGAAGCCGTAGTTGCCGAAAACGATGAAGGAGAGGAACGTGCCCGCAAGGCCGTATCCATAGCCGCCGATGATGACATTGCGGATCGTCCGGCCTCTGCTAATCATAGCGAGGAAGAAGGGCGTAGCCGCGCACCAGGCCATCCAATAGGCCCAGAAGAAGATGGTCCAGTCTTGCACAAACCCGCTATATGGATAGGCTGCGGCGGAGGTGCGGAGTGGGTCCATCCAGGTGGCGAGGACGATGAAGTTTTGGGTGAGCAGGCCGATCGAAGAGATGCCTGTTTCGATGATATACTGCGTCTGCCCACCAGCAAAAAGAAAGGTGACGAGGAGGAAGCCGAGGAGCGAGAAGGACACAGTAGCCGCAAAGATGATTCCCTTCATACCGCACAAAACCGTGATCGTATAGATCAGTGCGATGAAAATCAAGAGCCCAATGGTGAACCCAGCGGTGAGCGGTAGACCCGTAAGCTGGCTCAGTGCCGCTGCGACAAGCGGGGTAGCGAGCGAGAAGGTGGTGGCAGTTCCTGCCAAGAGCGCGCAAATCGCGATGAAGTCAATCACTTTTCCGGCAAAGCCGTCGATCCGATTGCCGAGCAGCGGGCGGCAAGCTTCGGAGAACTTCTGCTTGGTGGTCTTTCTGACATGGAGCATAAACCCAAAGGCCACCGCGAGGACGATATAAAAGCTCCAAGGGATCGGACCCCAGTGGAAGAGCGGCATCGTCGGCGCCCAATCTTGCACGGTGCCGAGTTGTTCGATACGGATCTCGTCCGCATAGAGCGCCCATTCGATGAAGGAGAAGAAGATCAGATCTGCCGCCATAACGCTGGTGAAGACCATGGTGCCCCACTTGTAGCTGGAATACTCAGGTTTTTCGAGATTTCCCAGGCGAATCTGACCGTATCTGGAGAAGGCGATATACATGGTGGTCGCGAAGACACCGAGGCCGAGCAAAATATAGAACCATCCGACATTGCCGATCAGAGCGCGAATGTTATCCGTAACTTCTGTGGAGCGATCCGGGAACAGGATGAAAACAATGCAGAGGATGGTGACGACGAGAAGCGGGAGCAAAACGAGGGATAGATCGAGTTTCTTGAGGAGGCTCTTGATGCCTTCATTCCCTTGCATGACGCAATCCTTCTTTCTTGGGCTATTAAATTTTGTTGGAGACACAGGATTTGTGCCTTAATTGCTTTAACATATCAAATTGCCCCAGATATAACAATGAGAGATAACCAACATTATCCCGGCTTAGCGCGCCTGAGCCGGGAATAGGTAGGGCAATAGTCCCGATAACATAGAATAACTGCCAAATACTCGGTCTAACGGCGATTTCGCGATTGGGTCGCAATCGGGGTCGGTTTGTCTTGACAATTGGATTAGGCAGTGCTATAATTTCATGGTCCCATGCGGGTGTAGTTCAATGGTAGAATGCCAGCCTTCCAAGCTGGTTACGCGGGTTCGATTCCCGCCACCCGCTCCAATGCTTGCTACCGGGGCAGCTCCATTCCGTTTCCGCCGTCGGGCTGTGCCCTCTGGCGAAAACTGCATTGCGCAACCCCGTCGCTGCGCTTCCGATTCGGGCGAAGACCCACCCGAATCGGGCAAAGTCAAGAACATCCAAAACCGAACCCCATCCATGGGCTTCGGTTTTGTTTTTTGTATCGCGTACCAAAAACCCCATCAGAACCCGCCTGCCATCTTGCCCATTGTAGGGGCGATTCACGAATTGCCCGTGTTTTCTTGATAAAAACAAGTCCCTTAACATCCGTCGCGCTACGCGCACAGTGTTAAGGGACTTGAATTTTCACCGTCTTTCAGCTGGGTTTATCCGCATCCAACTCTATTTTCCCATGCTCCTTCTCATACTTCGCAATAAACAATAACATGAGCTGGATAAGTTGGCTATTCGCAGAACGACCAGCATACCCGGCAGCATATCGAAATTTTGCCAGTATCTCAGCGTCAACCCTGAGGCTAAAGTTTTTTTCGTCTTCGCTTTTCACAATGCTACCCCCTAAAATAAAGCTATTTTGACTTCATTTTAGGCTCATACTATGATAAATACAAAAACAGGCCCAAAGCGGGCCTGCAATGGGCCCGAAAGTGAAAGGAGAAAACCAGATGACTGCTGATAAAAAAGACATATTAGCCCTCAAACTACAACTAGAACTCGAAAGCCCATCAGAGCTGTTCAGCCGCTCTTTCCTCGAAGATATCTATTCCGTCTTGACCTTGAGTGAGTGGAGTGAAGACATGTTGCTCCGGCTCATCAAAACGCCCAACCTCTTACAAAAGGTTGGGCGGGTGCTGCACAACGACGATGTGTTTTCTGTCTTTTTTGAACAGAGAACACGAGAGTTGATCGTAGAACTCATAACAGAATAAGAGGATTCCTACCCCGCCATCGCCTCAAACTCCGCCTCATCCACCACCGCAACCCCCAAACTATGCGCCTTATCCAACTTGCTCCCCGCGCTCTCCCCAGCCACCACATAATCCGTATTCTTCGATACCGAAGCCGCGACCTTACCCCCAAAGCCCTCAATAATCGCCGCCGCCTCATGCCGTGTATAACGCGTGAGCGTCCCGGTGAGCACAAACGTCAACCCCGCAAACCGCGTATCGCTCACCTCGGAGGCCGCACTGACCATACTGACCCCCGCAGCCCGAAGCCCCGCGATCAACTCCCGCGCCTCCGCACTCTCAAACCACTCCAACAAAAACCGCGCTGTCACCGCGCCGATATCGCCGACGGCCACAAGCTCGTCCAAGCTGGCGCCCTCAATCGCCTCCATAGACCCAAAATGTGCCGCCAGACTCTTCGCCGTCTGCTGACCCACCTGCCGAATCCCCAGCGCAAAGATCAACCGCGCCAAACCCTGCGATTTACTGGATTCAATCGCGTCCAGCAGATTCTGCACACGCGTCTCGCCCATAAGCGGAAGCGTCGTCAACTGCGCACGATCAATCGCGTGGAGCGTATACAAATCCGCCGCCGAGCGCACCAGCCCCGCCTCCACCAACAACTCCACAATCGAAGGCCCCAGCCCCTCAATATCCATCGCATCCCGAGACGCAAAGTGCGTCATGTTCCGCAGCAGCTGCGCCGGACAAGCCGCGCTCGTACACCGCACCGCCACCTCGCCCACATCCCGGCTGACGGGCGACCCACAAGCAGGGCAAACATCAGGCAGCGCATACGGCACAGTCCCCGGCGGACGCTTGTCCACCAGCACAGACACAACCTCCGGAATAATCTCGCCCGCCTTCTGAATCAGCACCGTATCGCCGATCCGAATATCCTTCTCCGCGATATAGTCCTGATTATGCAAACTCGCATTCGTCACCGTAGACCCCATCAGACGCACCGGCTCCACAACCGCCTTCGGCGTCAAAACCCCCGTGCGCCCCACTTGGACGACGATATCCCGCACCACCGTCGGCTTCTGCTCCGGCGGATATTTATAAGCCACCGCCCAACGCGGCGCCTTCGACGTACTCCCAAGCTCGTCCCGGTCCCGCAGACTGTCTAATTTAATCACAGCCCCGTCGATCTCATATTCAAAGTCATCCCGAAACTGCCCAAGCGCCTCAATCCGGGCAATGCAGTCGTCCATAGACCCAAACAACTTGTAGTCAATGACCGCAAACCCCATCTCCCGCAAAAATTCGAGCGACTTGTGGTGCTGCTCAAAACGCTCCCCACTGACAGCCTGGATATTAAACGCAATCATAGACAATCGCCTACTCGCCGCAATCTTCGGATCCAACTGCCGCATCGACCCGGCCGCCGCGTTGCGTGGATTGGCAAAAAGGGCCTCGCCCACAAGCTCACGCTGTTCATTCAGCTTCTCAAACACCCGCTTGGGCATATAGACCTCACCCCGCACCACCAGCCGGGCCGGTGCGCCCTCCGGCAGACGCAGTGGCACGCTGTGGACGGTCTTCAGATTCTCCGTCACATCCTCGCCAATACGCCCGTCCCCCCGCGTCGCGCCGCGGACGAGGAGGCCGTTCTCGTAAGAAAGCGCGACGGAAAGTCCGTCAATCTTCGGTTCCACCACATACTTCGGCTCCGCCACGACCTTCGTCACCCTCGCGTGAAACTCCCGCAGATCCTCCTCCGAGAACGCGTCATTTAAACTCTCCAACGGCACCTCATGCGTCACCTGCTGAAACGCCGCAAGCGGCGCCCCGCCAACGCGCTGACTAGGCGAGTCCGGCGTAAGCAACTCCGGATGCGCCTCCTCCAACGCGATCAACTCCCGCATGAGCTGATCGTATTCGTAATCCGAAACCGTCGGCGCGTCCAACACATAGTAGCTGTGATTGTGCCGCTCGATCGTTTTCCTGAGTATATTCACTTTTTCAAAAACAGATTGATTGAGTTTACTCATATTAAAAACCTCGCTATAAAAATGTAGCATGCTGTAAAAGCCCCCTTTTCCAAAGGCGCCGTCACCGCATCTTACCCCATCCCAAACTGCCCAAACACATGCGGCACATCGCCGACAATAATTGTCTCCGCAATCAACATCTGCGTCGTAATCGTCTCCTGTGTGGCATGGCCCGGGATGAGAATATTGACCTGAATCGCAATCTCCAACATAATCTGGTGCTTCGTCTGATTGATCCCCGCGGTGGAAAACTCATTGGTAAACGTAGCCGAAGGATTCCCGAGCGTCACAACCCGAAACCGAACCCCCGGCCCCCGGCCGGACAATACCGCCCCGCCGACGATATTCCCGAGCGGAACACGCATCGTCGTCGCGTCAATCTCGCTGATCCGGGCGATGACCTCATTCGTAATCGCCGCCTGGAGCGTGTTGATTTGCGCCATATCCGTGGTCAGTGCCGTAATATTCCCGGCGAGATCTCTCTGAAGGATCACTAGTTCCGAATAAGAGAGCGTCCCATCCAACAACCGCTCATGAATCGCCTCGTTGACCGCCGCGGTGACCAACTCATAAGACTGATGAATCGCCATCTCCGTCATAACCGGCACAAGATTCCGACTAAGCCCCAGCCCAAGAACAAGCAGGACTAGGCCGAACCCGATGAAAACCAACCCCCGCTTCTGCCGTCTGGTCAGTTGCTTGCGATAATAACTATATCGGATGCGCACATCGTCACCCCCTCCGAACATCCTATGTCCGAAGGAGCCTGACCCATGTTACCCTTCCGTCAACATCTCCGCCGCCGCCAACACCCCCAGTTTCCCCGACGGGAACGTCAACCCACCCTGCAAAAACGCGCAATACGGCTCCCTGAGCGGCGCATCTGCGGAAAGTTCGATTGTAGACCCCTGATGAAACGCCCCCGCCGCCATAATCACAGGGCAATCATACCCCGGCATAGGCCCCGGTTCCGGGGTAACATACGCGTCCACCGGCGCGCCCTGCTGAATGCCCCGACAAAAGCGGATCAACTCCTCCGCCCGGTCAAACCGCAACATCTGCACAATATCCGTCCGCACCTCTTCCGGTGTAGGGTCCGCCTCGAACCCAAGCCCCTCCATCACGGCAGACGCAAACACCGCCGTCTTCAGCGCCTGAGCCACAGTGTGCGGTGCCAAAAACAGACCTTGATACAAAAGCCGCGTCTGCCCCAACGTCGCGCCGTATTCGCCGGAAAGCCCCGGCGCCGTCGCCCGATTCGCCGCCGCCCGCACAAGGTCCGCACGGCCCACAATATACCCCCCAGATGGCGCAAGCCCCCCGCCCGGATTCTTAATCAAACTCCCCGCAATCAGATCCGCTCCAACTTCAAGCGGCTCTCGTGTCTCGACAAACTCCCCATAACAGTTGTCCACAAAGATAGGCACCGCCGGATTCACCGCCCGCACCGCCGCACAAACCGCGGCGATTTCGTCAATCGTCAGGCTTTTTCGCGTCGAATACCCCCGCGAACGTTGAATCGCGACCACGCCAACAGTCGGGTTCTGCGCCGCAATCTGAATCGCCGCCAAATCAGGCGTACCGGCGGGGGAGGGGTCCACCTGTGCATAATCAATGCCATAATGCTTCATCGACCCATGATGATCCCCCGTCAACCCAATGACCCCATGGAGCGTATCATAAGGCCTCCCCGTCACATACAACAGAGTCTGCCCCGGACGAAGCGCTCCAAACAAGGCCGCCGTAATCGCGTGCGTCCCGCTCACCAACCCAATCCGCACAAACGCCGCCTCACCGCCAAACAGATCGGCATAGAGCGCATCCAACGTAGCCCGCCCCCGATCTCCAAGCCCATACCCCGTAGTCTCCGCAAAATGCCCCTCCGACACCCGATGCCGATGAAAGGCCTCCAACACCTTCTGCGTATTGACCTCCGCGATTCGATCAATCCGCGCAAAAGCCTCACCACACCGAGCGAGGGCCGCCTGCTCCAACTCCCGCACCCGCTCAGAAAAAGAAAATACACTCATCTTGTGTCTCCTTTGTAAAAAACGCGATACTTCCATCAGCCTCTTAAAAAGACTAACTCATTAAATATATCGCTGCCTTGTATGTAAATTCGTGTGTGCCCGCGTCCTTCCTCGGCAAACACAGAAATCCAGTAGAAAGGAGTTTCCGTTTGGCCACGGTGTGCAAGCGGCGCCTCGGATAGTAAGCTCCGTATTTCTTGATATTGTGCGTCTGTAATCGTAATGCGTGTGCCTTCTCGTCTCCAGAGGTTATCTGTAAATAGGATCATGACGGTATTTCTCATAGGATTTCTCGTCAAGATCACAAACTCCGCTTCCTCTTCCTGGCGTCGTCCAATGATAATTTCAGAAACAGGCAACTCAACCCAATTTAATTCTTCTTGCAACGGGAAGCTAACGCTATCTGTAGCCGTGCTTATTAGAAGACCGTCTGCATCAATTGCTACGTTTCGCGGAGCAAATTCCGATGAGTCTCGGAAATTTAGCCTTTGGGTCGAATGCAAAAAAATGCCATGCCGTTCATGATAAATGGCGTGTGACCCAAAGTGCTCTACCACAACAAATCTTCGGCTGGTGATAGGGTCACTAAACTCGTGCACAGTTCGCAACCAAAAATGCCCCCAAAAAATCATGGCAACAACTAAAATCAAAAGGGCAAAGATTAAGGCTTTAAATCTAAATTTCAATTTGCTGAACTGAAGAAAAAATATAGGAGTGATGAGTAGCCAAAACCATTCACGACCAAATAAGCCCATCACATAAATGGGAGAAGCAATTGCGACAAGCGCAAGGAGAGCAAGTGCAATTGATATGCCATTTCTTCGTCCCAGCTTTTTCATTTTTTCCAATCGGCGTTCCAACTCCTAATATAAACTCCCCACATCGCAACTCCCACAAAATCTCCTACCCCAATTCCCCCAAAACCGCCCGCGTCAACTCCAACAAACACCCCATATCCCGCACACAAGCCACGTTATACCCCGCATGCAAATTCCGCACCGGAGCCGCCAACGCCGCGACCCGCGCACCGCCCCCAGTCCGCTGAATCCGCGCCGCATCCGTCCCCCCGGCGATCACATTCTTCGTCTGATGGGGAATCCCCAGCCGATCAGCCAGCCCAGTAATCTGCGCATAAAGCCCGCGATCATACACCGTGCCCCCGTCCATAAACGGCACCACAACCCCGCCGCCAAGCCGACAGACCTGCTTGTCCACAGGGACCCCCGGCAAATCCGCCGCCGTGGTGCCTTCCAGGATGAGCGCGATGTCCGGTTTCACCCGAAAACTAACCGTCTCCGCCCCCCGGCACCCAACTTCCTCCTGCACCGTAAACGCAAACGTAACATCCACAGGCAGCGGCTCCGCGATCAGCTGCAGCAAAACCGCACAGCCAATGCGATCATCCAGCGCCCGCGCCGCAAAACTCCCGCCCATCTCAAACGCGGGACTATCAAACCAAACCGTGTCCCCCGGCGCAACCAACGCCCGTGCCACCTCTATGCTAGACACGCCGATATCAATATACAACTCCGCAATCTCCGGCGCCTTTTTCCGCTCGTCCGCCGAAGCTAGATGCACAGGCTTCGTCCCGATAACCCCCGGCACACCCCGCGCCCCAACGCGCACACGTTTGCCAACGATCATCCGCCGATCCATTCCACCGACAGCAGCAAATTTAAGAAACCCCGTATCGGTGATAGAGGTGACAATAAACCCCACCTCATCCATATGCGCCGCCAGCAGAATCGTCCGCTCGGACCGCCGCGCACCCGCTTTCCGCACAATCACATTCCCCAGCGCGTCCACAGTCGCGTCGTAAGGCATGACGTGATCCAGTACATAGTCCCGCACAGCGCCTTCATCTCCAGACACACCGGGTATGGAACAGAGCGCCTGCAAATGGCTAAGCATGAGATCCACCTCCGTCCCGTAGGGGCGAACTGTGTTCGCCCAGCCCTTGCCTCAAAACCGCCGCCAACAGCCCAGCCACAGCCTCAATATCCGCTAGACTTACCAACTCAACCGCACTATGCATATACCGCACCGGCAAACTAATCAAAGCCGTCGGCACCCCCGCCCGAGAAAGAGAGGCCTTATCCGCCGTCGTACTGCTCTGTCCCGGCAAAATTTCCAGTTGATAGGGGAGATCCGCGGCCTCCGCCAGCCCTTGCAATTGCCGCGCAAGCGCCCGACAAAGCACCGGCCCCACCCCAATCGCCGCCCCGCCGCCAAACCGAACCGTCTGCTCCGCCTTCGCATCCGGCTGATGCCCAAACGTCACATCAAGGCAAATAGCAAGGTCCGGCTCCAAGGCAAACACCCCAGTCTGCACCCCCCGTAACCCCAACTCCTCCTGCACACTGAATAAGACGATGAGGTCACAATCCAAACGATATTCGCCCGTGCCGCACAGCCGATCCAAGGCCAACAACACCGCCGCAATCGACGCCCGATTATCCAGTGCCTTCCCAGAAAACAACCCATCCCCAATCAACAGGGGAGCCGTATCATACACCACAGCCGTCCCAAGCGCAATCGCCTGCGCCTCTTCCTCCGAAAGCCCAAGATCCAGCGCCATATCCTCAATGGCAGGCGCTTCCTCCATCGCTGCCTTCCCGAGCAAATGCGGCGGCATAGAGGCTACAATCCCGACCCGCTCCGGATCACCAAGCACCCTGAGCCGCGCCCCCGGCAACTGCCGCGCGTCCACCGTACCCAGCGGCGCAAACGTCAAAAACGCCCCCTTGTGCCCCGTAACCACAAACCCAACCTCGTCCAAATGCGCCTCAACCAGAACTCGCTTCGCCCCAGACGTTCCAGAGCGACGAATCCCAACCACATTCCCGAGCGTGTCAATAGAAACCTCGTCCATATAAGGCCGCAACAGCGCCTCAACCAAAGCCGCCGCCCGCCCCTCCTGCCCCGCAGGCCCAGAAACCTCCGAAAGCCGCGTCAACGTCTGAACCAAATCCATAAAAACCCTCCATTCAAGGCCCTTGCCCTTCGCCGATTCGGGTGGGTCTTCGCCCGAATCGGAAGCGAACGACGGGATAGTGTAGCGCAGTTTTCGCCAAAGGGCGTAGCCCGTTGGCGGAAACGGAGCGGTGCTATCCCGGTAGTGAGCACCCGGCCCGCAGGCCGGCATCCCTCTCGAAAAAAATGCTTGCATTTTTTCGACTACATCTCCCACACAAGCCGCTTAAACGTCTTCCCGCGCTCGTCAAAATTTTTGAACTGATCGAAAGATGCACAAGCCGGGGACAAGATCACAACATCCCCCTCCTCCGCCGCCCGATGCGCCGCCGCAACCGCCGAAGCGAAGTCCTCACAAACTTCAATCTCCAGCAAACTCTCCTCCGCCCCCGGCGCCGCCTCCACGCAAGCCTTGATCTTCTCCGCCGTATGCCCGGAGAGCACCAGATGTTTCACCCGCAGATTAATCTCCTCACCCAAGGTATCAAAAGGAATCTGCTTATCATACCCCCCGGCGATGAGGATCACCTTCTGATCAAACGACTGCAATCCCGCAATCGTCCGCGTAGGGGAGGAGGCAATCGAGTCATTATAATAGGCTACCCCATTCAGATCGCGCACAAACTCAATTCTGTGCTCTACGCCCCCAAATTCGGAAGCCACCTTCCGCCAAATCTCCGGCGACACCAGACCCTCCGTCGCCGCAAAGGCGGCGAGATAGTTGTCCACATTATGAATCCCCGGCAATTTAATATCGCTCCGCCGAATAATCGCCGTCTCCACGCCATCCTTCGCCATCCAGAGCGTACCTTCGAGCAGGAAAAAGCCATTCTCCAACTTCGTATGCCGACTAAACCACGTCACATGCCCCCGCGCCTTCGGCCCGAAATGGACAGTGACCTCATTGTCAAAATTCGTCACCAGCCGATCCGTCTCGCTCTGATAGAGGTAAATATTCTCCTTCGCCGCAATATACTCCGCCATGTCCTTATGCACATCCAGATGGTTCGGAAACATATTCGTCACCACCGCAATCTGCGGACTCTGCCGCACCGTCATGAGCTGAAAAGAGCTCATCTCCACCACGCAAATATCCCCCGCGCCCATCCGATCCACATCCGGCAGCAAAGGCCGCCCAATATTCCCGCCCAAATGCACACAGTAGCCCGATTCTTCCAAAAGCGTCGCGATAATCGTAGTAGTCGTCGTCTTCCCGTCACTCCCCGTGACCCCAATAATCGGACAAGGACAGAGGCTGATAAAAACCTCCATCTCACTCGTCAACGTCGCCCCCTGCCGCACAAGGGCATTGATCCCCTCAATGTCTGGCCGGATGCCCGGCGAACGAAACACCGTATCCGCCGCAAGGTTGTCCAAATAATCCTGCCCAAGCCGCAGCGAGACGCCAAGCGCCTCCAACTCGTCCGCCAAAGGACCGATATCCTCCCGGCTCATCTTGTCACACGCGGTCACCAAAGCCCCCGCCTCTGCCAAAAGCCGAATCAGCGGCGTATTACTGATCCCGATTCCAATCACCACGACCCGCTTGCCCCGCTGTGTCTCCAAATATTCTTGCAGTCTGCCATGCATGCAAAATCACCTCGCAATATTCAAGCAATTATACCCTAAGTTGGGTAAAAATTCAATTGAAAAACGCCGCAACTTGACGCGAACAAGGATTTCAGGTAACCTATAAAGACGACCGCCGATCTCAGTCGCCCGTACGAAAAGCCTCCTTTTCCAACTGACGCCCCAAGAGCGAAGCGATTGGCTTGGCGGAAGGGGTGCCTATGGTGCAAAGGAGGTGGCAGGCGAAGCCTGACGGAGGATTTCTACATCGCCAGAAGCGTCCTTACAAAAACCGGAGGAGATCCCCATGCGAATCCTAGCAATCGACCTCGGCGACGTCCGCACCGGCCTCGCCCTATCCGACCTCACCGGCACCCTAACAGGAGACGCCTGGATCGTCACCGAACGAGACATGGACCGCCTCGCCGCAACCATCGTCCAAACCGCAACGGAGCGAGGCGCAGAACGCCTCGTCCTCGGCTATCCAAGAAACATGGACGGCACCCTAGGCCCCCGCGCCGAAAAAAGCGAGGCCTTCAAAGCAAAACTAGAATCCCTCACCGACCGCCCCATCCTCCTCTGGGACGAACGCCGGACCACAGCGGAGGCGAACAACATCCTCATAGACGCAGGCCGCCGCGGCAAAAAGAAAAAACAAATCCTAGACGCCGTAGCCGCCAGTTTGATCTTGGAGGGGTATTTGCGATCTTTGTAGGAGCGATTATCAATCGTCCGCGCGCCCTTGACCTAAAAGCCTCCTTTTCTAAAGGAGGTACCTATCGGTATTCCTTCCGCCGAACCAATCGGTCTGCGGCTTCGCCTTGCCCTCCCCAGGCGTCAGTTATGGCAGGCGGAGCCTGACGGAGGATTCGCCCTGCCCCCCCACAAACCAAAAGAGCCATCGACTCCCGTCGATGGCTCTTTCTTATCCTCAGCCCCTAAAACAAAAACGATAACACCAGCGGCATCGTAATCACCGAAAACAAGGTCGAGATAAAAATCCCCTTGCTCGCCAACTCCGGGTTTGTGTTGTAATGAATCGCAAACGTAGAAATAGAAGCCGCCACCGGACAAGCGACCATCACCATCATGACCATCAAAAACAGCGGCGAGAGCGGGAAGATCGTGTATGAAAGCAGGAGCAAAAACCCATACACCACAAAAGGCATCAAAACCAGACGAATCCCCGAAACCGCGTAAATCCGCCACCCACGAAACACCTCGCTGATGTTCATCCCACCGAGCACCGACCCAATAATAATCATCCCCACCGGACCCGATACAGCGCCCAACATACTCAGGCTGCGATTAATCACATAAGGGAACTGAATATCCAGCAAAAACAGCGCGACAGAAGTCAATGCCGCAAGCAGAACAGGGGAGAGGAAGAATTTGATCGAAATCTTCGCCTGCTTACCCCCGATCAATTTCATGCCCAGAGAAAACAGAAGAAACGGCTGCACCACGTTGAATAAAACCGTATAAAGCATCCCATCCGGCCCAAAGAGCGAGTAAGCCAAAGGGATGCCCATAAAAGTCACGTTTCCAAAAATAGCCATAGAGACAAAAAGACCCCGCTCATCCTGCTCCACTCTGCATGCCGCCGAAAAGAACAGCGCAATGCCAAACATCAGAACAAAACAGAGCGCGATAATGCCGAGCAAGACAAATACCTCGCCCGCCGGCACCTCTATCGTACTACCAAAGAGCGCCGAGATCAAGGTCGCCGGAAAAGTCACCCAGAGGACGAGCTTGGTCAGATGAGCATTTGTGGTTTCGTCAATGATCCCCTGCCGCCGAACCAAAAAGCCAATCGCCATGATGAAAGAGAAGATGAGCATTTGCTGAAACACAACAATGGAATCCATGATGGCCCTCTCTTTATGTACGCAATGTACCAAAATTGTAGCATGAATGAAACCAAATGTAAATGCAAAAACTACACAGACATTAGGGGGAGATACCATGCGGAACTGGCTGAAAAAACTGACCTACATCCTGCTCGCAATCGCGCTCGTCGCAGTCTCCGTCAACCTATTCCTCGGCCCCCACACCATCGCCGCCGGCGGCCTAACCGGCCTCGCGATCATTTTGGAGCGCCTCCTGCAACTAGATCGCTCCGTCACGGTACTAGTGGGCAACGCCATCGTAATCCTCTTAACGCTCCTATTCCTGGGCCGAGAGGTGTTTCTCAACACCGTCATCGGAGCCGGAACCCTGCCCATATTCATCCACCTCGTCCCGCAACGGATGTTAGTTACGGACCCCATGCTCTCCATGGTAGCCGGCAGCGTCCTCTTCGGCATCGGCGTCTCGATCCTATATGCCAATCGCGCCTCCAGCGGCGGCACAGCGGTCCCGCCGCTCATTTTCCAAAAATACTGGGGCCTCAACCCCTCCATCGGCCTATTCCTCTCAGACGGATTTGTAGTATCATTTAGCCTGCTCGTCTTCAGCGTCGATTCCTTTTTCTACGCAGTCTTCTCCATCCTCATCACGTCCATCACCATGACCTATATCGAGTCCGGCATGAACAAAAAGAAGATGGTCTACATCTTCAGTGAACAAGACGAAGCCATCACAGCGGACATCCTAACCAAAATCGGCCGCGGCGTCACCCTAATCCCGGTAATCGGCGCCTACGAACGAACCCAAAAACAAATGCTCTTAGTCACGCTGGACGGCAAAGACTACAGAGCCCTCCTCACCATCGTAAACAGCCACGACCCCAAAGCCTTCCTCATCACCGACACCGTAACCGACGTCCACGGCAAAGGCTTCACCTACGAATCCGGCAGTGTGTAGCCCTTCGTAGGGGGCGGCGTCCTCGACGCCCCGCGCATTCCCCTAGAGAACAACCACCTGATACGACTGGTCAATCCCACTCCGCGCATCATAAACAAACCCACGCGTCTGTCCGTCATACTCAAAAAACTCCACCCGCACATCCGAATAATAAGGCTGCACACTCCGCCGAAACCCATGCTCCGCCTCCTTATCCCGATAGACAGCAATCCCATCCGGCAGCACATTCTTCGAGCTAAACGTCAGACAATCCAGCTTAATCCAATGCGCCGCCAAAGCCGGATCTATATGCGCACATAAAAAGCGATACAGCAAAGTATACGCATGTTTCGGCGAAAGATTCTGCGGCTCTCCCTTACAAAACACAGCAAACGCGTCAAAAAACGCAAACGCGCCCCCGAACACCTGCTCCACCGCATACCGGACAGACTGCGCAAACACCCCGCTGTTATAAAACCGATCCACAACCGCCTCAACCCGCTTCAACCGGACAATATCCTCGAAAGACATATAATCATTCCGAATAATCTCATAAGGCGCAAACTCGTTATATACATACCCATGCGCGGCCGAAGCATTCCGAATCTCCGTCCCCCGAAGCATCTTCAAAAACCCAAGCTGCAACATATGCGGCCGCACCGCAATGCATGCGTCCACACCCATCGCGAAAGACTCCACCGTATCAAACGGTAGCCCCGCGATCAAATCCACATGTACGTGGCAGTTGCCAAAAGACGTCAGCGTCCGGATGTTCTGGAGCGCCCTCTCCGCGTCCATCCGCCGATCAATCTCCGCCAAAGTCGCCGGATGCAGCGACTGTATCCCAATCTCAAACTGCACCCGCCCCGGCGGCATAGTTGCGATAAGCGCAAGCAGTTCCGAATCAAACAAATCCGCCGCCACCTCAAAATGAAACGTACAATCCGTCTCCAAAGCCCGGATGTGCGTCAGCAGCGCAACCGTCCGCCGCCGATTCGCGTTAAACGTACGATCCACGAATTTGATACAAGTCGCGCCCTGCGAAAGCAAAGTTGCGATATCCGCAAACACCCGCTCCAACGCCAATTCATCCACCCCGCAAAACGTGGAAGACAAACAATACGTACAAGAAAACGGACATCCCCGCGAACTCTCATAATACACAAGCTGATTCGCGATCGACCGCATCCGCCCCTCTTCAAAAGAGCGAAAATACGCGTCGGTATACGGGGAGGGTAAATCATCCAAATCGGGCGTTTTCGGTGCATGTATAAGTCGGTTTTCGGGGCGATTTCGGTGCGATAAGGTACGAATAAGGTGCGCAAAAGCGACCTCTCCGGGGCCCTGAATGACGTAATCCGCGAACGGATAAGCGCCGTAATCCGCCTCAAAAGACACCTCCGGCCCACCCAAAACGATGACACAAGCGGGCAGACACTTGCGCAGCATAGCCGCAACCTTGCCCACCCGCTCAATATTCCAGATATAACAAGAAAAGCCGACCACATCCGGCTTTTCCTCAAAAATCGCGGCGACAATATCACCGATATTGTCGTTAATCGTATGCTCCTGCACAATCACATCACACGCCGAGACATGCACGTCACAATACGCCTTCAAGCACCAAGGCGCCAGCGTCTTATGGATGTGTTTCGCGCTGAGTGCCGTGAGCAGAACTTTCATAGAAACTCCTATTGCGGTTTCGAACGCCTCTTATTCCAAGGCTTACCGCCGTTGTTTCTCCGTCTCGCCGGTTTTTTGCCCGATTGCGTGCCCGAGCGTGAACCGGAACCACCGGAACCGGGCACCTCTTGAACGCCAAACCGACCAAACATCCCCGTCACCGGCGTGATCGTCGCCTTCGTGCTTTTGATGATATTCTGCAACTTCCCACGCTCTTTCAGGCCGACAAAGGTGTAGGCAACCCCGCTCTTGTCCGCCCGCCCGGTACGTCCGATCCGGTGGACATAACTGTCCGAGTCTCCAGGGATGTCATAGTTGATAACCGCGTCAATCCCGTCCACATCAATCCCGCGCGCGGCAACATCAGTGGCCACAAGGAGCGAAATCTCCCCCTTGCGATACCGCTGCATAACCCGGTTCCGCTGCGGTTGTTCCAAGTCTCCATGCAGCGCATCCGCCGGATGCCCAGCCAAGCTCAGTTCCCGTGCAAGATTCTCCGCCATGATTTTCGTCGCGACAAAGACCAAGCAAAGTTTGAAATTCTGGTCGTCCAACAAGTGCAGCAACGCAGGCGTCTTATCCCCATGCCGAATGTCCGCGTAATACTGCGCCACACTGTCCACCGTCAGCGTCTCCTGCTGAATACAGATCTGCTCCGCCTCAGTCTGATACGTCGCGGCGATGTTCTTAATTTCGGGAGAAACAGTAGCCGAAAACAAAACCGTCTGCCGCTCAGTCGGAAGCTGCTGCAAAATCGCCGCGATATCATCCCGGAAGCCCATATCAAGCATCCGATCCGCCTCATCCAGCACAATGCAATTGACATGCTTGAGCCGCACCGTATTCCGCTTCATATGGTCCATCAACCGCCCCGGCGTAGCCACGACAATCTGCGGGCGACGCTTCAGGGCATTGATCTGCCGATAAATCGGCTCCCCGCCGTAGAGCGCCTGCACCCGAATACTGTGCTTAAACGCCGTAAGCTGTTGCAACACAGACGTAATCTGCAATGCGAGTTCCCGTGTAGGGGAGAGGATGATGGTCTGAATATGCCGACTCGTAATATCCACCCGCTCCACGATAGGAATGCCAAAGGCCGCCGTCTTCCCGGTCCCAGTGGGGGCTTGTACCAATACATCCCGCCCCGCGAGCATCGGCGCGATAGTCGCCTCCTGCACGGGAGAGGGCGTCTGGAAATTCATTTTAGTGAGGGCCTGCATCAGTTCGGGGCTGAGGCCGAATGTTTCAAAGTGAGTGATAGGAGTGTTCCTCATTTACAAATTATTTTGCATCCGCAATGGCACAAAAAAACACATGCTTTCGTAAACCATCAAACAAAGCGATGACTTACAAAAGAATGTGAGGCAATGCAGCATGATTTGGATACATGATTAAGTATAGCATGTATCCCGTGCAGTGTCAAGCGGTTGCCCCCATTCTCGATGAGCCTTGCTGGCCTGTAGGCTGAATGTCCTGCCGGACGGGCCTTCTTTTTGCTTCGCCCAAAAGAAGCAAAAAGGCGATTTAAGAGAAACCCATGGTTTCTCTTAAAGATCTCTTCCTTTGACGTTTGTTCTGTGGTCACAAGAGGTAGTGGTTCCGCCTCACCCGGCGGAGGGGAGTTCCTTTATGGACGTGCACCGCACATTCGACTCGTGCATTGCAAAAGAGCGTTTATGCTCGAAAGCCACATAA
>WRAO01000005.1 GCA_009780175.1 Oscillospiraceae bacterium
ACGACTCTCCCTTCCAAAGCCTCAGAGAGGTCATCGAAGCGGTTAGAGAGAACCCAGGCTCTGTCATTGTCTCCAGCACCGGCGGCATCTCCCTCGGTTCCGTCGCGTACTATCTGCTCCAACACCTGGAAGACGTCGAGTTCAGCTACGTCCCCTTTGACGGCGGCGCAGACGCAGTGCTCGCCCTCCTCGGCGGCCATGTAGACATCACCCTGGAAAACCCCGGCACCGTTCGCGCCCACTTTGAAGCCGGCACCATCAGACCGCTTGCCATCGCCTACGAATATCGCATCCCCGGCTTTGAAAATACCCCCACATTCCGGGAAGAGGGTGTAGATATCGTCCTCTCCCAAGTGCGCGGTTTCATCATGCCGCCCGGCGTCCCGCATTATGTAGTCGAGTTCTGGGAAAATATCTTCCAACAAGTATTTGAAACCCCAGAATTCCAATACGCGTATCTGCTGGACAACAGCCTAATCCCGCTGTTTCTAAATTCAGGAGATTACCTAATCGCCTTTGAAGAAATCACAGCCTTCTTCTTGGAAGCATTCGCCATGATGGGCTTTGACGTCGTCGACTGGTAAATCTAAAACTTGTGAGGTAAGACGATGAAAAGGGCGGACCTAATCACAGGCGCGTTGCTATTCGTAGTAGCCGCTTACATAACACACACAGCATACGGATTAACCCTATGGACAACGGGGCGCGACAGCGCCCCGGGTCCGGGCTTCGTTCCATTTGTCGCGGGGCTTTCTGTCATGATTTTGTCAGTGGCACTCATCATCCGCGCACTACTGTCAAAAGAAACCGTAAACGAGAAAATCTTCACAAAAGAAAAGCTCAAGCCGCTCATCATCATTGGCGGCGGCGCATTAGGCGCTAGCTTGCTGGTCGATTATCTCGGATTCATTCTCTCCATGGGCCTGATGGGTGGCTTCTTAACCTTCGCCCTCTCCGAAAAACGCAATTGGATTCACATCGCGGCAATCACCGTCATTATCCCAATCGCGTTCCACTTTATATTCACAGTCGGGTTGTCCGCAAGGCTTCCCGTCGGAATATTCGGAATATAGGGGAGGAGAGAAACTGTGGAAGCATTACAAAATCTATTTTCCATCGGGTTTCAAGTTGCGTTCCAACCCATGAACCTGTTCTACTGCTTGCTCGGTGTCATGGCTGGCACCACAATCGGCGTCCTGCCGGGCCTCGGCCCCTCCGCCGGACTTGCCGTGCTCCTGCCGCTCACCTTCGGCATGGACCCGACCGCCGGCATCATCCTATTGGCCGGTATCTACTACGGCTCCATGTACGGCGGCTCCCTGACCTCCATCATGATTAACACCCCCGGCGCCCCCTCGTCCGTCGCAACCGCGATTGACGGATACCAAATGACCCTACAGGGGAGAGTGGGTCCCGCCATGGGCATGGACGCCTTCGCCTCCTTCATCGGCGGCACCGTCGGCATCATCATCTTTACCTTCTTGGCACCGATGCTCGCAGGCGTCGCCATCGCCTTCGGCCCCCCGGAATACTTCGCTCTGATGATCCTCGGCCTCACGGCCCTCGTCAGCATGGCCGGAGACGATCCGATCAAAGGCTACATCAGCGCCTTCATCGGACTCTTCCTCGCCATGGTCGGCCTAGACCTCGTTACCGGTGCGCCGCGCTTCACCTACGGCAGCCTGCGCCTCATGGGCGGATTCAACTTTATCCCCGTCACCATGGGCCTATTCGGTATCAGCGAGATCATCATCTCCAGTATCGGCAAAGAAAAGAAACTCCATATCCCGACCGAGAACCTTAAACTCCGCAAACTGCTCCCTTCGTGGCAAGACTGGAAGGACTCCAGAATCGGCCTTATCGTTGGTAGCCTTTCCGGTTCCGCTGTCGGCGTACTGCCCGGAGCAGGCGCAACCATCGCCTCCTTCATCGCCTACGACTCAACCAAAAAACTGGCAAAGAACAAAGAACAGTTCGGCAAAGGCGCAATCGCGGGCGTCGCCGCCCCCGAGTCTGCCAACAGTTCCGCGTCCATCCTCTCGATGGTACCCATGCTCACCCTCGGCGTCCCCGGCTCAGCAAGCACAGCCATCATGATGGGTGCGCTCCTGATGTTCGGTATGCGCCCCGGCCCATTGCTGTTTGACAATAACCCAGAATTCGTCTGGGGCCTCGTCGGCAGTATGTACATCGGAAACTTCTTCCTAATCATCGCATCGCTCCTTCTCGTTCCCATCTTCGCACGGATCGTGCTCGTCCCGCGTGGACTCCTCAACGCCGTGGTTATGGCATTCATCTTAATCGGCGCATACTCCCTGGACAACAGCATGTTCACCGTGTTCATGACCCTCATTTTCGGCGTAGTCGGTGTCATCTTGAAATTCCTCAAGATTCCGGTCGTGCCGCTCGTGCTCGCACTCGTCCTCGGACGGCTGATGGAAATCTCCCTGCGCCAGTCTCTCATTATGTCGCAAGGCAGTGCATTCATCTTCTTCTCCCGGCCGATTTCCGGCACGCTCATGGCAATCAGCATCATCGCCGTACTCTACCCGTTTATCAAGAAACTGATCCAAAAAAGCCGCAACACAAGCAAGGAATCCTAAGTCCACATAAATTTCGGCGAACAGTCCCATTTTATCCACGTCAGCATGTATGATGTCTTACAAATCATACATCAAAATAATTCTCAGGAGGTTTTTGCAATGGCTTCTATCGTATCAAATCTGTGTACAGGGTGTAAACTTTGCCAAAAGTATTGCTCTGTAGACGCAATCGGCTTCGACGAAGCAACCAAGAAATGCGTGATCGACCCGATCAGATGTACCGAATGCTACGTCTGCATCCGCCAAAAAGTCTGCCCCAAAGACGCGATCGTCCCGCCCGCATTGGATAGCTTCCTCAAGCAATTCCAACACGTCCTCAGCGACCCGATGGAAAACCACGGCGTCACCGGTGTTACCGGCCGTGGAACTGAAGAAGTAAAAACCAACGACGTCACCGGCCGCGTTAAACGCGGACAAGTCGGCATCTGCATCGACATGGGCCGCCCCGGCATGGGCGTATTCCTACGCGACGCTGAAAAAGTCGCCATGGCCTGCGCCGCAGCTGGCGTAGAACTCCAAGGCGAAGAGCACACCCCACTGGGCGCCCTGATGCCGGACCTCAAAACCGGAAAACTCCAAGACGACTGCCTCGATTATCACTTGCTCTCTGTTATCGTCGAAGGCGTCACCACGGAAGCGAACCTGCCAAACGTACTCAAAGCGCTCGACAAAGTCCAACACACAATCGACACCGTCTTCTCGCTCGGCCTCATCCTGCGCACGAACGACGCCGGCTACACAGAAGCGCTCGATTGTCTGGAAGAACTCGGCATCAACTATCCATATCGCGGCAAAGTAAACGTCGGACTCGGCAAGCCGCTGTGCGATGAATAATTAGGGAGGATACATAAATGACACACTCACTGCATCGTTCTGGGAATATTGAATGTCAGAAAAAAGACTTCATCTGGTTCATGTATCAAACAAAAAGCGTGAACGACAAGGACATCAAACCCAAGGCAGTCCAATTCATCGCCGTAGCCGAAGCCCAAGGCAGCCCAAACTGGGGCGATGTCAAAACCGGCCCGAGAACCCGCTTCAGCTGTGGCGAAATCATCGAGAAAATCACCGACAAATCCCGTATTCGCGGTGTATTCACCAGCAAAGAGCAAGTCATCGGCTTCTTGAAAGACATTAAGCGTCTCGACCTCGGCCAATCCGTCATCATCACCGGCGTCCTGACAGAAGTGCTCCCCGCTTGCCAAGAAGTCGGCGTCAAAATCCACTCCATCAACTACGCGCTCGGCATCTGGGGCAAAAAAGAAAACCTGCCCGATGAAGAAACCCTCTCCATCACAACCATGTGCGGCCACCACATGATCCCGCCGAAATTCGTGCAACATATGGTCAGCCAAGTGGAAAAAGGGAAGATTACAGCGGAAGACGCCTCCAGACAAATGTCCGACCTCTGCTATTGCGGCATCTTCAACCAAGTCCGATGTGCCAAGATCGTCAAAGAGATGGCAGGGAAGAAATAGACCATTCCTGAACAAAAACCCCATAAGGCAAGGCCAAACCCGGCCTTGCCTTATGGGGTTCCTTCGTGAACCGCGCTCATAGCGCAATAATTTTCAAAAAGTTAACAATAGATTGACTTTGCGACCCAACTGCTGTAGAATACTTGAAATAATGAACGGGGTAACAGTGTGCGACAAAAAATTAAGGGAGAGATCGTTTCATGAAAAAGTTCAAGCTCGGACTATTGCCAAAGCTAATTATCGGTATCATCGTAGGTATCATCCTAGGTCTTCTCGCCGGCGAAATGCAATCCATGTCAAGCGGTATGGCACGTTTCGGTATTGTGATCATGCAGATCTACGCTACCATCACAACCATGTTCCACCAATTCCTCATGTTCTCCATCCCCTTGATCATCATGGGCTTCCTCATCCCGGGCATCACAGAGATCGGGAAAAACGCCGGTCGCCTCGTCGGCATCGTCGTCGTATTCGCCTACTTGCTGACCGTTTCGGCCGGTATCGTCGCATACTTTGTAACATACGCACTGTCTGATGTCATCGTAGCAACAAGCGGTGACCTCGGTGCCTATAGAGCGCCCGTACCTCCCCCCATCGCATTGGGCATTCCCCCGATTATGGGCGTTATCACCGCACTTGTCCTGTCCTTTATCGTGGGTATTTTCTTGACCACGCTGGAAGGCGAAAGCACTCTGAAAAAAGCCATCTTTGATCTCCAACACATTGTAAAGCAACTGGTGCATAAGGTCATTATCCCTGTGCTGCCATTCCATATTTCCGGCCTCTTCGCCGCAATGGCCTATGAGGGTCAAATCGTAGAAGCAATGGGCATCTTCGCCAGATTGTTTATCCTCATCATCGTCATGCATCTGATCTTCCTGCTCGTTCTGTACGTAATCGCAGGCGCGCTCTACGGTGCAAATCCGTTCCGTCTGATGAAAATCATGCTCCCGACCTACCTCACAGCCCTCGGAACCCAGTCTTCCATGGCTACGATGCCCGTTAACTACCTCAACGTCAAGAAAATCGGCATCGACCCCAAAGTTGCCGAGTTCATCGTCCCCTTCGGTGCAACCATCCTGCTCCCGGGTAGCACAATGTCCATTGTCGCCTGCGCCGTAGTAGTTATGGCGATGTTTGGCGAACCGGTTACCCTCGCTATGATTATTCCCTTCGTCATGATGCTGGGTGTTATGATGGTTGCCGCTCCCGGCGTACCCGGCGGTGCAATCATGGCGGCCCTGGGCGCACTCGAAATCTCACTCGGGTTCAGCGCTCCCATGATGACCCTCATGATGGCCCTCTACTTCGCACAAGACAGCTTCGGCACTGCAGTCAACATCTCCGGAGACGGCGCAGTTGCCATGTACCTCAACCGCTTCCTCGGCCACAAAACACTCAAACCAGTCTCCACCGCAGAAGCCGAGAGCGGCACAACAAACAACTAAATCAGACCGAACAAACCCCGGCTACCCCCAAAGGGCAGCCGGGGTTTCATAATTTCCCGAATTTTCTGCCATACTATCCCCACAGAGGAGGGGATACCCCATGCCAAAAGACAGACAACTAGACCCAAAACCCACCCGCAAAGAAAAAGCAAAAGGCGGCCCAACCCACGCCGAAAGCGAACAGCAAAACCAAAGCCGAAACGACAAAAAGCAATCCGGCACCCGCCACAAACCCGGAAGTGACAAATAAACGAGTAACAAAACGCCGCCCCGCCATCGCGTAGGGGCGGCATTCTGCCGCCTGTCCCTGCAAATCATTTGTTGCAGATGCGACAATTCTATTTTATAATGATAACCGTGGAAAAGAAGTTATCTTGCCGGGGGAGGGTTCTCCTCGTCCTTCTCCTCCTCTTTCTCAATCCGGCAAAGCTCCCGCAACGCCTCCATCGTGAGCATCTCCTTACTCAGCAGGGAGAGAAACAGGGCAAGATTCGTAAACTCCCGCTCTTCGAGGTTCGTGTAGAGATAGTTCGCGGCAAGCGCGAGCAGGAGATTGAGCTCAGTGGGCCGCATAATATAGCTCCAAATACCAAAGAGGACGCACAACAGTCCGCAGATCAATATGTAAGGACGACCGGGGGGCCGCCCAATCGGTAAAACGCATGCGCCCTCTTATGGTGAGTTGCCCACACAATGTGGACTAATCCATTCTATGCCACCGACCGAAATAGAGTGAAGTCAAAACCAAAACAACCAACGCACCAACCGCTACATGCTGTCTCACCCTCCGCCAAAACACCCGCCAAACCAATCGAATGCCCCACCATTTCAATCGTTTCATACCCATTTCTCCCACACTGTTTCTACCTAGTATCGGGAGCCATGGCAAATTTTATACCGGGAGACAACCCTATGATCGACATCAGCGTCCAAAACCTCGTCAAAGCCTACGAAGTAGACAAAAACATCCTAGACGGCCTGACCTTCGAAATCCAGGCCGGAGAACGGGTGGGCCTCCTCGGCAAAAACGGGGCAGGGAAGACCACCCTCTTTCGTCTATTGTCCGGCGAACTTGAAAAAGACGAAGGCGAAATCGTCATCGGCCCCGGAAAACGCCTCGGCCTCATCTCCCAAATCCCCAAATACCCTGCGGACTACACAACCGAAGACGTCCTAAAAGAGGCTCACACCCGCCTCTACCAACTAGAAGCCGAATTGGAAACCCTCTCAGAGCAAATGGCACAGAACGCCACGCCAGAAGTCATGGCCCGCTACGACAAAACCCTAGCCAACTTCGAACGCCTCGGCGGCTACGAAATGGAAACCGACCGCAACCGCGTCTGCGGCGGCCTAGACATCCCAAGCACCATGCGCGCCCAACGATTCAACACCCTCTCCGGCGGCGAAAAAACCCGAGTCAATCTAGCCCGCCTCATCCTAGAAAAAACCGACATCCTCCTCCTGGACGAGCCCACCAACCACCTAGACCTCAAAAGCACCGAATGGTTGGAGAACTACCTCGCCAAATTCCCCGGCACCGTCCTCATCATCTCCCACGACCGCTACTTCCTAGACAGCGTCGTCACAAGAACCATCGAAGTCGAACACGGTAAACTAAACTTCTACAGCGGCAACTACAGCTACTACATCGACGAAAAAGCCCGCAGGGAAGAAGAACAGCGCATCCGCTACGAGCGCGAACAAGCCGAAATCGACCGCCTCGGCAAACGCGCCGAGCAGATGATGGGCTGGGGCACCGGCAACAAGAAAATGGCCCGAAAAGCCAAAGCCATGCAATCCCGCATCGCCCGCATGGCCCGGACCGACCGCCCCGACCACGAAAAACGCCTCCACGCCCGCCTCTCTGAAAAAGAGTTCAGAGGCGACGAACTCATCGTCCTCAAAAAACTAGCCAAACGCTTCGACAACCGCACCCTCTTCGAAGACATCAATCTCGAATCCGGCGGCGGCGAACGCATCGCCCTCATCGGCGACAACGGCACCGGCAAATCTACCCTGCTCAAACTAATCGTAGGGGAGGAGGCCCCAGACAGCGGCTCCATCAAATTCGGCCCCGCCGTCAAAAAAGCCTACTTGCCACAGCATATCCGATTTGACAGCCCAAACCGCAACATGGTAGACACCCTCCTTTACGAACTCGGCGTCTCCCCGCAAACCGCCAGAAACCGCCTCGGCGCCTTCAAATTCCACGGCGAAGACGTCTTCACACCCGTCTCCGCCCTTTCCGGCGGCGAACAAAGCCGCCTGAGACTTTGCATGCTCATGGAAGGAGACGTCAATCTCCTCATCCTAGACGAGCCCACCAATCACCTAGACATCCAAAGCCGCGAGTGGATCGAAGAAGTCTTGGAGGACTACACCGAAGCCCTCCTCTTCGTCTCCCACGACCGCTATTTCATCAGCCGCTTCGCCACCAGAATCTGGACTCTAGAAAACGGACAGATCACCGACTTCCACGGTACCTATGACGAATACCTCCGCCAAAAAGCCCAACAAGCCCACTACACCCAAATCGAAAAACGCAAAGAAAAACCCCAAAAACCAGCCGGAAAATCCAAAGGCCCCTCCCCAGAACGCCAACTAGCCACCCTAGAAAAACAAATCGCCGCCCTTGAAGAACAAAAAGCGACGCTAGAAGGAGAGGCCGCCGAACAATCCACCAACTACGAAGCCCTAATGGACCTCACCACAAAAATCACCGCACTGGACGAACAACTCACCAACCTCTACATCCAGTGGGAAACCATCGCGGAGGAGATAGGATGAATAGAAACAGAAGCATTACGCTCGGCCTTTTAGCTGTGCTACTCCTAATTCCCAGCATTCTCGCCGGTTGCTCGAATCCAGATAGATATACCCCCGAACATACCGACCCCATCGCCATTCTATTCGTAGGCAACAGCCATGTACGCACCGGCAATATTCCAGGACAACTACAAGCGCTTGCAACGCTGCACGGCATTGAAATAACTTATATAGATGTTTCGATAAATGGTTCAGGTTTAGATGGTGTGTTACGAGAGAATGCCATAAGAGAAATGCAAAACAGAAACTTTGATTATGTTGTTATGCAGCAACCCGCAGGGCGCGGCGGCAGGATAACAACTGATATTGATGGTTTTTTTAGCAATATCAGAAATTTCACTGAGATAGTAAGAGAAAATGGGGCAACCCCTGTACTGTATAGCTCCATGTGGATGGGTGTAGACGGGCGCCCCAACGAGGAATTTCATAGTATTTCTTCAGAAATGTTCAAACAAGCCGCCTATGAAAATGACGCTATTTTAGTAAACGTAGGTGATGCCTGGGTCTATGCGTACAGGACTATTCCTGGGATTTCTCTTTATGCCAGAGACGGAATACACGCAAACCATGCCGGAGCTTTTTTCGCCGCTAATGTGTTTATGGCTACATTGTTTGATTTGGATATTGCAAATATTCCTACAGGCAACGTAATCGACAATCTACCGATGCTAAATACTCTAACCCTAATAGGCCTTGCGGGTATAGCGCTTATCATAATCCACCGCCTCATCAAAAAACAGCCCTTGCGCCTGAAGATGCCGCTTCTACTGCTATTCGCACTTGTCCTGCTCCAAACCATGAACTTTTTCCCGCATGTATTTCTATTTACCGAGGGAGGCAACCGTCTTCTGCTCCTATACATAACAGGGCTTGGCCTCTTGGTTGTAACGCTCTACTCTGTCTACCGCTTAATACGAATCCAGTGGATAGAAAAACAGCCATGGGAGAGCAAATATCTCTTCTACATCCTCGCTTGTGCTATGATCTACGGCTTAACATTCATTCCAGTTTTGGAGTTACGTGAGCCGCTCTATAGAGGAAATAACGCTCTCATCCTTGCCGAGGCTGCTTGGAATTTCCTGAATTCCTAACCAGCACCAAACAAGAACCCCCTGCCACCCGGCAGGGGGTTCTTCCATATTCCTAAACCTCCTCCACAAACCCCACACACGCCCACGTACTAACCTCCGCCACAAACTCAAAATGCATCTTCCGCGTCGGCAGCAACAGCGACAACATCATCGAAGTCCGATCCTGCCTATCATACTTCGCCTTCACAATCTCCAAATGCACCACCTTAATCCCGCGCTCCCGCAACACCCGCAACAAATCCGGAATCGAGGATCCCTCTTTCAACTCCACATAAAGATCAATCGCGCGAGACTTACTAATCTTAATATCCAACCGATGCATCCCCGTCGTGACAAACAAAATAAACATGGCTCCAATCAACGCTCCCGCGTAAAACCCGACGCCAACCGCAAGCCCCATAGACGCACTGGCCCAAAGTCCCGCCGCCGTCGTCAGACCCTTAATCTGCTTATCCCGCGTCACAATAATGGTCCCGGCCCCAAGGAAGCCGATCCCGCTAATCACCTGTGCACCCATCCGCGCCGGATCCCCGACACCTGGGAACATATGAAACATATACTCATTCGTAATCATCACCAGAGCCGCCCCGAGCGACACCAACATATAAGTCCGCATCCCCGCGGCCCGCCCCTTAAATCCGCGCTCCAAGCCGATGATCCCGCCCAAAAGCACAGCCAAGGCCAAACGAAAAAAGATAGACCCGACATTCAACGTATCCAAACAAAATCCAAACCAACAATGAAACATCTATGTAACCTCCCTAATCGAGGAACTGCCGAAACGCAGTCGGCAACGCAACCTCATCCGCGCGCTCCCGCTCACTAACCCAAGTAAACCCCGCACCCCGTGTGCGACATTCTATATAATACCCCACCATGTGCCACTCCACATGCGTAAAAATATGCTTCTTTTTACTCGCTTTTATCAATTCAATCGGCTCCACACCCCACCGCTTCAAAAGCTCCAAGGCCATAGGCTCGTCCAACATCCCCGGCACATTCGGCAAAGCCCAAAGCCCCGCCAAAAGCCCATCCGGCTCCCGCTTCTCCACCGCCAAAGCCCCGCCGGCAGTAAGGACAAACACCGTCTTCTCCTCCACCCGCCGCGCCCGCTTCACCTGCCGAACCGGATATTGGAGTTGCGACCCCGCCGCCCGCGCCCGACAAAACGACGCCAGCGGACAAACCTCACACTTCGGCGCCCCATTGGGCAGACAAACCATCGCCCCAATCTCCATCATCGCCTGATTAAACGTCGCCGGATCATCCCGCGGAATCACCTCCGCCAACTCCTCCGTCACCCGCTGCTTCACTGCCGGCAAATCCACACAATCAGACGTCGCGGTAAGCCGTGCATACACCCGAAGCACATTCCCATCCACCGCCGGGTAGGGGAGTCCAAAACAAATCGAAGCAATCGCCCCCGCCGTATAAGGCCCAATCCCCGGCAAACCCAAAATCTCCGCGTGTGTCCGAGGGAAAACGCCGCCAAAATCATCCACAATCACCCGCGCCGCCCGGCTCAAATTCCGCGCCCGATTGTAATATCCAAGGCCTTCCCAAAGCTTCATAAGCTTCTCGTCATCCACCTCAGCAAGATCCCGAATCATCGGCAAGGCGTCTAACAAACGGGCATAATACCCCTTCACCGCCTCCACCCGCGTCTGCTGCAACATAATCTCCGACAGCCAAACCCGATACGGCTCCTGATCCCGCCGCCAAGGCAAATCCCGCGCATTCTCACGATACCACGGCAAAATCGCCCCCGGCACCTCACGTAAAATATCAATACTAGAATTCCCCATCTCTACCCCACAAAATCGTCAAATCGAAGAAGACTGTCCGCCCGGGGATAGAGAACCGTATCCCAGTTATACCCATTCTGGAACATCATCACCTCGTCCGGCACAAACAGCGTATAGCCCGGCCCCAAGATCCGGAGCATAGAGGCGTCGATGTGATAATAATAGCCCTCAAAATAGAGCAAATTCCAAGCATGCGGCAAATCATCCAGCTCTCCACGCACCATCTGCGCCTCAATGTTAAGCAACGCAAACACCGCCTGCAAAGCCATCGCAATCCCATCGCTAGAGGCCTCGAGCGAAACAAGCGCCCCAAACGCCGTGTCCGCGATCGAAGGCAGAGAAGACTCCACTCCGTCCTTCTCCATCGCGACCAAATTCACACGATACGCAAGAATCTCCGCCAGCCAAATTACCTGTTGCGGCTCCGTCAGCCCCTCCGGTATTTCCCGCACCAAATCCGTCGCCGCGCGCCGCAGATCGTCCCGCATCTGCGCCAGCGTGTGCGGCTCAAACCCAAAATCCAACACAATCTCCGCAATTCGCTGATTGCCCGACCCAGAACTCGGATAGAGATTAATCATCACATGCGGCAACAACACAACCTCAAGCGCCCGGCTGTAGTAATAGTCCCGGATCAAAGACTCCAAAAAGGCGACATTCGCAATATTAGCAGGGGAGAGCATAGCAAGATAAGGCTCCCCATTCCGCAGCATCTGCCCCAAAAGCGCCGAAGCGCTGGTGTGCGTATTGACCGTCCGCACCCCTGCAATCTGCGCGGCTGATTTCTGAAAGGAGATAATCATCTCCATCTCTGTCGCACCCTGTCCTTCTGTGAGCACAGGCATAAAGGTACTCACGGCATAAGCGGCCAGCGGCCTAAGCCAAATCTCCTGCACAACCGCGTCCACCATCTCCGCCGCGTCGTCCGGCTGCAGATGCGGAATCCGAAACAGCCCCCGCTCCACCCGAGACAACACCATACCCCAAATCGCCCGCTCCAACTCCTGCTGCGAATTGACTGTGATGTAATCTCCAGTCCCAAGGTCCGGCGTAACCGTCACCTGATGGGGACGCACATCCAAATGCGTCCCCTCAATCAACATCCCACAGCCGGAAAGCAGGACAACGAGTACCAAACAACCAGCCACCAGCCGCGTCCGAATGCCCATCTTAAAGCCCCAGCGCCTCATCTACAATAATAACCTCGAAATGCGGCACCCCACCGGGCTTCCGCTCATGATGCACAAAACTGCGGCAAATTCTCTCCGGAGAATCGCAGTCATAACACTTGTCGCCTTCGACTGCGCAAGGCGTCTTTTTCCCGAGCCGCTTCGCATTCTTCGGCGCGGCGATATTCCGCGCCCGCCAAAGCGCCATCTCATCCGTCGGCGCGATTTTATTGATCCCAATAATCATATAAAGCCGCTCCGTCCCAAAAACAGCATTCACCACCCGGTTCGACCGACCGTCAATGTTGATGATGAGCCCACTCTCACTCACCCCGTTCGCGCTCATGAGGTAGACAGGCGCCGCATTCGCCACAGCCGCAACATCGCCCTCCGCCTTCGCCTGCCAAAACACCTCACCCCGCGCCGCGAGACGATCATAGATGTCGAGTTCCCCAATCGTCATACTGCCGCCGATCCCAACCGTCGAATCGCCGACCTCCTGCAGCAAATACTCAGCCGCCGCCGTCCGATCCGGAAACCGGCTGACACAAAAGCCCCGCTTCTCCAGATTTTTCATGGTCAGTTCTACGTTTGCCATTTCAAAAACCTCCTCATTCTACTATTTCCCTATGTAAAACGCCGTCACCCGTGACCGCGCAAAGGGCCAATTCTGCTACGCATCCACCGAATCTCCCAGCAACCCAAGCTGCTGCTCTTCCTGATCCTCTTCCAACAACTGCGCCCCGGCAACCGGAATACTCCGCGCCCGATACCGCGCGGTATTCCGAATCTGCGTCTCCGTCAGCGGCTTCGCCTCTTTCAACTGATATTTCGCCTTCTTCAGCGTCATCAGCCCCACACCCTGCGTATTCCGAGAAGACTTCGGATTGAGCAGCGACGTGTTAAACAAAATCGCCCGCCCCTCCGTCGAGTAAGCCACAACGTCAATCTCTTCCCTGAGCGGCAAAATCGTCATAACAGGGGAGAGGTCCGAATAAGCCCCCGTGAGTTTCTTCCGGTTCGTCTTCGTCTCATAAGCGCTCGTCTCCACCCGCGCCACCTTGCCGTTGGCAAAGAAAAACAGCAAATTCCCCTTATAGTCCCCCGGGATGTGCACGTAAATCACATGCTCCCCATCATCCATCCCCAGCTCCGTCGGCAAATAAGTCCCGAGCACCGAAGCCTTCGTATCATCAAACTCCGAAACCCGCGTCTTATACACCTGACACTGATTCGTAAACACCAAGAGCTCATCCCGGTTCGAGGCCTCCATCTGCTGCCCCGGCCCGTCGCCCTCCTTATACTTCTGCTCCGAACTCATCCGCAAACTCTGCGGCGTAATCTTCTTAAAATACCCCTCCCGTGAAAGGAAGAGCGTCACCGGATAATCCGCCACCTCCGTCTCCTCCTCATAGGAAGTGACCTCATTGGCATACACAATCCCACTCCGCCGCTCCGCGCCATACTCCTGCATGACTTTCGCAAGCTCATCCGTAATAATCTTCGAAACCCGCGCCTTCCGATCCAGAATATCCTCCAAATCGTCGATATCCCGCAAAAGATCCGCAATCTCCTGAATCCGCTTGACGATATACTCCCGGTTGATATTCCTGAGCCGAATCTCCGCCACATAATCCGCCTGAATCTCGTCAATCCCAAAGCCTATCATGAGGTTCGGAACAACCTCCGCCTCGCGCTCCGTCTCCCGAATAATCGCGATGGCCTTATCAATATCCAACAAAATCCGCTCCAACCCTCGGAGTAGATGCAATTTGTCCTTCTTCTTGCCCAGCTCATGAAACACCCGTCGCCGCACACAATCCGTACGCCAAGCGACCCACTCCTGCAAAATCTCCCGCACACCCATCACCCGCGGCATGCCAGACACGAGAATATTAAAATTACAAGACACCGAATCCTGCAACGGCGTCATCCGAAACAACTTCAACATCAACATCGCAGGATCCGTCCCACGCTTCAAATCAATGGTAAGCTTAAGCCCCGACAAATCCGTCTCATCCCGCATGTCCTGAATCTCGCGGACTTTCCCCGTCTTAATGAGCTCCGCCACCTTGTCCATAATGGCCTCGATCGAAGTCGAGTAGGGAATCTCATAAATCTCAATCAGATTCTCCGCCGCCTCATACCGCCACCGCGCCCGCACTTTGACCCCGCCACGCCCAGTCTCATAAATCGCGCGCAACTCCTGCTGGTCATAGATAATCTCCCCACCGGTCGTAAAATCCGGCGCAATCAGCGTACTCATCAGATCATGCTCTGGATTGTTGATGTAATCAATCGTCGTCTGGCAAACCTCCGCCAGATTAAACCCACAAATCGTACTCGCCATCCCAACCGCAATCCCCTGATTGGCGCTCACCAACACATTTGGAAACGAAGTAGGGAGGAGCGTCGGCTCCTTCGTGGAACTGTCATAATTGTCCACAAAATCCACCGTATCCTTGTCAATATCCCGAAACAACTCGCCGCAAATCGAAGCCAGCTTCGCCTCCGTATACCGCGAAGCCGCATACGCCATATCCCGCGAGTAACTCTTGCCAAAGTTCCCCTTCGAATCCACAAATGGCGCCAACAAAGCCTCATGCCCCTTGGTCAAGCGCACCATCGTCTCATAAATCGCCGCATCCCCATGCGGATTCAACCGCATCGTCTGCCCCACAATGTTGGCAGACTTCTGCCGCTTCCCACTGAGCAGCCCCATCTTATACATCGTATACAACAGCTTCCGATGCGAAGGCTTAAACCCATCAATCTCCGGAATCGCCCGCGACACGATGACACTCATCGCATACGGCATATAGTTGACTTCCAACGTATCCACAATCGGCTGCTCCAACACCTCAGCCCGAAGCCCGATCACGTTAGAATCATCCACCTTCTTCTTATTGCCCTTCTCCGCCTCTTTTCTCCGCGCCATACTCAATCTCCTAACACAATCTCAAAAATCCCTTCGCATCCCTCGTCCTTTTCGCCTCCGGCGAAAAGCTTTTTGCCGTAAGGAGTGCGCGCAGTGTGCGACTGAAGGCAAAAAATCAAATCCCGTTCGATTTCAGGACATGCGCCTGAAATCGAACACTACAGCCCGCCGCAGCGACCCGGCCCGCAGGCCGGTACCTCTCAAAAAAATGCTTGCATTTTTTTGACGTTACGAAACATCCACTAGATCAAGGTACTTATGCCCATTCGTCGCAATATGATCCTTCCGCCCCGCCAAATTATCCCCCAGAAGCAGATCAAACACCTCCGCCGTCAACGCCGCGTCCGCCGGCGTAACCTTAATCAGCCGCCTCGATTCCGGATTCATCGTCGTCAACCACATCATGTCCGGATCATTCTCACCCAGCCCCTTTGATCGATTGATCGTATGGCTCGCCCCATTGAATCCCGCCACAATCGCGTTCTTCTCCGAATCCGAATAAGCAAAATACGTCTTACCCTTACACTCAATCTCATACAAGGGGCTCTCCGCAATAAACACAAACCCCTCCTCAATCAGCGTCGGCACCAACCGATACAACATCGCCAAAATCAAAGTCCGAATCTGAAATCCGTCCACGTCCGCATCCGTACAGATAATCACTTTATTCCACCGCAGATTCTCCATCGAAAAATTGCTGAGATCCTTCGTATGCTTGTTCCGCACCTCAACCCCGCACCCAAGCACCCGGAGTAGATCCGTAATAATATCACTCTTAAAAATCTTCTCATAATCCGCCTTGAGGCAGTTCAAAATCTTACCCCTAACCGGCATAATCCCCTGAAAATCAGCGTCCCGGCTCAGTTTACAAGCCCCCAATGCCGAGTCACCCTCCACAATGTAAAGCTCCCGCCGCTCCACTTCCTTCGTCCGGCAGTCCACAAACTTCTCCACCCGGTTCATAATGTCAAGGCTGCCGGACAGCTTCTTCTTAATGTTCAACCGCGCCTTCTCCGCCGTCTCCCGGCTGCGCTTGTTGATCAAAATCTGCTCCGTAACCCGATTGGCCTCCGGCTTATTCTCAATAAAATAAACCTCCAACTGGCTCCGCAAAAACTCCGTCATCGCCTCTTGAATAAACTTATTCGTGATCGACTTCTTCGTCTGGTTCTCATAAGAAGTCTGCGTCGAAAACGAGTTCGATACGAAAACAAGACAATCCTGCACATCTTGAAAACTAACCCGGCTCTCGTTCTTAAGATACTTACCCTCTTTCTTCAAATAAGCATCCACCACATACACAAACGCGTTCTTGAGCGCCTTCTCCGGCGCCCCCCCGTGAGACAGGAAAGAGGAGTTATGATAATACTCAATCACATTCACCCGATTCGAAAAACAAAACGCCGCCGAAAGCCGCACCTTATACTCGTCCTTATCCTCCCGATCCCGGCCCCGCCGCTCCGTCTGATAAAACACCGGCGCCGTCAAGGGATTCGCATCCTCCGCGACCAACTCACTCACATAGTCAATAATCCCATTCTCATAAACAAACTCCGTCGTCTCAAACCCGCCGCCATCCACCTGATTGCGAAATACAAAAGTGATCCCGGCGTTAACAACAGCCTGCTTCTTGAGCACATCCAGATAAAAGTCCACCGGAATCGCGATGTCCGTAAAAACATCCAAATCCGGCTTCCACCGAATAATAGACCCCGTCCGCTTCCCAGCAAAGGGCTCAGACTGCAATCCCCCCACATTCTCGCCCCGCTCAAAATGCAGCGTATACTTCTTCCCATCCCGATACACCGTCACATCCATATACTGAGAAGCATACTGCGTCGCGCAAGACCCAAGCCCGTTCAACCCAAGCGAAAACTCATAGTTCTCGCCCTCCTGATTTTTATACTTCCCACCCGCGTAGAGCTCGCAAAACACCAGCTCCCAGTTATAGCGCTCCTCCGCCGGATTATAATCCACCGGGCACCCGCGCCCAAAGTCCTCGACTTCAATCGACCCATCGGTAAAGCGGGTCACAATAATCTGCTTCCCATACCCCTCCCGCGCCTCGTCGATCGAGTTCGACAAAATCTCAAAAACCGCGTGTTGGCAGCCCTCCAGCCCATCCGACCCAAAGATAACCCCGGGCCGCTTGCGCACCCGATCCGCCCCCTTGAGGGAGCTGATCGATTCATTGCCATATCCGCTCGTCTGCGTTATATTCGCCATAGCACTCTCCATATCTTGTGTACACTTCGCAAATTGACCCAAATCTAGTATACCGCAAAAATACCCCAGAAATCAAGGCGAATTTTTGAATCTCAGCTTTATTCTGCCGAACCAGTTGACGTAACGTAAAAAATATAATATAGTACGGATATATATTATTAATGAAAACTTAAAAAGGAGATCCTCAAGCAATGACAAAAAGAATGAAGAGAATGATACGCGCATTCCTTGCGCTCTGCTTACTACTCACCCTAGTTCCGCCAATGGCGACAGCGGTGCCCGTTGTCTATATCGAACCAGGCTATAGTTTCGATGCCATTCAAGCGGCGATAGATAATCCAGCCGTTTCGGAGATTGTGCTGCTTCCGGGCGAACATCGTGCTGGCACGCCAGCGAACCGCTTTGGAACTGGACTCTCAATAGCACGGAGTGATCTAATCCTCCGCGGCTACGACGACAACGTTGTAGTCAATCTCGACAATGTCTGGGGACGTCATGTAATTATGATATCTGCTTCTTTTGATTGGGATACGCAATGTTGTTGTAATGGTGACAGTGGTGTAGTCAATAGCAATATCGTAATCAGAGATATTCTCTTTCAAGGAGTAATCACGAATACGGGTACACACCCAAATTCACCCGTGGTGATATCTGTTGATGGCATTAGCGGTCTTACGCTTGAGAACATTGCGATCGATACCGTAACGACGAATAACTTTATTCACGATCCGGTTGGAGGCATTTGGATTAGAAACTCCGAGGATGTCGTAATTCGCGGCCTTAACCTCAGTGCAACGCTCCCCACGCAGGGCGCGACAACGCCTCCATTCCCACCGATGCCAGTTATTTTGTTAGATGCCGGCCACTCTTGGTATGAAGCGGATGTCACATTAAGTAATATTACCATCGAAAACGTTATCTGGCCTTCACTGCCGCATAATCGGATCGAACTGTGGGTGCGGGACCCGGCTTACTTTGCCTATGTCGATTTGGCAAGCATTTCTCTCGCCGGCTTCCCTTACATAGAATTTATTGGTCCGGCAGTATGGATGGGCAATGGAAACTGGTGGGACCGCCAAGGCGATCACGCGGTTTTCAGGACTACTTATAATGAAACCTGGAACTCAAATCACGATCTCTTAGAGCAGCAGGAAGGGAACGAACGGACCTTTTATTTCCACCCCGGAACCGAAGACATCCATGTAGCGGTAGAGCTTGAAATCGTGATTTGTGAAACCACCAACACATTTACAATCGAACAAGTACTGCCAGATCTAGATCTTCTTTCCGATGGCGGACGTTTAGAACTAGTCTTCTCATTTAACGGCGCTAACCCACGGGGCTCCGTACTCTACTTCGACGGCACCCCGATTCCAATTCCAGCCGGCACAACAAGCATTCACGCAATCGGGCGTGTCTTGTTCGACGACTTTCCCATCAACAACGGCTTTGTCTATATGCGTGAACAAGTAAACGAAAGCCTCGTTAACACCCATACCGTAACCTTCATCGTCAACGGTGTCGTCGTAAACACCGTTGAAGTGCCAAACGGCCAGACAGTAGCACAGCCAGCCAACCCAACACCGCCCGCCGGCCAACAGTTCGTAACCTGGTTAGTCCAAGGCACAACTACAGCCTGGAACTTCAACACCCCAATCACCGCAGACTTGACCCTAGTCGCACAGTTCGCACCGATCACCAACGGAAACGGAAACAATGGCGGCGGCAATAATGGTGGTGGTAACGGAGGCGGCGGCAGCGGCGGGGGAGGAGGCGGTGGCGGAACAACCCCACCACCAGCAGACCCAAGCCGTCAAGCCTTCTTGATCGGCCTCGCAGCCGACTATGGACAACCGCGCCAAATCAACCCCAGAGGCAATATCACCAGAGCCGAAGTCGCAACCATCTTCTTCCGCTTGATCTCCGACGAAGCGCGCGCGCACTATTGGGCGCAGTCAAATGCGTTCGACGATGTCGTGCTCCAACAGTGGTTCAACAACGCGGTTTCCACAACCACCCACATGGGCATCTTCGAAGGCGTCGGCGACGACCGTTTCGCTCCGCACCAAAACATCACCCGCGGCGAACTCGCCGCTGTCATCGTTCGCTTCATGTACAGAGACCAGATCGGTTCCTTCGCAGCAGGCGCCGACCAGTTCAATGATATCACAGGCCACTGGGCAAGAGCATACATCAACGAAGCAGGCAGACAAGGCTGGGTCGAAGGACCAGACGGGCTCGGCGGACCGTTCAACCCCAACCAACCCATCACCAGAGCCGAAACCGCGGCAATGGTCAACCGCATGTTCGAACGCCTAATCGAAACCCCAAGCTGCCGCCTGTCCAATATGATTACCTGGCCGGATAACGCAAATCAAAACAGCTGGTACTTCCTCTACATGTACATGGCGTCCAACTCCTACACCTACCGCTGGAGAGCCAACAGCGACACATTCAAAGAACTAATCACGATCATCGACCCACGCAACTGGGCAGCGCTAGAGCGTCCAAACTCCAGACCCCAAGATATTTTCAGATAGGAAGCGCAAAGCATAAACAGAAGCAAACAAGGCTAGAAAGAGGAACCTTTCCTCCTTCTAGCTTTGTTTCATTTCCCCCTTGACAAAAGAAATCTTCCTTGGTAGACTATTTAAGTTAGCATATGCTAACTTAAATAGAGCAGAGATAAACTGCTATCTCATGAGCGGAGGATTTCTATGTTATTCTGGGACCTTATCACTTCCATGTTAGAGCTATTTACAGGTATAGGCGTATTTTTGCTGGCAATCGTCATGCTCACAAAAATATTCGGCGCCCCGTCCGAAAAACTAAATCGGTTTTTCCAAAAAACAGGGAAGAACCGTTTCGCAAATGTCGGCCTGGGCATAGCCGCCGTAGGCATCACACAATCCTCCACCCCTACAACCGCCATTATAATCAGCTTGGTGAGCGGAGGCATGCTAACCCTCTTCCAAGCAACCGGCCTAGTCATGGGCATTAACATCGGCAGCAGCCTAACCTCGCTGCTCTTCGTGTTTTCCGCGTTCCGAATCCGATACTTCATCATGTTCCTCGTTTTCATCGGCGCCGCAATCCGCCTCGCTACGCAAACAGAAAAATGGGTCAAAACAGCAAATATATGCATCACATTCGGCCTCCTCTTCATCGGCCTCGGCGCCATGAGTTCAGCACTCAGCGGCAATGCGATCATAGTCAACTTTTTTGAAGACGTATTCAGCAGAATCACCTTCCCGCTCTGGTTATTCTTGATCGGAACGATCTTCTCCGCCCTAATCCAATCCTCCTCCGCCGCAATCGGGATCAGCGTAGCCATGGTCGCCAGCGGATTGCTCCAATTCGAGTCCGCCATCTTCATCGTAATCGGCGCGAACCTAGGCACAAGCTTCACCGCCATCCTCGCGTCTCTGCCCTGCAACCGAGACGCAAAACGCGTAGCCCTCTTCCACGTACTATTCAACTTCCTGGGCTCCCTGCTATTCTTAGCAATCGTCTGGCCCCTGCAAGCTACCCTGATTCCCTGGTACCAAAGCTTGATCGCTGACCCCATCATACAAATGTCCGTCTTCCACGTAGTGTTCAATACCATAACCATGCTCGCCCTTGTTTGGTTCATCATCCCCCTCAACAACCTAGTATATTGGATCATAAAAGACAAACCGGCAGACGCACCCAAAGAAACAGCATGCTCCATCCTTCCGCGGGCGCAAGAAATATTCTAAACTAAAAATATAACAAGGGCGGAGAGATGAATCCATCATCTCTCCGCCCTTGTTTCTTTACATCACCCGCGGCCCCCCATCCCCAAAGGGCATCACAACCACCGAACTCCCGCCAGCCACCGGTCCCATCGCCCCCGGCGTAAAAAACACCGCCAACCCACCCTCCGTCAAATACATATTCTCCGGCGAAAACCCCTCCCGCGCCACAGCCTCATCGACCCCCAAACGCCCAGCCGCAAACCCGCTCACAACCGCCCGAACATCTGTCTGAGCAGGGAAGAGGGAAGTCATAAAAATCGGCCTCCCACCCTCCGCCGTCACAAAGGTGCTCCCATACCGATACGTAACCCCCCGCATCCCACCCGCGTAAAGAAACACATCCGTAAAAAAACTAAGCACCCCTTCAGAATTGTAGGTAACAGTGAACGTCCCGCTGATCTGATAAGGCAAAGCCTCCGGCAAAAGCCCCGCCGCCGCCCGCGCCTCACGGAGCATCCCCATACAAAGCGCATCAACCAAATTCTCCGCCGTAGAGGCTAGGCAATCATCCAACACCCCAAAACCCGCCCCGCCAATCTGCGGATACTGCAAGGACACCTGAATCAGCGTCTCGCCCCCCTCACGCACATCGCGGCTGAGACGTCCCGTGGTAAGCTCCAGTTTGTCCATACCTGCCATCCTTTCTAAAAAGGTGTTGATTCTATCGAAGAGATTCTATATAATAGTATTCGGTAAAACATGAAATAATGCGTCTAAACTAGAGAAATTACCTATTTTGGAGGTTACACATACATGAACAAAAATATCAAAAAGCCCAGAAACATGGCCGTCTACGAAGCCATCACCACCCTAGAGACTGTCGATGAATGCATCAAACTCTTCGACGATCTCCTCAGCGTCGCCGAACTGCGTGCCATGGAGCAGCGCTACCAAGTCGCCGAAATGCTCAACCGCGGCATGGTCTACAGCGCAATTCTGGAAAAAACCGGCGCCAGCAGCGCCACCATCAGCCGTATCAACCGTTCCCTGCAAAATGCGGGCGAGGGATACCGCACCGCCTTCGCCCGGACCGAGAAAAACGAGGACAGCGAGTGAACGCCTACCGCCACCTAGCCCCCTTCTACGACCGTCTGACAGCAGACGTAGACTATCCATCCCTAGCCAACCATTACGAACAGGCCATCACCCAATCCGGGCGCCATCCTGCCCTCGTCCTAGACCTAGCCTGTGGCACCGGCCGCCTCACCCGTATGTTGGCGCAACGCGGCTACCAAATGATAGGCGTAGACATCTCCGCCGAAATGCTCTCCGTCGCCGTAAGCGAGGGGGGAGATATCCTCTATCTCCAACAATCCCTCCCAGAGCTCGACCTCTACGGCACCGTAGACGCCGCCATCTGCACCCTAGACGGCCTAAACTATCTCCCGCCGGAAGCCTTAGAACAAGCGCTCCGGCGGATCTTTCTGTTCCTCGCCCCCGGCAGCGTCTTCGCCTTCGACCTCAACACCCCCGAAAAACTAAAACGCCTAGACGGCGAACTCTTCTGCGACGAACAAGAAGACCTCCTCTGCCTCTGGCGCTGCTCCTTCGACGAAAAAAACCAAACCTGCCACTACGACTTCGACATATTCGAAAAAAACGGCCCCCACTGGCTCCGCCACCAAGAATCCCACACCCAACACGCCTACCCCGAACCCGAACTGCGCCACCTCCTAGAAAAAACAGGCTTCACCCAAATCACCACCACCGGCAACGCAGACCGAACCTTCTACACCACAATCCGCCCAAAAACATAGGGAACGGCATCCTCGCCGCCCCGTCCAATTCCATGATCGCACACCGGTGAAACAGATGAAACTCTTGAGAAAAACGATCGTACTCATTATAATTCTTGCGGTTGTTTTCACATTAACAGCTTGTGTTCCCGCCGCAAGAGTTCGAGTGATCTCTTCTGGAAACGAACATACTGCACTAGAGCATTGGAACCACGGATCGCGTCAATCTTGGTTTGTATCCACGCACTCCACTGGGTGGCATCAAAGAGCGGAGCATGTCGCAGATGAATTGGACCCATTTTCGTTTGGAGACGATTTTCAGATTATAACCAGTGGCCAACTGTGGCGTAACGAAGTTAATTACCATTTTTACAAATTGACCGACGGTGAATGGATCAGCGTATTAGCCGTGTCCGTGCGAGGCGACTCGAAGCAGATTTTCTTGACACACGGTAATTCTTGGAATCGAACCCATTGGGCAGAAGTACACGCCGAATCATTTCTTGACCTATTAGCGCCCGGAGAATATATACTTGACGTAAGCGCATGGTGGGGCAATTCGCGAGCAAGAGACTCTTATCAAAATTTTTTCAGATTTATAAAATAACTGGAACGACCAAACACATTGCGATCCTACACATATGCCCCACAATATAATTCCGCAAATCACAAAACAGGGAGGCCACTCATGAAAATCACCATCACAAAAAACGGACCCTATGTTGTTGACGCAGGAATACCCCTCAAGGAAGTAGACAGTGTAGCCGACCAAGAAGGCCGCGGCGTGCTTACATACCAAGAGCGCGCAGACCACGGCAAAGCAGACACGAACACCTACCTCTGCAGATGCGGCCACTCCCAAAACAAACCCTTCTGCGACGGCCACCACGCCAAACTAGGCTTCGACGGAACCGAAACCAACGACAAAAAACCTTACGACGCCAAAGCCGAACACATCCGAGGCGCAATTTACGACGCCCTAGACAACCAAGCCCTCTGCGCCGCCGCAAGAATTTGCGACGTCGGGACCGGCTTTCTCAACGCACTAGAAAGCACACACGAAGCAGATAAACAATACACCGAACACGTCGGCTGCAACTGCCCCTCCGGCAGATTCACCCTGCTAGATAAACAGACCCATCAAAAACTGGAACCCAAACTAGACCCAGAAATCCAGCTAATCACGGACATCCCAGCAGAACACCTAGGCCCCATCTACGTCAAAGGCGGCATACAAGTCACAGGCGCCGACGGTTTCGAATATGAAACAAGAAACAGAGTCACACTCTGCCGCTGCGGAGAATCCAACAACCGCCCCTTCTGCGACGGCACCCATCTCGATTGCAAGCATATGGAACTAAAATAGCACCCCCCACACAAAGGAGCCCCCATGGACAAACTAATCCGCGCTATCTCGGAAAACGGCGAAATCAAACTAACCGCCATCACCCTCCGCGCCGCAGTGGAACACGCCCGCCAAATCCACCAAACGCTCCCCGTAGCCACCGCCGCCCTAGGCCGCGCCATGTCCGCCGCCAGTATGCTCGGCGCAAGAATCAAAGAGCCCAACGGCAGCCTAACCCTAAGAATCAACGGCGGCGGCCCCCTCGGCACCATCATGGTCGTCTCAGACCCAACTGGCAACGTCCGCGGCTACGTCCAAAACCCCGCAATCGACCTCCTCAAACGCCCAGACGGCAAACTCGCCGTCGGCGAAGCGGTCGGCAGGGAAGGCCTCCTCACCATCACCAAAGACCTCGGTTTCGGCGACCCCTATGTCGGCAGTACCACCCTCATCAGCGGCGAAATCGCCGAAGACCTCGCCGCCTACTACGTCGAAAGCGAACAAACAGGCGCCGCCGTCGCGCTGGGTGTACTGGTAGACCGCGACCAATCCGTCCTAGCCGCCGGCGGCTACATCGTCGAACTCCTCCCCGGCGCCTCAGAAGATGCGTTGACCCTCCTAGAACAAAACATCGCCGCCACCGGCTCCGTCACCGACACACTCAAAGACCACGGCCCCGAAGCCCTAGCCGAAAAAGTCCTAGCCGGATTCAACCCCAAAATCCTAGAAGAACACCCCGTCGAATACCGCTGCTACTGCACCCGCGAAAGAGTCACCAAAGCCCTAATCGCCGCCGGAACAGCCGCCCTTAGGGAAATGGCCTCAGCAGGGGAGGACTCAGTCGTCACCTGCCAATTCTGCGACCAAACCCACCACTTCACCCCCGCCGAAATCGCCGCACTCCTGTAAGCCTCCTTTTCCAACTGACGCCCCAAAAGCAAAGCGATTGGCTCGGCGGAAGGGGTGCCTGTGGTACAAAGGAAGTGGCAGGCGAAACCTGACGGAGGATTCTTATATATATTAGCACGAACTAAGAAAAACAAACGAACAACCCTCAGTCAGCTTCGCTGACAGCTCCTTTTTCAAAGGAGCCTGCTCCCCTCGTCATTGCGGGCCTGACCCGCAATCTCATTCATACACCCCCCAAGGAGACTCCCACACATGTTCAAACTCCTCAACATCTCCTCCCAAGCCCGCCGCGGCGTCTTCACCACGCCCCACGGCACCTTCCAAACCCCCGCCTTCATGAACGTCGCCACCCAAGGCGCAATCAAAGGCGCCCTTTCCGCCGAAGACCTCAAAACCGTGGGTTGCCAAATCGCCCTCTCCAACACCTACCACCTCCACGTCCGCCCCGGAGACGACCTAGTCCGCACCCTCGGCGGCCTCCACAAAATGATAGTCTGGGACGGCCCGATCCTAACCGACAGCGGCGGCTTCCAAATCTTCTCCCTCTCCGGCCTTCGCAAAATCACCGAAGACGGCGTCACCTTCCAATCCCACGTAGACGGCCGCAAAATCTTCATTTCCCCGGAAATCAGCATGCAAATCCAAGCGAATTTAGGTGCAGACATCATCATGGCCTTCGACGAATGCGTCGAAATCCCATCCCCACACGACTATGTCGCAAAAAGCTGCGACCGCACCACCCGCTGGCTCCTCCGCTGCAAAGCCGAACTAGACCGCCTCGCCGCCGCTGGCGAGATGGTCACCCCCGGCGCCGTCCTCTTCGGCATCAACCAAGGTGCCACCTACCCAGACCTCCGTGTCGCCCACATGAAACAAATCGCCGACCTCGACCTCCCCGGATACGCCATTGGCGGCCTAGCGGTAGGGGAGACTCACGCCGAAATGTACGCCACCATCGAAACCGTCGAACCCCACATGCCCAAAGACCGTCCCCGCTACCTCATGGGCGTCGGCACCCCGCAAAACCTCATCGAATCCGTAGCAAGAGGCATTGACATGTTCGACTGCGTTATGCCCGCCCGCAACGGCCGCCACGGCCATCTCTTCACCTGGTCCGGCATCATCAACATCAACAACGAAAAATACAAAGCCGACCAAAACCCCATCGACAAAGACTGCACCTGTCCCACCTGCCAACGCTACAGCCGCGCCTACCTCCGCCACCTCTTCAAATGTGGAGAAATGCTCGCCATGCGCCTCGCCGTCCTCCACAACCTCCACTTCTACAACAGCCTCATGGCAGAGATGCAGAAAGCCATAGACGAAGACCGCTTCGAAGCCTTCCGCCGCGCATACGCAGAAAAGCTCGCCCAAAAACTGTAAATTCCGTCTTGCAATTGCAAGTGGTACAAGGTATAATATCTCCACTGTGTATATGACTAGGAGGTCAATATTATGGAAATGATTCCCTTAATTGCGATATTCATGGGTGTGTTCTACTTCCTCATGATCCGCCCCGAGCAAAAGCGCAAAAAACAAAAAGCCGAAATGATGGACGCGCTCCAAGTCGGAGACAATATCACCACCATCGGCGGCATGGTCGGCAAAGTAGTCCGCGTAAGAGACGACCTCGTCACCTTCGAAACCGGTGAAGACCGCGTCCGCATCCAAATCATGAAATGGGCCATCGCCAACAAAGGGCTCGACAAAACCGAAACCGCCCAACAAGACCAACCCAGCGCCCAATAATTTCTTCGTTCAAAAATGGGGGAGGCCGCAATCGGACAATCCGACTGCGGCCTTTTTATCTGTAAGGAAGAACTGCGTTCGCCCGCCCTTCCGTCATCCCTAGGGCCCGCACACTGTACGCCCGCCCCAATTCCCCCCTCCAAGGAGGGGTGGCGCAAAGCGCCGATGTGACGCCCTTCCGCACCGCACCTCGTCATTGCGGATCAAGCCACGGGTCAAGCCCGCCCCGTCATGCAGAACGCCCGCCCCGTCATTGCGGGCTTGACCCGCAATCTCCCAAAGAACAGCCCCATCACTTCTTATTATGATCCACCCAGTCCTTCGCCTCTTTCACCCCAATTTCCGTCGGCCTCACCGCCGCGTTCGTAACCGGGTTCCGCACCTCCACATCCGACAAGGCATACGTCGTATAAAGCGGCACAACCTCATCCTTCTTCCGCGTCTTCCGTTCTTTCATCCCAATACCTCCATATAATTGATAGGGGCAACCTGCCACCCCCACAGGGCACCCACAAGGCTCCTTTTCCAAAGGAGCTGCCACAGGCACCCCTTCCACCGATCCAATCGCTTCGCTCTTGGGGTGTTAGTTGAAAAAGGGGGCTTTCACCGACCCGCCATATCCCCGAACACCCCTATTTTCCCCAGTCCCCCCAGAAATAATCCCCAAAAGGAGCCACCCCATGTCAGAAAACGTAACCAAACTCCAATACCAAGACAAAGAAATCATCCTAGTCGCCACCGCCCACGTCTCCGAAACAAGCGTCGCGCTAGTCAAAGAAACCATAGACTCCGAACGCCCCAATAGCGTCTGCGTCGAACTAGACGAAGGCCGCTATAAAACAATAGAGGACCCCGAAGCCTGGAAACGCACAGACGTCGCCCAGATCATCCGCGACAAAAAAGTCTGGCTCATGCTCACCCAACTAATCCTCTCCGCCTACCAAAAGCGGATGGCCAAAAAACTCGGCACCAAAGTCGGCGGCGAGATGCTCCAAGGCATAAATAGCGCCAAAGAAGTCAACGCCGAACTCGTCCTGGCAGACCGCAACATCCAAACCACCTTCCTCCGCCTCTGGCGTCTGCTCACCCTCAGAGAAAAACTAAAATTCATCACCGGCTTCATCCTAGGCGGGGAAGAGGACGACGACCAACCCCTCACCGAAGAAGACTTCCAAACCCTCCTAAAGCAAGACACCCTAGAAGCCACCCTCGGCGAACTAAAACACGAGTTCCCCATCATCGGCGAAGTCCTCATCAACGAGCGGGACCAATACCTCGCCAACAAAATCAAAACTGCCCCCGGCCCCAAAGTCCTAGCCGTCCTAGGCGGCGCCCACGTCCCGGGCGTCATCAAGGAACTCAGCAAAGAGCAAGATATGCAAAAAATCACCACCGTCCCCGCAAAAAAATCCCGCCTCAAACTAGTCACCTATATCATCCCCGTTCTCATCCTCGGCCTCATCGCCTACGGCTTCCTCCAAAGCGTAGACATGGGCCTCAGAGCCCTCACCTCCTGGTGGCTCTGGAACGGTGGCCTCGCGGCATTGTTCACCCTGATCGTTCTCGGCCACCCCCTCAGCATCCTCGCCGCCTTTCTAGCCGCCCCGCTCACCACCTTCGCCCCCGGCCTAGCCGCCGGCTGGTTCGCGGGCCTGGCCGAAGCCTGGATCAAAAAACCAACCGTCGAAGACATGCAAAACATCCCAGACGACATTTTTCGACTAAAGGGCTGGTACCAAAATCGCTTCCTCAAAGTCCTGCTCGTCGTCATCGCCGCCAACCTCGGCAGCACCATCGGCACCTTCGCCGCCGGCGCGGACATTATGCGGCTCATTTTGGGCTCATAAAGGACCTAAAAGGTCTTATAAAGGTCCCATAAGAACCCATCATCGCCCCCTTTGAGCCCCTCCCATGAAATTATTTTTAAAACATGGCCAACTGTTGTCCTGTTTCGCATGATAGAATTGCCTCAAATCCAAATCAAGGAGAGAACGCAATGTCTACAACAAACGCAAATCTAATCGAAAAAGCAAATCAAATAATCCAACTGCAAGCAAACGCCAGCTTCGGCGTGATCGACGAAAACGGCTACCCCTCTGTTTCCGCAATCTCCCTCTGCAATCCAGAAACAATTGCCACCCTCTATTTCACCACAACCCTCGACTCCAACAAAGCAAAACGCCTAACCGCAAATAGCAAAGCAAGCATCAACGCCTTCACGGATGCGAATAACATAACTTTAGTCGGCAAAGCCGAAATCCTCACCGACCAAGACTCTAAAAATAAATACTGGAAAGAATGGTTCTGCGAAGTCTACGCAGGCCCAACCGACCCCAACTACTGCGTCATCCAATTCACCACAGAGCGCGTCTCCCTCTGGATCGGCGAAGACGGCGGCGAATTCCCCCTCGCATAATACCGCAGTTCGCAGGGGCGATCACCTGCGGATTTTACAAATAAAAAGAGGCGGATACATCACGTATCCGCCTCTTTTTATCCATAAAACTCCAAAATCTCCCGCAGCATCCCCGGCCCGACATCCATATGCAGCCGATGCCCACCCTCAGGAAACGCACGCAATGTGATATTCTCCCCAGCATTCCCCGCAAACTCCACAATCGCATCCGGGCAGACAGTCCGATCCGCCCTACCGCAAAAGAGCAATACAGGCGCCGTAATCCGGTCCGCATGCCGAATCGCATATTCCCCGGCATCTGTAATCTCCGTATAGAGCCGCAAAGAGATGAAATCGTGAAATAGATGGTCATCCGGAAAATAATGCTTCAGCTTTGCCGAAATCCGGATGCGGGCGCTGACCCACCCCAGACCCCGCGCCATCCGTCCCAGTAGGGAATGCACAGGCCGATGCAACCTCAGCCAAGGCGACACTAACACAACCTTCTCATACCGCCCCTGGCCCCGCAAAAGCAAATAGTTCGCGGCGACATTCCCGCCCATACTAAACCCAAACAAGAAGACAGGAAGCCCCGGATACCACAAATCAATCCGATCTCGGATCGTGTCCACATCATCCAAAAACCAAGCATAGCCTGGCGTAATCCCCAAAGATTTTTTGCGTTCTCTGAGAGACTTGCCCGGCATTTTCCCAAACCCACGCTGCTCATGCACCACCGTAACGTACCCCTCCGCGGCAAACACCGCCGCCACGTCCGGATAAAAATCAATATGCTCCCCAAACCCATGGACGACATGTATCACGCCAGACGGCTCACCCCCCGGCTCAAACCGAGCGACGCGAAGCTGCACACCGTCTCGCATTGCAATCGTCTCTATGGTCAGATTCACATTATTCGCCCCTTTGCCACGGCAATTTCCGCCGCTCACGCCCTTGGAACGCCGTCCATTTTTCCGCAAGCCGCTCCAGCCAATAGCGGATCCCCCACATCAGCGGATAGGTAGTAAATACGAATATAGCGAGGATCAGAAACGCCTCTAACCCAAGCGGAGAGATAGAGAAAACCGCCTGCAACTGTGGAATAAAGAAGGAGAGCAGCATCGCCGCGACCACGCCGATAAACAGCGCCCGCCGAAGCAGATTGAAGGGCTGGCTCACCTTAAACACCATCAAAATCCCAACCGCGCTGAGCACCACAAGGCTCATCGTCCCCATCTCCTCAGCCGTTAAATTAAAGACAGTAGAGTAGATGATGATCCCCGAAACCAAAATCACATTCGTCAACGCCGCCGGAAGCGCATTGAAGATGACATTCTGCAAAAAGCGCCCTTGAATCCGCTTAAAATTCGGCTCCAAAGCCAAGATAAATCCAGGAATCCCAATCGTAAGCCCACCAACAAGGCTCATCTGATTCGGGTTGATCGGGATAGGCAAAACAGCAAAAAGCGTAATCAACGCAAGGAAGAGCGAGAAAATATTGCGTACCAAAAACAAACTCGCGCTCCGCTCAATATTGTTAATAACCCGCCGTCCCTCATCTACAACCGAAGGCATCGCGGCAAAGTTGGAGTTGAGCAGCACTAACTGCGACACCCGGCAAGCCACATCCGAACCAGACGCCATGGCAATCGAACAATCCGCATCTTTGAGCGCCAGCACATCATTGACCCCATCGCCCGTCATAGCGACCGTGTGCCCCTGCGCCTTAAGCGCTCTGACAAACAAACGCTTCTGCTCCGGCCGCACGCGCCCAAAGACCGTATAATTCCGCACCGCCTCAAAAATCGCCTGCGGCGTCTCCAAAGCAGTGGCGTCAATATAATGCTCCGCCCCAATAATCCCAGCCTCTCTCGCCACGTGGGAAACAGTGACCGGATTATCCCCGGAAATCACCTTAATCGTGACCCCCTGCTGCTCAAAATACGCAAAGGTTTCCGCGGCCTCTTTGCGTATCTTATTGGTGAGCAAAATCAAAGCCAGCGGCATAATCGGCGCGGCAAGAACCGCGTCGTCTAAGCTCCCATCGTAAAGCGCAAGTAGTAACACGCGGCAACCCAAAGCAGAGTAATGCTCAATCGTCTCCTTATGGGCCGAATACTGATCCCCCAAAATAAATTCCGGCGCACCGAGCAGATAAGTCTCATCCTCCGCATAAGAAACACCGCCGTATTTCCGGACCGAGGAAAAGGGAAGGACCTTCTCCGCCTTCTGCATCACAGTCCCTTGGAAATAGCGGTGCATAGCGGTCATCGTATCATTATCCGCACTCATATTGCCCACATAATCGCTCATAATCATGCGGATATCGTCCTCGACAAACCGGTCTTCCGTAAGGAGCACAATATCCTTCACCGTCATCTTGTTCTCCGTGATCGTCCCAGTCTTATCCACACAGAGCACATCGACCCGAGCAAGCGTCTCAATGCATCGCATCCGCTGCACCAGTACCCGCCGCCGTGCGAGATGCACGACAGACACCGCAAGCGCCGCCGTAGCCAGCAAAAACAACCCATCCGGAATCATGCCGACCACAATCGCAACCGTGCGCACAACTCCCTCGGAGAGATTCCCCCCGTGAAGGCTGGTCTGATTAATCACCTGCAAAATACCAATCGGCAAAATCGCGATACCCGCAAACAAAAGCACACGGTTGAGAGACTGGACCATCGGCGTGTCCTTCTCCTTCTCGGCCCGTTTGGCCTCCAAGGAGAGCTTAGACACATAAGAATCCGCTCCGACCCGTTCCAGGCGGGCGTGGCATTTTCCGTTTAGAACAAAGCTGCCGGAGAGTAAAAAACTGCCCGGCCCCTTCGTAATCTCATCCGCCTCACCCGTAATCAGCGCCTCGCTGACCTGCACTTCACCCTCGACCACAATCGCGTCCGCATAAATCTGATTCCCCGATCGAAAGACGACAATATCATCAAGAACCAATTGGCTGGTATTCAAAACCCGCTCCTGCCCGTCTCGTATGACATTACCCTTGGGGGAGGAGAGAAATTGCATCTTATCCATAACCCGTTTTGCGTTAAACTCCTGGATAATCCCGCAAATCGTATTGGTAACCGCGATCACCATAAACCCCATCTGCCACCAGCGTCCAACCAAGATAACACTGAGGGCCAGGATGAAGAAAATCAAATTAAAGTAGGTAAGCACATGGCCGAGCACAATCTGCCGAGATGTCTTCGATGGCGGCTCCACAGGCAGATTCGCATATCCACCCACATAACGAACCCGGGCCTCTTCCGATGTAAGACCCTGATCCGGCGGTGCATTTCGGCGCGGAATATCCGCTTTGTGGGAATGGACGGGGAACCCGGAAACCTTCGACACAATGTCACCTCGATCAATAATTTGCCGCATAATATTGTACCACAGCGGATACACCCAGCGCAAAGGTTTTTCCCATTGATTGCCTTTCTATAAAAAATATGGCACAATGTAGAGGCAAACTGCGTTCGCCCACTATTCCGCATAGCAAAAATCCCAATTGAAGGAGGTGCCGCATGAAAACCTTGACCGCTTTTCGCCTGTTTCGCCGCTTCTTACCCGGTCACTGGCGCTATTTTCTGGTGGCCTTCCTCGGCACTGGCCTTAATATCATCTTCATGTTCCTCGCCCCCCAGATCGTCCGCTTCGCAGTAGACGGCATTATCGGCGGCGACCCTGACACACTCCCAAGCTTCCTGCGCTTTCTATACGGCATCGCACCGCAAACCGCCCTCCTCTATGCCGCGCTCTCGATTTTGCTCTTCATCGCCCTGGGCGGTATATGCAGCTATATCTCGCGCATCAACATCGGACGAGGCGCGGAAGGTACAGTAAAAAGCCTGCGCAACACCCTCTTCGCCCATGTGCAGAAGTTACCCTTCAAGTGGCATACAGAAACCCAAACCGGCGACATCATCCAGCGCTGTACCTCAGACGTAGAGGTCGTCCACAGTTTTTTGAGCACCCAGTTGGTAGAAGTGGTCCGCACCCTCGTACTCATCGCGACGGCCACAGTACTCATGTTCGCCATGAACGTGCCTCTGGCCCTCTTCGCCTTCGCCTTTGTCCCCATCATCGTGTGCTATTCCATGCTATTCTACGGCCGCATCGCGGACAAATTCCACAAGGCAGACGTGGCCGAGGGTGCCCTCATGGTCCGTGTCCAAGAGAATTTGACCGGCATGCGCGTAGTCAAAGCCTTCGGGCGTGAGCAGTTTGAACTGGAAAAATTCCACGAGAAAAACGACGCCCACTCCAAAGCCTGGATCGACATGGGCTACCTGCTCGGCCTCTACTGGGGCATTGGAGACATTGTCACAGGCCTCCAAACCATGGGTGTCATCCTCATCGGCACCTACCTCACAGTCCAAGGGCACATGACCCTCGGCGCCCTCATCGCCTTTATCAGCTACAGCCAAATCCTCACCTGGCCCGTCCGCGCCTTAGGCCGGACCCTGTCCGACATGAGCCAAGCCACCGTCTCCGCCACCCGCCTCCTCGACATCCTAGACGCAAAACCCGAAGACAACGCGCCACACCTCGATACACGCCCCAACCTAGCCGCAGACATCGTCTTCGACCACGTCAGTTTCGCCTATCATACCACAGAAGTCCTAAACAATCTGAACTTCACCATCCCCAAAGGCACCGTTTTCGGCATCCTAGGCGGCACCGGATCCGGCAAAAGCACGATCACCTATTTGCTCACCCGCCTCTACGATCTAACCGACGGGCAGGGCAAAATCACCATCGGCGGCGTAGATATCCGTGAGATAGACCGCCGCGCCCTCCGCAGAGAGGTAGGGCTGGTTCTGCAAGAACCCTTCCTCTTTTCCAAAACCATAGGCGAAAACATCGCAATCGCAAGAGAAGAGGCAGACCTTGCCGAAATCCGCCGCATCGCCCAAATCGCGGACGTAGACGCAAACATCATGGAATTCACCAACGCTTACGACACCATCGTCGGCGAGCGCGGCGTCACACTCTCCGGCGGGCAAAAACAGCGCGTCGCCATCGCCCGGACGCTGCTCCTAAACGCACCCATCCTGATTTTCGACGACTCGCTCTCTGCCGTCGATATGGAGACGGACGCGAAAATCCAAAAAGCCCTCCGAGAAAACACCCACGGCGCAACGGTGATCCTCATCAGCCACCGCGTCTCCACCCTCATGCACGCCGACCAAATCCTCGTCCTCGACGAAGGCCGCGGCGTCGAACTCGGCACCCACAAAACCCTGCTCGCCAAAGACGGAATCTACAGCCGCGTCTACAAACTCCAAAGCCAAGCCGGGGAAGGGGGTGGGCACTGATGGAACAGTATGATGTCACCGCCCCGCAAACGTTCAGCATCGCGACCTGGAAAAAACTCTGGCCCTTCCTCCTGCCCGTGCGGCGGCGGTTCCTCTTGGCCATGCTCCTAATCTTCCTCGCCGCCGCAGTCGATGTCATCCTCCCGCTCTTCACCAAATTCGCGGTAGATTGGTTCGTGGTGCCGCAAACGACAGACGGCCTCGGCCTCTTCGCCTTGGCCTACTTCGCGACTCTCACCGTCCAAGGTACCCTCACCATTTTCTTCTTCCGCCACTGTATGGTGGTCGAGATGGAGATGGGCCGCCAGATGAAAATCGCCTGCTTTGTCCATTTGCAAAAACTCTCTTTGAGTTTCTTCAACAAGACCCCCGTCGGCTACATCCTAGCCCGTGTCATGAGCGACACGGACCGCATCAGCGGCATTGTGGCCTGGAGCATCGTCAGCTTTTTCTGGGATTTCCTTTTTATGATCGGTATTATCCTCTCCATGATGATCCTCAACTGGCGGCTGGCTCTCGTGGTTCTCCTCGTCGTCCCAATCCTCGCGGCGATCAGTTTCCTCTTTAAGAATAAACTTCTCCAAGTAAACCGCGAAATCCGTTCTACAAACGCCAAAATCGTCGGCATGTACAACGAGGGGATCACCGGCGCGAAGACCACAAAAACCCTCGTGATCGAAGACCAGATCACAGACGAGTTCAAAGGCGTAACCCGAACCTTCTACGCCGCCAACATGCGCTCCACCCGCCTCATGGCAATCTTCGGCCCCATGATGGTGCTCATAGGCTCCCTCTCCACGGCCCTCGTTTTATATTATGGTGGATTTTTGGTTTTAGAAAATCTCATCCCCCTCGGCACCCTGTCGGTGTTCTTATCCTATACTTTGGTCATCCTGGAACCCGTCCAACAGATGGCTCGCCGCTTTTCTGACTTTATCGCCGCCCAAGTCAACATAGAGCGGGTAACCGCGCTCCTCGCGGAAGAGATAACGATCCAAGATACACCCGAAGTAGAGGCCCAATACGGTACCATTTTCACTCCAAAACGTACCAATTGGGAACCCATTCGGGGCGATATTACCTTCCAAAACATCTGGTTTAGGTACCCAGACGGGGACGAATACGTACTGGAAGACTTCAATTTGGACATCAAAGCGGGCACAAAAGTCGCCATTGTGGGCCGGACAGGGGCAGGAAAGAGCACCCTAGTTAACCTCGCCTGCCGATTCCTCGAACCAACCCGCGGCAAGGTGTTAATCGACGGCAAAGATTACAAAGAGCGCAGTCTCCTCTGGCTCCAATCTCGCCTCGGCTATGTCTTGCAAAATCCACACCTTTTCTCCGGTACAGTGATGGAAAATATCCGCTATGGCAAGCTGGACGCCACGGACGAAGAAGTCATCGCCGCCGCAAAACTCGTCTCAGCGGACCGGGTTGTAGAAAAGTTGGAAAATGGTTACGAAACCGAAGTCGGAGAAGGTGGCGACCGCCTCAGTACAGGAGAAAAACAGCTTATCTCCTTCGCCAGAGCTGTTTTAGCGAATCCGCCAATCTTTGTGTTAGACGAAGCTACAAGTTCTATTGATACGGAGACGGAGGGCCTCATCCAAGAGGCGATTAGCCATATCCTCACAGGCCGCACCAGCTTTATCATCGCCCACCGCCTTAGTACGATCCGCCACGCGGGCCTGATCCTGGTGGTGGACAAAGGCAGAATTGTAGAGCAGGGGACGCATGAGGAGCTAATGGCAGGGAGGGGCAAATATCACAAACTCTACACCACGATGATGCTGCGGGAAGAGACAAATCTCGGGGCCTTTTTACCGGAAGAGGAAGAATAAGGCAAAAACTTTACAAAAGCTTGACAATTTTCATTTTCCGTGATAAAGTTAAATCGACCCACAGAGTTTCCCATATTTTCCGGACACAATGACCAAAAATGTGAGGAGGTTTGAGACATGGCAGATCATGAGAAGAAAATTTTGAAAGCCTTGGTAGAGATCGAAAAAACAGTAGAAAAATTGGATGAAACCCTAGACAAACTGGATGGAGCCGAAGGCAAGGTGAAACATTTCATCGAGCAGGAGAAGGCAATCCACGAGATCAGAAAAATCGTACGCGAAGCAAATAAGATCGAGAAATATGAAGAGAAAGACGCTGAAGCATGGGCCAAGCGCATCGTGGCAAACATTGACGGGCAAGAGAAAGCGCTGGAACACATCGCCGTAGCCGTTGAAAAGCTGGACGAAGAGCTTGCCAAAGTCGGTGAAGACGATGGAAAGGTGAAATCCTTTGTCGCGCAAAAGAAAATTACCCATCAGGTCAAAAAGATTCTGCACAATGTCGGCCTCTATGAGAAATACGCAGAAGATGAACTCGATAATCTGATTTAGCAGTATCTATAACAAAAGAGGCTGGCGTCTTATGACGCCAGCCTCTTTTCTCTATCGCCCAAATTCCGTAATACACCGAAAAGTATAGCCCATCTCCTGATACGTCCGGATCAATTCCTCCATGATCTCCGCATTGGTTGCGGATGTGCTGTGCAGCATGAGGATTGCGCCGGGGTGAATGCGGGGGATCAGTTTGTCAAAGGCCTGTTGTTTTGTGGGTTGATTGTCCACATACCAGTCCACATAGGCCAGGGACCAAAGTAGGGTCGTATAGCCGAGGTCTTGCGCCATCCGCAAATTACCATCGCTGTATTTCCCGTTGGGCGGGCGATAGAGTTTGAGCATCGGCTGGCCGACAGCCGCTTCGTAGTGCCGCTCTGTCTCCTCCAACTCGCTCCGAAAGCGTTGGGGGTCTGAAATCGCGGGCATATTGGGATGACTCATGGTGTGATTGGCTACCGTGTGGCCCTCTTCCACCATCCGCCGTACGAGATCCGGGTGATCTCTAATATAAGTGCCCACCAAAAAGAAGGCCGCCGGGACACCGGTGGCCTTCAGCGCGTCTAGGATCGGCGCCGTATAGCCATTTTCAAAGCCCGCGTCGAAGGTCATGTAGATGACTTTCTCCTGGGTTGGGTCTACAAAATAGGCGTTATATTTCTGCAAGGCCTCCGCTGTCGCGTTGCCTACAGGCTTTTCGCCGGGGATGGGGAAGGACAGGCCCCAATTCCCGCTCGCGAGGACAGGCGGCGCGAGACAGACAAAGAGGAGGATTGCCAAAAGAAAGGACAGTGATTTTCGCATGCTTAAGACTCCTTTTTACAATAAAATTTCTGCCATTAGAATCTGCAAAACGGAAAAAACTACACCTGACATGAATTGGTTGAATCTCGCGTGCGCAAATTTGCCATATTAAGAACAGTGAATTTCCATCAAAGAGGTGTATTATGAAAAAACGCCTGATCGCCTTTCTCCTCGCGCTCACGCTGCTTTATTCCACGCTCCCTATCGTTCATGCGACCGAGAGCGGGGAAGAGGCCGACCACATCAAATGGGTCGACTTCGATGTAAGTTACAGCGCCCTCATCGCGACCTTAGACTATGACATCAAAACCTACGACACAGACATCCATCTCAACTGGATTGAACTCCTCGCAGTCTTAGGCGCGCGCTACGGCGGCTCATTTTCTAAATATAAAAGAAGCCACTTGGACGATCTCGCCAAGAGGCTGCTCGCGGGTGAAAGCCTAGAAGACATCACGCAGGACATGAACTATTACGACTACTATCTCGAAGCCTATTCGGCCATCCTCGGCGAGTTTGTCGGGCAACACCGCGCAGAAGTCCCGGACCCGGAGAATCCCGAGCAAAGAATCTGGGAGGACCGCTATGGCTTGAAAGTGTATTCTCCCATAGCCGAAGGTTTTAGCTATGGTCACTTTGATGACTTCGGCGCGGGCCGCAACTATGGGTATCGTCGTCGTCATCTAGGGCACGACCTGTTCGGCAGCGTGGGAACGCCCATCGTAGCGATCGAGAGCGGCACCGTGCAGGTTGTGGGGTGGAATCAATACGGCGGCTGGCGCATCGGGATTCGCAGTTTCGACGGTCTGCGCTACTATTATTACGCGCACCTTCGTCAGAATCGGCCTTACCATCCGGATATTGTGGAGGGGCAGGTGGTCAAGGCGGGGGACGTGATTGGGTATATGGGCCGCACGGGGTATAGCAGGAAAGAAAATGTCAACGGGATTCGCGAGACGCATCTCCACTGGGGTCTTCAACTCATCTTCCATCCGGAACAAGAGGAGGGGCCGAAGGAGATTTGGGTGGACGTCTATGCCATCACTCGGCTCCTCGCCAGAAACCAGAGCGAGACATACCGTGTGGCCGAGACGAAGGAGTTCTATCGCACCTACGACTTTGACGAGCCGAATTTGTTTGGTAGGGTAGATCAGTAAAATCGTAAGAATCGCGTGCAAAACGAGAGCGTTTATGATATACTACCATGGAACATTTTCCACCCCAGTCCGTCACGGAAAACAGTACCGCTCCGCTTGGGAGGACATCCATGGATGTTGCGCTGGAGCCTTTGGCTCTGGAGGGAGTTTTTCCCTACTTCACTTTTCTATCACGCTTTCTCTTGCCCATTCTTGCGGGCATTGTTTTGTTGCGCTGCGCACGTAGTCTCCTGCGGGAGAGCTATGAGCCGGAGATATGGGGCTATTTGAGTCTGCCCAACGCCTCCCGCATCGCGCTTTACCACTGGGAGAATCTGATCGGCCGCGCCAAAAGCGCTGATGTGGTTCTCAATTATCCGACCCTCAGCCGCAGCCATCTCGCCCTCATCCGAGACGACAACGCAGAGTGGACCGCGTATGATCTCGGCTCCAAAGCCGGGGTCACGGTCAATGGCGAATCGTTGGAGGGCGGTATTGAGGTTGAAAAAGGGGATGTGCTGAATCTCGGCGGGGTAGAGGTTGTCCTGCTGGACTTGCGCCCGGACGAACTCGGCGCGCAGAGCATGGCCCGCACAAAGCCGGGCCGTTGGCTAAAGCCTTCGGGCATATTTTTCTATCTAACCCTCTTCCAGGCAGTGCTGGCGATTCAGCACTCCATCGCCAATTTCGATCACTTCACCTTGCAAATCCCCCTCGGATTTTTTGCGCTCACTGCGATGATGTGGGCCTATTTCTTCCTTGTCCGTGCTATGGGGAGAACCGGGTTTGAAGTCGAGGCCTTGGCCTTTTTGATCTGCAGCGTGAGCATGAGCGTGATCGCCACATCAAATCCGGCGGAGCTTTTGCGCACGGCGGCCCTGATCTTTGCGGGCATTGTATTTTTCTTTATCATCTGTTACATCCTCAGAGATCTCAACCGAGCAAAGCAATTGCGCTGGCCGATCGCGATTGTAGGGCTTCTATTTTTGGCGGTGGGGTTCGCTTTGGCCGAGGAAATCTATGGGGCACGTCGCTGGATTGAACTCTTTGGCATCACAATTCAACCATCGGAGTTTGTCAAAGTTGCTTTCATCTTTGCCGGCGCGGCCTCGTTGGAGCGGCTTTTCGCCCGGCGCAATCTCTTTATGTTCATCGCTTATTCCGCCCTCTGCGTTGGCATCCTGGCTCTGATGAACGACTTTGGCTCCGCCGCTGTATTTTTCGCTACCTTCCTAGTGATCGCCTTCCTCCGCTCCGGAGATTGGGCCACCATTTCGCTCGCGCTTGCCTCTCTCGGCATTGCGGGATTCCTCGTTTTGACCGTCCGGCCGCACGTCGCAACGCGATTCGCTACCTGGGGTCACGTCTGGGACAGCCCATTCGGCGCGGGGATGCAGCAGGTGCGAACGCTGTCTTCCACCGCGTCCGGCGGACTCTTTGGTCTGGGGGCAGGGAATGGGACCTTCCATAGGGTTTTCGCCGCCGATGCGGACATGGTATTCGGTGTAGTTGCTGAAGAGTTGGGGCTTTTAGTTGCGATTATCTGTATCGCGGCGATTGTTGTCCTTGCGATATTCGCAGTCAGAGCCTCGGCGACGGCGCGGAGCAGTTTCTATGTCATCGCTGCCTGTGCCGCTGTAACGATGTTTCTCTGCCAAGTCATCCTCAATGTCTTCGGCCCCTTAGACATCATCCCATTTACCGGGATCACCTTCCCCTTTCTCTCCAGAGGCGGATCCAGTATGCTCGCAAGTTGGGGGCTGCTGGCTTTCATCAAGGCCACGGATAACCGGCAAAATGCCAGTCTTGCCGTAAGGCTTGATCGTTATGCAGTCCGCGAGGCAAAAAGCGGCAGACATAGCACCCGGCAGAGCACTTATGAAGAGCCGCTTGAAGTATATGAAGAAGATGACGACTACGAGTCCTACGACGAAGCAGAGGAAGACTATGCCGAACCCCTAGAGGACGGCGTAGACCCACGGTATTTCGAAGACGATCTCTGGGATACGGACGATGATAGGGAGGAGCGCCGATGAAAAAAGTAAAGCGCCGCACCTATTTGATTCTGGCTCCCATCCTCGCCATCTTCGTCTTCCTGACCATCTTCCTCTTCCGCCTCGCTGCCGATGGTGAAACCTGGGCGACTTTTCCGTCTAACCCTAATATCTTCCACGGCGGTCATTTGGCAATCGGCTCGATCTACGATAGAAATGGCGTTCTCCTCGCCAGCGCGGGGGAGCAAGGTCTGGAGTTCAACGCAAACGCCGCTATCCGCAGGGCCAACTTTCACGTCGTGGGAGATGGGCGAGGTCACATCGGTACGGGCGCGCTTTCCGCGTATGCAGGTGCGCTCGTCGGGTATAATCTGATTACCGGCGTCTACGCCTTTGGCGGGGGAGGCAACGCCATTCAACTCACCATAGACGCTGAGCTAAACCGTGTCGCCTATGAAGCGCTCGCGGGGCGGCGCGGGGCGGTGGTGGTCATGAATTACCAGACGGGGGAGATCCTCGTCTCTGTCTCAGCCCCCAGCTATGACCCCGCAAATCCGCCCAGCTTTGCTCCGGACGATCCGGCGTTTGAGGGCGTATATATCAATCGCGTGCTCTCAGCCGCCTATGTCCCGGGATCAATCTTCAAGATTGTCACCGCGGCGGCCTCCATTGATACCTTTGCCGATGCGTTTACGCGGGAATATGTCTGCAATGGGTATGTGATTATAGACGGCAATCGTGTCACTTGTATGGGGAATCACGGCAGAATCAGCTTAGAGCGGGCGATGGGCGTTTCCTGCAATCCTTATTTCGCGCAACTCGCAGTAGACCTCGGCGGTAATCGCCTTCGGCAATACACAGACCGCTTCGGACTTTTAGAGCGCCATAGTCTCAGCGGAACTCTCTCGACTGTTCCGGGTAATTTTGTCGCGGGAGGCCCTGGCAGTGCGGATTTGGCCTGGTCCGGGGTGGGGCAGAGCGAGAATTTAATCAACCCTCTCGGCCTGGTCCGCTTCCTTGGCGCGATCGCCCGGGGCGGAACGCCCGTTGAACCCCGGTTGATCGCCAACGTCTCCGGCGGACTGCCTTTCAGCCAACGCACCAGAACCGGGCCTGCGATAATGTCTGCCCGTGTAGCGGATCAACTCGGCACCTTGCTCAGAGAGACGGCAATCCATTACTATTCCGGAAGTTTCCCGGGTCTAGCGGTCGCTGGCAAGACCGGCACCGCCGAGATAGACGGCCAGTGGCCCCACGCCTGGTTTGTCGGATTTTTAGACGACCCGGACAATCCGCTGGCCTTTGTTGTGCTGGTGGAACATGGCGGCGGCGGACTAACCGTAGCAGGACCGGTCGCCAATACAGTATTGCAAGCAGCAGTCAGAAGCTAAACAGAGAGAAACAGGGGATAAGAAAACAGATATGACAGACATGGACATGGATCGCAGCGCAAGAGTGGAACAAATGAGACAAAAATATCGGAATGGGAAAGGCCAAGATACAGAGGGCCAGCCCCCGCGTGAACAAATGGATCTCCGTCAATTGGCTTTTTTCCCATTGGCGATTTTCTACATGGAACTCGTACTCCGCCAGTGGAGCGCCCACTATTTCTTCGGGCTAAGGCTGATCTACGTGCTCCTATTTTCATTTGCGGTCGGCATGGTCTGTAATCTGATTGTCAGCCTTGGCCCGGATCATATTCGGCGAAAAGTCCATGTGGCAACGCTCATTGTAATTACTATCATTTTCCTCATCCAAATCGGTTTCTACGGTATCTTCCGCAGCTATGCGGGGATGGCGCAACTGTCCGTCGCGCAGGACGCGGTGACCGACTTTTTTATGGAATCGCTCCGCACAATTGGCAGCGCGGCGCTCCCCATGCTGCTTACCCTCTTGCCGTTAGCACTGTTTCAGGCGCTTGGCCTTTGGAAAAAGCGGCCTATCCAATCGACAAATGGATTGATTCGCGCGTCTGTGGTCATGGTGGCACTTCACGTTGTGGCCATCAGTTCCGTGCTGCTCAATACATACGGCTTAGCGCCTGTCAGCTCTCTCTATCGGGAGCATTTTACCTTAGACCGTGCGGTACCTACCTTCGGCCTCATCACAGGCCTCCGGCTAGATGTACAATACAGTCTCTTTGGCCGCCCGGAGATAGATGTTTCTGAACTTTTATACGTCACCGTCACACCCACACCGGCGCCGACTCCGACTGAACCGGACGATCCCTATGAGGAGCCCGAACCCATCGTATTCGGCTATAATGTGCTGGACATTGATTTCGAAGCTCTCCTCGAGACAGAGACAAACCAGCAAGTCCGGGAGATGCACGAGTTTTTCATGAACCGCAGGCCCACACCACAAAATGAATGGACCGGCCGATTCGAGGGCTATAACCTCATCCTTTTCATGGGGGAGGCCTTCCATACCCTGGCCATCCACCCGGAAATTACCCCGACAATCTACCGGATGTTCAACGAGGGTTTTCAGTTCACCAACTTCTATACGCCGGACACGGGCTTCTCCACCACCGGCGGCGAGTTCGCCATGATGACGAGCCTGATTCCGCGGCATGTCAATGCATTCCCAAATACGGCGCGCATGTATATGCCCTTTGCCTTCGGCAACATGTTCCAGGCGGAAGGGGTCGGGACCTTCGCTTACCACAACTGGACTTACAGCTTTTATCGAAGAGATCTGTCTCATCCCAATATGGGCTATATTTGGCGTGCCCTTGGAAACGGCCTGCCCATCACGCGCATGTGGCCCACTTCTGATCTGGAGATGATTGAGGTTTCTGTGGACGACTTCATTAACCTGGACCGCTTCCACGTCTACTATGTCACCGTGAGCGGTCACCTCGAATACAATTTCGGCGGCAACGCCATGGCCCACAGACACCAAGACGCGGTGGCTCATTTGCCCTATTCGCTCGGTCCGAGAGCCTATCTGGCGACCCATATAGAGTTGGAACTGGCGCTTGCATATCTCATCGAGCGTCTGGATGAGGTCGGTCAGCTTGAGCGCACTGTCTTTGCCATCATCCCGGACCATTACCCCTACGGCCTCAGCGTTGCGGAGATGGAAGAACTCGGCGGCGCGCCGCTCCTGGATCCGCTCATCGACGTGCATCACAGCGCCTTCATCTTATGGAGCGCCTCGATGACAGAACCTATCGTGGTAGACACCTTCGGCTCCTTCTACGACGTGTTGCCGACCATCGCCAACCTCTTCGCCTTTCCGTTTGACTCCCGCCTGCTCATGGGCGTTGATCTCCTGTCCGGCGCGGACGCCTTTGTGCCCTTCGCCAGCCGGAGTTGGGTTTCTCAACTCGGCAGGTTCAACTCCCGCACCGGGCAATTCACGCCACATCCGCACATTGATCCGGAATTAATTCCGGAAGATCATCCAGAACAGATGATGGCACGGTTCAACCTCCTAGAGGTTTTCTCCGTTCGCATCTTAGAGCACGACTATTACCGCCGCGTCCTCGGGAATCAATAGGACAAGAGCGGGGGAGGTTAACATAATATGGCAAGCATCACCAATGTCCAAATCTTTGGTCTAGACGAGAGTATCTACCGCAGCGGCTATCCTATGCTGAAAGCGGCCCCGACGGAGGAAGAGTTTCAAATGGCAGTCGCGGAAATCCGCGCCGCAAGAGAAGCAGGGGAGATTGATAATACCCACATTAGACGTGCGATCAAATTAGCCAACGCAAAGGGCGGGGGACACGAGCAGTATCTCTCCGGCATCACCGTCACTTTTGACATGACCCTGTCTAACAAAGCTTGGGTCGAGGCAGAGCGTTATCGCTTTTTGACTTTCATCTCTTCCATGAGCACCATGCATCGTGTGGCTTTCTTCAAAATCGGCGAGTCCTGCAACTTCTACACCAGCAAAGAGGCCATCGCCGCCGCCGAGGCGTTGCAGGAGACTTATAATGGCATTGACGCCGTCGCCGAACCGGACCGCAAAAAAGCGGCTTACTTAGAACTGCTTTATAATCTCCCATCCGGCTTCGAACTTATGGCGGGCATGGTCACCAACTACCGTTGTCTGCGCAATATCTACGAACAGAGGAGAACACACCGTCTCCCAGATTGGCATATCGTCTGTGATTGGCTTGAGACTCTGCCCCTCGCCAAAGAATTGATTGTCGGAAAGCCAGAATAGGGAACCCTTCGTCCTAGACGTCCTGCTTTCATAGGGCGAACTGCGCTCGTCCGCCTTTTACCCCCACTTCCCCACCAGCAGGGAGGCGGGGAGGGGAGAAGTAAACCTAAATTTCGTAATATTTTAATATAAAAACCCATATTTGAGGGAGGTAAATCACTATGAAAGTACTACTTGTAAACGGCAGCCCGGACCGCGAAGGATGTACCTACACGGCGCTCTCCATCGTAGCAGAGGAGTTGGAGGGGGCAGGCATCGAAACCCAAATCTTCCAGTTGGGAACAGACCCGATAGAAGGGTGCAGAGATTGCCGCGCTTGCTTCCAGACAGGTGACTGTGTCGTAAAAGACGGCAATGTAAACGAGTTCGTAGCCCTCGCAAAAGAGGCAGATGCCTTTGTTTTCGGCTCTCCAGTACACTTTGCGGCGGCGGGAGGGAAGATCACGTCTTTTCTGGATCGCGTGTTTTTCTCCAGCAGAGGGAAACCATTTCGTCTCAAACCGGGTGCAGTGGTTGTCAGCGCAAGGCGCGCGGGTACCACTGCGGCCTTGGATCAATTGTCGAAATATCCGGCTTATGCCCAAATGCCTCTGGTTACCAGTTGTTACTGGAATATGGTCCATGGCACCAGTCCGGAAGAGGTCCGGCAGGATTTGGAAGGTGTGCAGACCATGCAGACACTCGGCAAAAATATGGTCTGGCTTCTCCAAAGCATAGAGGCGGGTCGCGCCGCTGGCGTTGAACCCCCTGCTACCGAACGCAGAATCTTCACCAACTTCATGCGCTAGAATTCAGTATAAAAATCCCTAGCCAGCAAGGGGAGGGGGCCAGCCCTTTCCCTGATGGCTAGGGATTTTTTGCGTTGATAAAACTGAACAGGGGAGGTATAATATACTCGCGGAGTAAATATTTTAATTATATTATCTTTTTCAAGTAAACATTTAATCTGTATAAATTTATTTTACGATTACCTGGAAAGTATAGTTTAAATAAATTTACATATCGAGTAAACTTTCTGTTCAACCCATCACGACATGCGCTCTCGGATCAACGCAAGCGCAATCCGAAGCGCGGCGATTCGATTTTTCGTCAGCGTATATTGTGATGTCCCCGGGGCAAGCTTCTCTTGCGCCTTCTCGCACTTACTGAGCAAAGACGCGATCGCCCGCTCAGCCTCTTCTACTTCCCGCTGTGTGAACTGCTCCATCTATTGTTCTCCTTCAGTACTTGTCTTTTTCGGCCTTACCCCGGCCAAGGGCGAAAGTTTGGCCGCCAGGCGCAACTCGTTATTATCCACATGGGTATAGATCTGGGTCGTGTTCAGGTGGTCATGGCCTAGGACCTCCTGAAGCGTCCGCACGTCTACGCCGTTTTGCAAGAGTAAGGTCGCCGCTGTGTGCCGCAGTTTGTGGGATGAATATTGCGTGCTGTCCAGCCCGGCCATCAACAGATATTTCTTTACAAGATGATGCACTGTGCTTCGGCTGATCCGGTTGCCCTGCCGAGATACGAATAGCGCGCCCTTGTCCTTACTCGCCACCAGCTCTCGGATTGGCAGATAGTTGTTCACCGCTTCCATGCAGGCCTCGTTCAGATAAATGATCCGCTCCTTGTTGCCCTTGCCAAGCACGCGGATATAATCACCGCGTACATCTGTCATGTTCAGCCCGATCAGTTCCGAGATCCGCAGACCGCAATTGAGGAACAGCGTGACGATACAAAAGTCTCGTTCTACATGCTTTCCATCAATCGAGGCCAAAAGCTGCATACATTCATCGAGCGAGAGAAACTTCGGCAGACTCCGGCGCGACTTTGGCGAGTCGAGGTCTTGCATCGGATTTTGCTCGAGGAGTTTCACCTTGGTTGTCAGATACTTATAGAACGATCTGATCGTTGCGACTTTCCGTGCGCGAGAGGTCGCGGAAAGTCCATAGCCCGAGCGGCGGCTTCGTTGCGATTTCGCGCGGTCCCGTGATAAGTAATTTAGAAAGGCATAGACATCCGTCACGGAGATGCCCCGTACGAAGTCGGCGTCGATATCGAGAATTTGTATCTCTTCAAAAGGCACATCGGCAGACACGAGGCCGCGGTAGAGCTTCATGAAACGGAAGAAAGTCCTGAGGTCGAGGAAATACTCGTCCACAGTTTTCCGGGAATGGCTGCGGATATGTTCATGGTAGTTGAGGAAGTCCAGTAGAACAGGTGGGGCTTCACCGCGATAGTCCATACAGCCAATCAACTCCTTATAACAATATTTTACAACTTCGGGCCAACATCTCGAAATTGGCCCGAAGTGTGCACGGGAAAGCTCACAGGGAACTACGTGCAGTATAGCATGCTTCTCTAGGTTTGTCCATAAATTTTGAACAAAATAAAAATTTTGTTCAAGTGAATCTATATGTAAACAATACCATGTTCAAACCGTTCTGTCAATTGATGAAATCACCGCCCCTGGTACAAGGCAATACAGGGGCGGTGATTCGGAAGACACTGTCTATATTATGTACGGGGCACATTGTTCGCCCCGTTCTCACTTTCCTACCAGCACCGTCGCCCGCAGTCCCAATCGAATCCGCGCCTGCAGCTACAACCTCTCCGGTTTCCGCAGACCGCACAGCCGACCCCAAGCCCTACCAGCAATCCAAGCAACATAGTCAGCACCTCAGTTTTGAGTTGAACAAAATATTTTTGTTTATTTTGCAGAGGCAGACGTCCTCGGTCGCCCGCAGACAGCAGAGTGTCGCCCCTACACAGGCTTAGTATATGCGCCGCTTTACCAAATCGTCACGCGCCGCTCCGGCGGGATATACATGCCATCGTCTTCCGTGACCTCAAAGACATCATAAAACGCATCTAGATTCCCGAGTTGCACATTTGTTCGGAGTCGTCCAGGCGCATGAACATCCAGCGCCAGTAACAGCGCCGCATATTCCGGCGTGGCCTTCATCCGCCAGATCACGGCCCAGTTGCGAAAGAACGCTTCGAGACACCTATCCGGCAGAGACTGAACAACCGCAAGTGCCGAAGCGAGTCCGCCCGCATCCGCAATATTCTCTGAAACGAGCATACGGCCATTTACAAAACCGCCCGCATGCGGCATGCCATCAAATAGCAAAGTCATCATTTCGATTCTCGCCGCAAAAGCCACATGGTCCGCATCTGTCCACCAGTGGCCAAGGCTGCCGTCTGGGCCAAACTGCGCGCCGTTCGCATCAAAGGCATGTGTAATCTCATGTGCAATTACGGTGCCGATCCCTCCATAATTCTGGCTCTCTGATTGCGCCGGACAATAAAATGGCGCCTGCAAAATCGCCGCCGGAAATGTGATGGCATTCGTGAGCGGGCTGTATTGCGCATTTACTGTATGCGCCGCAATACTCCAAATAGTGCGATCCACCGACTCGGTATATCGCGCGAAGTTCTCCTCGCGCACAATCCGCGCAAAGGCCATCGTATTGCCGAGCAGCGTGCCACCATCCGAGGCCGGTGTTACCACAAACCGGTTGTAGATCGGATCAACTGTATCCGGATACCCGATGCGGACCACCAAAGCATCCAGCTTTTCGATTGCCGCTTTGACCGTTGCCGGGGTCAGCCAATCATTCGCCATCAGGCGTTGCCGAAAGGTTTCGATGAGTCGGTCCGCCATCGCCGCGACTGCGTCTCTGGCGTCCTCACCAAAATAAGTTCGACCATAATAGTCTCCGACCACACCGCTGAATACACCCGTCGAGAGCAAAAACGCGGCCTCCGTCGGATCGGTCGGCCGAGTCTGTCCGGTAAGCGCCATCCGATAGGTTTCGGCGACAGACTGGAATGCCTGGTCGAGGTATCCAGACGCGTTGAACACCGTCCGCAGAAGCATCCAGTGCCGGAACAATGGGAAAGTCTCCTCCGACACCAGTGTACCAAAGGCTTCGAAATACGGAATATCCACTACGACAACCTGCTCCGGTAACACACCCAGCAGCTGGGTTGTGAGCCTTTCAAAGTCAAGTGCGCCGCTATAAGCGACGAAAGTCGCCACAGGCACTGGGTTGTACAGTTCGGCATACGCCGCGCGTTCCACGGCGGTCTTCACATACGGCACCAGCATTGCGTCAAATGCGATGGCATCTGCTACAATTTTCTCCGCGCCTGGCACACCGGCCAACTCCAACAGCGCCGCACCAACTTCACCGAAAACCGCAAGCAACCGCTGACCGGCCGGGTCGCCATAATATCCAACCTCTGGCAGGAAAAGCATAGGCGCCGCAGCGTATAAGGCGTGACCCTGTGCATTGCCCATATCCGGGCTCACATAGAGTGAAAACGGCAAAACCATCCCGTCCAGCACCCACTGATCCAGCAACGCATCTAGCTGATTTAAATTTTCCAAGGCTTGAATTCGTTCGATATAAGGCAAAAGCGGCCCAGAACCCTCGTCATCTCGCGTGGCATAATCCGAAACCATTGCGTAGTATACCAAAAATTGGCCCAGCGCATCATCAGCCGTGTCCATTGCGTCAAAATCCAGCCGCAGTTGGCGGTTGACAGAACGTGCCAGTTCGCAAAACCCACTGACGGACGGCCGATCGCCGGTCAAGACAGTCTGTTCGATCCAAGGAGCGTTGACAGCGGCATAAAAGTCGTCTTGCATCCGAACAGAAGCCAGCGCAGACGGTTGCAGAAATACCGAAGCGAACAACGTCATTAAGAAAAATAACGCAACAACTGAATATCTAATTGATTTTCTCATCGCAGTCCCTCCTTCTCCCCTAGTCTGCCCAAAATAATACTTTACAATATTTATACTCAAATATAAACGCATATTATCCTCTTGCCTCGCCTAGTTTTCCCGATATCCATCCGAAATTATGTAAACCAGTTCCGGTATTCGTTATGTAAACCGAATGGAATAGGGAGAAAAAATACGGCAACACTAGTCGTATCAAGGCGTTCTCGATCGTGAAGGGAGGCAATGCGTGACCTATTTTGCCGCACAAAACCTGACCACGGGCAGCGTATCCCGTCAATTGGCGCTCTTTGCTTGGCCTCTGGTGCTGACAAATCTCCTCCAAACCCTCTTCAGCCTTATGGACGCGATTTTCGTAGGCTATTTCGTAGGGCCTGATGCCGTAAGCGCTGTCATGATCGGCGGACAAAGCATACTCTTCCTTCTCACCTTCTCCCTCGGACTGACTGCAGGCAGTCAAATTCTGATCGCTCAGTTTAAGGGCGCTGGAAAAGCAGCAAAGGAGATTCAAACCGCAAAGACCGTACTCACACTCGCTCTGGCAGTCGGTATCGCTGCAGCGCTGTCCGGTTATTTTCTCGCTTTTCCTGCGCTCCGTCTCTTGCAAACGCCGGAAGCGGCCCTCGCGGGGGCGCGGCAATATATGCAAATCACATCCTTGGGACTCCCCTTCGCTTTTCTCTATAACGCCACCGCCGGTATATGGAGAGGTCGAGGCGACGCGAAGCGCCCTCTCCTCTTTGCCGCTCTGGCTACTATGTTGCACTTAGGTTTCGGCCTCTTGTTCGTTGGCCTTCTATCTATGGGCATATTGGGCGCCGCTCTCGCTACTGTGACCGCCCAGGTCATCGCGGCGCTTGCAGGCGCGTTCAGCCTATATCGCCATGGCGGTTTTCGGCGGAGCAGCGAGGAGGCCGCCTCATACTGGGGCTTAGCAAAATCGTCAGACATCCTCAAAATTGGCATCCCGTTCGGACTGCAAATGGGCCTCCTCAACCTCTCGAATCTCTTCATCCTCCGCCTCGTCAACCCATACGGCGTGGCGGCATCTGCCGCTTTGGGCGCGGGTAGTCGGGTGACGAATCTCCTTGTAGTACCTATGATGGCCATCGGCAACGCCGCTTCTGCCATCGTTGGGCAAAATCTGGGCGCTGGGAAACCAGGCCGGGCCACTGCAACAGTCCGCTGGGCGCTGGTCTATACCTTGACTTTTGTAGCTGTCACCACTCCCCTGACGCTCCTCTTCCCCGCTTCCCTCATCAGATTCTTCACAGACGATCCAGAGGCGCTCCGAATCGGGACGCAATATCTCACCATCTTGGCATGGGGTTATGCGGGCCATGCCATCCATTCCGCGATAGGCGCGGCAGTGCTCGGTCGAGGCCTCGCCTTCTACTCCCTCCTCTCTGCCGGAACCGAAGCTCTGATTGGCCGGATGGCGCTCACTTGGATCTTCTCCAGCTTCTGGGGCCTCTCCGGCATTTTCACCGCCCAAACAATAGCCCCCTATCTGGCCGCCGCCTTATCTCTCATCTGGTATTTCACTATTTGCCGACAGAATGCGATTTCGGTTGACAAATATCATTCATAATTTACGTTATGTAAACCAGAATTGTTGAAAATGGAGATTTCTCACGTTCAAAGTTTGTTTCCAAAATCGTCAAAGATTGGTAATAACCTTCGGATATACTAGCACCATCATCTCAGTTCGCCAATATTTACTGCCCCTCTGCTGACGGCCGGAATACCGGTTCAGTAGAGGGGCAGACCAATTTCCGGCGCACACGTTTCCTGCAGAGCTTAATGGCAAAGCGATCGCGAGTTTTGACAGATTTTTCGCCCCGCATCCACTACAATACACCATGCATGGGACAAGCCCGTGCATGGTGTATTTTTCTATATAGATTCCAAGGAGGAACCCATAATGCAACTCTCTACGACCTGCAAAGACGGCCAACTTGAGTTACGTCTGGTTGGCGAGCTGGACCACCACGCGGCCAAACAGGCCATGCAGCAAATCGGACAAGCCATTGATCTCTATCTGCCCAGAGACTGTGTCATAGACCTTGGCGAACTCACGTTTATGGACAGTTCCGGCATCGCCGTGGTGCTCAACACACACAAGCGCATGGCCGAGATCGGCGGGCGGGCTCATGTGCGCAATGTTCCCCGCCAGCCGATGAAAGTGCTCGCCGCATCGGGTATTGATCGGATTGTAAGCATTGCAGAAACCGTCTAATAAGGAGGCATCACAGAGATGAATCACAACAACTACATAAAGCTCGAATTCCCTAGCAAAAGCATAAACGAGAGCTTTGCGCGCAGCACAGTGGCCTGTTTCGCCGCAAGACTCGATCCCACATTGGAAGAGCTCGGCGACATTAAAACCGCCGTTAGCGAGGCTGTCACCAACGCCATCGTCCACGCCTATCCGGACACGGTGGGCAAAATTCTCCTCAGAGCCAAGATCACGGCAGATAACGCCATCGAGATCGTAGTCAAAGACAACGGTCTAGGTATCTCGGACATCGACAGGGCCCGCACTCCTATGTTCACCACCGGCGGCGAGGAGCGGTCCGGCATGGGCTTTACGATCATGGAGAGCTTTATGGACAAACTCCATGTCCGCTCCATACCCGGCAAAGGCACCACCGTAACCATGCGAAAAAAATTCTCCATACGAATGGGCGGCAAATAGATGGACGACAGCAAACGCAAACTGCTGGACCGCGTGAAAGCGGGTGATCGAGATGCCGCCGAACAGATGGTGTTGGAGAACTCAGGCCTCATTTGGTCCATCGCCCGGCGTTATTTCGGCCGCGGCGTGGACAATGACGACCTCTACCAGATCGGCTGTGTGGGCTTCATAAAGGCCATGCAAGGCTTCGATCTCGACTATGGCACCCAGTTCTCCACTTACGCCGTACCTAAAATCTCCGGTGAGATCCGGCGCTTTCTGCGGGATGACGGCAGTGTAAAAGTCAGTCGCTCGATCAAGGAGAGCGCCATGACCATCCGCACCGCGCGGAGTGTCTTGGAGCAGCGTCTGGGCCGCGAACCGACCCTCTCGGAACTCAGCGCGGAGACAGGTTTTACAGTTGAAGACATCGCCATCGCCGAAACCGCCACCATCGCCCCCGAATCCCTCCAACGCGAGACCGGCGAAGATGGTTTTACCCTAGAGCAAGTATTAGGCGACCTCACGGTGGAGGAGCGCCTGATCGAACACGTCTCCCTGCGCGAAGCCATGGCAAAACTCCCGGAAAAAGAGAAAAAAGTCCTGAGTCTCCGCTATTGGCGCGGTATGACGCAGGACAGGGCGGCAAAGGTACTCGGTGTAAGCCAGGTGCAGGTGTCACGTTTGGAGCGGCGAGCGGTGGAGCAGCTTCGGAAGTTGTTGGAGTAGTCCTCCGCAGCTGGTTATAGCTCTCCATTGTCAATTTGTCTTAATGCTCTGATATAGAACTCCATTTGACCTTTTTTATCTGTGTCCCTCAACTTGTCCAGCGACATACACCTTTGCATATGTTCATAAATGATATTCCGCTTTTCGCTGGTTGATAATGTAGACAATTTGAAATCAGGATCGTCTGATTCATGTTTGGCGCCAAACTCATTGATCTGGAACCACCACTTGAACTCGCTATAGTCGGCGGGCCGCTCAGGATTGCGTATCACAATCCCATCTGCGCAAAGATCATCTTTTCTATTGAATACATCATAATCAGTTTCGTATATCCGAACATCCATGCCTTCAAATAAAAGGACTTGATTCCCGTTGGAGTCAATAATATCATCCGTTCGTGACAAAGGAACAGGATGATCCCATCCCCACATCAAATAGGCATTGAAGTCATACTCTATTTTTACACAATCCATGTTTTACTCCACCACCCCTATGTAGGGGAACCGCTATTCTGAGTGTCCCTCTGCCACCTTTTACAGTCAAAGGGCCGACGCAACTGCGCCAGCCCTCCCGCGATACTGTGTGTTGAACTGCTTTCTCGATAGAAGCTAAATTATGCCAAAAACTGTAAGAGTGAAACTGATGGCAACCATCGTTCCTATAGCGGAGACAACTAGACCCGCTGTTGCCAACCCACCAGCGCCGCTCTGTCTTGCTGTCCACCCCAAGAAAATGCCAGCCACACCTACGATGACATCAACAACGGCAACAGGAACAATTAAGGCGAAAAGACCGAACACCAGCGCCATCACGGCCATGCCGGTTTTAGGTTGCTTCTCCTCCGGCCGCCTGCCTTGATCGAACATACCTGGCTGATGATCCATGCATATTTCTCCTTCAAAAATATAGTTTAATATACGAATTATATAGAAGGAGATAGAAGCTGTCAACATGTTCCGACGTTTTTCGCACTTTGTAGGGAACGCTGTCTTCAGCGTCCCGTTATACAAATGATACGATATATCCCGTCCCCCGTCACATCTATGCCGAAAACCACATAGAATACTCCAAATCACGCCCAAGGAGGTATCAATGTGGGAACAGGCTTTTTAGTCCTACACGTCCGAAGCGAAGACGACGCGCTGCCCATCACGGGGGCGCATGTTACAGTCCGAGACAACACCGGCAAAGCGCTGTATGAAACCCATACAGACCAAAACGGAGACACCGAGTCCTTAGAACTCCCCGCGCCGGACAAAGCGCATACCCTGGAAGAACACTACGGCAAACCGGCCTATTCCACGTGGAATGTTGACGTGGCAAAACCTGGCTTTGCCACCGCCCATATCCACAATGTGCAGGTCATCGACACCGAGACCGCAAGCCTGCCCGTCCACCTGCACCCCCTGGTAGATGCGCCGGACGCCGTGCGGGATGAAGACATTGATATCCCGCCCATGCTCCCCGTCCTCCCGCCCGAGGCCCAGCAGATTCCTTACCAAGAGGACACGTCCCGCCAGACAGTCCCGGCCCCATTCGTGCCCGCAAATCCGCATCAAGCGCCGCCTCCGGCAGAACCAGCCTTTGCGGGCGAGGGCGATGATCCGCCTGTAGAGCGGCAAGTCTTTATTCCAGACTTCATCACCGTCCACTTGGGCGCTCCCACAAATACCTCGGCCCGGAATGTGCGGGTGCCGTTCATCGACTACATCAAAAATGTCACCTCCAGCGAAATATACGCCACTTGGCCGCGCAATTCACTGATTGCCAACGTCCACACCATTGTGACCTTCGCCCTCAACCGTATTTTCACCGAGTGGTATCCCAGCCGTGGGTTCAACTTCGACATCACCAACTCCACCGCCTTTGACCAATACTATCGCCCCGGCGCGCAGATTTTCGATAGCATCAGCCGCGTCGTAGATGACTATTTCAACGTCTACGCGCACAGGCAGGGGCTCGTAAATCCATTCTTTACCACCTTCTGCAACGGTACAACCGCCACCTGCGCCGGGCTCTCTCAATGGGGCACCGTCCCCCTTGCCCAACAGGGCCTGACACCGCTTCAAATTCTGCATCGCTTCTACCCGAGCGACCTTATTCTAACCGAGAGCAACAACATTAGAGGCGTCACTACATCCTTCCCCGGCACAGCCCTCCGGATTGGCAGCACAGGAGACGCGGTAAGGCGGATGCAGGAAGACCTCAACCGCATTCGGGTCAACTTCCCTCTCATCCCCCAGATCGCAATCCCCAACGGCACCTTCGGTCCGGACACCGAGGCGGCGGTGCGCGCCTTCCAACGGAGCTTTAACCTCGCGCAAGACGGCGTCATCGGCCGGGCGACCTGGAACGAGATCACCCGTGTCTATACCGCTGTCTCCCGTCTCGCCGCGCTGGACGCGGAGGGCAGACGCTACACCATAGGCGCAAACCCACCTAACGTCGTGCTTCGGCGCGGCTCACGGGGGGGCGATGTGCGCCAACTCCAATTCCTGCTCAATGTCATCGCTCAATTCAACAATGCTGTCCCCCCCGTGATTGAAGACAGCGCATTCGACCAGCGCGACGAAAACGCCGTCATGGACTTCCAACGTGCCTATGGCCTCCCGCCCGACGGTGTCGTCGGCCCAGCGACGTGGAATAAACTCTATGCCGTCTATCGCGGCATACGCGGCAGCGCACCCGTCCCGCCGACACCGCCCGTGACGCCGCCAGCCACACCACCTACCGTTCCTCCCCCGCACCCATTCCCTGGCACACTCCTCCGTAATGGTTCGCGCGGAGACGATGTACGGCAGATACAGACCTGGCTCAACGCAGTCCGTTCCAGAGTTCCGGGCGTTCCGTTTCTCGCGGTCGATGGCATATTCGGCCCGATTACCCATGGCGCGGTCATCGCCTTCCAGCGGCATTTCGGCCTCGTACCGGACGGCATTGTCGGCCCTATCACCTGGGGGGAATTGACTCGTCAAATCGAGACTGGAACTCCAGCGCCCACACCTACGCCGCCTGCTGCACACCCATTCCCCGGCATCCTGCTCCGTATCGGCTCTCGCGGAGACGATGTGCGGCAAGTGCAAACCTGGCTCAACACCATCCGGCCTCAAGTCCCCGGCAATCCTCTCCTCGTGGTCGATGGCATCTTTGGCCCAATTACCCAAGGCGCGGTCATCGCCTTCCAACGGCATTTCGGCCTTGTTCCTGACGGCATCGTCGGTCCAATCACCTGGGGCGAGTTGGTCCGCAGGCAGCCTGCATAGCACGGGAAAACATAGGGGCGGGTTTTATCCCCGCCCCTATGTTTTATGCTCTTTAGTCAGACGGCTCACGCCGTTTTTTCTGCCGCCACAGAATCATGACAATCGGCACGAAAATCACAGCGCCCACAAATATCCACGGGGCAACTGCCACTACAAGAATCAAGAGTCCCCGCCCAAAGCTCTGCATTGCCTGCAAGGAATCGAAAAACGCGGTACCAATGGTCGCGGTGATCGGCTCCACAATTTCGTCTTCCAACACCTCTGAAATCCAGAGCGTGATCGTGCTATAGGCAACCTGCTGACCCAGATCATTCCGCTGGGCAGTGATTCGCTCAATCCGGAAAATAATCTCTCCGAGGCGCGCTTCCAGTTCAATCATATCCGAAAGAGTCTCCGCACGTTCTAACATCGCCAAAATCCGCTCTTCTTGTACCCGATAGGAGGCCAAACGCGAGGTGAGGTCGGCATACTGCGCCGAGACGTTCGTCGCCGTCTCGCTCAGATGCGCTACCGTCCCGAGAGTGTCGAGCGCGTGGATCGTGGTGCGATATGCCCCGACGGGAATGCGGATTGAGAAATCCGCCCATCTGCCATGCGGGCGCCCCTGCCAATCATAGCCATGCCCCGAGAGATTCGAGTGCTGAATAAACCCTTGATGTCGCTCAATCAGCGCATGAATCTGTCGGATCGTCTCATCAAACTCCTCCGTCCGGATTGAGGCGCTCGCCTCATGGATAATATGGCCCATCTGGGGCGCATTGCCGGAGCCGGTCTGCAAACCAGCGCCAGTATCTGCCGCCATCTCCATCTCGGGCAATGGCATCGGCATCTGAGGCGGTGACGCAGGCGTTGCGGCTGGCATAGCGGGCGCAGACCCACCCCAAAACGAGGCATCCGCAAGCCAACCATCTGAAGCCGGGGCACTACTCCCACAGGCCGCAAGTAGAACCACGAACACAAGAATAAGTAGACTCATCCGTTTTCTCATCATCGAACCCTCCTTTGTCGCACTAGACGACAAAGATTGCCACTTTGTTCCCTACGCCCAATGAAAAAGCGCCGCCTAATACAGGCGGCGCTTTCTGTTGTTCCTATTTCTCCGACACAAATCCCGGATATTTCGGACGTTGCTTATACTCCGTGTGCAGCCAGTGGTGCGCGTTCTCCCCGCCTGGTTCGCCGATCACATCTTTATAAATCTCCAGCACAAGCGGACTCTCATGCGATTTCTGCACAGGCCGCGTCTCCACCGCACCTTTGTGCAACGCGCTGCCGCGCATGGCTCTGAGATCATTAAAGTTTGTTGTGAACCCGCTTTGGATCGGTTGCCCGCCGCCGGTGACACAGCCGCCGGGACAGCCCATAACCTCAATCGCGTGGAATTGTTCGCCCGCCTTGACGCGCTCGAGGAGCGCCGCCGTATTTTTCAGGCCCGACACGACAGCCACCTTCACTGTCGTCCCATCTAAAACATACTCAGCTTCCTTGATCCCCTGTGTGCCGCGCAGTTCGTGGAATTCCACTTTCTCAAGCGGTTTTCCAGTTACTTTCTCGACCACAGTGCGGAGCGCCGCCTCCATTACGCCGCCGGAGGTACCGAAGATATACCCGGCGCCTGTAGAGATGCCAAACGCAGGATCAAAGTCCTCGTCCGGCAGGCTCTGGAAGAGCAGACCGGCATTGGAGATCATACGGCCGAGTTCTCTCGTCGTAATCACCACATCAACATCATTCACACCTGGTACCGCCTGCTGATGGTCGCGGCGGATCTCCTCTTTCTTCGCTGTACACGGCATGACCGATACCACAACCAGATTCTTCGGATCAACACCAATTTTCTTCGCGTAGTAGACCTTCAGCAAAGCGCCGGTCATTTGTTGCGGCGATTTACAGGTCGAGAGGTTCGGCAAAAATTCCGGATAATACTGCTCACAGTAACTGACCCAACCTGGACTGCAAGAGGTGATAATCGGCAGATTCTCGCCGGATTGCAAGCGGCCGATCAACTCCGCGCCCTCTTCCATAACAGTGATATCCGCGCCGACCAGCACGTCAAACACCTCGTTAAACCCGAGCCGACGAAGGGCCGCGACCATCTTGCCCTCTACATTGGTACCGATCGGCATCCCAAAGCATTCGCCGAGCGCTATACGCACAGCAGGTGCCACAATGGCAACGACATGCTTTGTCTCATCCGCCAGCGCCTCATAGACTGTTGCGGTATCATCCCGCTCAGTCAGCGCTCCCGTCGGGCAGGATACGATACACTGACCACAGCCCACACAGGCCATCTCACCGAGGTCCCGCTCAAAAGGAGAACCAATATGCGTCGCAAATCCGCGATTGTTGGGCCCGATGACCGCAACATCTTGATTTTGTTTGCAGACCGCCGTACAGCGGCGGCAAAGCACACACTTCGAATTATCCCGCGTGAGGCACACGCTGGAAGATTCGACTGCCGCCTGCAGATTATCATCCGCAAAACGAAGACCGTCTACGCCGAAGTCAATGGCGAGCTTTTGCAGTTCGCAGTTGAGATTACGCACGCAAGTGAGGCAGTCTTTTCTGTGGTTGGAGAGAATGAGCTCCAGAGTCATCCGCCGCGCCTCGCGCACTTTCGGCGTATTGGTGAACACTTCCATCCCATCCGTAACCGGATAGACACAAGCTGTGACCAATGTTCTCGCGCCCTTGACTTCTACCATACAAATACGGCAAGCGCCGATGGCGTTGATCTCTTTCAAATAACAAAGCGTCGGAATTTCGATCCCTGCGATCTTCGCCGCCTCAAGAACCGTGGCGTTAGACGCACACTCGATCTCCATACCGTTGATTTTAACTTTCACTGTATTCATCGTCCTCACCCCCTATTTCTTAATGATGGCTTTTGGCTTACACTTGTCAATACAAGCGCCGCACTTGATACACTTGTCTTGGATCACTTCGAACGTCTCCGGCTTCTTCACCTCGCCGGCAATCGCCGCTGTTGGGCAGACGCGTTGGCAGAGTGTGCAGCCGATACACTTGTCTTGTTGGATGAAGTACTGCAACAGATTCTTGCAGACGCCCGCCGGGCAGCGGTGCTCATTCACGTGTGCCAGATACTCATCTCTAAAGTGGTGGAGCGTAGAGGCAACCGGATTCGGCGCTGTCTGTCCCAGGCCGCAGAGGGAGTTCTCTTTAATGTGAGCAGAGAGTTCTTCCAAAGCGTCGATGTCTTCCAAGGTGCCGTGGCCTTCGGAGATTTTCTCCAGAATATCCAGCATACGCTTTGTGCCGATCCGGCAAGGCGTACACTTACCGCAGCTCTCTTCCACGGTGAAGTCGAGGAAGAATTTCGCGATGTCTACCATGCAACTGTCTTCGTCCATGACGATAAGACCACCCGAACCCATCATCGAGCCGACCGCCATCAGGCTGTCATAGTCGATCTTGATGTCCAGCATATGCGTCGGGATACATCCGCCGGACGGGCCGCCTGTTTGGGCCGCCTTGAAGGCCTTGCCATTCGGCACACCGCCGCCGATCTCTTCGACGATCTCACGGAGTGTAATGCCCATCGGTACCTCTACGAGGCCCGTATTCGTGATATTGCCGCCCAGCGCAAACACCTTCGTCCCCTTCGACTTCTCTGTTCCGATGGCCTGAAACGCCTCAGCGCCATGGAGCAGAATCCAAGTGATGTTGGTGAAAGTCTCGACGTTGTTCAGCACCGTCGGCTTGCCGAACAGGCCCTTGACAGCCGGGAACGGTGGTCGCGGACGCGGCTCTCCGCGCTGGCCTTCAATGCTCATCATCAGCGCAGTCTCCTCGCCGCAGACGAACGCGCCCGCGCCGAGACGCACTTCGAGATCGAAATTGAAGCCCGTGCCGAAGATATTATTCCCCAAAAATCCATATTCCTTCGCCTGCTTGATCGCATGTTGCATGCGCTCAACGGCAATCGGATACTCTGCGCGGACATAGATGTATCCCTGGCTCGCCCCGATAGCATAACCCGCAATCGCCATCGACTCAATGATGTTGTGCGGATCTCCCTCCAAAACGGAGCGGTCCATAAATGCGCCTGGATCCCCTTCGTCGGCGTTACAGCAGACGTATTTGACATCGTTTTGCTCTTTTGCCGCAAATTTCCATTTGAGCCCGGTCGGGAATCCGCCGCCGCCTCTGCCGCGCAGGCCAGATTTCAAAATCTCTTCAACGATCTCGTCCGGCGTCATCGCGGTCAGCGCTTTCGCTAGAGCTTCATAGCCGTCAAACGCGATGTACTCGTCGATGTTTTCTGGGTCGATCACGCCGCAGTTGCGCAGAGAGATGCGCATTTGCTTTTTATAAAACCCTGTCTCGTTGAGCGAGGCGATGGAATCTTCTTTCACGGTTTCTTGATAGAGGAGCTTCTCTACCACGCGGCCCTTGAGGATATGCTCTTCCACAATCTCCGCGATATTCTCTACTTTGATTTCCGAGTAAAACGACCCCTCCGGATAGACCACCACAATCGGACCCAAGGCGCAAAGACCAAAACAACCGGTCAAAATGACCTTTGCCTCGTTCTCCAGACCGTGTTTTTGTAGCTGCAGATTAAATTCTTCTATGATCTCCTTGCTCTTCGCGGCCACGCAACCGGTTCCGCCACAGACAAGGATATGGTTTCTGACAAAATTCATATTCTGTTCATTCCCTTCTGCATGCAAATTCTATTTCAAAGTATCCAGAGACCCGACAGTGTATTCCGCAACGACATTGCGATTGACCAGGTGCTCCAGCACTACACGCGCCACCTTATCCGGAGTCATCGCTACATAAGTAACCTTCTCTTTGCCTGGCTCAAACACTTCCACGATGGGCTCGTGCTGACAAAGACCGATGCACCCCGTCTGACCCACGGTAACATTCGTCAGATTTCTCTTTCTCGTCTCTTCCGTAAATGCGTTCAATACAGGCCGCGCGCCTGCCGCAATGCCGCAAGTCGCCATGCCGACTACGACGCGGATGTTGTTCTCGTCTTTGTGCCGCAGATCGATTTGATCTCTCATTTTTTCCCGGATCGCGCGCAGTTCTTCAATGGATTTTGCCATAGTAACGCCTCCCTATCTCATTTCGTTTTCGATCGACGCCTCTTGTTCTTGTAAATGCCCCCGAATCCAGTGGAGCACATCGGGTGCATTTAGGGGTACATCTTCCAAAATTTCGCGAATCTCTCTCGTGTCAAATGTAAGCGTTTGCGTATCTGTCTCATAGCGGTAGAGAAAATCCACATCCGGCGCGCCCTGTACCAAAGTGACGAGTGTCTCCACCATATCCCCCAAGGGCGGGGTGTCAATGTGGGCGCGGGCGAAGATACCACGAATCGTAGTGCCTTGTCCCGGCGTACTTTCTATGGAAAGCGAACCGCCTGTCTGCTCTGCCGCCATCTGAAAGAGCGGAATGCCCATCCCCATCTTCCGCGTGGTCCGCGTGGTGACAAATGGCTCCGTCACCCGTGCCAACAGGGCCGCGTCCATCCCATATCCATCGTCCGCTATGGTGATTTCCAATACGTCCTCAGACACACTGTCCTTCACGGAAATTTGAATGCACTTCGCCTCCGCGCGGAGGGAGTTTTGGACCAGGTCCAATATGTGCAGAGAGAGCTCTTTCATCAGGGCCTTACGCCTTTCCTTTTGCCTCTTCTTCGATGTAACGATCGATCACAGGCTCAATTTCGCCTCTGTTCAGTTTCCCGTATACGTCATCGTTGATAGTCAAAACCGGAGCCAGTCCGCAAGCGCCGATGCAACGGGTCGCTTCTACCGAGATTTTCCCATCATCGGTGATCTCCCCGGATTTACAGCAGACCTTTTGGCTGATATCGTCCAAAATGTCCCCCGCGCCTCTGACATAGCAAGCAGTTCCCATACAGACAGCGATATTGATCTTGCCTTTTGGATTCATGGTAAATTGCGAATAAAAAGACGCAATTCCATACACCTCAGTCAGGGGAATGTCCAGTCCTTCTGCGATCATGATCTGAACTTCCTCCGGCAAGTACCCATAAATCTCTTGGGCTGCTTGCATCACCGGCATGGTCGCTCCTACTTGGCCCTTTTGCGCTTCAATGACGGCTTTCAGCTTCGCTTCCTGCTCTGCTGTTCCGGTAAACGGAACTGATGTCTTTTTGTTTGGCATCGTTTATGCGCCTCCTTCGTGATTTTTTTAACGACAAGAGATATTATAACATGGCCGTCTGAAAAAGTACAGCCCTGATTCTCAGCAATTTATAGGAAAATGCCCGGATCTTCCCGGCTCGCCTCTATGGCCTGAATCACACCCCGCGCCGAACAGGTCTGCAGGCAGATTTTTCGCTTTGGATCAGGGATCTGCTCCAAACTGTGCGCGTCCGAATTCACCATGTGCCGCAACGCTATCCCGTGGGCTTGCAGAAAAGTTTCCCTGTCACAATTTGCCGTAAGCTCCATCGCGGGAAATTGCATCGTCGGGTCATAAAATCCAAGATTGGAGAGGAGGGAAAACGAGTGCCGATCCACATGGGCCGGGATCGCCGTCCCACCGTAGGATCGCACCAAGTCATATACCTCATAAATACCAATATCCGCAGCCGAGATAAGCAGCCTCTCTTCTTCGCCCACCGTCTGATCCTGCTCGTCCATCAGCAGCTGCTTTCCAAAAATATCGCTCCTGTTTCGGACATCCGGCAGTGTTGTATACACATGCCGACCAAATGCCTCCGCAGCTTCTATATCCGGCAAAAAACAGAGGACATGTACTTCCTCCCGCGTGCAAAGCTCCATCGCCGGAATAGCGAGGATGCCCACCTCTTTGGCCGCCGCGAGGATGGCTTTACAGTTGCGGGTAGAGTTATGGTCCGCCACCGCGATAAGCTCATAGCCCGCCAGCGCCATCATGCCGACGATGTTCTGGGGCGTCATCTCCTCATCGCCACAAGGGGAGAGACAACTGTGGAGATGCAAATCGTAATACAGTTCAGCCATCACACGCTCTGCTTGTCCGCAAGGAGCACACCGAGGCGGCAAGATAGCTCATACGTAGACAGGGGAGTACTCAATAGGGGAAGCCCACGCGCCTCAGCCTGTTTCTGCAATGCCTCATCCGGCGCTACGCTTTCCGTGAGCACTACGGCAGCCACATCCGCCATCAGCGCAACCGCCGCCACGTTCTGATTGGACATAATCGTCATCCAAACAGAACCGCTCTGCGCACGCCCCATCACCCAACTAAGCATATCTCCCGCATAGCCTCCTGTGACGGGAATTTCGAGGTCCGCATCTGGAACCCAGTTCTTCAGTTCCAATTGATCTACGAGTTCTCTAACCGTCATATGTACACCGCTCCTTTTACTCGTCTTTCTCTGCGCCCTTCCGAAACGGGGGAGGCAGATAGTCGTCAGCATTTCTGCTCGCTGTAATGCTCTGCATCCGCTCTCGCACACGGAAAATGCAGTCGTCCTCCGAGGCAAAGCCCTGGACCACATCCTCCGCCAAAGCTCTGCAGCAGGGCGTTCCGCAAGAGCCGCAGTCTAACCCGGGCAATTCCGCAAGCAAAGCGCTGATCTTCTGGTAACGCTCTAACGCGTCCGCACGGTCTTCCGCAAGCTGCCAGACAGAGTTTGCCTCAAACAATTTATCAGACAAAAACCGCTCCTGCTGCAAATGCTCCGGTGGCAACGTATTCTGAGACACCGGCATCCCCTTCATCAACTGCCGAATGCGCGCCTTTGCCACATAGGGGTTTTCCACAGTCAAACATCCTCCCACACAGCCCTGATTGCACGCGCCGAGTTCTAAAAACTGCACGTGACTCAGTTTTCCGTCTTCCACCTCTTCCAGCACCTGAATCACATGCTCAATCCCGTCCACCGACAAATGTTGCTCCAGCGAAAGGGACGACGATTCCCCCCCGGAGACAGCCCAGCCAACACCCGCCATCCCGCTTTGCAAAAGGTCCGGCACATCTTCACGCCGCATATGGCTAAGGAGTTTTTTATAGACCTCCGCCATAGAAAATGCACCATCAATGACGCGGTGATGCAGATGCCCCGGCGCGTGGATGGCCGTCACTTTCGCGGGACAGGGTGTGATGAAAAATATCCCGATCTGCTCCGGCAGAAGGCCCGTCCGCTCTGCAGCTTCTTCTCTGGCGTGAATCGCCGCAAGCTCCATAGGCGCGATGTGCCTTGCGAGATTCCCAACCATCTTCGGAAAGCGCGTGCGAATCAAGCGCACAACAGCAGGGCAGGCCGACGAAATCAGCGGCGCCTCAAATGACTCTTCTGCCAGCACATGCCGCGTGATCGCCGAGAGCATCTCCGCCCCTTTCGCCACCTCATACACATGGTCAAACCCAATATTTAAGAGCCCGCCAAGAACCTGGTTGATATCCTCTAAGTTATGAAACTGCCCATAGAGAGACGGTGCCGGGAGCGCAACGGTATATTGGAAATCCGCAAGGCGCGTCAGAGGATCATACACCGCCTTTTTGGCATTGTGCGGACAAACGCGAATACACTGCCCACAATCAATGCATCGCTCATCTATAATCGTCGCCCTGCCGCGGCGTACGCGAATCGCCTCCGTCGGGCACTGCTTAATGCAAGTCGTACATCCCTTGCATTTCTCTTTCATCAGGGTAACTGCGTGTTGCATCTCGTCCCCCCTTATCCGCTCGGCACAACCCGAATGGTCAAGGTAGTGCCCACCCCAACCTCCGAGGCAATATGTAACTGGTCAGAATGCCGCTTTATATTGGGAAGTCCCATGCCCGCCCCAAAGCCCAGTTCACGAATGGCCTGTGTCGCGGTGGAGAACCCCTCCTGCATCGCCTGTTCAATATCCGGGATGCCGGGACCCGTGTCCCGCAATACCAGTTCAATGCTGCATTCCTCGACCCAAACGTCTACCGTGCCTCCATTTGCGTGAATAATCATATTGATCTCACCCTCATACATGCATATGGCGACCCGGCGCACGGTATCACTATCAAAATTAAGTTGTTTCAATACGCGCTTCACATCGCTCGAAGCTTCGCCTGCCGCGTGAAAATCGCTCCCGTCGATCTCGTAATACAGATGCAGCTTGCTCATAGGCTATCTGCCCTCATCTTGGAACAGTCCGCCGCTGTAAAGCTTCCCACAGGCGGAGTACATAGGATATTTCGTCGCCATGAGGACAATGTCCTTGTCTTTCGCGAGGTTCACGATCTGCTCGTCCGGCGTCTTCCCGCGCACGATAACTACACAGCACATATCCATCATCTCCGCCGTGCGGATCACCTGCGGATTTAAAAGCCCCGTCAGCAAAACAGATTGATTCTTGACAAAAGCCAGCACATCGCTCATCAGATCAGACCCACAAGCCGCGTGAACTTCTCGGTCGAGATGTTCCTCGCCGCTAAAAACGCTTGCGTCCAAAATGTCTTTTACTTCCCGAAGTCGCATAAAGCACACCTCTTTCAAATAAGTGGGATATCCATGCCCTATATTATACGATAACTACAGGAGATTTTCAATGTGAAAAAAGGAGGGCGCTCTCTGTAGCGCCCTCCCCTACTGTTATTATTAAATTTTACAAACCAAGAAAAATATATTTACACAAAATGCATCCACCGCACAGTCCAATCCGGCGCGCGGCGGAGTTCGTGCTGACTCGTCGCCGCCAGAACAGCCGCAAAATACCACTCATACACGCTCACATCCAAAAAATTGCGCGCAGCGCCGAGATTCTCAACCTCTACATGCTCCAAATCCCGCATAGAGGTAACCCGTCCCAAAATGCGATTGACAATGGTCGCCACTTCGGCCCGTGTAATAGGTGTCAACGGCCGGAAATAGCCGCCAGCCCCGAAGACCCACCCTTTCTGATACGCCGTGTAGATGTAGGGCCTCGCCCAAGGGAAAGTCTGCTCCCAGTCCAGAAACGGAGCCGGTTCGCTGATCTCATAAGCCCCATCCACTCGCACCAAGGCCGCAACGACCTCATCTCTGCGCATCGCATATCCCGGTCGAAATCGCGGATATGGATGTATCGCATTCGGCGGACTACCCAAAATCAGGCCCTCATGATAGGCCCAGGCCACATAATAGAAAAACCAATCGTCCGGGTGGACATCGACAAAGAAGTCAAAGGCCTCCATCCCCGCCGGCAATTCTCCCGGTACAAAGTCCGTGATAAAGGTCCGCGCAAGGATCGCCGACACCTCGGCCCGCGTGATATTCGCCATCGGCCGGAAGTTACCATAGGTGTCTCCCTGCATATAGGCCAGATGGAGTTCCGTCCACTCAAATTCCGGCATTTCTTCCATCTCTGGCTCGGTATACGCCAGCACAGGCGGAACAAGCCCCACAAGGAGCAACACGATCAGGAACAAGACAAAAAAACGCTTCATGACATATCCCTTTCTCACCAATTACACTTCAAGCTGTTTCAAACTCTCTTGCAAGTTGTGAATCAACGCCCGCGCCGCCTCAGCCTTCTCCCGCTCAGCGGCAACCACATGTTCCTTTGCCCTCTGGACGAAAGCCTCATTCGCCAACTTATTTTCTTGCGCCTCCAACACCTTCTGCGCCTTCTCAATCTCCCCCGCAATCCGCGCCCGCTCAGCGTCCAAATCGACGAGTTCCGCCATCGGCAAGAAAATCCGCGCGTCCTGCGTCACCACAGACACTTGCCCGTCCATGTTCTGCGGTGCCTCCGCCGTAATCTCCAATTCACTCACAGACGCGAGTTTCCCAAAATAGACACGCCCCGCAAGGAAGGTTTCCGGATCATCCGTCACAATCCGCGCACTGCTCTTCTTTGAAGGCGGTACCTTCATCTCACTCCGCCGCACCCGAATCGCCCGCACAGCCGCCATGATCTTCTCAAACTGCGCCTCCTCCGCCGGGAAATCGAGCGCTGTCTGATAAGCCGGGTAAGTCTCCACCATCAGCGCCTCACCCTCATGCGGCAAGGCTTGCCAAATCTCCTCCGTGATGAAGGGCATAAAGGGATGGAGAAGCTTCAAAGTCTCGACGAGCACAAACAGCAACACCCGCTGGGCCGACTCCCGGCCCGCTTCGTCTTCCCCATTGAGGCGCGGCTTCGTCAGCTCGATATACCAATCGCAATAGGTATCCCAAATGAAATCGTAAATCTTCGAGGCCGCGATGCCGAGTTCATACCGCTCCAGGCTTTCGTTCACCTCACGGGTCACCCGGTTGAGTTGAGACAAAATCCACTTGTCTTCCAACTCCAAGGTTTCCGGCAGACGATTCTCCTCAATCGTGAGGTTCATCATCACAAAGCGCGCCGCGTTCCAAATCTTGTTCGCAAAATTCCGATACGCTTCGCAGCGCTCATTATAATACCGCATATCATTTCCCGGGGAATTGCCGGTGATGATATTAAACCGCAAAGCATCCGCCCCGTAGGTGTCGATCACCTCAATGGGATCCACCCCATTTCCGGCGGACTTGCTCATCTTTTGTCCTTCAGAATCTCGGATCAGACCGTGGAGCAAGACTGTGTGGAACGGCGCCTCCCCCATCTGCTCCAGCCCCGAAAAAATCATCCGCGCGACCCAGAAAAACAGGATATCATAGCCCGTGACCAATACACTAGTGGGATAGAAATACGCCAAATCCGGCGTTTTCTCAGGCCAGCCGAACACAGAGAAAGGCCAAAGCGCGGAGGAGAACCAAGTGTCCAGCACGTCCTCATCCCGCGTAATCTCCGCACTGCCGCATTTCTCGCAGGCGGCCGGATCTTCCCGTGAAACGGTTATATGCCCGCAAGGCGCGCAATACCAAGCCGGGATCTGATGTCCCCACCAGAGCTGGCGGGAGATGCACCAATCATGCGCGTTCTCCATCCAGTTGCGATAAACCTTTGTGAAGCGCTCCGGGATGAACTCAATTCGCCCATCCTCCACCACTTCCAAGGCCTCTTTCGCCAGCGGCTCCATTTTGACAAACCACTGTGGGCTCGTCATCGGCTCCACGATGGTGCTGCAGCGATAACAAGTCCCTACATTGCGCTTGTGGATCTCCTGTTTGACTAGGATTCCCAATGCTTTCAGGTCCTCCAACACTGCCTTCCGCGCCACGAGCCGGTCCATCCCGCAATACTTTCCGCCGTTCTCATTGACGCATGCATTTTCATCCAAAACCAAAATCTGTTCCAGATTATGCCGCTGGGCAACCAAAAAGTCGTTGGGGTCATGGCAGGGCGTCATCTTGACGCAGCCTGTCCCGAACTCCATATCCACATAGTCATCCGCCACAATCGGAATCTCCCGATTCATCAGGGGCAGCATGATCGTCTTGCCTACCAGATGCGCATACCGTTTATCTTCCGGATGAACCGCAACGCCTGTATCTCCGAGCATCGTTTCCGGCCGCGTTGTGGCGACTATTAGGTGCTCATCCGTCCCGATAACGGGGTATTGGATGAAATAAAGGCCGCCTTCCTGCTCCTCATGCTCCACTTCCGTGTCCGAAAGGGCCGTGGTACACTCCGGACACCAGTTGATAATCCGTACGCCTTTGTAGATCAAACCCTTCTCATATAGGGACACAAAGGCCTCTCTTACGGCGCGGCTGAGTCCCTCATCCATCGTAAACCGTTCTCTATCCCAGTCGCAAGATGACCCAAGCGTCTTTAATTGTTCCGTAATCCGTCCGCCATACTCCTCTTTCCACTTCCAAACGCGCTCTAAAAAGGCCTCTCTCCCGAGGTCAAAACGACTTTTTCCTTCTTCTTTGCGGAGCTGTTCTTCCACTTTGATCTGTGTCGCGATCCCCGCATGATCCGTTCCCGGCACCCAAAGCGCCGCATAACCTTGCATGCGGCGATGACGGATGATCGCATCTTGGATGGTTTCGTCAAACGCGTGACCTAAATGGAGCTGTCCTGTCACATTTGGGGGCGGGATTACGATGGTAAAAGGTTCCTTATTGGGGTCTATAACGCCCCTAAAATAGCCCCCATCCATCCAAAATTGGTAGATTTTCTGTTCGACCGCTTTCGGGTCATAGAGTTTTGGCAGTTCTCTCATCTTGATTGCTCCTATGTTTACATAATGTCTATAAATCTATTTTATGTCACTTTTTTGCTCATTCATCAACAACGACTCTGTACCCGGGATCCCCGCTTCCTTTAAGCGGACAACAAATTCTTGATAATTCACACAATCCCGAAATACCAAAAACGGCAGCCCCGACGCATCGTAAACTCTGAGATGCTTCCAGATGCGTGTCAGTGAGACCGATGTAACCTGTTCGAATGCAAGGTCACGCTTTCTCCCCCAACCGCTTAACTGAATATCCTCCCCGGAAATAGTAATTTTCCAGCGGAGATCTTTCAGAAAAAGAAAAACCCATAGAATCACATGAGGGATAAACGCCACATTGACAAGCACACCATATTGCCATCTAGACACTACTATGCCGACGTTAATCAATAGGATGAGCGCAAGGAGCGCCTTCCTTTGCCAAGAGATCCGAACAACGAACTGCCTAGGGTTCAGTTCCAAAAAACACCCTCCCCTCAACACAGTATTTCAAGTTACGAGTAAGCCTATAAGCCGGGTTCTGTATTTGACAGTCATCTGTCTAGGCCTAGCGTTACCACTAGGCTCAAGCCACCCCCTGAGGACGGTCGGGCCAACCTATTGTCCTCCCACGGTGTTGCTCCGGATAGAGTTTACATGACCGGACAGTCTCCAGCCGGCCCGTGGGCTCTTACCCCACGTTTCCGCCCTTACTCGTCGCTACCGCAGCGACTGCGCTCCGTTTCCGCCGACGGCCTTCGGCCTTTGGCGATAAAACGAGACTTCCGTTTGCGGATGTACTTCCCGAAAACGGTTAGCCGAGTTAATACCCGTAGGGTAAAACTATGCTACGTCACTGCGTCGCTCCTCTTCCGATGCCGACCCACTTCGTTGGGCTCGTCATCGGGAGAAAGTCAAGCGCCTTAGCTGTCGCAATCATTGCGGCAACGACGAGCGGTATCTCTCTGTTGCACTTTTCCTGAAGTCGCCTTCGGCGGGCGTTACCCGTTATCCTTGCCCTATGGAGCCCGGACTTTCCTCGTATACGGCCTTTCGGCCCATACACGCGACTGTCTGGCTTACTCGTCTGAATAGTATAGCATGATTCTCTTTGTTTTGCAAAGGGGGGTGCCAGTGTGGTAGAATGAGGATAGTATGCCGAATTGATATATTGCGCGAAGTGCCTCCTTTGGAAAAGGAGCCTATTCACCGAAAAGAAGGAGACTCCCTCATGCCATACAAAATCCGCTCCTACCCCGAGTTTTCCGCCTGCGGGCTTAATTGCGGGCTATGCCCTCGGTACTATACCGATGGTCCATCTAGGTGCCCCGGCTGCGGCGCGGAGGGGTTCACTGAGGCGCACTGTTCTTGCAGTGTCATCGGCTGCTGTGAGCGCAAGGGCCTCGAATATTGCTTTCTCTGTGACGAATACCCTTGTAACAAGTACGAGGGCGCGGATCTCACGGATTCTTTTATCACACATAAAAATCAGTTTATGAATATGGACAAGGCGAAAGCGATTGGCATAGAGGCTTATCGGGCCGAGCAAAATGCCAAGATTCAACTATTGGAACATCTTCTGGCCAACTATGATGACGGTCGCCGAAAGAGTTTTTTCTGCCTTGCGGTCAATCTGTTCGAATTGGCGGATGGTCAGGCCATTCTGGAACAGCTTGCGTGCGAGGTTGACCCTGCGGCTCCGATAAAAGAGAAGGCCAAGGCCGCAGCGGGGCTGTTCCAAGCGGCGGCGGATGATAAGGGAATGATTCTCAAACTCCGAAAATAAGAAGCGAGGCGAAAAAGCGATGAAGAAACTGTATTTCAATCCAGGGTGCGCCCTCTGTATTTACAAGCCAGATATGGCGGAGCGGCTCCTCCCCTATCTGAGGCAAATCTGCGGCGAGGTTGCGTTGCATGAAATTTGCTGCCGCCATGCGCCAAAAGTGGAGGAAAACGCGGTCATCATCAACGTCTGCGCCGGTTGTGACAAGCGATTTGGCGGCTTATATCCGGGTGTCGGTACCATTTCTTTGTGGGAGGTGCTGGATCAAAGCGATCTGTTCCCCTATCCAGATTACGAAGGGATGCAGCTATCGGTGCAAGACGCCTGCCCGGTGCGGAAAAAACCGGAAGTGCATAGGGCGATCCGTTCTCTGTTGCGCAAAATGAATATCGAGATCATCGAGACAGAGTTGCACGGAACGCGCGCGCTCTGTTGCGGCGATAGTCTCTACCCCGCGCAGCCGCTTGAGCAGGTACATGCCGCCATGAAGCGCCGGGCAGATTCTATGCCCACGGAACATGTCGCCGTTTATTGCGTCTCCTGTATCAAGGCCATGCACATCGGCGGAAAGTCGCCGCGGCATATGGTAGATTTGCTGTTTGAGGAGCCGACAACGCCCGAGGTGTATGATACCGTCGAATGGCACAGACAGTTGCAATCCTACATAGACACCCATTGAACATACTTCACATTAGAAATAAGACGAGGTAAATAAAATAATGATCGGACTCCCCTACAAACTGGCGACCTTAGAACAAAACAATACCCCTATCTTTACCGGTATCGTCGGCGCGGGTCAGATGGGGCGCGGACTGGTCAGCCAAATGCAGTCTATGAAAGGCATGCGCCCAACCGTTTTGGTTGACATCATGTTGAGCAGTGCGAAAGAAGCCTTCTCAAACGCAGGGCTTTTAGAAGGCAGAGACTACGCCCACGCCGAAACCGTTGAAGCGGGTAATTGCCTCCTCGCGGAGGGAAAATTCGTTGTCACCACAAATACCGAGCTCGCCACCAACTGCGATGCAATCCATTGCGTAGTAGACGCCACCGGCATCCCCGAGGTCGGCGCTAAGGTCGCCGTCGATGCGATTGCGCATAAGAAGCATATTGTCATGCTCAATGTCGAAACGGATGTCTGCGTCGGCCACATCCTCTACAAAATGGCCACGGAGGCGGGTGTGGTTTACACCGGTTCCGCCGGTGACGAACCCGGCGCCGTGCTCGAGCTTTACGATTTCGCAACCGCCCTCGGCTTCGAGGTCAGAGCCATCGGCAAGGGTAAAAATAACAAGATTGACTATGACTGCACCCCGCACACCGTAGCTATAGAGGCGAGGGAGCGTGGTGTCAATCCCAAAATGCTCTGCTCGTTTAAAGACGGCACCAAGACTATGGTCGAGATGACCGCCATGGCGAATGCAACCGGCTTTGTCCCTGATGTCATGGGCGCCCATGGCCCCAAGAGCACTGTCAAAGATTTACCAAACCTGCTCAGCCTCAAATCGGAAGGCCGAGGCGGGGTGCTCAACCGCTACGGCGTCGTGGAATACGTAGACGGCGTCGCCCCTGGCGTGTTCCTCATTTTCTCCACCGACCAAAAAGATGCCCTCCACGAACTCGCCTACCTCAGCATGGGAGACGGTCCAAACTTCTGCCTCTACCGGCCCTATCATCTCTGCAGCCTTGAAACCCCCATCTCTGTCGCCAGAGCCTGCATTGACAGAGAGCCGACGATTGTCCCACGAGCGGGTCTGATCGCTGAGGTCGGCACCGTCTCCAAAATAGATCTCAAGGCCGGAGATCCGTTAGACGGCATGGGCGGCTTCACCATCCGCGGCACCTTCATCGGGGCACACGAGGCGAAGGCAAAAAACGTCCTCCCTATGAGCATCGTGAACCAAAGCACGAAGATGCGGAAAGACGTGAAAAAAGGCGAACTCATCACTTACGACGATGTGGAACTCGATGAGAATAGTCTCATGTTAAGACTCAGACGCAAGCAAGATGCGATGTTTGGCTAGAGCAAAGAAGACTCCGCTAACTCTACCTCCTCAGCATCCCCCGCCGCCGTTTATAATCTGGCAATATCGCCTCCACGGCCCGCCAAAAAGCAGGGCCGTGATTTTTATGTAAAATATGCGCAAGTTCATGCACTACAACGTAATCCAAAACCTCCACCGGATATCTCATCAACCGGCAGGAAAAGGAGATTTGATTGTCTCGCGTGCAGCTCCCGATTCGCGTCCGATTCTTCGTAAATCGAATCCCCGACGGTCGTACACCCATGATCTGGGCAAAATGCGCCACCCGACCTGGAACCAGATCCCGCATCTCAGCCATCCAGGCAAAAAGCTGTGCCGCATCCGGCTCAACATGCTGTTCTATGTACGCCCGGCGCTGTTCTAGCTTTTGCAAAATCCAGCGCTCATGCTGCCGCACAAACGCTTCAATGCGCTCTTCCGGCAACCGCCTCGGCGCTCGCACCAAAACCTCTAGTCGATCGCTGACCTCCAGCCCCAACGTCTTCCGATCTGAGCGAATTACCCGATACGACATCTCCCTCATCGCTGCTCACCCCCATTCTTACTAGTATATCACACTTGACGAAACCATGCAGAACTTATACACTGAATCAGATTGAATCTGAATCCGAGAAGAGGCGGCGACATATGGGACATTTACAAGCTACAATGCGCGATCTCAAAGAAACCCGCTTCTTCCGCCGCGTCTTGACCTATTGCATCGGGCTGCTCATCACCGCCTTCGGTGTGGCTTTTGCTATCAACTCCCATCTCGGTATTTCTCCTATCGCCTCGCTCCCATTTGTGCTCAGCCATATTTTCACCCATATCAGCCTCGGCACACTCACCGCCATGGCACTCGTTTGCTTTGTTATGCTCCAGATTCTTGTGTTGCGCCAGGAGTTTAACTGGTGGCATCTCTCTCAAATCCCCGCTTCTACTTTGTACGGGTATTTCGTAGACCTCACCCGATTCCTCCTCGGCGGCTTTCAACTCCCCACCTACTTCGGCCAACTGACTATGTTGGCAATCAGCATTACTCTCATCGCGGTCGGAACCGCTTTGCTCTACCTGACAAACTTCGCGATGCTGCCCTCTGGCAATCTCTGTGTGGCCATTTCTAAGAAGACGAACTACGCGTTTCATCGCATCAAAATCACTTTGGACTGCACGCTTTCCACGACTTCTATCGCGCTCTCTTTCCTGTTTCTGGGCAGCTTGGTCGGGGTGCGGGAGGGGACGGTTATCACCGCGATTTTTGTCGGAAAGCTTATCCCCCTCGCGGCTAAACTCTTGACTCCGCTGCTGCAAACGTTGGGTGTGCCGGTACGGGAGTAACTTGATATGTCCGCGCAACGATCCGTTGCGCAAATTCCAGCCCATATCGCTCGACTGCAACGGCGTATTTTGATAGGATGTGCCTAGAGAAACTCGAATCTATGAAAAGGCGGCACACGAAATGATGCTGGGCGAAAAAATTCAATCACTCCGAAAACAACAGGGCATGACGCAAGAACAACTCGCCACGCACCTCTCTATCACGCGGCAAACTGTTTCCAAGTGGGAACTTGGCGAAAGCGAACCTGACATCGCGTCTCTCGTGCGCCTCAGTGAGATATTTGGAGTAACAACAGACCACCTGCTCAAAGATGTTCCACGTAACACACAATTTCTTGCCACCCACACGCAAACATCCAAGCGCGCCAGAACGACCGCACAATGGCTCGGCGGACTGCTTGTCCTTCTCGGAACCCTCGGCACACTCACCTTCTGGATCCTCTCCATCCTGCACCCGGCAGACTTCGGCATAGGCCGCCCAGATGGAACGCACACCCTCTACACCGGCCTCCAAGGCTTCCTCCGCACTTGGAACGCAGTGGGATTATTCTGGTTCACCGCTGCTGTCGGCGCAGTTGGCCTCTGCCTCCTCTTTCTCTCCCGCCGCACCAAATAGGGCGCAACATCCTATTTCGCACCAGAAACAGAGCGGGAGGGAAACCCCTCCCACTCTGTTTGTTATGTAAACACGCCGAAGACGCGGCCCTCCTGCAGAATTACTCCATCTCCCCTACCTGCGTCCACCCCCCGTGGCTTCGCGGCGCCGACTCCGGCACGCGCACGGATTCCACCGGAGTCGGCGCCCAATCAATCAGCGGCATAATCGGAAGCGGCGGTGCGCTCGGTTCCGTCGGCGGGGGCGGCGGCAGGGGGCAGATCTCGGGCGCCGCCATCGGCGGCGGAGGGATTTCTCGCATCGGAGCGGGCGGCATGGGTGGAGGCAGTTCCCTTGGTGTGGGTTCCGGTGGCATTTCTTCCGGCTCTGGCCGTCTTCCCACATGCCGCTCTAAGGCCATCCATGTATTGGTTGCTACGATGCCGTCTATCGGCAGTTCATGGGCACTTTGGAAGGCGATTACACCGCGCTGGGTCCGTACGCCAAACTTCCCGTCTACATGCCCGATTCTGTATCCCAAGTCGAGCAGCATCCGCTGTACTTCTCGCACTTGGGGGCCAGACGCACCCATCCTGAGTGGAATATAGTCCATCATCTACACCCTTTCTGATCCTTTTGCCCCCATTATAAGCAGGAGCGCGGAAAAAGGTGCCAAAAAAACCGATTCACTCCGTGTGAATCGGCTTTTCCATTTTTCTCAAACCTTAGCCCAGCTTCTTCTCAACAAAAGCCATCAGTTCTCCAACGGTCGAAACCTTTTCATCCAGTTCCAGTTCGACGCCCAGATGCTCTTCCAGTTCCATGACCATCTCCACCGTGTCCAACGAGTCGATGCCGAGGCTTTCAAACGTTGTCTCCGGCTGGATCAGCGCGGGGTCGACGTCTAAATGCTCCGCCAAAAGTGCAACCAGTTGTTCCATCTTCATGACCTTTTACCTCCTAAAATTGGGAAAATAGTTCATCGTCTCTCCAAAAACAGAGAGACAGCGTACTCGTCTGTTATCCAACCGTGAGCGCGGTGACCCACCTCACTTCCACCGTCATCGTGACGCCCTCGATTCGGATCGGGACGGTGAATTCCAGCGTCCGTTCAACCGTGGTCACACGGCCAGCGGGGGTGAGGGTAAGGCGGTCTACGGCGCGTATGGCTCTTGGGGTTCCGGCAACGGCGGCTTCGTCTGTCTCAGCGGCCAAAGCGGCGGCAATCGCGCGGAGTTCTGTCATCACATGTGCGTCGCGCATCCGCCGCACGAGGACAGTCTGCCCGCCGGACTCTGATCCGCTGATCTCCGAACTCAGAACCAGCGCCGCAAAGGGATAGGCGTCGAACGAGAGGAACTCCAAAAGATTCGCCGGGAGATCGTGCGCTTCCTCCATGGTCGCTTCGCGATACACGCCATCGACTACGGTTGACGCGGTGATTGTCCGCACGGAACTGCCGCCCGTCACAGTGCCTCGCGCAAGCGCGTCTCGCAGAGACAGATATTGCGTATAGCGCGCAACGCGCTCTAAAATCGGAGCGGCGGCCGCAGCGCTGACCACACCATCCGCGACGAGAACCTCAAGCAATCTGCTCTCACTGTCCGCCGTGCGTGCCAAAAGCGCAAGATAGGACACCGCCGCGAGTTGATCGCGGAGGAATGGATCCCCCGCAAGCATCGGGTCCCAGACACCGACTTCTCTGCCAAAGCGGAGCGCGCCTTGCCATGTGAAATCTCCGGCGTGATCGTCATAGCCGAGCGCGCGGAGCACAAAAAGTACGTACATCTGCGCGGTCGCCGCCGCGTTCGGCTCAAAGGTCGTCGCCGACGTGCCATACGTCAACCCACGCATATAGGCAAACGCGACATACCCCTCAGACCAGCCGCTGACATCCGTAAACGGGTGGGCATAATCGCTGGCGTGCGCGGCCTCTTCCAGACCGAGCAGACGAATGAGCATAACCAGCGCTTCCGCTCTGGTCGGCGTGCGGTCTAGCTCAAAATTCCCGCGCCCAACGCCTTGGAACAGGCCGAGCGCATGCAAATCCTCAGCAAAATGTGTGTAGTTGACCGCCCCCGCCGCGGGCGCAAACAAAGAGACGAGCAACAGGACCACCAACAAAACTGTCAGCACGCGTTTCTTCATGCGTTCTCCCGTCTCCTATTTTCTCATTTGAGACAAATGATTCCCCTTGCCCTGCAATAAGTATACCAGACGAAAGAAATATGTCAACAAGGCGTGATCCGCACGCCACCGCACACTACGCTTTGTTATCACCACGCAATACATTTCGTAATCAGCCGGATATTACGCCGCGTTATCATCTCGCGTCCGCCGTCGGGGACCAACCAAATACCGCTCAATCACCGGTCGGCTCACCGCCGCCTGCACCAGCGCCCAGGGCGCAACGGAAACCAGCGGCAGCGCAAACAAACTCAGCCACGGAACAAGCACGATCGTCACCCATCCATAGGCCACCCATGCCGCAAACAGCGGAATTCCGCGCGCCAAATGCACCCGCGCCAGAATCACTCCGTTTTTTACCACCACCCAAAGCGGCTGGTCCATAGAAACCGCCACCTGACAGACAAAAGGAAATGATATCCCAAACAGTAAAAACAAAAGCACAGACAGAAGGCGAGACGCCGAGAGCAAAACGTCAATCCACACAACGGTAGACCAAAGTCCGCCAAACACGTTCCAAAGCGCTAAATGACCGCCAATCACCACACACAGGCCCAAGACAACACCTTGCCGCGCGTTCCACAGCGCCTCCGAAAAACACTCACTCACCCAAACATGCCGCCCCATCACAATCCGCCCTGTCACCGCGTGTATCCCCAAAATCAAGGGACCGGAGACAATCGCGGACAGGAAAAGCAGCATATAAAATACCGGGATCGGCAAGCGGAGCAAAAGCCCCGCAAAATAGCCAACACCCGGCAACACATCTACCATGCCAAGATTCAGACTGGCATGGACATAACTATTCACCAGCAGATAAAACCAAGAAATCACCGGCAGCATTAGGGGAAAGCAGATCAAGTTGACCGCCATCAGCCGATGCGCAATCCCAAAAAGCCGGGCCATCCGCTCGGACAGAGTAACTTTGCTAGGCGTCTCCACGATTAGGCCCTTGGATGCGCCTTATGATAAATCTCTTTCAACTGCTTCTTCACAAGCTGCGCATAGACCTGCGTCGAAGAAATATCCGCATGGCCCAGCATTTCCTGAATACTGCGCAGATCTGCGCCGTTTTCAAGCAAATGCGCGGCAAAAGAGTGCCGAAGCGTATGCGGCGTAATCTCTTTATTGATCTTCGCCTTTTCCTGATAATACTTGATGATCTTCCAAAATCCCTGCCGACTCATCCGCTCACCGCCCATGTTGACGAAGAGCGCAGTCTCATTGCGGTCCGACAACATATGCGGCCGCACGCGGTTTATGTACTCCTCCAACGCCGTAATCGCCGCCGGATACAGCGGAATCATCCGCTCTTTGCTCCAATTTTTGCAGTGGACGATGCCGATGGCGAGGTTGATGTCCGACACATCCAAGCTAATCAACTCGCTGACTCGAATCCCTGTGGCATAGAGCGTCTCTAGCATCGCCTTGTCGCGGTAGCCTTTGGCGTCTACAGAAGAAGGCTGCTCCAGCAGCAACTCCACTTCCCGGCTCGTCAAAATCTGCGGCAGCTTTTTCACCGCTTTGTCCGGCACAAGATCAGACGCCGGGTTTTGAGAAACAGTTCCATGCTCGATGAGAAACTGGTAAAAACTGCGCAAAGACGCAATACAGCGCGAAACGGTGGCGGCGGATTTGCCGTTGTGCCTCAGCCACTTGATATATTCGTCCAAATCATGCCCAAGCGCCTTGCAGAAGGTGGTACCGACGTTGTGCATCCAATATTGCTCAAATTGTTTCAGGTCCCGCATATAGGAACTGAGCGTGTTTTTCGACACCTGCTTGACTTCCTGCAAGTAGGTCTCATATTGCGCAATGTATACCGCGTTCTGCATAGATCCACCATCCCCCTTAAAGAAACGAACTCGCAAAAACCACCAAGGCCGGCGTCACGTAGAGTTCTACAAATACCGCAACCAAGATCAAAACCGCGCATAATCCGCACCGCCCGAAGTAACCGGGTCCGCACAAGATCCCGAGATGCACCTTCCCAGCCCCGAGTACCGCCTTTCCCAGCCCGAGCGAAGACCGAAAGGCCTGAGACGCCAACAGGAAAAAGCATGGAACCGTAATCAGCGCCCCTACACCGAACAGAACGAAAGCCAGCGGCCAACCGGCAATCCCAAAGGCCCGAATAAACACCGCAATCGAGAAACTCAGATAAAACCCTCTCACACCGGCCACCATCGGCAAAATAGGTGTCCCGAAGAGGGAAAATCCCAAAAACAAGATCAGGAGCGGAACCCGCCCGGTCGCCCAAAGTGTGGACCAAAACCCGGGTTCTGTCGCCGTTCCGGCTATGATCTGGTCGATATGCCCGGACATACTGGCCCGGAGCGCCGCCGACGCGGCTTCATCCAAAGACGCCGCGGAAAACGTTCCCACCACAATCCCCGAAAGAAAGAAGATCGCGCATACCAGAAGGCCAAAAAACTCCTCCTTGACAGGCGCAACATCATATAAAACTCTTCTTTTCATGCGTCACCTCTTGTCCCGCTCTTGCTCGGCCCACTACACTCTATGTGGACAAGGGTTCAAAGATGACACTTAACATAATCAGAGTTCCATAATCATAAATCATTTCCGCAGAGGAAGCAAGGGATTTTGACCAGAAAATGCAAGTTTGTGTAATTTGCTGTAGATATTATGTCAACAAACTTATGTAAACCACAAATACTAGACTTGCAAAGTACCATCTATCACTGCTATTTCAACACCATATTTGGGGTATTTGTGAACCGATCATACCATATGTCCAATTTTATAAATGTTATGTAAACACCATGGATTGCGAAAGGCAGGCCACATATAGGTTTGGCATACAGGGGCCGCGCGTTATGAAAAAGAACCGCCTCTCGTTATTTTAGTTGAAAACGCCAGATTGACAACCGCGCTTTGGCATGTATAGTCCCCGGAAAAACACAAACGCCCGGCAAACTATGCCGGGCGTTTGTTCTTTATTTCGATTATGTCGCTCTCGTTATGCTCTCTGATTGGAGAAGCAATCGCTGCAATAAACAGGGCGATCGCTCTTCGGCTCGAAGGGCACTTTTGCCTCCTGACCGCACTCGGCGCAAGAGCAAGAAAAGAACTCGCGCGGACCACGGGCAGCTACCTTCCGGCTGTCTCGGCAGGGCTTGCAGCGCTGGGGCTCGTTCTGGAAGCCGCGCTCGGCGTAGAATTCTTGCTCACCAGCGGTGAACGTGAACTCCTCATTACATTCCTTACATTGAATTCCTCTGTCTTCGTACATGCTTTGCATCCTCACTTTTTTATATTGCGCTCAGCCTCTCAACTGATCTCGCCGCTGTAATGCTGCGCCAGCTTTTTCCGAATCCGCTGCACAGCGTTATCGACCGACTTGACTGACCTTCCGGCGCTGTCTGCCATCTCTTGATAGCTGAGGCCTTCCAGAAACAATCTGAGCATTTCGTGTTCAAAACTCGAGAGCACATGCCTGAGTTGTCGATGCATTTCGTCGGCCCGTTCCTCTGAGAGTATCCGGTCTTCCAGATCGCGCAATAGGTAGGGTTGCGACGTCTCATCAAACAGTGAGGAATCAAAGGAAATTGCGTGGTTGAGCGGCCCGTGTTTGTAACGCGAAGCCGTCTTAATCGCACTAAGTAACCTGCGCCGGATGCAAACTTCCGCATAAGTCCGAAAGGAGGCGCCCTCTTCCGGCGAAAAGGTGCGAATTGCGGCGAGGAGGCCTAACATGCCTTCTTGGGTCAAATCTTCACTGTCGCCCCCGGCTAAGAAGAGGGGACGGGCACTGATTTTCACCAAGCGGCCAAATCGTTGTACCAAAATCTCTTCCGCGCGAGGATCTCCCGTGGCGGCGAGATACTGTAACATCTCATCTGTCAAACTGTGCAGTTCATCCATAATATTCCACTCACAGTATATTCTTGCCCAACGAAAATGTCAAGCAAATCTACAAGTTCGTATCATCTGCCCTAAAAATCGCGCACATTATGATTGTTTTACAAGTCAGGTTTTTATTAGTTTCGCCAACCGATCCGCTGTCTGTTGTGCAGTTTCCTCGGTTGGCGCTTCCACCATGACTCGAATCTTTGCCTCTGTCCCGGATGGCCGCACCAGAATCCGGCCTTTCCCAGCCAACGCCGCTTCTTCCTCAGCGATCGCGGCCTTTAGTTGCTCCGACGCCATGATCGCCGCCTTCGCCGCGTTGCCGCCGGACACCGGAACATTAATCAACACCTGCGGATAGCGCGGGATCTCCGCCACCAACTCAGACACGCGCTTCCCAGACGCGCAAAGTACGCTGAGGAACTGAATCGCCGCGAGTTGCCCGTCTCCCGTGGTGGCATGGTCGAGGAAAATCAGATGCCCCGATTGTTCACCGCCTAAGACATAGCCGCCTTCCAGCATACGCTCCAACACATTGCGATCTCCAACTGCCGTGCATTCAAGCGAGATGCCGTTTTGCGCGGCAAACTCGTGGAAGCCCAGATTGCTCATCACCGTCGCAACAATCGTGTTATTCCGGAGCCGCCCCTCGCGCTGCATGGCGAGTCCGCAGACCCCCATAATGCTGTCTCCATCGACGATCTGGCCTTTTTCGTCTATGATGATGCACCGGTCCGCGTCTCCGTCGAAGGCGATGCCGATGTCATAGCCCTCCGAAGCAACGGCCCTGCTGAGGAACGACGTGTCTGTAGAGCCGCACTTGTCGTTGATGTTGACCCCGTTCGGGTGGAACTTGATAATCTCCAAATCTAGATGGAAGCGCGAAAACAGAGCCGAAGCGGTCCGCGCGGCGGCGCCGTTGGAGCAGTCAATAAACACCTTGAGGCCCGCAATCGGCGTCTGCGCCGAACTGGCGACGTGTTCGATATATTTATCGATCCAGTCCTGATTCTTCCGCAGCACTTTGCCAATTTTTTCACAAACCATGGAGGGGAGAGGGGAGTCCGAGAGGACCAGCTCCTCGACCCGTCTCTCCAATTCATCGGAAAGCTTGAAGCCCTCTCCGTTGAAAATCTTGATCCCATTGTCTTGGAAGGGGTTGTGCGAAGCCGAGATCACAATTCCCGCGTCCGCTTTGGACTGTGCTGTGATAAACGCGATCGCCGGCGTGGGCACTACACCTAGCACCATTACATCCGCGCCGGATGCGCAAAGTCCTGCCACAATGGCGGACTCCAACATATCTCCAGAGAGCCGCGTGTCATTTCCGATCGTGAAAACAGGCGCGCTCCCCTTCTCTTCCCGAATCACGATCCCCACCGCTTGACCGACTTTCATAGCCAGGTGAATATCGAGGTCTACGTTGGCTACGCCGCGGATTCCATCTGTGCCGAATAATTTTCCCATGCTATCCTTCCTTTCCAATTTTCATTTTGCAATACGCCATAACCCCAAGCACAATCATAAATAAAGGTATATAGATAAACATCCTAAAAATATAAATCCAATGGTGCGAAGCAGGAACCGCAAGAACCCCATATAGCGGAGCGAACAGCATCGCAAGGGGGCCAAACGGCGGGACAGCTAAAAAGACCGGAAGCAAGAGCCAGAACAAGAAATACACCGCCAACATCTTCTTAGATTTCCTGTCCACACTATACCACAAAACCAAAACCCAAACCAATAAATAGAGCGAGGTCAAGACAGCATAGATCACAGGAACCGGCCACGCATCCCCGCGAACCCAAGCCAACCCAGACATAATCACATGAAATGCAACCAATATCCCAAGCAGCACCCGAAACGAAATCCACCTTGGCATATACTCCGCCCCCTACTCCATCTCCAACGCTTGCTGCCCCATATACTGGATCCCCAAATGCTGATACGCCTTCTGCGTCACACATCTCCCGCGCGGTGTCCTGGACAAGAAGCCCTGTTGCAGCAGATACGGCTCATACACATCTTCCAGCGTGATCGACTCCTCGCCGACCGTCGCCGCGAGGGTTTCTAGGCCGACTGGGCCGCCGCCGTAGTATTCGATGATGCTGCGGAGCATCCGTCTGTCCAGAGAATCGAGGCCGAGATGGTCTACCTCTAGACTGGTCAGCGCACTGTCCGCTACGGCCTTGGTGATGACGCCATCTCCCTTGACTTCGGCAAAGTCTCGCACGCGGCGGAGCATCCGATTGGCAATCCGAGGCGTACCGCGGGATCGGGAGGCGATCTCCATTGCTCCCGCGCGTTCGCTCTGTACTTCTAATATCCCGGCGCTCCGTGTGACGATCTGGCAGAGTTCTTCCACCGAATAGAGCTCCAAGCGGAGCATGACGCCGAAACGATCCCTGAGCGGCGCCGTGAGCTGCCCGGACCGCGTCGTCGCGCCCACCAGCGTAAAGCGCGGCAGATCTAAACGGATCGAGTTCGCCGAGGGCCCTTTGCCGATGATGATATCCAGCGCGTAATCTTCCATCGCCGAGTAAAGAATTTCTTCCACCGCTCGGTTTAGGCGGTGGATTTCATCAATAAACAAAATATCATTCTCACCCAAATTGGTGAGCAAAGCCGCCAAATCTCCCGCCTTTTCAATGGCGGGGCCGGAGGTGATCCGGAAGTTGACACCCATCTCCTGCGCGATGATTGCGGCAAGTGTGGTCTTCCCCAGTCCGGGCGGACCGTGGATCAAGACGTGATCCAATGGCTCGCCGCGCTGCCGCGCCGCCTCGATGAAGATGTGGAGGTTTTCTTTTGCCTTCGTCTGCCCGATGTACTCCGCAAGGCTCCGTGGGCGCAGAGAACCCTCCGCCTCGTCTTCCGGGCGGATGCCGGTGCTGACGATTGGGGTTTCGTCTTGTGGTGCGAATGAAATGCTCATATGTGTGTTCCTTCTACGTAAATTCTTTCAAAGCTAACATGTCGGCCTGCTTCGAGCATGTCGTATGCACTTGATTTTTGCATACATGACATTCATATGTAGCCGCACGCAATTCTCCCCGAGGCCCTATATGCTGAATAAATTTCATTTGTATTAACTGCCTATTGCTATCATAACAAACAGAACAATAGACTATGTTATCTTCATCGCCAGTTAACATTACATATGCTTGAACAGGATTGCGCATAATCCGTTCTTCCAGCGCGTGCATGTCTTGCAACTCCTCAATTCGCTTCTTCAGTTCAGCATTCTCAGCCTGCAATTCCCATGCTTGACGTTGCGCTTCAAGAATGGCTTGCAATAGTTCGATGTTTTGCGTTTTCTGCGCAGCAGAAAATAGGTCTTTAAGAAAGTCGTATAGTGCCATTCTATCACCTCACCAACATTGTACTCCTAATACAGCTCCGTACTCAGATATTTCAGCCCCGTATCATTCACCGTAATCGCAATGGACTTCCCTTCCTCCGTCCCCCGCAACAGCTGAATCGCGGCGGCGACATTGGCGCCGGACGAAAATCCGGCGAATATACCCTCGTATTTCGCTAGGTTCCGCGCCGCTTCGATTGCTTCTTCATCACTTACGGTCAAGTATCCGGTCACGAGTCCTTCTCGAAGCAGGGGAAGCTGCATATTATACCCGCCGCCCTGAATCTGATGATTCGGATTCGTGATCGCCTGCCCCGCCAGATATGGCGCACCTTCTGGCTCGACCACATAGCACCTGATCGCGGAATTGTGCTGTTTTAGGGCGATTGAACAGCCTACAAAGGTTCCGAGCGTACCGGCGAAATCTAGGAAAACATCAATATCGCCATCGCACTGTTCCCACATTTCATTGCCTGTGATGATGTGGGCGTTTACATTCGCCTCCGACTGAAACTGGCCCGCGCGAAAAGCCTTCCGCTCCCGCACGATTCGATCCGCCGCTTCCTCAACCAAGGCCAGGTCATCGCCCGAAACTTGCCCGACAACGGCGCCTTCCGCTTGATCGACTAGTACCACCTCGGCGCCCAAGGCGCGCATCATCCTTGCGCGTTCGGGCGAGTTCCCTTTTGACATGACGGCAACAAACTTGTATCCTTTTACACCGCAGACGATTGCAAGCCCGGTCCCGGTGTTTCCGCTCGTGAGTTCAACGACTTCCTGCCCTTTTACAAGCGCGCCGCGCTGTTCCGCCTCTTCAATCATTTGCAGCGCGATCCTGTCTTTTTTGCTGTGCCCGGGGTTTAGGTATTCCAGTTTGGCGCATAGATTGCCCGCGACACCGTATGCTTTGACGAGGCGATCTAACCGAACCATCGGCGTCTGCCCGATTGCTTCGCCTATGTGATTGAGTAGTTTTTTCATGCAGCTACCTCGCCAACTGCCGAAGCGCCAAGCGAATTACCTGTTCCAGCGGTTGACTCGCCAAATCAATATCCCGGAGCGCCACCGATATCTCGCTTTGACTATACCCCAACACCATCAGCGCCGCCACAGCGTCGCTCGTGATATCTGTCCCAACGGCCTTTGCGCCCTTGGTCAACCGCACCCCGCCGGAAAGACCCGCCGCGTCTTTGCCCATCTTGTCCTTGAGCTCCAAAATCACCCGCTGGGCGATTTTTTTGCCTATCCCCTGCGCCATCGTCAGGGCCTTTTCATCCTCGGCTAAAATGCTCATCGCGAGGCCTTCCGGCGTCGTAGACGACAAAATCGCAAGCGCCGCCTTTGGCCCTACGCCGGAGACGGAGAGCAAGAGCTCAAAGCAACGCTTCTCCCCTAGTGTGGAGAAGCCATAGAGGTCGAAGCAGTCCTCGCGGATCACATTGTAGGTAAAGAGCTTGCCAGACTCCCCCATCTTGAGGTCTGCCTGGCTGGTGCTCGTCGTGTGGAGCGCGTAGCCCACGCCGTTTGCATCAATCACGGCGAGATTTGCGTCCATCGCGGTTACTTTCCCACTTATATAGTAGAACATGCCTGAGTCCCCCCATCCTGTTTCCCGAGCAAATTCGTCGCACTGCGCAGATGGCACAGGGCAATCGCCAGAGCATCCGCCGCGTCGTCCGGTTTTGGGATCTGCGACAATTGAAGCAACCGCCGCACCATCTCCTGTACCTGTTGTTTTCCCGCCCTGCCATAGCCCGAGACGGCCATCTTGACTTGCAGTGGCGTATATTCAAACAATGGTACGCCCGAGGCCGCCCCCGCGAGGAGTAAGACCCCTCTCGCGTGCGCCACTTGGATCGCCGTCTTTTCGTTTTTGTTGAAAAATAACTCTTCCACCGCAATTGCATCCGGTTCAAACTGGCGGATCAAGAGCGAGACATCGTCAAACACTTGCTTCAGCCGCTCCGCGAACGGCGCTCCGGCGGAGGTCGTAATGACCCCGCATTGCACCAACCGATGCCGTGACCGATTTCCCTGTACAATTCCAAATCCCACCGTGGCATAGCCCGGGTCGATCCCTAAAATTGTCATCCCTGTCTCCTCTTTGTGCGCTACCATATATTGTAGCATACCGGATCAAAATACGCAATATTGGGCACATCCCACAAGGTTCAAATTTGCCTTGCGGGATGCGCTTCTATTATTCAAATTTTTGGTCTTCCTAGTCTGATCGGACATCCTCGCGCCACTGCGTCCAGTCCGTCCAAAATCTATGATACCCCTGCTCGGCAACTTCATCAAAAAAGGACTTGGGCGAACATGTCTCATAGAATACTTGAATCGCATCCGCAAATTGAAATACGATCGTTCTGTACTCTTCCAGCGACAATATCACCTGCGTATTAGAACCCGTCGTAAGCCTAACAGCCCCGCCTTCATGCGTAACCGACCAATCAAGCCCGGAAATACACCCGCAAATGCGGAGTTTGTCTGTTGTTTCGTCTATCCATATACCATCCCCACAGCAGGGCAACAGGTGTATGTCATTGATATCGTCCGCTATATGGTCCTCATACGCCGATTTGAGCAACTGGTACGCCCCCGCACTCACCGTCCACCCATCACTCGTCCCATCATCCAGAACTTCCTCTCCAATCCGAACAAATACATGTCCATGCAAACACAAATCGTCAGGATAGTCACTAGATCCGTCTATCCAATGCAAGTCAATTATCCGAAGTTCAAACTCCAAAGTTTTCTGCCCTCCTCACCCCAAATGCCCCCGAATCACCGCCAAGAACTCCGCCCCATACCGTTCAAACTTTCTCTGTCCAACCCCGCTGATCTCAAGGAAATCCGCCTCCGTTTCCGGCATCACTTCGCTCATCTCCACCAATGTCGCGTCGTGGAAGATCACATATGGTGGGACGCCCTGCGCACGCGCGAGCTCTGTCCGCAGTCCGCGCAGTTTCTCGAACAGATCGTCGTTCGCCAGCGCCATCTCCTCGATTTCCGCCCGCTTCTTCCGTCCGCGTTTCTTTGGTTCCGCAGATGCCGTCTCCGATACCCGCATCAGAACTGTCGCCCCGTCAAACAAGACAGCGCGCGCCTTCGGCCCGAGCTTCACCACAGGATATACGCCCCGCTGGATGTCTGTCTCCGTCACATAGAGATAGTCCATCGCCACCAGCGCGTCGATCAGCTCCAAAATCCGCTTGCCTGTCAGGTCGCGCAATACTCCGTATGTACTGAGCCGATGAAGTCCAAACTCCACGGGCTTGCCTGTTTCCTTTCCCTTCAAAACTTCCGAAACCAAAACCTTCCCAAACCGTTCATCCATCCGCTTCACGCAGGACAATATTTTCTGCGCCTCGACGGTAATATCTACCTCCGCAAAGGTCTGTTTGCAGTTCGCGCAGTTTCCGCAGTCTGTCGCCCGCGGCTCGTCGAAATAGGAGAGGATATGCCGCCGGAGGCAAGTCGTCGTCTTGCAATATCCCACCATACTAGAAAGCCGCGCTCGGTCCTGCGCAACCAACAGCTCCAGCAGATCGGCGTCCATTCCCTCCTGCTCCTCGCTATCTCTCTGGATCAAGAATGTGTTGAGCGCAATGTCTTTCTCCGCATAGAGCAACACACACTCCGCCGGAGCTCCGTCTCGTCCGGCGCGGCCTGCCTCCTGATAATAACTTTCCAAATTCTTCGGCATCCCCACATGGAGCACATAGGTCACGTTAGACTTATCTATCCCCATTCCAAAGGCGTTCGTCGCCACCATCACAGGGCACTCATCCGCCTGAAAGGCCTCTTGATTGCGCCGCCGTTCCTCATCCGAAAGCCCCGCGTGATACCGCGTCGCCGGGATGCCTGCTTTCACCAGCCGTTCCTCAACTTGCTCCACGTCTTTCCGCGTCAGGCAATACACAATCCCACTCTTGCCTCGCCGCTCTTCGACGAACCGAACCGCCGCGTCCATCCGTCCGTGCGGGCGCTGCACCTCGAAATACAAATTTTCCCGATCAAACCCCGTCGTGACCCCGAGCGGATCCCGGAGTTCCAACAAGGCCTCCATATCCCGCCGCACCTGCTGCGTCGCCGTCGCGGTAAACGCCGCCACCACCGGCCGCTCCGGGAGCGCCTCAATAAACCGACTGATCTCCAAATAACTCGGCCGAAAATCTTGCCCCCACTGGGACACGCAATGCGCCTCATCCACCGCCACCAGCGCGATGTCCAGTTTGAAGACTGTCTCCAAAAACCGACTGTTCAACAAGCGCTCCGGCGCAACATAGCAAAGCCGATACGTCCCGTATCGGAGTTCCTCCAACACCCGATCCACTTGTGAAGCCGTCAGCGAACTGTTAATATAAGCCGCCCGTACCCCGGCCTGTCCGAGGCTCCCCACCTGATCCTTCATTAGCGAAATCAAAGGCGAAACCACAAGCGTAATCCCGTCCAACAGCAAAGCCGGCACCTGATAACAAATACTCTTCCCCGCCCCTGTCGGCATGATGGCAAGCGCGTCTTGCCCGGACAGAATGGCGTCGATGATCTCTTCTTGACCGCCGCGAAAGGCTTTGTAGCCGAATATTTGTTCTAAGATCGAAAATTTATCTCTCAAGGTCCTCGTCCTTCCCCTCTTCATCCGTATCCTTCCATAATTGCCATTTCCAATAAATCACCAACGCCGCCAATAACACCAAAACCCCCGGATGAACCCGCCCAGCCCCGCTATGCGCAAGCACTTCCCGCGGCCCATCCCCAAAATTCTCCTCTGCAATCCGCACCAAATCTCCGATTGTGAGTGGCAGTCCGCTCATATGGCCCAAAGCATCCTCTAATCCCACATGGGCATCCAAAGTCAGCGTACTTTCGTTCCAATGCGGAAATCTGTATGCTCCTTGCCATGGATTTAACAAGGTTGCTGCAGGATAAGAAATCGAATCAACAGACAAAAATAACACCAAATCATCCCCCGGTACAAGTTGAAACCGCGGGAAATTCACAAGAAGTCTTGATATAACACCGACCAGATGCCCTACACTGATCGTATCTCCCGGCTGAATATCACCTTGGAACACCTCTAACACCCGAACTTGCCTTCCGGCCAATACTTCAACCCGAACAATATATGTCGCTGTGCTAGCCATCTCGTCAATATTCTCGCCGCCTCCCGGCCACGCCCAAGACGCCGCCATAGCCCCACCTCCGGCCATCAAAGCCAACACCAAAGCCAACATCCCCACAAAAATCCGCTTCCTCATAACCCAGCCACCTCCCAACACCCCCATCATAACACAAAAACGCCGCCAACAAAAGTTGACGGCATTTTCTGGTCGGAATGCTGGGACTCGAACCCAGGGCCTCTTGGTCCCGAACCAAGCGCGATACCAAACTTCGCCACATCCCGAAATTTTCTAACTTCTCAATTATAGGGCCAAAGTCGCCTCTTGTCAAGGTCGAAAATAGGATCTTTCCGATTCCCATTACGCCCCATCCCTTGCCCACATCCGATACCACCCCCGCACCTCATGTACCGCAATCCCTAATTCCGCGTAATCAACCAGCTCCCGGAGCCGCACCAGTTCCCCCATCATATACGCATATCCCAGTGAAGAGAAAAAGACATGGTCATATCCCGGGTTCTCAAACCCCGGCTCAACCAGCGCAGACAAAAAGATCGGCCGCCCCATCTCCCGCGCAAACGCAACATGATGCTGCGCAATCTGATACATCGCCTCCGCGCTGTTGCGATACGACAGCACAAACACCCGGGTCGCCTCCAAAATCGCCGCGCGATAGAAATACATCATTTCCCCGCGATACACAATCAAATCGTACGCCCCGTCCCGGTACCAAAACGGAATCGTCCAATCCATCGGCCCAAACTGATCCGTTGTCCGCACTTTGAGGTCCATATACCGCTGCAGCAACTCATTCCGCGTGTCCGCATTCCACACCGGATCCTGATGCGGTTCCACGTTCAAGTGCACTCCCGCAAACCGCGTCATCTCGCAGGCCGACGCTTGGTAGGCCAAAAACACCTCCATGCGCTCCACAAGACCGGCATCGTCGTGGATCCACGACCAATCTCCCGTCAGGTAATACACCGCAATCCCTCTTGTGCGCGCCTCCGCGATAAACGCACTTGTCCGATCCTGGCACCAATCCGGTCTTGTAACTCCCGCGGCAAAGTAGAGTTCTGTAATCCCCTGCGCATCCGCAAAGTCCAAATAGCGCAAGTCCGCCTCGTCGTCTCCAGCGCTCCACCACCAAACCCCAAACGCGGGTCCCTCCCGGAGCGGGACATAGCAATGTACAACAGGCTGCGAGTCTGCTCCCCCAGCCTCCTCCGCACACCCAACCAAGAGTAGAATGAGTAGCACAAGCAGGAGTAGTTTCAGTATAGATTTGTTGAAGCGCTCCAACAAAATTCTTCTCACCCCCAGACCAAAAATATATTTTACTTATAATATCATTTTATATCTAGGCTTGATCGCCACTAACGCACCCCCAACACCAGCAACACCCCCCGCGCAATCGCGTCCGCATACGCATTAAAATTCTCATCAAACAACTGATTATCCCGCTCATTCGTGATAAACCCCATCTCCAGCAGCATCGCCGGCGCATTCGTATTCCGGAGCACCGCAAAATTCCCCCGCTTCACCCCGCGATCCCGCTGCACACCCGCCCGTACAATCTCCCCAAGCACCGTCTCAGCAGCTTCCACCTCAAACGTGGTCGGATCGAGATACACAAAATTCTCTACCCCATTCGCCGCATGCGACTCCGCGGCGTTTCTATGGATAGATACAAACAAATCCGCTCCCGCCCGGTTCGAGACGGCACTCCGCTCTGTCATCGGCAGGAACACATCCGTACTCCGCGTCATAACCACCCTCTGCCCACGCGCTTCCAGTCTCCGTTGTACCGCGAGGGCCAGGTCCAGATTGTCGTCCTTCTCCAAACGTCCCCCATACACAGCACCGCTATCAGCGCCGCCGTGCCCTGCGTCTACTACAATTGTCTTCATAGCACCTCTTCCTCTCATCTGCATGCTTACTCTATGGTATGAATACAGAGACAAAACGTGCAAGGGAGCCCAAAAGAGTCATTATAATATCAACACGAATAAGTAAATCTTCTTATTTCAACCCCACACAAGCAAAAGCATCCGAGGCTAAAAACTTCGGATGCTTTTCTTGTTTCTCACTTTATGTTACACTCTCTTCAGGCGCTTCTTCCTCACCAAGCCGCGTCACGATCACCGTAGCAATTCGCAAATCCTGCACACTCTCAACCTGGAACTTCAGCCCTCCAAACACAACCTCCGGCTTCTCATCTTCCGCCGGAATATACCCGAGCTCCCCGACCAAGAAGCCGCTGAGCGTCTCATAATCGTCCACGGGTAACTCCATCTCGAAGAAATCCCGCACGGTTTCTAGATAGGCCCCGCCTTGGATTTCGAAGGTGTTTTCGTCCAAGGGCTGAATATCCGGTACCTCGTTCGCGTCATACTCGTCGTGGATACTGCCGACAATCTCTTCCACCAGGTCTTCCATGGTAACAATCCCCATCGTACCGCCGTATTCGTCAACCACGATCGCCATGTAAATCCGATCTTTGCGCATCTCCTGAAACAACTCACCCGTTTTTTTGGAAGACGGAATAAAATAAGGCTCACGAAGCAAACTTTGCAAATCAAAATCCACGCGATCCGGATGATTGACCATGTAATGCATCACGTCTTTGGCATGCAAGATGCCGCGTACATTATCCAGGCTCTCTTCATACACCGGTACTCTGGAATAGTTTTCCTTGATGAGCAACTCCACCACCGTGTGAAAGTCCGCTTCAATCGGCAGGGCAATCACGTCCACGCGATGTGTGCAGATTTCCGCAGCCGTCATGGTGTCGAATGCGAAGATATTCTCGATCATATCCTGTTCGCTCTCCGCAATATTCCCATGCTCACTGCCCGACTCCACCATGAGCAAGAGCTCTTCCTTCGTCACATCTTCCTCCGGCTTTTCCCCTTTGATTCCGATCAGTGTCAAAATCAGCTTCGCGGAAACAGAGAGCAGCTTCACAAAGGGCAACGCGAGAATCGAGAGCGCACGCAGCAAATAAATCGCCCGGAGCGCAAACGGAATAGCGTGTTGCAACGCAATCCGCTTCGGAACCAACTCCCCGAAAATGAGGGTGAGATAGGTGAGCAGCGCAGTGATGAAAATGAATACGACAGGCTCAATCGCCCCCTCGGAAATCGGCAGCCCTGCCCGGATGGCCCATGCCATCAAGGGGTCGGTAAAGGCGTTCGCCGCGAAGGCGCCAGAGAAAAAGGCGATAAAGGTAATGTAGAGTTGCGTGGTCGCGAAGACACTGTTCGGCTCATCCATGACTTTCAAAAGCCGCTCCGCTTTCTTATCTCCCGCCTCCGCCAACATCTTGACCCGGTTGCGATTCGCAGAACTCAACGCAATCTCCGAAGATGACAAAATGCCGCTAATCAGCGTAAGCACCACCAGAATTAAAATACTTTGTAACAAAATAACACTCTCCTAATAACGGACCTTAGTATCATTCTATCACATTTTCATAAAAAATGCCAGCCCCACCCGATTTCTCTTTCAAAAAGGAGCGCTCCCATGCAAATCTATAAAAACCCCCACTGCAAAAAAGTCCGCAGCAGCCACATTTTAGCGGTCACCTGCGGCTACTGCGGGCAGTTCATCGCCCACTATCAAAAAGTCGGCGAGAGCAATTTCGTGAAGATGTATAACGACCGCATCATCGAAGGCACCCTAGACTTCTCCCAATACCATGGCGCCATCTTCTGCCCAAACTGCAACAAACAAATCGCCACACGGTATATTACGAAGATGGATAAAAAAGAGGCCTATCGGTTCACTCCCTCCACGTTCCGGGCAAAGAAAATTACTTCGCCTTAACACCACGCATATGGTATAATTCACAGTAAGGTTACCGGGTGTGCTGCATCGTTTCGGATAAGGTGGTTTTAGAATGTCGATTTGGTTCTTGCTCGTTCCACTACTGTCTTTGACAGGATTTGTTATCTCATATAGGCGAAACAAAATGAGCCTTATCCCCAGTTTCGCATTTAGCTTATTTTGGATATCAGCCGTGGTGAGTTTAACAAGTTATTTAAATCCACTTGCGTACGACAACGGGAGCATAATCGCAAGAATTTTATTTTTGCTTATCATCGCCCCAATTGTTTTAGTGGTCCTTCTTGGCATATATGCGCTGATTGTTATTTTACTAGTCAACGCTTACCATGTACTCAAAAAAGAAAGCAGATCCCTCTCCAATGCATTGACTTTTCTCTTGGCCATCGGCTTAATTTGCTTTCTGGCCGCAGAATATTTAATGGAGGTGGTTTCCGTACCAAGGCCGCTCGGCACTTTTATTTTCTTCGCTTATGGTATGCTGCTTTTTTACTTTTTTCACTTTATACATTACGTCGTCGCAACGATTCTTTGCAATTTCTCACGTCCGAAATTAAATCAGCACTATATTATCGTACCTGGCAGCGGCCTAATAGATGGCAAGGTTCCTCCACTGCTTGCCGGGCGAATGGATAAGGCAATATTATTTTATCATAAGCAGAGAAAAGAAACCGAAGCACCAAAGCTAGTCCTTTCCGGCGGCCAAGGGAGTGATGAACCAAGGCCGGAGGCTTTGGCAATGATGGAATATGCTCTATCGAAAGATGTTGAGGCATGCGATATTTTGTTAGAAGATAAATCAAAAACGACATTGCAAAACATGATGTTTTCTAAAGAAATAATGGATACGCATTCCAAAGGCAAGCAATATAATTGCATTTACGCAACCAGTAATTACCATTTGCTTCGAACAGGAATCTACGCAAAAATGGTCGGGTTAAAAATAGAAGGCATCGGTTCGAAAACCGCACTTTATTATTTGCCTAATGCGCTGATCCGCGAATATATTGCCTATATTGTCATGCACAAAAAGCGTAATATAGTATTTATTTTAATCACTTTTTTATTTGTGTTTGTGTTAAATGTGGTTTTTTATGTATATGGTCTTCTGTAAAATAAAGAGAGAGCATTCAATTGCCCCTGACAAAACGAATGAGAGGATTTGGAATTTAGTTCCAAATCCTCTTTCCTCTTATCTAATTTAACTAACGTGCAAGCATTTTAGCCGAAATCGGAGATCGCCTTACCCGCCCAAATACGCCTTCCGCACCGCATCACTCGCCAGCAGCGCCTTGGCATCGTCCGTGAGCACGATCTTCCCAGTCTCCAGTACATACCCGCGGTTCGCCACTTGAAGCGCCATATGCGCGTTTTGCTCCACCAGCAAAATCGTTGTACCCGCTCGATTCAGTTCGCCGATCATCTCAAAAATCTGCTCCACCAACAAGGGCGCAAGACCCATTGAGGGCTCATCCAGCATCAGCAGTCTCGGTTTAGACATCATCGCCCGGCCCATAACCAGCATCTGCTGTTCGCCGCCCGAAAGTGTCCCCGCAACTTGCTTCCGCCGTTCCAGCAGCCTCGGAAACTTCTTATATACCTGCTCAATGCGCTCCTGCATCGTAGCGGCCTGCTGGGTATAATGCCCCATTTCGAGGTTTTCCTGCACGCTCATCTGCAAAAACGCCCGCCGTCCCTCTGGCACATGCGCCAGACCACGCCGCACAATCGTATGAGACGCCATATGCCCAATCTCTTCCCCCGCAAAGGAGATCGACCCGGTTTTACTCCGGAGCAGGCCGGAAATGGTCTTGAGAATTGTACTCTTCCCCGCGCCGTTCGCTCCGATCAAGGTGACGACTTCACCCTCATCTACATGGAAATTTACGTCCTTGATGGCATAGATATGCCCATAATAGACGTTCATATTATTCACTTTAAGCATGCGACCCACCTCCAGTCCCCAGATAAGCCTCAATGACTTTCGGATCTCTCTGGATTTCAGTAGGCGTGCCCTTCGCGATCAATTTCCCATAGTTGAGCACAGCCACACCCTCACAGATCCCCATAACCAGGTGCATATCGTGTTCGATGAGGAAGATGGCGATCTGGAACGTCTCCTGAATCTTCTTGATGTTTAACATCAGATGTTCCGTCTCATTTGGGTTCATACCCGCCGCCGGCTCATCGAGGAGCAGCACCGCCGGATTCGTCGCCAGCGCCCGCACAATCTCGAGACGACGCTGCGCCCCGTAAGACAAACTCCCCGCCTTATTGTTCGCCACATCCTGCATATCGAAAATAGACAGCAACTCAATAGCCCGCTCTCTGGCAATCCGCTCAGCCCGCCAATAACCCGGCAGACGGAACAGCGCCTCCGTCAAACGATAGTCCATACCGTTGTGCAGCCCCACCAACACATTCTCCAACACTGTGAGTTCTTTAAACAGCCGGATATTCTGAAACGTCCGCGCAAGCCCGGCCTTGTTGGCCTGGATGGTGGTCATATACTTCGTATCCTTACCCTCCAGATACATCGACCCGCGCGTGGGCTGATACACCTTCGTAAGCAAGTTAAAAATCGTCGTCTTTCCCGCACCGTTCGGACCGATCAGACCGCAAATCTCCGTCGGGGCAATGGTGAGGTTAAAGTCATTCACCGCAGTCAACCCGCCAAAGTCGATTCCAAGGCCGACACATTCGAGTACCGGACGTTTGTCCTGGTCGCGCTCCGGAATAAAAGGCGCTCTTGGATCATTTTTATTAGCCAATGTCCTCGCCCCCCTTCTTTGCGCGTCCTCTTGTAAAGAAGCGAACGATATTCTCCAAAATCCTGGAAAGGGAGAAGTCGTAGTTACCAAACAGACCCCTCGGTTTGAAAATCATCACGATAATGAGCAGCACCGCATAGACGATCAAACGGTTCGCCGCAGCCCAAGTTGCCGCAGGCGCAAGCCACTGCATCCATGATGGCCATCCCTGAACCAGAGGCGGAACACCCTGCATCATAATCGGGAAACTAATCAGAACTGCGGCACCAACTACACTGCCGATCATCGAACCCATTCCGCCGAGCACAACGATCATCAGAATGTCGATGCTTCTCATAAAGTTAAAATCGCCCGGCACCAGTATCCCGAGCCGCCCCGCAAAGAGCACCCCGGCAACCCCCGCAAAAAACGCGGACACCGCGAAAGCCATAACCTTGTAATACGTCGTATTGATCCCGCAACTCTCCGCCGCGATCTCATTCTCCCGGATGGACAAAATCGCCCGCCCATGCCGACTTTTCATCAGCATATGAATCGCCACGCAGGTAATAATTACGCAGACATAGACCAGAATGAAAGAGGTATGCCGCGGAATCCCAATCAAGCCCATCGCACCGCCTGTAAGACCGAGCGGATTGTTGTTGATTACCACGCGGATCATCTCGCCAAAGCCAAGCGTAATAATCGCCAAATAGTCTCCCCGGAGCCGAAGCGCTGGAATTCCGATTATAATCCCAAAAATCGCCGCGACCACGCCGCCCGTCAAAAGGCCTCCAACAATGGAGAGCTCCGTTGGCATAAATCCGGTATTGCGCCAGAACAGAGCGCCCGCATAGGCCCCCACGGCCATAAACCCGGCATGGCCCAGCGGCAGCTGCCCCAAATAGCCCGTGACCAGGTTAAGCGACACCGCCAGCATAATAAAAATACCCACTTGCGTCACATTATCGACCTGCGCGCGCGGCAAAACGCCGCTCTGCAGCAACATGTTCCCAAAATAGAGGAACAAGACAAGCAGAACCGCATTGATGCCATACCGCACTGGCATAGGGATCGTAAACTGTTTCATCACAAATCCCCCCTATACCTTTTCCATCATGGGTCGTCCCATGATTCCGGTCGGCTTTACCATGAGCACGATAATCAAGATCAAAAACACCGCGCCGTCTCTCAAATGCCCGAAGCCAACCGTAATAACTGCCACTTCCAAGAGCGCAATGAGATAGCCGCCCAGCATCGTCCCGGGGATCGACCCGATCCCACCGAGTACGGCGGCGACAAATGCCCGCATTCCGAGCATCAACCCGATGGTAGGCATGATGATCTGAAACTGCGCGCTATAGAGCAATGCGCCGACACCGGCAAGCGCCGCGCCAACAGCAAAGGTAAAGGAGATGATGTGGTTCACATTGATACCCATGAGTTGAGCCGCACCCGCGTCCTCACTCACCGCACGCATCGCCTTGCCCAGTCTCGTTCTCTGCACCAAAAGCGTAAGCGTAACCATGGAAATAACAGTGATAACCAGGGTCATAATCGAAATATAGGAAATCCGAAGATCCCCCAGATAAACCGCACCCAGCGGGAACAGTCTATAGGCCGGGAACGGCATTGGATCGGCCCCAAACCAATATTGCGCCAAATTCTGCAACAAAATCGAAATACCGATCGCCGTGATGAGGAGCGACAGACGCGGCGCAGTACGAAGCGGCGTATAAGCCAACTTCTCAATCACAACCGCAAGCAAGGCACAGCCCGCAATCGTAACCACGGCGGCAAGCACCGGCGGCATCCAAACGGCAGCCAGGGCAAATATCCCAATATACCCACCCACCATGATGAGATCACCATGGGCAAAGTTGAGCAGCTTGACGATGCCGTATACCATGGTATACCCGAGGGCCACCAGCGCATAGATCGACCCCAATTCGAGTGCGTTCATCAGCTGCAAAATCAGCAATGTAATATCCAAAATTCACACTACCCTCTCTTCAAAGTACTCTAGCACTGAGAAAAAACACTCCAAAAAGTGCCTTTTCTCAGTGCTAAACAAGTCCATCCTGAAAACTTGGCCCAAACGCCGAGGTGCATCCCAAGGGAGAAAGCCTCCCTTGGGATGCGCACATCGGGGAAAATCGTTATAGCTTAGAAGTAGCCCCAGAATCTCTCTTGACCGTTTTCAATCGTCAGGATAACGGCGGTCTTGATCGGGTTGTTCAGATGGTCAAATGTGATGTGGCCTGTGACGCCAACCAAATCCGTCGCAGCCATGTGAGCGATGACAGAATCACTAAATCCTGCGTCATCCGGTGCGAAACCGTCTGCAATCGCAGCTTCGATCGCGGCGATGAGGATCATCGCGGCGTCATAAGCTTGGGCGGCAAACATGTTCGGCGCAAAACCGTTCGCGGCTTCGAAATCGGCGATGAAGTTTTGCACCAGCGGATCATCAACGTCAGGCGAGAAACCAGTGAGGAAGAAAGACCCCTCAATGGAAGACGGATCTGTCATGAAGTCCAGAATCGTCGCCCAACCATCTGCGCCGAGCAGAACGGTGTCAAGGCCAGCGGCAACACTCTGCGGTCCGATCAGGGCAATGTCCTGATAGTAGGCGGGAATAAAGAGCACATCCGGGTTCTGTCTTGCAATGTTGGTAAGCTGGCTGCGGAAGTCTACAACGCCCACTTGGAATGTCTCGATCGCTACGATCTCGAGGCCGAGTTCATTTGCGCGAGCTTCGAAGGCTTGCATCAGACCGATCGAGTAGTCCACTTCATTGTTGAAGAGGATCGCAACAGTCTCAGCGCCTACGATTTCATAGGCGAAATCCGCCATCTTCTGGCCCTGGAAGGGGTCAATGAAGCAGGAACGGAACATGTTGGTGAACACGCGGCCCGTGTTTGCGTCTACGGTAACATTTGCGTGTGTAGAAGTCGCTGTAATCATGGGCATATTGTCTTCATATGCAAGGGGCACAACAGCCATGGTCACGCCGCTGGTCACAGCGCCGATGATGGCGTGTACACCGCGATCAACCAGGTCAAAGTAACCGGCAACGCCGAGCGTCGCTTGGCCTTCTTCGTCAAAGATTTCAAGGCGAATTTGAAGCCCACCCCGTGCATTGAACTGATCGACATAGAGTTGAATACCGGCGAGGTTCGCTGTGCCGAACTGCGCAACAGGTCCGGTCAGGGGTCCCAGAGAGCCAATTACAACTTCGGTAACCTCTGCTGGGCCGCCACCGTTCGTCGGGGGCTGAGGTGCTGCCGGAGTTGGCGTTGCGGCTGGCGGTTGCGGCTGTGCCGGACCAGCACACGCTGCGACCAGGCCCACAACGAGGAGAACCGCCACCAAGAGAGCTAATACGCGATACTTCTTTGTCATTTTCGTTTCCTCCTTCATAGAATGATTGATTAGGTAGATCTCATTTTTTCCAACATCGTACCAAGGCACTCATGTTACGGTAATTATAGTGATTTACCTACCAAAAGTCAAGTAGTCATTTCGGCATACTTATCTAAAATGCGCCCGCATTATTGTTCATTTTCACCAACATCAAAAGATATAAAGAAAAGAGGCCGCTGGCAATGGCCTCTTCTTAAAATGCAATGTGTGCAAAAATAACGAGCAACCGAGTCGATCACCCCTCCCGGAAACACAAAAGAGGCCGCTTTTGGCGGCCTCTCAAACAGAACTTCCTAGCGATACAGCGTCGCTTTCGCCTCTCTGTAGTTATCCGACGACTCAATCGTATCCGGCGGGAAAAACTCATCCACAGGGAAACTGATCTTCGAGAACAAAGAACAGGGATCTTCCTCCCCCGTCCCGATGCACTCTTTCTCCGGCAAGCAGTAATCATAGGCCGGCATCAGCAGTTGAGAGTCGCGTTCCAGACGCACGATGGAGAACTGGCCCAGTGTCACATAAACTCTCCGGCTATCGCCTCCCATCATGAGCTCACAGCCAAACGCATCCCGAATACAGCGCGGAATCTCCGTGATCTCACAATCACAGCGATGGTCGCAGACATCCACAACCTTCATGCCAAGAATGATGGGGTCCACCGCCTCAACAACCGCAGTGGGCAGATTGGTCTTCGCGAGACACTGCTCATCCAAACCGCCGACCACCGTGTCAGACGTGAATATCTTGGCGTTGCCCTCGCTGCCGAAGAGGATCACCCGCTTATCAAACACCGCAAGCCCCGTAATCGGACTGCTCTTGTTGATTAAGGCAAAAGCCTCTCCCCGAATCTTATAGTAGTAGCGGAGATCCACCGTATAGAACCCCCGATTGAAGGTGATCTCTTCCACGTCCGTCGTGACGTAGAGCAGTTCCGCCGATTTTGCGCGCACACTGATCGCGCCTTCTATGTACCTCTGGGACTCCGCCGAGGGGTAAAACCGCAAATCTTCAATGCAGTCTTTGTCCTTGCAGGAGTCAAAAATCTTCCGTGTATGAATGCAGACGGCCTCTTTGATGCAGTCCCTATCTCGCACCGGACCGGGCAAAACTCGATCAGGCATTGGGTTATAACCTCCTTGAATGTAGTACGAAACTAGTAGCTTCGTTACAGTGTATGTGAATATCCAAAGATATGTGAAAATGATCGCATACAGCACTTCGTGCCGAGCGCAAACAGCTTGTGATCGAATCAAAATTCTGATATGCTGAGCAAAACAAAAACAGAAAGGTGGCACCCCCATGCGTTTTGCCCTCATCGCCTTCGACTACACAGACAGCGACGCCCCAGCCTGCCGAAAAGAAGTCAGACCAAGACATAAAGAAATCCAAAAAGAATTCAAAGCCGCCGATACACTGAAATATTGCGGGGGCCTCCTCAATGCCGATGGCGTCACCATCGGCTCTCTCATGCTCCATGACTACCCTTCCGAAGAAGCCCTCAGAGCCGACTTCCTCGCCCGAGAGCCCTACGCCCTAGAAGGCGTTTGGGAAACTATCCACATCTACCCCCACATCCCGGCGGATCCGCTGTTTACGGATGTGCTGTAATACGCCATAAAGACCTTCGCCAACGGCGAAAAAACTTTTTGCCGACGGGGATGCGCGCTAGTGTGCGACCAGAGGCAAAAAACAGAATACCAAAGGGGCTTTGGAATTCACTTCCAAAGCCCCTTTCACTTTATTTGTCCAAAACAAATACAAGCATTTGCTTTGATTTATGTAATCGTCACTTCACCCGTATTCACATTGATAATATTCACATAGGTCTGCCCCACCGCAAGTTCCAAGGGCGTACCATCCATCAGCGTATACAGAAACGGCTCACTATGGCTCCCCTTCGTCCAAAGAATCGGCACTACATACCCGCCGGAGATAAAATACCCCTCCCCGCCGAGATTCAAATTCACCCCGAGACGCCCATAATTATCCGCGACCCAGAACGTGGCGTAGAGCACCAACACATTCCGCACCTGAAGCTGCTCACCCGTCGCGCCGTCAATATGCGGATTGCTGAACTGGCTCACACGATATAGCCCAGTCTCCTCATCAAAGGTAAATACCCCTGTCTTCACATTCGAAAACCGCACCGTGACCTCATGGGCCGCCTGTCCGTCCATCGGCGCCGCGTCATACACAAACACAAGCCCCGTATCAAACCCGTCCTGATGCTCCATCCGGAAATTATGATTCCCAATATTCGCAAGCAACAACTCGCTCGACGTCATGAGGCTATGCTCAAAACCAGCCCGATTCGCGCGGCCCTGATCCCGGAAAAACTCCCGCCCAGACCCTAAAACACCGTCAATATGGGGTACACCCCGATTCCGCGCCGCCGCATACCCCGCCGGACTGCCGCCAGCAAACACAAAAATCGCGTCATGCGCCTGCACAATGTCCACGAAATAGTCCCGCACACTGCGCACCGGCCCGATCACGCCGACGTCTTCCATGTCCTGAAACACCGCCAAAATCCGCGTGATCCCGCCCTCTACAGGGAGTTCATAGATAATATCCGCCCGGCTAAGCCCGTCCTGCGGCAGCGCCAATTGGAGATTGTTCAACAAAATCGCAAACGGTCGCTGCGTGCTGATATCCTCCTCAACCGGCTCACCAGTAAGCGGATTTCTCGGGCCTGTCCATGGAGTCGGGGTCGGTTCAGGCGTTGGCTCCGGCGTCGGGGTGGGACGCGGCGTCGCCGTAGGCGTAGGCACCGGCGTCGGTGTCGGCTCCTCCGCACCGCCGCCGCAGGCCGCCAAAAACAGGACTAAAAAAACCAGGACCAAAGCCCCAAATCGCTTCATCGACATAGTTGTCTCCTTTGTATCGCCCCAAATCGGGCCTTATTATTCTACCATTCGACCAATTTCATGTCAACCGCTTTACCCCTTGGACAAAGTGTATTATAATAAGAGCAAACATATGAGGGGAGGTCTTCTCTTGGAACGTTTCGGATTTATCCACGACAAACTAGAAATCAAGCTCCTCATCCTATTCATCCTAGCCCGACTGGAAGATAAGGTCGACCTAGACACCCTCACCGACCTCACCCTCTGCGACGCCGGCATCACCTACTTCGCCGTCGCCGAGTGCGTCTCCGAACTCAAAGAAACCGACCACCTCACCGAAGAATCCGGCCTGATCCAAATCACCGAAAAAGGCCGTCGCAACGGGCGCATCAACGAAGGCAGCATCCCCCAATCCGTCCGCCGCAAAGCGGAGGAAAAGGCAATCGCCCTCGCCCAAACCCAACGCCGCCGCGCCATGATAAAAACCGAAATCCTCCCCCAACCGCAAATCGGCTTCACTGTAAAACTCTCCCTCAGCGACGGCCTAGACCAAATCCTCGCCCTGGAACTCTATGCCGCAACCGAGGCTCAGGCCAAAACCCTGGCAGACAACTTCAAAAAACGCGCCGAACAAATCCACGGCAAACTCATAGAAGCCCTCACGGAAGAGACGCCATGAGTTACTACGTCTACATCCTCCGTTGCACCGACAACACCCTCTACACCGGCTGGACAACTGACCTAGATGCCCGCCTAGAATCCCACAACAACGGCACCGGCGCCAAATACACGCGAGGCCGCGGCCCGCTAGAGCTCGTCTACACCGAGACGCTAGCAACCAAACCCGCCGCCATGCAGCGCGAATACGCCATCAAGCAACTCTCTCGCTCCGAAAAACTCGCCTTATGCAAACTATAAACGAGCGATAGGTGGATTTTGTATGAAGTATATCAAATACCTGATCCTACTCATAGCGCCAACGATCGTGAGCTATCTCGCGTGGTTCTACATGAACGACTCACCAGTTGTGCTTGTCGTCATGCACGGCCTAACAGCAATCTATGTCTTCTTCCACGCTAAATACAGGTTCGCCCCAGCGTGGATTTTACCAACAAGCATCTTGCTCACACCACTAGCAATCTAT